>JAGVPB010000078.1 GCA_020052415.1 Bacteroidales bacterium | reverse complement strand
TTAAAGTACAGAGTGGTAATCAGGTTACGCAGAAGAAAGTGTTTTTGCAATAGTTATTAAAATAAGAGTTAAAAGAAAAAGCCTTCGGAATTTTTTTCGGGGGCTTTTGCTTTTGCTAAAAATCCCAACCGTAACCCTGTGTAATTCTGTATTGACTAGGTTGAAATAAATTGTTTCGATACAACTTAACTTTACTACCGGATTTTTTGTTATATCAATAAACCTTTCGTAATATCGCAGTGTCTTAATTTACTTTATCAGGTCATAGTCATTGAGATCACAATTAAATTCATATATTAAAAATTAATAAATTATGAGACGAGTTGTACTATTTTTGATTATTTCAGCAATTATTTGTCCGTGTTATGTTGCTATGGCTCAGGATGAGCCCATTTCTCCATCCATCATTGGGACCGGTGTCTATCATGGATTGACACCACCGTTAAAAGATATACCTGCCATTACTGAAGCCGAATGGGCAGAATTAATAGCCAAAGGTGAAAAGAAAGTTCTAAATAAGAAACTGGAAAACAGGTCATATCCCTTTGAATCCATTGCTCTTCCAAAAGGACAGGATGAAGCATGGCAAAAGCAAATGGGTCAGACTGAAAATACAAAAGCGCCCATTTTGAATTTCAGCGGACAAACATCTCCTTATTTTCCTTCGGACTGTAATGGAACAGTAGGTCCGAATCATTTCATGCAAACCATCAATACTGTTTATGCAATTTATAACAACACGACAGGAGCCTTGGTAGCCGGACCAAGCAACATGAACGCATTATTTTCAGGTGTTACCGGTGCGACGTGTAATGATGGCGACCCTCTGGTTTTGTACGATGAACAGGCTGACAGGTGGCTTGCTGTAGAATTTTCGATTTGCGGAGCCAATGATTACATGCTGGTGGCTGTTTCTCAAACCAGTGACCCGACAGGAAGCTGGCATAAATATTCATTTGATGTAGCAGATATGCCTGATTATGAAAAATTTGGCATCTGGCAGGACGGTTATTATATGGGCACGAACAACAGCAGTGGCAATGATATTTATGTATTTCAAAGGTCGCAAATGCTGAATGGGCTTACAGCTCAGTTCGTGGGTTTCAACAATGCGTGGCGGCCAACGACAATTGACGGATTCATGTGTGTACCGCCATTGGATAATGACGGAGCGTTTGCACCCGCAGGTTCTCCCGGCCTGTTTATTACCATCAATGACGATGCTATCGGTGGTGGAAGTGACCAACTTTGGATATATGAACTTGCAGTCAACTGGGCTACTCCTGCTTCTTCGACCTTTAACCGGGTCCAGCAGTTGGGTGTTACCGCATTCGACAGTAATTTTGGAGCTACCTGGGATAATATAAAACAACCAATTGCCCAGGAACTTGACGGCATACCACAGGTAATAATGAATATTCCGCAATACAGGAATTTCGGAACCTATCAAACCATTGTCTGCTGCCATACTGTAGATGTGGATGCAACGGATCATGCGGGAATCAGGTGGTATGAATTGCGGAAAACCACAGGCTCATGGTCGGTGCGTCAGACAGGAACCTATGCTCCCGACGTACATTCTCGGTGGATGGGAAGTGTGGCCTTGAATGGCTTTAGCGAAATCGGCCTCGGGTATTCAATTTCCTCAACCACAGTTTATCCCGGGATCAGATATTGCGGGCAATCTGCCTCAGCTTACGCTACAGGCGCCGGTGTTATGGATATTGCCGAATCTGTCATACAAACTGCAACATCAGCTCAGTCCTCTTATAACCGCTGGGGTGATTATTCTGCCATTTCCATTGATCCCGATGATGATCATACCTTTTGGTTCACAACACAATACGGCGGTAGCCGCCAAACCAAAATTGCAAACTGGCAATTTACAGCACCTGCATTAACAGCTAATTTTTCAGGAACACCTACATCAGTTTGTACTGGCAGTTCAGTGACTTTTACAGATCTGTCAGTCGGGGGCCCTACGTCATGGAGCTGGAGTTTCCCTGGAGGTACTCCTGCAAGTCATAGCGGTCAAACTCCACCGGCTATTTATTATAATACCGCCGGAACTTATGATGTCACACTTACAGTGACTAATGCCACTTCAAATGATTCAGAAATCAAAACCGGATATATTACTGTTTCTGGCATTATAGCCAATTTCTCAGGAACACCAACAACAGTTAATGTTGGCGGAACCGTTACCTTTTCGGATTTGTCTTCATGCTCACCCACATCCTGGAGCTGGTCTTTCCCCGGGGGCTCACCCTCTACATACAGCGGACAAACACCTCCGGCAATTGCATATAATACTGTGGGTACGTATAATGTAAGTTTAGTTGCTACCAATGCGAGCGGCAGCGATACAGAAACCAAAACAGCCTATATCAACGTAATCAACTGTACATACTGTGCGTCATCCGGAACTACATTCAGTGAAGAATGGATCAGCAATGTGACATTCAACACAATCAATAACACAACCACCGGAACTGCCGGTTACAACGATTATACTTCGATTTCAACCACGGTGACAAAAAGTACTGCATATACTGCTTCTATGTCCTGCGGTTCAACCGGATCCTGGGCGGAAAATTACTGGATATTCATTGACTGGAACCAGGATTGTGATTTTACTGATACAGGAGAAAGCTTCGATCTGGGTACAACTACAGGTCCGGGTACAAGGACTTTAAGCATTACCATACCTGCTACCGCAACAACGGGAGCTACCCGCATGAGGACTTCCCTGAAATACAATGCCGATCCGACATCATGCGAAACTTTCAGTTACGGGGAAGTGGAGGATTATACTCTGGTCATCCAGGGTGCAGGTTCTGCACCTGTTGCCAATTTTACCGCAAATAATTTGACTCCATTTATAGGTCAAACGGTGACCTTTACGGATCTGTCCACGAATACACCCACCTCCTGGAACTGGTCATTCAGTCCGGCAACAGTTACCTACGCAGGCGGAACAAGTTCGGCTTCACAGAACCCGCAGGTTCAGTTCAATGCAGGTGGTCAATACACGGCTACACTTACTGCGACAAATGCCTACGGAAGTGATCCTGAAACAAAAACAAATTATATTTCGGTACAATATGCCCCGGTTGCTGATTTTTCCGCAAACAATACAACTCCGAACGTAGGCCAAACGGTGATCTTTACGGATCTATCCACCAATACACCTACATCCTGGAGTTGGACGTTTAATCCGGCAACAGTGACCTATACCGGCGGTACAAGTTCTGCTTCACAGAATCCGCAGGTACAATTTAATGCCCAGGGACTTTATACTGTTTCTCTTACTGCTGCTAATGCCAGTGGCCCGAATACGATGACCAAGACAAATTATATTAATGTCCAGGGGATACCGCCGGTAGCCACTATACAATTGGGTACAGTTACGAACCCTGCTCCGGGTACAGTACTGGTACCAGTAACACTGGAAGCTATTAACAATCCGATGACCGGGAATAATCTGATCTCATCCTGGAGTTGGTATATTGCTTATGATGCCACCAGGTTATATAATGCCGCACCAATGACACCTGCAAATCTGACCAATTATAATGCACAGTTCCCGACAGCCAACTATTTGACCAATATTATTGAAAACAATCCTGCTCCGGGCTGGAATACCATTGCAGTCATATACTCTGCGGCCGTCAGTGGAACAGGATCGGTGGGTATGAAATTTTTTGATATCGTATTTACATATACGCCGGGGATTACGGTTTGTCCTAATTTATTCTGGACTTCTACACCCGGAGATGCAAAAGGCATTTCTTCAACAGACTTCGTGACCAACATGGCCGATGATGAAGGGAATGAATTCGTTCTGACCCTGATCAATGGTTGTGTTTGGTCAGAGCCACCTGTAACCGATTTTGTGGCAAGCACGACAACACCCTTTGTTGGTGCAACAGTTAATTTTACCGATTTGTCAACCAATTATCCGACAAGCTGGTTATGGGCTTTTACACCATCCACCGTGACTTATACAGGAGGAACAACATCGGCCTCACAGAATCCGCAGGTACAATTTAATGATGCAGGAAATTATACGGTTCAGTTAACCTCGGTAAATGCCATTGGAAATGATACCGAGATAAAAACTGATTATATTGTTGTTTCGGCCACGGATCTGAATCTTGAATTGACCATGCTTTTGGAAGGACCTTTTGACGGAGTGCAGATGACCCCATTGCTGAACGGGATTTTACCACTAAGCCAACCTTACAACAGCGCTCCCTGGAATTATGCCGGGACAGAAAGTGTGGCTGCTATACCCAATCCGAATGTAGTTGACTGGATACTGATAGAACTTCGCGATGCCGTTGACGCTGTTTCGGCCACAGGAACGACGGCCATAGCAAGGCAGGCGGCCTTTGTACAAAGTGATGGCGCTGTTATAGGAATTGATGGAATGCCGGGATTACATTTTACAACCACAGTAAGCAATAACCTGTTTGTGGTTGTATATCACCACAATCATTTAAGCATTATGTCATCTGTAGGATTGACAAAATCCGGGGGAGTATATACTTATAACTTTTCGACAGGCTCAGGTCAGGTTTATGGCGGAACAGACGGCCACAAGGAACTTCCAATGGGATATTGGGGAATGACAGGAGGCGATGGCGATCATGACGGCGTCATAGGCACAACGGATTACTCGCCAGCATGGGAAACCGAAGCGGGAACATCTGGCTATCTTGAAAGCGATTACAACCTCGATATGCAATCAGATAACATTGACAAAGATGAAATCTGGCTGCCTAATTCAGGAAAAGGAACACAGGTACCCAACTAAAACATTCTTATCACTTACTCTGAAGAGGCTGTCTCAAAAGTCAGGAACTTGGGTCACATTGAGCTTGCCGAAATGTGTATTTTGCTGAAAATCAATCATACTTCGACAGGTTCAGTATGACTTTGGAATCCGAAAATGACTTTTAAGACAGCCTCTTTTTTTTATAAAATTGATCCTACTTCACCACCATCTTTTTCGTTACTTCGGCATCGCCCGCCTTTACCGTATAGAAATAAGTTCCCCGCGCCAAATCCGAAACATCAAGAACAATCCGGTTCATACCGGGAGTTGCAATGCCCCCATCATAAACCATCACCTGCTGTCCGGTCATATTCACAAGCTTCAATGTAAGTGTCGCGGCCTTATGTATATTTACTCCTATTACAGTAGTGCCTTTGGCAGGGTTAGGTGAGTTTTGCAGCACATCCTCATCATGTATGGGGTCGTCGTTTTCTTTAACACCCACATAAATTTCGTCACCAACGTCAATCCTCATATAATGTATGACATTATCGGTATAAGGGTCCAAATCACCCCTTACGGCAAGACCCGGCTCAACATCCGTTTGATAGACCAGGTAAACATAATCATCGGAAAAAGTAGCCACTGACGGAAATACACATTCATCGAAAATATGTTCAAGCGAAGATGTCAGGTCGGCAAATTTGCTTCCCCACCAGTCGCCGTTGGGAGAATAGCGTCCCCAGAGGTGACGGTAATCCTGGGTTCCGTTATTATACGTTTCTGTAACCGACGTATAAACAATAACCATTTCACCCTGCTCGTTGACAATAATCTGCGGCATGCTCGATGCACCCACATAATATAACCCGACTTCGCCAATGATGTCCCATGTACCATTTTCGTTTATATCCTGTGCCCAGCCGATCAGGCTGTAATCTTCAACCAATTCCGAGTATCCGCAATCCGAATAGGGGCATAAGGCATTCATATCGTTTGTAAATGTCGGCCTGTCTTCATTCCAGTAACCCACACCGTCAACCAGCGGGAACCAGTACGAACCTGCATCATCAGCCACCGCGCGGTTGATACCGAAAACCACATGCACCATTCCATCGGAATCAAACGCAAGATGATGATCGCCATCAACACAGTAAAATGTATCGGTAACTCCCCCTGCAAAAAACGGATAAGGATGTTCCCAGATGACCGTCTTGGTCCATGTAGCGCCATTGTCAGATGACTTCATCAGCAGGAAGTCCTGCCACGAATCACCTACTAGGAAGGCAATATTATCGCCCATAGCCGCCCATTCATACATATCGGCTGTAAAGCCCACGTACTCATTTGAAGTAAGTCCGTCGAGGATCATGTTTTGAGGATCCCATGTAGCGCCACCGTCTGTTGTTCTTGAATAGAGCAAAGCGCCGTCAAGGCCTTCATAAATGGGTCCGCCATTGGCAACAGGCCAGGTAATTGCAAGAACCTGTATGATATTATGAGATGCCCCGGAGGTTATGGCTCTTGGCCATGATATCGGCACAGCGCTGGGTCCTGATAAAAAGCTTTCTGTCCAGGCTCCGGTTCCTTTCTGAGCACGCTTTTCTAAGAACAATGAGCCATTGGAAAAATTATGCGAAACGACCATTTCACCGTCTTCTCCGTAAGGCGCATAAGACGGCCAGCCTGCCCTGATGGTTTCAATCTTTGCAGTAGGAGCCGGACCCCATACCGTTCCGTCAAAGTAATTATAGCCGGTACCACGGTCGGCAAAATCCGGGTCAGCAAGGCCAAAAGTCCAGGTTGCTCCCATTGTTCCGTCATCATACACATGGAAACGGTTCTGCATACTGGTATTCGATTGCAAGTCGTACCGGGTATTTCCTATCGTTTCTTCATAGGGTGTAACGAGGGTTGTATTGGAAGGCATCGGTTTTTGCTTTAAACCGTTTTCACTCTGGTGGATCCCGTGAACTTTTTTCAGCGCATAATTGCGTTGTTCTTTAGTTGGAATTACCCGGCTCTGTGAGAAACAAATGAGGCCAATGCTCATGATCATAACAAAGAGGAGAAACTTTTTCATAACACTGTTATTTATTAATTATAGAAAAATTGAATTACTCACTTATTGATGCAATATTTTAAAATACAAAATTAATCCAAAAGTACATAATTACCTTTAACAGGATGAAATTTATCTGATCATCATCTTTTTGGTAACCCGGTTTTCGCCGGCATAAACGGTATAGAAATAAATCCCGGGATTTAAGTATGAACCGTTAATCCTGATTGTATGAAGCCCGGAGCTTAGCAATCCTTCATTCGATCCATAAACAATTTTTCCGGCAAGATCGGTAATCGTCAACATTAAATTACAAGCGCCGGATAAATTAATGTTAATTAAAGCATATTGACTAAAGGGATTTGGGGAATTTTGAGAAACTGAAAATCCCTTTAGGCAATAGTCATTTTCTTCAATTCTAACCGGCCAGTAAATATCTATAACCCGTATGGTATTTTGAGAATATGGATCCAAATCACCCCTGACAGCCATGCCGGGTTCGATATCCGCTTGATAAACAACATAAATATGGCCGTCGTGATAAGAGCTTACCGACGGAAAAACGTGTTCTTCGAATAATGAAGAGAGGCCATCATACAAATGAACAAAGTCCAGCCAGTTATTTCCATGGTTATAACCCTGGCGGAGCCAAAGATGGCGGTAATCCTGCATTCCGTTATGATAGGTTTCGGTTATAGATGTATAGATCAGAATGGGATCGTCCGAATCATCTATCACAAGCTGCGGCATACTGGAAACACCTGAATAATAATTGCCGAATTCACCAAGTACATCCCAGATTCCATTGTTGTTTAAATCCTGTGTCCAGCCAACCAGGCTATAATCAATTTCAAGCTCCGAATCCGGGTGTCCATAAGGATTCAAAGCATTTACATCATCGGAAAAAGTGGGTCTGTCCTCATTCCAGTAAACGATTCCGTCAACAACGGGAAGCCACCAGCCCATGTCTCCCATTAGCAGATCAATTCCAAAGGCAATATGTGCCTTGCCTTCGCTTTCGAGTTCAAGACAATAACTGCCGTCCGGGCAATAAAAGGTGTCGGTCGGGAAGGCGGATGAATCGGGAAAAGGATGTTCCCAGACAATGGTCTTGATCCAGCTTTCACCAGAATCATTCGATTTAAGCAAAACCAGATCCATCCAGTCGCCTCCTGTGAGAATGGCTACAGTATTTTCTCTTGCTTTAATAAGGAATTGTTCCGGTTCGAACCCGGAATAAAAAGACGAATCAATTTCCGGCAGTACAATATTTTGAGGATCCCATGTTTCACCTCCATCCGTTGACCGGGAATAAAGCAAGGCGCCATCCTGTCCCAGGTAGGTTGAACCTCCGTTGGCAACCGGTTTAGTGCTGCATAAAAGATGGATCGTACTGTTATTTGTTCCACTTGTTGTCAATCTTGGCCAAAGAACATCTTCAAATCCTTCCGGCCCCGGGAAACTCCATTCGGTCCATTCGCCGGTTCCTTTGATTTCCCTTCGGTTAAATATCAGGCCTTCTCCGAGGCTGCTATATAAATGTGCAACATTCATTTCACCGGTTTCTCCCCAAGAAGTATAGCAGGAAGATCCGGCTTTTGAGGGTTCAAGTGACACGGAAGGAAAAGGTCCCCAGTTAGTCCCATCGTAATAATTGTAGGCCGTACCTCTGTCAGGAAACGAGGAATAATTCATCCCAAAAAAGAATGTTACTCCAATAGTTCCATCATCAAAAGCATGAATGCGGTCTGGCATGCTGGCATTGGTTTGTAAATCCCACATGGTCATACCTATATCTTCCTCATCGAAATATGGAGGTAAAGAATTGACGGATGTGGTTGAATGAATTTCCTTATTTTGAAAAATGATTTTATCCTGTGCTGATATTGTAAAACATAATGTGGCTGCAAGTATGATAAAAATTGCTCTTTTCATAATATTCTATTTTCGGATTATCATTTTTCTTGAAACAGAAGAATTGTCAGTTTTTAATGTGTAGAAATATATCCCATCTGGCAGGTGACCAACATCAATCATTATTTTGTTAAGTCCGGGCGGTAAAAGCCCTTCGTCAGCTTCGAAAACAACTTGCCCGATCAGGTCAGTCACATTCAGAATAACCTGAACCGGATTTCTTACTAATATATTTATTGCAGTCAGATCATGAGCAGGATTAGGGATATTTTGCATTACCTCAAAAGCAGGTAAAGGGAGTTCAATTATGCCAACTCCATCTTCAGGAAACTGTATCAGGTTTTCTGTATAAGGGTCATAATCCCCACAGACAGCCATGCCCGGTTCATTGTCAGCCTGAAAGGCAACTAAAATGCTTTCATAATCCCAATCAGAAGCGAGGGATGGAAACACACATTCATCATAAATATGGGCAAAATTGGAATTAAGGTCGTGGAAACTACCCCACCAGTCGCCGTTGGGTGAACTTCGCGCCCAGAGATGCCGGTAATCCTGGGTGCCATTGTTATAGGTTTCGGTAATGCCCGAAAAGATAACCAATATCTCATTATATTCATTGACAGCAATCTGGGGCTGGCTCGAAGCACCTAAATAGTACTTTCCCGGTTCTCCAAGAATATCCCATATTCCGTTAGTATTCACATCTTGCGCCCAGCCGATGAGACTGTAATCTTCAACCAATTCCGAACCGGGCTCTCCATAAGGATTCAGGGCATTTAAAGAGTTTGAAAAGGTTGGCCTGTTCTCATTCCAGTACCCGATGCCGTCCACAAATGGGAACCAATAAGAGCCTGCAGTATCAGCATAAGTCCTGTTGATACCGAAAACCAGGTGAACCATTCCGTCTGAATCTATAGCAAGATGATGAGCGCCATCAACACAATAAAAAGTATCAGTGGGTGTCCCTGACCACATTGGATAAGGGTGTTCCCAGATAATGGTTTTTGTGAAGGTATGTCCGGTATCCGATGATATAACCAAACCGAGATCCTGCCAGGGCGATCCATAAAGAAAAGCGACAATGTTATCTTTGGCCACGATCTCATAGGTGTCGGGATTAAAACCTGTATAAATTCCATAGCTTAGAAAATTAAACAGGTGGTTTTCAGGGTACCAGGTCAAACCTCCATCCCACGATCTTGAATACAAAAGTGCTCCATCGAGGCCCTGATAAGGAGTTCCCGGCATTGTAACAGCGATCAGATAAATAATACTATGATCAGGTCCCGCAGTGGCAACACGCGGGAAAAATAAACCGGGAGCGCCATAGGGACCCTGGAATATCATTTCTGTCCAGTCTCCCATTCCCTTGTTATATCTCTTTTCAATGAAAAGTCCGCTGTATTGACCACCGCTTGCATGCGATACAAAAATTTCCCCGTTCTCACCAAAAGGGGCATAAGCCGGCCAGCCCGCCCTGTCCGATTCGATTCGCTCAGTTGGATATGATCCCCAGGCCGTGCCGTCAAAATAATTATATCCCGTACCGCGCTCGGGGAAATAAGGATAGGTGATACTGTAAGTAAAAACAACGCCCATAGTATGGTCGTCGAAAACATGAAGCCTCGATTGCATCCCGGCGTTGGACTGGAGATCATAGTATGTATTTCCCATGACATCCGCTTTAGGCAAGTCGCTTTGGTTAAGCTGAAACAAATTATTACTGACATTTTCGGCTTCCATTGCTGGTTGCTTCATCTCTAAGGTATAATTCCGAAATTTGGCAGGAACATCAGGTCTTTTTTGCGAAATACCCGGCAAGGCAATCATGATGACCAGGGCAAGCAATAATATCTTTTTAATTTTCATTTGAGAATATAATATCTTATTCCATAATTATTAAAACCGGATTCAAATCAAAAAGCTAAACGAATTTTTTTACAGATTCCGGCAATAAAAGAAAGCAGGCTTAAACCGGCCTGCTCCCTCAATATTTATTTTACCTGAACGCATTTGTTTTCGTTCGCTTAACAAGAATTCTACTCAACCACCATTTTCTTTGACACAGAAGCTTCACCGGCTTTCACAGTGTAGAAATAAACTCCTGCGGTAAGTTTGCCGGCATCAAGGGTAATGCTGTTCATACCGGGTAAAACATAACCGGCATCAACAGTCAGTACTTTCTGGCCGATCATATTAACCACTTCTATTGCAAGGTTTGTAGCAGTTCGCACATTAACTTTAATTGTCGTGATTCCGGTTGCAGGATTAGGAGTGTTTTGCAAAACATCATATTCAAGTACAGGAAGACTGTTGTCCTTTATACCGGTAAATACGTCCTCCTTAAACACTTTCATAAAACGGATAAAGTTATCACCATAGGGATCCAAATCACCTCTTACTGCTCCACCGGGTTCGATATCCGTCATATAGACCACGTAGAAGTTATCATCCGTATTCACAGCGACTGAAGGCCAGGTACATTCATCAAAGATGTGTACGAGATCAATGGTAAGATCGTAAAAAGTTCCCCACCAGTCGCCGTTCGGAGAAGTGCGGCACCAGAGGTGACGGTAATCCTGGGTTCCGTTATTATAGGTTTCCGTTACGGAAGCATAAACAATAAATATCCGGTTCATATCATCAATCACAATCTGAGGCCAGCTTGAAGCACCGATATAATATAATCCGACTTCTCCAAGTATATCCCATGTTCCGTTTTCATTTACATCCTGAGCCCAGCCTACAAGGCTGTAATTTTCGACCAGCTCAGAATAACCGCAATCCGAATAAGGACATAAGGCATCCACATCGTCGGTAAAGGTCGGCCTGTTTTCATTCCAGTAACCAATTCCATCCACAAGGGGGAACCAATAGCTTCCGGCAGCATCAGCATAAGCCCTGTTAATACCAAAAATAACATGAACCATTCCGCTTTGATCGAATGCCATGTGGTGGGCGCCATCGGCGCAGTAGAATGTGTCTGTTGGAGTGCCTGTAATCCATAAAGGATAAGGATGTTGCCAGATGGTGGTGTTTTCCCAGGTTTCACCCCCGTCGGTAGATTTTATCAAACCTAAACCCATCCACGGCGCACCGTACAGTATAGCAACATTGTCACCAGAAGCAATCACCTCGTATGCATCTGCATCAATGCTGGTAAAATAAGTAGAGCTGAGGGGTTCAATGAGGAGGTTTAGAGGATCCCATGTCACCGCCCCGTCAGTCGAACGTGAATAAAGTAGTGCTCCGTCAAGTCCTTCGTAAATTACGCCGCCATTAGCTACAGGACGTGTAAGTGAAATCTGGTGAATCACTGAATGATTGATACCACCCGTCGCCAGTCTTGGCCAAACCATTCCTTCATGTCCGGCAGGGCCAAAACAGTCGTTGAAAGTCCAGTCGCCTGTGCCTTTTTCAGCTCTTGTTCCGAAAACAAGGCCATCATAGGTGGCGAGTGAGTAATGAGCCATAAAAACTTCGCCATTCTCGCCAAAGGCATCATAAGCAGGCCAGCCTGTGCGATCCGGATCAATTTTAGCAGTTGGAGAAGGCCCCCAGTTAGCGCCGTCAAAATAATTATATCCGGTTCCCCGTTCCGGAAAATCAGGGTAATCAACACCAAACATAAAAACTGCTCCGGCTGTGCCATCTTCATAAAAATAAACACGGGGCTGTGAACTTGAATTGCTTTGGTTATCATAATACGTATTCCCGACCAAACCTTCTTCCGGAGGCCACAAGTTATCGGTTAAAGGTAAAGCCGTTTGGTTGAAATTCATGGTTTCAAGAACAGGAGTGCCTGCCTTCACCGCATAGTTGCGAAACTCTTTTGAAACTGCTGACCTGTGCTGGGATATACCCGGCAAAGCAAGTAACAACACAATGCTAAAAAGTAAAAAATTTTTCATACTCTTTTTTTTAAGTTAATAATATTTTATTGAAAAGTCCATTTTATCACAAGACTACAAATGTAGTAAAAAAGTCCCTCCAAAACATCAGGTAATCAGTTAAAGGTTATATTAAATCAGTTAACGGTCAAATATTTTATATCAAAAAGGCATTAATTAATTTATAAGATTGCTTTTTAAGAAAGAGTGGGATTCCTCTCCGCCAGCTGGCGGAGAGGAATCTCATTTATAATAAATTAAACTACTCAGGAAATTTGTTTATGAATTATCCGGGTTAAATCATTGCTTGCTGTTCTTTCCCTTATTTCCGCCAAACCCCTATACCTTTTGTATCTGCAAAACTTCAATCCCGTTTTATGTATAACTTTGCCACAATCATAAATTGAAACATAAGGGATGAAGAAAATATACTGGCTGGTCATTAAATCCTATCTGGGCCCTTTTATCATGACCTTCTTTATTGCATTGTTCATCCTGCTGATGCAGTTTTTATGGAGATATGTTGATGATTTGGTAGGTAAAGGGCTTGAATGGTTTATTATCGGCAAGCTTCTGTTCTATGCATCTTCCACATTTGTACCTCTGGCTTTGCCCCTTGCCATTCTCCTATCCTCTCTGATGACATTTGGCAACCTTGGTGAATACTATGAACTGGTCGCAATGAAAGCCGCGGGAATTTCGCTTCGGAAAATCATGATGCCGCTCATTGCTCTGTCAGTGGTCATCAGTATGGTGGCATTTTATTTTTCAAATAATGTGTTGCCGGTGGCAAACCTTAAATTCAAGTCATTACTTTATGATGTAAGGGAAAAAAAACTCACGCTAGATATAAAAGAAGGTGTTTTTTATAATGGCATCGAAGGTTTTATTATCAGAATAGGGAAAAAGGATGAAGACGACAAAACCGTGAGAAATATCATGATTTATGATCACAGGGATAAAAAAGGAAATGTTAATGTAACTATAGCCGATTCGGGCCGGATGGAAATGACACCTGACAGGATGAACCTGCTTTTTACCCTTTACAGCGGATACAATTACCTCGAAAGGACAGACCAAAGGAATTACCGCTTCAACCGCCCTCATCAGCAAACCAGGTTCAGCGAAGAAACCAGAAAATTTAACCTCGTTGATTTTGAAATGACCCGAACCAATGAGGATCTTTTTAAAAACAATTATTCTATGCTGAATATCGGGCAGCTTGATAAAGCTGAAGACTCCCTTACCCTGGCATTGGATGAAAAAAAAGAACAGGTCAGAAAACATTTGATCGGAGAATTTTATTTTTATCAGCGAATTGATTCGGTGAGACAAAAGTCCTTCGAGCCAGCCAAACCATATACTTCCGATCTTCTTGCGGATTACGATAAAAACCAGCGTTCCGACCTGCTTGATATGGCAATGAACGAACTCAGAAAAGGAAGGCAAAATATTCAGAACTATCAAAAAGAGAAAGAGGAAAAGACAAAAATTATATTTAAGCACCAGGCCGAGTGGCACAGGAAATTTACGCTTTCCGTAGCCTGTTTTGTATTGTTTTTTATCGGAGCACCGCTGGGTGCAATAATCCGGCGTGGCGGCCTTGGTTTACCTGTTGTTGTTTCCGTCCTGTTTTTTGTCATGTTTCATATCATTTCCATTACAGGCGAGAAGTCGGTAAAATCGGGAGTGATAGATGCCAATTACGGAATGTGGATTGCCCCGGCGGTATTGCTGCCCCTGGGATTTTTTTTAACCATAAAGGCAACGACCGATTCCCCGCTGCTCGATGCAGATGCCTGGCTAAAGATTTATCGTAAACTGATTGGAAAAAAAAGCTGATGAAAATACTTTTTATTTGCAATAAATCTCCCTATCCTCCAAAAGAAGGCGGACCCCTGGCTATGAATGCGAATATTGAAGGGTTGATTGCTGCCGGTCATTATATTAAAGTTTTGGCGATGAATACAAATAAATATTTTGTTCCGGTAAAGGAAATTCCTGAAGAATACCATCAAAAGACAGGAATTGAATTAATTTATATTGATTTGAGTGTAAAGCCTCTGGCAGCTCTCATGAATTTATTTTCGTCATCCTCCCTTCATGTGGATCGTTTTATTTCCAGGGAGTTTGATAGCAAATTAGCTGATGTTCTTAAAAATCAAGAATTCGATATTGTACAACTTGAGATGCTTTACATGACACCATACGTTGAAACTATCCGAAAACATTCAAAAGCTAAAATAATTCTGCGGTCACATAATATTGAACACCTGATTTGGAACCGGATTTCGAAAAAAACCAATAATCCGTTAAAAAAAGTTTATCTTGAATATCTTACCCGCAAATTGAAGAATTATGAATTGTCAGCCATGAATCTATATGATGGAATTGCCACTATCAGTAAACAGGATAAGAAATATTACCTGGAAAAGGGATGCAGGATTCCGATGACTGACTTATCTTTCGGTGTCAATTCTGATAAATATATTCTCTCGAATGATTACGAATTTCCATCACTTTTTCATTTGGGATCAATGGATTGGATTCCTAATGCTGAAGGGATTCAGTGGTTTCTTGAGAAGGTGTGGCCGCTTGTTCATCCGAAATTCCCAGAACTTAAGCTCTTTCTTGCCGGCAGGAATATGCCGGAGAGGCTTAAAAAAATGCAAATTGTAAATGTGGAAGTTTTGGGCGATGTTAGCAGTGCTATGGAGTTTATTAATTCTAAGGCAATAATGATAGTACCGCTTTTTTCAGGAAGCGGCATTCGAATTAAAATAATCGAGGGAATGGCTTTGGGAAAAGCTATAATTTCGACTGAAATCGGAGCTGAAGGAATAGATTATAAAAATGAGGAAAATATATTAATTGCCAATACACCTGACGAATTTTTATCAGCCATCGAAAAATGTACTGCTGACAGGGCTTTTTGTGATACTTTAGGTAGAAATGCAAGAAAACTGATTGAAGAAAAGCACAACATGCCTCAGATCATCCGAATGCTTGAGGACTTTTACAGACAGGTAATGGAAAATTAATTTATTTTTGAAACCGCGATAATCAGCAATCACAACGAGCCTCATGAAGATTTTTGTACTGCTTTCCAGGTTTCCTTACCCGCTCGAAAAAGGGGATAAACTGCGGGCTTATAACCAGATTAAATTCCTTTCCGAACACAATGAAATCCATCTTTGTGCGCTGACAGACATTTCCTTAAAACGCGAGTACATTGCCGCAATGGAACCTTTTTGCAAAACTATTGAGGTGATCCGGCTTCCTAAGTTTTGGATTTTTGTAAACATCCTGCTGGCTTTTTTAAAAGGCAGGCCCTTTCAAACAGGGTATTTTTACAACAAAAGTGCCCATAAAAAAATTACCGCGCTCATTAAAGAAATCAAACCCGACCATATCTATTGCCAGCTTTTGAGGGTAGCGGAATATATCAGGCGAAATCCTTTACCAAAAACACTGGACTACCAGGATGTCTTTTCAAAAGGAGTTGAAAGGCGAATAAAAACCGCTCCATTTTACCTCAAACCTATTCTTAGGATTGAATACAGACGCCTTTGCAAATACGAAAATGAGGTCTTTAAGGATTTTGATAACAAAACCATCATTTCGAAACCCGACCGTGATCTGATCCCTCACCCCGACAGGGATAAAATCGAAATTGTGATCAATGGCGTGGATACCGATTTTTACAAACCCATGATTACAAATAAAGAATATGACATAGTTTTCATTGGAAATATGGGATATCCACCAAACATAAATGCGGCTGTTTATCTCGTAAAAAAAATATTGCCTGAGGTTCATCAGCAGCTTCCCGAAACTACAGTTGTTCTTGTAGGCGCTAACCCACATCCCGAAGTGTGTGCTTTAAAAAGTGACAAAGTGAATATCACAGGCTGGGTGGATGATTTAAGGGAATATTATGCAAAAGCCAGGATATTTATTGCGCCCATGCAGATTGGAACAGGACTTCAAAACAAGCTGCTGGAAGCTATGGCAATGAAAATTCCGTGCATTACCTCACCCCTTGCCAACAATGCCCTCGAAGCTAAAGACGGAGAAGAAATCTTAATCGGAAATTCCCCGGAAGAATATGCCGGCATCATCGTTGATCTGCTTACTCACCCTGAAAAATCTGAAAAAATAGCTGCAAAAGGTCATGAGTTTGTGAAGAGATCTTACAACTGGAAAACCGCCACTGATAAATTGGAATCTTTGATGAGTAAAAACAAAACGCAGAAAGTATGATTATTCAGGAAACTTCCTATTTCAATTCACCGCTTGGAACAATTGAACTCAAGCATTCAGGAAAAGGAATTTCCTCCCTGATTTTTGTTGATCAGCATTTACCGGAGAACGATCCGGGCTGGATTTTCGACGATTGTAAAAAGCAGCTTAAAGAATATTTTGAAGGAACCCGCACTGATTTTGATCTTGAGCTTGACCTTCAGGGAACCGAATTCCAGAAAAGGGTTTGGGACGAATTAATTAAAATCAGTTATGGACGAACGATAACTTATTCCGACATCGCCAAAAAAATATCCGACATAAAATCCATACGTGCAGTGGGAAAAGCCAACGGCAGCAATCCGGTTTCAATTATTGTCCCCTGTCACAGGGTAATTGGTTCGGATGGAGGCCTCACGGGATATGCCGGCGGATTATGGCGTAAAAAGTGGCTTCTTGAACATGAACAAAAAAATGCCCAATTAAGTTTATTTGAAAAATAAGCCTTATGATTAAGATTGATCATGCACTGCTTTCGGTTATGGCAGAGAATTCACGGAATGCAAAGCGAAAAAGGGCGCATCACATCTTCCATAAAGCCTCTGATGATGTATTGCAACGGTTTCTGAATGCCATGCAACCTGGAACTTATCTCCAGCCTCATAAGCATGAAGATCCTGATAAGAGGGAAGTCTTCATAGCTCTGACCGGCAGATTTGCAGTTATTGAATTTGATCCGGCAGGCAGAATTACCGATCATATAATACTTGATCCCAAAACACGGGATTATGCCGCCGAAGTAGCGCCCCGTACATTTCATACGGTCATTTGCATTGAACCGGATTCCATCGCTTATGAGCTTAAAGACGGCCCTTATAATCCAATTGACGATAAAAATTTTGCCTCCTGGGCGCCCAAAGAAGGTGAAAGCGGATGTGACGCTTTTTTAAATAAAATTCTTACCGAACTCAACCTGAAGATTTCCCGATAAATTAATTCCTTTACTTTTGCTGCACATTTAATTATAAGATAAAAAAGTTATTGGTTAATGGCTCACCAACCTACTATACCCAAGGGCACACGCGATTTTTCTCCGGCTGTAATGGTCAGGAGAAATTTTATTTTCGATACTGTTAAATCGGTATTTCAACTTTACGGATATCTCCCTATCGAAACTCCGGCCATGGAAAACCTTTCGACGCTGATGGGAAAGTACGGGGAGGAGGGGGATAAATTGTTGTTCAAGATTTTAAATTCAGGAGACTTTTTATCTAAAATCAAAGAACCAAGGCAGTATATAGAAAGAGAAATGCTCAATAATATTTTACCTGGAATTGTTGAAGGGATAAAAAAAATAGTAAGCAATTATGAAAAATATGATAAAACAGAGCAGTTTCAGCAAGTTAAAGAATACTTAGCATTACTTCAGTACGGCGATATCATTTATTTTTTAGAAGAACATTTTGGATGGTTTTCAAATACAATAACTGAAAAGGGTCTTCGCTATGACCTTACAGTTCCCTTTGCACGATATGTGGTTCAGAACCGTAATGATATTGTTTTTCCATTTAAACGCTACCAAATACAACCGGTTTGGCGAGCCGATAAACCACAGAAAGGCCGGTATCGTGAATTTTTCCAGTGCGATGTGGATGTCATCGGAAGCAATTCACTTATGAATGAAGCTGAACTGGTGCTGATCATGAACGGGGTTTTTAAAAAACTGGGAATAAAAAACACCATCAAACTCAACAACCGGAAGGTTCTGTATGGAATTGCAGAATACCTTGGTGAAACCGGTAAATTTGTTTCGTTTACAGTTGCGATTGATAAAATTGATAAGATCGGCATCCAAAAAGTAAAGGAAGAGCTTTCACTGTCTGGTTTTACTGCTACTTCAATTGATATACTAAATGAAATTCTAAGTTTTACCGGAAATTCAGTTGAAAAAATTGAATTCCTTAGTAAAATTCTTAGCCAAACTGAAACAGGAAGCAAAGGCATGACAGAGGTTTCGTCTGTTTTCGAACTGTTGAAGGGCTTAGAACTTTCATCGGATGTGGAGTTTGACCTTACGCTGGCCCGTGGATTAAATTATTACACCGGGGCCATTTTTGAGGTAGAGGCAACAGATGTTACAATTGGGAGCATTTGCGGAGGCGGCCGCTATGATGATCTCACAGGTATTTTCGGACTTCCGGGCATATCGGGCATTGGAGTCTCATTTGGCGCCGACCGCATCTATGATGTTATGATGGAACTTGGCCTTTTCCCCGATCAAACCACAAATTCAACACAAGTCCTGTTTGTGAATTTTGGCGAAAAAGAACAGAAATATTGCCTTCAATTGGTTAACAAACTTAGACAATCTGGAATAAATACTGAACTTTACCCCGATACGAGCAAGATTAAAAAACAAATGAGCTATGCTGATAGCCGTAAAATCCCATTCGTGGCTCTGGTGGGTGAAAATGAAATGAAAGAAAATATCCTTACAGTTAAAAATATGATCTCAGGCGAACAATCGCGAATGACTATTGAAGATTTGATATTGAAAATTAATACTTTTACCCGTTAATATATTTAATAGTATGAATAGCTGGATTTTAAAATTTAAAATTAAAATCAACCGTGCCGCACTCTGGGTTTGAATTTTTCCTGTTTGATCTCAAATCAGATCAAATCCAAAATCATATTCTTAAATCAAATCATAAATCTAATATCACAAATCTAAAATCATAAATCAACATGACCTATATAGTAACCGGGACAGGCTTAACCATCGAAGATGTAGTTAAGGTCGCCCGACACAATGAAAAAGTAGAATTGCATCCGCAGGCGCTGGACAGAATGAATAAGTGCCGTGAAATGCTGGAGAAAAAAATTATTGCCCGCGAAATCATGTATGGTGTAAACACCGGCATTGGCGAGTTTTCAGAAGTGGTACTAAATGATGATCAGGTAAAAGATTTTCAAAAATACCTTATTTATAACCATGCTGCCGGCATCGGCGAACCCATGCCGCTGGATTGGGTGAGGGGAGCAATGCTCGGACGTGTAAACGTTCATGCTCATGGAAATTCAGGTGTTCGTCCTGAAATTACCTTCACCCTGATAGACATGCTGAATAAGGGTGTAACACCCTGGGTTTGTACCAAAGGTTCGGTAGGTGCATCAGGTGACCTTGCTCCCATGTCGCAGATCGCACTGTTAATGATGGGTGAAGGTAAGGCCTATTACCAGGGTACACTTTACCCGGGAAAGGAAGCCCTTGAAAAAGCGGGAATTAAAATTCCCGGACTACATGCAAGGGATGGTCTGGCAACCATCAATGGCTCGAATGTTTTAACGGCTATGAGCGCCCTGTTCCTATATGATGCAAACCGATGGCTGAAACAGGCTGAAATTGCTGCTGCTATGTCGCTCGAAGCTTTGAAAGCGAATATGAAACCCTATACAGAAAAACTTCACGAAGTCAGAGGATTTAAAGGTGCGGTCAGAAGTGCAAAGGCGATCAATAAATTGGTGGCTGACGGCGATCTGAAAGAAGGGAGGGTGCCTCATAAAGTACAGGATGCATATTCGATGCGTTCGACGCCGCAAGTTATCGGCGCTGCACACGATGCCCTTGCTTATGCCCGCTCCCAGGTAGAAATTGAACTCAATGGTGTAGGTGACAATCCTGTATTCTTTCCTGATGAAAATCTTCAGCTGTCAGGTGCTAATTTCCAGGGAACACCGGTAGCGCTGCCTATGGATATGGCCGGCGCAGCAATTACCATGATCAGCGTGATGTCGGAAAGGAGAATGAACCGTTTGAACAATCCTGCCCTGAGTGTGGGATTACCCGCATTTTTGACTAAAGGTGCCGGAATGTTTTCGGGTCTTATGCTCAGCCAGTACACTGCCGATACACTAATCGTCGAGCAACGGATATTATCCATGCCTGCTTCCGTTCAATCCATTCCTGCCGCAGCCGACCAGGAAGACTTTGTTTCGATGGGAATGAATACGGCTCAGAAGAATTTCCAGATACTTGATAATGCTTATGGTGTTCTGGGTATCGAAATGATGGCAGCTGCACAGGCGCTTGATTTCCGTGAATATAAATTTGGAAAGGGCGTTACCAGAGCCAGGGAAATTGTGAGAAAATACGTAGAATTTCTTGAAATAGACCGACCTTTGTACGACGATCATAACAAGATGAAAAAGCTGATTGAATCATGCGAGGTTCTGGAAGAAGTTGAAAAAGTGGTCGGTAGCCTGGAATAAACTTTTGAATTATACTGCACACGGGATAAATTATAACAAAATGAAAAATAAGATAAAATGGGAAATAAGGGATATAAAGGCTTGCACATCCGTATTTCCCCTATATCCCCTATTCCCCTTATTCCAATTTGCAGAATGTACAGTTTTACCCCGTTTATAATATACATTAACAATGGATCTTTCAGGTGATGTTAAGAATCCGGTGAAACAGCCGGTCAAAAGACCGGAGTTGCTGACCCTGCTGTGCATATTTTCATTTATCGGCAGCGGACTTGCCGGATTCTCAAACCTTTTTATCTTCCTGACCTATGATAATATGGATGAAATTATCGGGCAGTTACAAATCGAGCTTCCTGATATTGATAAATTACTTGCGGGTGGAAAAAGATTTTTTCTTGCTGGTTTAATTCTTTATTCAATTTCCCTCATTGGAGCCATCGGTATGTGGAAGTTGAAAAAATTAGGCTTTCATCTTTATACCGGATCGCAGATATTCATTTTATTTTTGCCCATGGTGTTTACCCCGTCTTTTCCTTTTTCTTTTGTCGGGCTTTTTATCACAATAGCTTTTATTTCGGCTTATGCAGTAAACCTTAAATTTATGACCTGACAGTTATGAAGCAAAGTGAAAATGAAAATATAACTTTACCAGGGCAAAGGCCATTTATATTGTCACTCCTTTGTTTCGTCGTTTTCGTTTATTCGGCTTTTTTTATACTGATGTTTGCGACAGGAATACTTTTCAAGGGATGGGTTACGAGGGTGTTCAATGATTATGTTCCCGAACGGAACATAACCTCCTCCGTCATCCTGATTGTTTGTTTTGCTGCCATTGTTTTGTACGGACTATCATTTCTGGGAGCTTTATTAATGTGGAAGCAAAAATTGAAGGGTCTCCTGATATATATGATCAGTTGTGTTCTTATAATTGTTATTCCCTATTTGTATGGATTTGGTAATTTTATAACCGTTATTGTATTTGCAGTTCTGAACATTTCATTTGCATTATTTTATCGCCGGCTGGCATAAAATCAACTTGTTTTTTGTAAAAAGTATTAAATTTGTCTTTGTTATAAAGCAGAGATCAGCTTATCTCTTTATAATACAACGGATTAGGTTTAAAGCAACAAATCATTACAAGGATTGTTGTTAAATAATTAATAAATTTATGTAAAATCAATCTTAAAATTTCATTGCTTTGTAATGAAATAAACAGATTAGTACGGGTAATTTAAAATAGCAAAGAGGTAAAATTAATTAATCATGTTGATTTTGAGTACTAAACAATATATATCAGTAATTTAATATTTATATTAACTAACCTTAATTCTTATGTTATGAGAAAATTTACTCTTTTTTTAGCATTCATCTTTTTAGTTGGAATGCAAATTTTACAAGCTCAGGACAGGGATATTTCTGGTACCGTCACCAGTTCTGACGACGGCCAGGGAATCCCTGGGGTTCAGGTTTTGATTAAAGGTACACAACTTGGTGTAACTACCGACCTGGACGGTAAATTCACACTTAAGGTTCCTGCTTCAGCCACGACCCTCATTTTTAAATATGTGGGAATGGGCACACAGGAAATTCCAATCGGTACGCAAACTACCTTCAAAGTAGTCATGAGTCCTGATGTTCTGAACATCGAGGGTGTGGTTGTTACCGCTCTCGGTATCTCCCGCGAGAAGAAATCGCTGGGGTATGCAACTCAGGAACTTGGAGGAGAAGAAATCAATCAGATAAAGACTGATAACTTCGTTAATTCTCTTGCAGGTAAAGTTGCCGGTGTTCAGATCAAGTCCAATGGGAATATGGGTGGTTCTACCAACATTCTGATCCGCGGCTCTTCTTCTATCACCGGAAATAACCAGGCTTTATTTGTTGTTGATGGTGTTCCTATTGGAAACAACAACACAAATACCACTGACCAGATACGGGGCCGGTCAGGATTCGACTACGGTAGTGCTGCTTCCGATATCAATCCCAACGACATCGAAACCATAAGTGTTTTGAAAGGTGCAGCGGCTACGGCATTGTATGGCTCCAGGGCCGCAAATGGCGTGATCATGATCACTACCAAAAAAGGTACGAAAATGACCGGTAAAAAGAAAGTCTATGGAGTGAATATAAGTTCAAATGTCACTACCGGATTTATAGATAAAAGCACCTTCCCTAAATACCAGCAGAATTATGGTGGCGGTTATGGTGCTCAGTTTTATAGTGAAACCGATCATCCCGGACTCGAATACCTTTATGATATCAATGAAGACGGAATCACCGACTTTACCGTTCCGACTTATGAGGATGCTTCTTTTGGTGAAAAGTTCGATCCGAGCCTGATGGTTTACCAATGGGATTCATTTGATCCTGAAAATCCGAATTATCAAAAGGCAACCCCCTGGATAGCTGGTGAAAACGGCCCGGATTATTTCTTCGAAACTCCCTGGTCATTCACTAACAGCGTTGATGTAACGGGTGGCGGTGAAAACTCCGCGTTCAGACTGGGTTATACTAACCTGGACGAAACCGGGATTATGCCAAACAGTTCTATAAAGAAAAACAACTTCATGTTTAACGGATCTTATGATGTTCTTAAAAACCTCAAGGTCAGTGCTTCAGCTAATTATATTAACACCAAGGGTAAGGGACGTAATTCCACCGGATACAGTGATAATATCCTTTCTTCATTCCGTCAATGGATGCAGATGAATGTTGACTATAAACAACAGCAGGAAATTTATGATGAAACCGGCCGTAATATTACCTGGAATCCTGTAAGCCCCTATGACCTGGCTCCGGCATACTGGGATAATCCTTACTGGGTACGATTCGAAAATTTTGAAACCGACCAGAGGGACCGCATCATAGCCTATCTGCAGGTTGACTACGACCTTAACGACTATTTCAATATCATGGGCCGTTATTCCGTGGATACTTACAATGAAATTCAGGAAGAAAGAAAGGCTTTTGGATCCGCTGCCGGTGAATTTGGAGTACCAACCACAGCAGGCCGTTCGGACGTCACATCAGGATATTCCAAATTAGATTATTCCTACACCGAGAGAAACATGGACCTGATGTTAAAATTCCACAAAAACCTGACTGAAGATTTTAACCTCAGCGCATTGCTGGGAACCAACATCAGAAGGTTAAGGACAGACCAGTTATTTGCCGCTACCGATGGAGGATTGATTGTACCAGGATTGTATGCAGTTAATAATTCTGTTAATACTTTCAGATCCGCTGAAGAACTTCAGGAATTAGGAGTTAATGGTTATTATATCAGCGCTTCACTTGGATTTAAGAACTTTTTATATCTTGATGGTACTTTCAGAAATGATGTATCTTCTACATTGCCATCTGAGGAATGGAGTTATCAATACCCCTCGGTCTCTGCAAGTTTCGTTTTTTCGGAACTGGCAAAAGCAAGCTGGCTTGATCATGGCAAATTCAGAATAAGCTGGGCACAAGTGGGTAATGATGCTCAATGGGGTTCATTGATCAATACCTATGATCAGAATCCTACATACAATGGCACTGCTTTGTATTCTTTGCCGAACCAAAATAATAATGCTAACCTCAAACCGGAGATTTCTTCAGGTTTGGAAGGTGGTCTTGAAATGTATTTCCTCAAGAAAAGGCTTGGTTTCGACCTTGCCCTTTACCAGGCAAATACAATTAACCAGCTTTTCCCTGTTGCAGTGTCTTATGCAACCGGCTTTTCATCAAATTATGTAAACGCAGGGGAAGTATCTAATAAAGGTATAGAATTGACGTTATTTGGTGCACCGGTGAAAAAAGGAAATTTCACATGGGATGTCACGCTTAACTGGGCAAGAAATATCAATGAGGTAGTATCTCTTGAAGGAGACATCGAAAACCTTCAGCTTTCAGCCCTTCAGGGTGGCTTAACAATTAATGCACGTGTTGGCGAGCCTTATGGAACCATACAGGGAACAGATTTTATTTATGTTGACGGACAAAAAGTTGTAGGTGCTGACGGTTATTACCGGAGGACCCCAACATCCGACATTGTTCTCGGTAATATAAATCCAGACTGGAATGCTGGTTTTCTGAACAGGTTCTCCTATAAGAACTGGATGCTCAGCATACTTATTGACTGGCAGCAGGGCGGAAGTGTGTTTTCATTAGACCAGTATTATGGATTGGGAACCGGTTTATATGAAGAAACCGATTACACCAACGACCTCGGTAATCCTGTAAGGAATTCACTCGAAGATGGTGGTGGATTGATTTTGGATGGCCTCATTGAAAATGTTGATGAAGATGGTAATGGTCTTGGAACTTACCGTACCAATGACGTCAGGGTTGCCGGAGACGATTACCGTGTATTTGGCTGGTCAAGAAATCCTAATGCCAAATTTGTTTATGATGCTACCTATATCAAGCTTAGGGAAGTTGTTCTTACTTATTCTCTCCCCGGCAGCTTGCTTGATAAAACTTTTATCAATGGCATTTCATTCAGCCTGGTAGGTTCAAATCTCTGGATCATTTCCAAAGACCTTCCACATGCTGATCCGGAATCCGGACATACCGGTGGAAATATACAGGGATGGCAAAGCGGCGTTATGCCAACCACCCGGAATATTGGATTAACTGTTAACCTACAATTTTAAATAACACACATTATGAAAAGAATATATATAGTTTTAATAGTATTGATTGGGATCACAGTATCCTGTACCGAGAAATACGAGGACTTTAATACCGATCAAAAAAATCCTACTGAAGTTCCCGGTGACTATTTATTTGCTAATGCTCAAAAAGCCCTGGGTGATCAGGTTGCAAGTGCAAATGTAAACCTGAATATCCTTAAGCTGGTTTCACAATATTGGACTGAGACCACCTACACCGATGAATCCAACTACGACATCATTAATCGTACAATTCCCGACCTGGTTTTCAGGACCTATTACAGGGATATTTTAAATGATCTGAGGGATGCAAAAAAAGCAATCACTGCCGAGGAAGTTGCCGGAGAAGATGCCATTAACGCTAAGGCAAACAGGCTGCAAATCATTGAATTAGTTGAGATTTATTGCTGGAACGAGCTCGTTGATTATTTCGGAAATATTCCTTATACTCAGGCACTGGATATCAATAACATTTCACCGGCTTATGACGATGCACTTACCATTTACAAGGATCTTATCAGCAGGCTCGATGCTGCCGTTGCAGGATTAGACGCTGGTTTTGGGAGCTTCGGATCAAATGACCTTTATATGGGTGGCGACGTAAGTTTATGGATAAAATTTGGAAATTCCATGAAAATTAAGCTGGCGATCAACCTGTCGGATGTAGATGCTACCTATGCCGGAACGGTTATTAAAAATGCTGAAGCCGGCGCATTCGCACCTGGTGAAATATGCGAAATTGTTTACCCGGGTGGAGCCAATTCAAACCAGATTTACGTTGATCTGGTTCAAAGCGGCAGGCACGATTTTGTTCCGGCCAATACCATTGTGGATATAATGAATACCTTAAATGACCCACGGCGCCCTGCATATTTTACATTATACGAGGGTGCTTACATCGGCGGTATTTATGGCGAGAGCAATAATTTCTCTTCATATTCACACATAGCTGATGCCATCCAGGAACCCGATTATCCGATGACACTTTTAGACGGAACTGAAACAGCCTTCTACCTCGCTGAAGCAGCAGCAAGAGGATTTGATGTTGCCGGTACAGCCGAATCATATTACAACAGTGCTGTCAGCTCGTCATTTCTTTTCTGGGGATTGTCACAGTCTGATGCCGATGGTTATCTTGCTAATCCGGATGTTGCTTACTCTGCAGCCGACTGGAAAGAATTGATAGGCACACAGGCATGGCTGGCCTATTATGTCAGGGGTATGCAGGGCTGGACTTCCTGGAGAAGGCTCGATTTCCCGGTTCTCAATCTGCCTCCTGCTCCCGAAACAGAAGACGGACAGGTTCCAAAGAGGTTCACTTATCCTATCAATGAACAGACTTTAAATGCAACAAATTATTACCAGGCAGCCGATGCTATAGGTCCGCTGGGTGACGTTATGCATCAGAAATTGTTCTGGGATAAATTTTAAAATTAAAGATTTATTATGCTATAAAGGCTGCTCCAAATGAGCGGCCTTTTTTTTGAGATAATGGTACCGGGGTTATTGTTTTCGTTATGATTTAAAATTCTGCTTATTAAATTTTTTATTACCTGAAGGATTGAAAAATATTCTTTAGTTTCACATCGGCAATTTACCAATGGGTATAATGGTAAACGATTTGGTAAAATATATTGTCTTTATCAGGCAGAATCAAATAGACATGCTGTTTAAAAGGGACTTTTTTACTTTTTTGCAAACTTCAGGATTAGTTATTGGGATTTTTGTTTTATTTCCAGGACTAATTTTCGCGCAACAGAATATACAATTAAACAATATCGAACAAGTTATTGAAATCACGCAAAAAGCTTATGGCCCTGATGATTTATTGAAAAACGGCCGTATATTCATTCCCGGACACCCGGGAGCAGTTGGAAATCCTTATTTTCAGGACTATAACCGGACCATCGGAACCATCATTATAAAAGGGAAAGTTTTCGATCATACAGATTTCCTTTATGATGTTGAGATTGATAGAGTTATTGTTCAATTTAAAGAAAAAGAAAAGGGTAGTATTGCAATTCTGTTGAATCAGGATTTTGTTGATGCTTTTTATATAGGTGAACAACATTTCATCAACTTAAATCAACTGCATCTTCAAAATAATGAAACCGGTTATGCAGAACTTATTTATAATTCAGGCCTTACTTTTATCATCCGGCATAAGAAAACCTTTTTGAATCAGTATTCTCAATCAAATCAGTTTGGAAAATACTCAAAACCGGTGTCGGTAAAGTATATTCAATCAGGCGGCCAGTTGGTAAAACTACCCGACAGAAAATCATTCCTGGATTACTTTGAACCCTTTCGGAATCAAATAAAGAATTATTTCAGGATTAATCATATCAGGTACCGGAGTGCCTCTACAAATCAATTGTATCAGTTATTGAAATTTTGTGATGAATTATCTGAAGACTAATATTTTCATAGCTGTCTTTTTTGGGTTACTGTTTTTGTCTAATTTACCCTTATCGGGGCAGAATGAAGAAATAATCATAACAAAAGATTACGATGGCCTGTCGTGGAAGGATTTTGTTGAAAAATTGGAAAAAGAAAATAACATCAGGGTATTTTATAATCCCGATAGTATTGCGGATATTAAAGTCATTTTAAAAACCGAATCCATAACTCTTCAGAATTTTTTAAAAGAAACTTTTGTGCCCCTGAATATTTATCCTTCTTATGATAAGTACGGGAACATTTTTTTAAGCAAAGAGGAGATTATTCAAACATCCCTGCCGTTTGATTTCTATCATTCGGTTTTCCCGGATACCAAAACACCTGATACCTCTTCGGGAGTTGAGAAAACCAGTGTTGATTTTCTTGTAACAAAAAAGGAATTCATAGCAAAAACGATAACACTGGGATCAAAAAAAGAGGGACAGCATGAATTAAAACCGTCAATAACCGGCTATATAAAAAACAACAGAGACAGCCTGCCTCTTGACAATGTAACCCTTTATATCGAAGAATTACAAAATGGGACTACTTCTGACGAAAATGGCCGTTATGTTCTCAATCTCGATAAAGGCAAATACACCCTTGTTGTAAGAAGCATTGAAAGCAAAACCGAAAAATATAAACTTAATATTCTATCGAGTGATCGTTTCAATATCTACCTTGAACCTAATTTATTCCTTCTGGATGAGTTTGTTGTAAGCACTGAAAAAGAACATAATGTAAAAGGAACCCAGATGGGATTTGAAAAACTGGCGGTAAAAAAAATAAATGAAATTCCTGTCGTATTAGGTGAAAGAGATATCATCAAAGTCGCATTGCTGCTGCCTGGAGTTCAAACCGTGGGTGAAGGCAGTACGGGGTTTAATGTAAGAGGCAGCCCGGCAGATCAAAATATGTTTTATATCAATGCAGTTCCTGTATATAATTCTTCACATTTATTTGGTTTTTTCTCAGCATTTAATTCGGATGCCGTCAGCGATTTTACTTTATTAAAGAGCAATATTCCTGCATCATACGGTGGACGACTGGCTTCAATTTTCGATATTACTGCCCGGCAGGGAAACCCGGACAAATTTAAAGCAACCGGAGGGCTCAGCCCTGTTACTGCGCGCCTCGCAGTGGAAGGCCCGATAGCGAAAAACAAAAGCAGCTATTTGATCGGATTGCGTTCAACTTATTCCGACTGGCTTTTCCAATACATGAAAGATTCGCAATTACGTAAAAGCAGTGCCTGGTTCGGCGATGCAGTTGTCAATTTATCATTGAAGATCAATCCTTCGAACGAGTTGAAACTGTTTGGTTATTATAGTTATGATGATGCAAACATAGCATCCCTTACGAGCAATAATTACCGGAATATGGGAGGTTCACTAAGCTGGAATCATATCATCAGAGAAAAGCACACTTTAACCACGACATTTGCCTCAGGAAATTATGATTACCTTGATAAAAACATGGAAAATGACCTGTATGCCTACAAACAATCGTATGAATTAAATCATAACGAATTAAAAGTTGACCTCACGATCAGGCCGGGTTCCAAACATACACTTTCGATGGGACTAAATTCAATTCTGTACCAGTTGAGAACCGGCGATTTACAACCACTGGATGAAAATTCAGCACTTAACCCTGAAACTTTCGAACCTGAAAAAGGGATTGAATCAGGAATATATATCAGTGATCAGTGGACAATTAGTCCCAGCCTCCAGATCATTGCCGGCCTCAGGTACAATCTGTTTGCGTACCTTGGTCCAAAAACCGTTTTCACGTACATGGATAGCCAGCCTTTGTCCGGTGAAAGTATTATAGATACTTTGGCCTTTTCAAATAATGACTTAATAAAAACTTATAGCGGACTTGATTACAGGATTGCCGCCAGATACATCATTAAAGAAGACCTTTCACTGAAAGCAAGTTACAATAAATTGCACCAGTATATTTTTATGCTTTCAAACACCATCGCCATTTCACCGGCAGACAAGTGGAAACTTTGCGATTATAACATCAAACCCATGACAGGCAATCAGTTTTCATTGGGTTTTTACAAAAATATTTTTGGAAGTATTCTCGAAACCTCGGTCGAAGGATATTATAAGGAAGCTGAAAACCTTGTAGAGTATAAGGATGGCGCAGAACTGATCACCAATAAGTTACCTGAAACGGAAGTTATTCAGGGAAAATTAAAGGCTTATGGTTTGGAGTTCATGGTTAAAAAACCTTATGGAAAAATGAATGGATGGATCAATTATACCTGGTCCGGTTCACAAATAATAGCAGCCAATCCGGCTACAGGCGAGGAGAATAATTTCGGTTTGGCTTACCCGGCAAATTATGATAAACCCCATGCCATTAATCTTGTTGCTAATTACAAAATTTCGAGGCGAATCAGTTTTTCAGGCAATTTAGTTTATTCTACCGGGCGGCCGATTACATATCCTACCGCTATTTACTATCAGGATGGAAATAAAATAATCTATTTTTCAGGAAGGAACGAATACCGGTTGCCGGATTATTTCAGAATTGACGTGTCGGTAAACCTGGAAGGAAATTTGAAACTGAAGAAATTCGTACATAGTTCATGGAATTTCTCCGTTTATAATCTTACCGGCAGAAAAAATGCGTATTCGGTTTATTTTAAATCGGAAAATGGAATAATAAAAGGCTACAGAATTTCCATTTTTGGCAGTCCGGTTTTTTCTATTACCTATAACTTTAAATTAGGGAATTATGAAAATTAAGATGAAGGTTATTCTTTTAATAGCTACAAGTGTTTTGTTCACGTCCTGTGTTGATGAGTACTGGCCGGTTCTTGATAAATATGAAAACCTGCTGGTGGTTGATGGTTATATTTCAAATGAACCCGGGCCCTATACAGTAATTTTGTCTATGTCGTCCAAATTGGATGAAAGACAGAATATACCCGTCACCAATGCTTCCGTGGTGATCATGGACGACCAGGGTGGGTCGGAAACGCTTACGGAAATTGATCCCGGTACATATATAACGTCTTCAACCGGAATACAAGGCACTATCGGAAGACAATATAAAATTAAGATAATAACTTCCGGAGGCAAGAATTATGAGTCAGGATTTGAAGAGATAAAGAATCCTGTAGAAATTGATACCGTCTTTCCCGAAGTGGAATATCATGCACTGGACAACCTTACACATAACAGGGTCGGGTATCAGTTTTATCTGAATACAGCATCTGCGGTTTCCGATACAAATTATTATCTGGCACGACTCGAAGCAACTTATGAATACAGGGCCGACTTCCTGATCACGCTTGTATATGATGGCACATTAAGGCCCTTTACCAATTCCGATTCGCTTCAAACCTGCTGGAGAACCTACAAAGTGCAGGAAATTTTTTCCTATACCGATAAAAATCAGTCTGAACCGGCAGTAACAGATGTCCCGCTCAATTATGTGGATACCGAAACACGGGAACTGGCCATCCGGTACAGCCTGCTGGTAAAACAATTTACCCTGTCGGAAACGGCCTACAAGTTCTGGAACAGCATCAAAGAACAAAACTCAAACCAGGGCGGATTGTACAATACCCAGCCTTATCAGATAAGAGGAAACTTAGTGAATACTTCTGATCCGGAAGAACCCGTGTTGGGATATTTCATGGTGGCCGGGGTTGCAAAAAGGAGAATTTTTGTTACTCCGGATATGCTGCCGGTTACATTTTATTACCCTGTATGCGTATTGGGACAGCAGGATTATGAAAGCATGTCAAGCGTTTTTTTAAGCAATCCAAGCGATTGGCCGATTTATGTAACTACTGATGACTTCGGAACTCCTGCTCTTCCGGCACCCGAGTGTATGGATTGCCGGAAGAGCGGTGGAACGATTGTAAAACCTGATTTTTGGGAAGAATGATGAGATGAGAAAGATTTATTATATAAAAGTTTCAATTGCTCTAATACTCACGGTGATCCTTAAATACGAGATTATAAAGGGACAGCACAGTGGAATTTCAACGGCAAAGTACCTTCTTGAAATTCAGCCTGAAGTTGTAAATATTTACACCGACCGCGATTTATATCTCACCGGAGAAACCATTTGGTTCACTGCTCACTGTCTGTTTAAGGAAAATCATGAAGCCAGTCCGTTGAGCAACGTTTTGTATATTGAATTATTTAATGCTGAGAAAAAATCCGTCAGGCGTGAAAAATTCAGACTGGAAAAAGGTAAAGTGACCGGCAGCCTGCCAATACCCGAAGAACTGATATCGGGTGATTATTATATACGTGCTTACACACAATATTTAAGGAATTTCCCTTCCGAAAGCTATTTCACAAAATGGTTCACGGTCATTAATCCGGTAACCCCTATTAACCAGTCGCACTTCAAACAGTATGATTCCATTGAAATAATCCCGGACGGCATTACCCTGGTTAATAATTTTCCTGCCCGGGTGGGGATAAGGATTCCTGATAAGGTAATGAAAGCTGCAAGGTCATTTATAATAGTAGATCAAAATCATAATATTGTCAGCGAATTAAAGCCTTATGCCAACGGATTGGCAGCTTTTAACTATATGCCAAACGATTCCACAGAATATTTTCTGAAAGTCGAACTTGCCAATGAAAATCCCCAATTGGTTGCATTTCCGCTGGCCCATGATACCGGATTTTCAATCCAAACAGAATGGTCAGTATCGGAACTTCGCTGTAAAATTGCAGGTTCCAATGCAAATGAAAATTTGGATGATCAATTACGACTGGCAGTGTTTTCAGGCAATTCAAGTGAAATGTCCGAATCAGGTTTTTTCAATGCCCGAACTGGTTATTCTGTTTCCATTCCATTAATGAATTTTGATGAAGGAATTAATTATTTGGTTCTGACCGACAGCGATAATAAAATAAAGCAGTTTAAATCTCTGTTCCTGAATTTGAATGAATCAATTGAAATCCCAATCCAACTGACAATTGATACTATTTCCAGGAGGGAGAGGATCGGCTGTGAATTGATTTCTCCTTTCAGCCTTTCGGGTGATACGGCATTTTTAACTGCTTCGGTGGTCATGCATGGAACGAACATTGAAATGAATGATCTTCTTCCGCCACAATTTATTGCGAATCCTTTACTGATTGAAGCTTACCTCCGAAATTCGGCAACTCCGCCGGAAGATATTCAGGATCAGATTCGGATTGCCCTTTACCTGAAGAGCAGGGAATCCATAAGGTTGATCAGCAGCCGGCTGTTAAATGATCAGGTTCCGCTGATTTATCTTCCTGAAATAAGGGATGTGTCTGTCAGTGGATTTGTAAGGGAAAAGGGGACCGGGCTTCCGGCCCCGGATGTCAGGGTTTTTGCTTCGGTATTGTTCCGGAATTTTCAGATTCACAGCACAATAACCAATGAAGATGGCAGTTTTATTTTTTCTTTGAATTTCCTTTCCGGAAATCATGACCTGTATTTCTATGCTGAACCATTTGCTGATAAAGAACTTGAGCTTTTCATCAACAACGATTTTTCGGGTGACTATCCCGATTTGACAAATGTATTCCTGCCTCCTGATTCTTCGGCAAGATCACTTATTGAACAGCTTTGGGTAAATCAGCAGGTTTCACAAAAATTTCCTGACGAAAGCAAAGTAATAACGAACCACACTCCTGAACTGCCTTTTTTATTCGGGAACGAAATGCTGACCGTTAAACCGGATGATTATGTCGGTCTCAATACCATGAAGGAAGTTTTCAACGAAATCATTCCCTGGGTCAGGTTAAATGAAACCGGCGGGCATTACCGCTTCAGTGTTTTTGATAAGGCATCGGGTCAGCTATTTAATGATCCGCTTATTTTGTTGGACCATATTCCTCTTCCCAACGCGGATGAATTGATAAAAATCCATCCTTCGCAGGTTTCTGAAATTGGGGTGGTAACGGGCGCTTATGCACTCGGTAATAATATTTTTCAGGGTGTGATCTCCATCAAAACAAAATCACGGGATTTTTCAGGAATAAATTTTCCTGACGCTTCTGCTTTCGCAGAATTCCAAACGATATCTTCCTCTTCCACCCTTTCGTTTCCGCGCTACGATATCGGGCAACCGTTAAACGAACACATTCCTGATTTCAGAACTTTACTCTATTGGGAACCTGAAATTGCCTTGTCATCCCAAAATATTCCATTGAATTTTTATTCATCCGACCACTGCGCCGTTTACGACATCATTGTAAGAGGTTATACCCGCAGCGGTAAATACTGCTATGGTAAAACAACATTGAAGGTTGTGAAGTAAATCCGGTATTGAGAAATTGATTTTTTCCTAGAAATAAACCGTTAACTTTTTTTTCTGTACCGTTAACTGATTACTATGAGTTATTTCCCAATATTTGTTTTACTTTCGCTGTTTTATTATTCAGGTCGTTAAATAGGATTAATTGTCTAATTTTGTGAATATTTTACAGTTAAAAATATCAGGATAAAAAACATTATATCGTTTAATTTAAAAATAATATTATGAAAAAAATCTTACTTTTCTTATTGACACTTGGTTTTGGAGTGTGCATTTTCGCCCAGGAAAGGGCAGTATTACCCAAAGCAAAAAGAGATGTTGCAGTAATAAAACCAGCCACACTTATTAAGGATAACGGCAATCAACAGGGAACTTATGTTCCGGGCACTAAAAGCTCCGGAATGCTTTCTGAAGAGTGGATAGGCAATACGATGTACGATTTACAGACCAATGCTTCAGATCAGAACAGGCTTTACCTTTACAATGATGGAACAATTGGAACCGTGTGGAATATGGGATTGGATCCGACAGCATTTGCTGCAAGAGGTACGGGCTATAATTATTTTGATGGCACAAGCTGGGGAGCCATTCCTACTGTCAGGGTTGAACCTTATAAAACCGGATGGCCTTCTTATTCTCCCTATGGCGAAAATGGTGAAATGTTCGTTGTTCATCACATGACCGACGGATTGGCGTATGGTATCCGTACTGACAAAGGTACCGGCTTATGGACTATGGCCATACAGGAAGGTCCCGTAGGTGCTGTGGATATTTCATGGCCACGTGGTGTAACTACCGGAACAAACCATGAGTTTATCCATTTTATTTCGGTCACTTATACTGTATATATGGGCCAGACAAACGCATTACTTTATTCACGGTCATCCGATGGTGGTGCATCGTGGGAAGTCAATAATCATTTTTTTGAAGAATTAGGTCCTGATTATTACACCAACATCGGTGGAGATGTTTACGAATTTATGGAACCTAAAAACAACACGCTCGCATTTTTAGTTTGCGATACCTGGACCGATATGGTGCTTATGAAATCAACCGACAACGGAGATAGCTGGGAAAAAACCGTGATTTGGGAAAATCCATACCCATTGCATGTTACCGGAGAAGTTACCGATACTTTTTATTGTGTTGACGGATCACATCATCTTGCCATGGACAATAACGGACTGATTCATGTAGTTTTTGGCATTAACAGAACGTATGGCGATTCGGGCGGGGAATACTGGTTTCCGGGTGTAGATGGTGTAGGATATTGGAATGAAAACATGCCGGCTTTCACCAATGATATGGATGCACTATGCCCTTATTCTGATTGCGGTTACTCAGAACTAATAGAGGATTATAACCTGATCGGATGGAGCCAGGATATTGATGGTAACGGAAGCCTTGATATTATGGATATTGCAGTTTATTACAGGGGATTATCAAGTATGGTTCAACTATCAATTGACGATCAGAACAGATTGTTTTGTGTTTATTCTTCAGTTACCGAAGGATTTAATAACGGATCCCAAAATTACAGGCATATCTGGACCCGGACCTCTCCTGATGGAGGTACGTCATGGGGAACATTTTATGATTTGACCGGTGACCTGATTTACATCTTTGATGAATGTGTTTTCCCATCAGTAACAGCAAATTCTGATGATAACATCTACTTTGCATATCAGGCAGACAATGAGCCAGGCATGCACGTTCAGGGAGATGCCGATCCGCCAACAGATAATCAAATAAGGGTAATGACTGTGTTTAAAGAGGATATTTTGAATAGTATAAATGAAAATACAGAATTGATCAGCAGTTCGAATGTATCTCAAAATTACCCTAATCCTTTTAAGAGCACTTCAACGGTTTACGTTATGCTTGACAAATCCGCAAACTTAAGCCTTGAAGTAACCAACCTTATCGGACAGGTGGTTTATTCCGTACCGGAAAAACAGTACCCGGCAGGAAAAGCTGAATTGACAATCAATGCCGAAGGGCTTGATTCAGGAATATATTTCTATACCGTACGTTCAGGTGAAACGTCAGTTTCGAAGAAAATGATGATCGAATAATACCGGATCAATAAAAATCAAAAAGGCTGATCAAATTTTGACCAGCCTTTTTTTTGAGTTATTTATTTATCTTTGCGCGGGCTGGAGGAAGTCGGCAGTAGTGGAAAAATAAAAGACTGTGGGCAGTTAGCAGAATAACCTGATTTATTCAAAAGCTTTGTGTTTTCTTTGTGCCTTAGTGACTTGGTGGCAAAAAGGGTTGTCGCCACAAAGGCACGAAAGCACTAAGTTTCACTAAGTTATTGTTTTTCATAAATTATTCAGGCTTAAATATAAATGATCAAAAATCAAGTGAATTAAACAAAATCGGGATGTAGTAAAATATTAAGAAAGGAGGGCTTATGATCGAAACAATTAAAATCGGCACACTGAGATGGCATCATATCGTTAATCCCTCCGACGATAACCTTAACTACCTGAAAGATAACTTTCATTTCCACCCACTCGACATCGAAGACTGTAAAGAAGAATACAACCAGCGACCAAAAGTTGATATTTACGACGACTACTATTTTATCATCCTGCATTTCCCTGATTTCGACAAGCAAAACCGGTTTCTCAGGATCAGGGAAATAAAGATATTCTGGGGTGAGGATTACCTGATCACCATTGGTAAATCACATTGGGTGGTTGCTGATATGTTTAAGGAAGGTAAGGAGATGGAAGCAAGAGATGAAGATTTTGAAGTGGGTACCAGCGACGCCTTACTTTATACCATTCTTGAACGCCTGATGAAAGCCACCCAAAAGATCATCAAAAAGATCGGTGACGATGTGGATGCAATCAACCGGTCATTGTTCGATATCAGAGCGCAGCAAACCATTGAGCGGATTTCGGTCATACGGAAAAATATCATTTCCCTCAATACGATGTTCAAACCGCAACTCCCGTTGTTTGCCAGGTTCGAATCAAAACAGATAGAAGGCTATGCCAATAACATGGAAGACTACTGGAGCAACATTCTCGACTACTATAAACAAATGTGGGATTTAACCGAGGACTATGCTGAACTTATAGAAGGACTGTCGCAAACATTCGATTCGATGCAGGCCAACAGGACGAATGAAATTATTAAGACCCTTACGCTGATCTCCTCTGTTCTTCTCCCGCTTACATTTTTAACAGGTCTGTACGGCATGAATGTAAACCTGCCATTACAGAATGATCCCCGTTCATTTTGGATCGTTGTAAGTGCCATGATGATCATCGTCATCGGCATGTACACCTTCTTTAAAAGGAAGAAGTGGATGTAGGAAGATCAAAATGAATTCTGGTATGGGCTACGGTCTGTACCTTTCTATAATTCATCCCCATCCAGGGAAAATATCATTGTTTGTAATTTGTCTTTTACGAAATGAGCGGGCTAAATCCTATTTGAGTGTACTGGAAAAAATTAATTTACAGATGCAAAGTTCAGTTTTGTAGATTACTCGCTTCACTCGGAATGACACATTAATCCTGTTTATCAGGGGAGGCTATTGGCGGCGGAGCCGCCAATAGCCTCCCCTCTCAACCTCCTGTTCAATTGTCATTCTGAGCGGAACGCAGTGAAGCGAAGAATCTCAAACATAATTTTTCATTTTTAAACAGTCTAATAGATTGCACCAATAAATATGCTTAGGGCAAAAAATTTACTACATTTGACCAATATAATCCACTGATATGATTAAGCAAGGGGTAAAACTTTCTGATGTTTTTCGTAATACCAGGGGACATATTGAAAGTGCGGATATCATCAGGTCGTATTCTACAAATACTAATGATGTCAGGGAACTGGCCCTGAAAGGAATAGATTTTACAGGCAAAAAAAGATTTGTTGACCTGGGCTGCGGTTTCGGGTTCTTTACAGAAGCATTAAAGAATAAAATTCAAACCGGTTCTTTTATTTCCGGGATTGATTGTCATGAAGAATACCGGAAGGATTATCTGGAAGTATGTAAAAATATTGGTATTACCGGTGAATTTCATAATTCCGGTGTTCAAATAATTTCAACATTTAATCCTTCAGAAACAGATATTGTGCTGAGCAGCTATTCCATTTATTTCTTTCCTGAAATATTACCTCTTGTTGTTAATATTGTTAATGAAAAAGGAAAGGTCATCATCATCACTCATGCTTCCACACACTTACGGGAACTTACCGATACTGTATTAAGAATCATCCACGATAAAGGATTTAAACATGTGAATTTGCTTCCTCATGACAGGCTTATTAATAACTTTACTGCCGAGAGGGGAGAGTCAATACTGTCAGGATATTTCGGAAAAGTTGAGAAGAGGGAATTTAAAAATGAGCTGGTATTTTCTGAAACCACAGTCGAGGAGTTTCTTAATTATTTCAGCTACAAGCGATCGTTTTTTATGCCGGACGGCTTGTCGGGAGATAATAAACTTTACCATCAGATTGAAAAGAACCTGGTTGAACGATTTTGCAGTAAGGACGGCTGCAGGATCACAAAAAATGATGCTGTTTTTATTTGTGAACAACCGATAAAACGCTACAATTGAAAACGAAAAGTCAAAAGTATTGTCCATATTGCGGATCGGTGACGATACTGAAAAAGGAAGGAGAAATACCAAGGCAATATTGCAGCAACTGCAAAACCTATTTCTATGAAAATCCTCTACCGGTAGTATCGTGCATCCATTGTCCCGACAGAGCCTTGTTGCTCGTAAAACGAGGGAACAAGCCCTACAGGGGAAAATGGTGTTTACCAACCGGATTTGCAGAAACCAATGAAAGTATTGGGGAGGCAGCGTTGCGTGAACTCTTTGAGGAATCGGGCATACATGGTAAGATCATTAACCTTGTGGATGTGGATTCAGTTAAGAGCCGGCATTACGGCGACCTTACATTTATCACTTATGAAGTTGAACAAACCGGTGGCATATTACAACCGGGAGATGATGCAACAGATGTAAAATATTTCCCAATAGAAAAGTTGCCGGCGCTTGCATTTAAATCAAACGAAAAAGCTATAAAGGCGTTTATAAGAAATAAAGTAGATTTCTGGGCAATTCTCGATTCATTTAATCTTTCGAGAATGGAGGATGAGCTGGAACAAAAAAAGAAATATTTTCTTTCCGACCGTTTAACCGAAGTCATTGAAAAGAATGCAGACCTGATTGCCGGTAAATGGACTGAGGATGTATGCAGTAAAAGGTCAACCGAAAGTTATGCACGGCTTGAAAAAGCAGAGGTTCTGATGAGGGGCCGGCATGTGATAGAGCAGTTCGGGCACTGGTTAAAAGGGCTTTATACCGAAAAAGACAACCGCGATTATTATATGGAAATGGGCAGAACAAGAAAGAAAGAAGGATTTAAAGCAAGCGAGGTGATCAGCGCCCTGAGCCTTATCCGGAAAAACATCTGGGAATTTGCTCTTTCACAGGGAATGTGGAACAAAACCATTGACATTTATATTGTGCTCGAACTGGAACGCAGGATGATGCTTTTTTTCGATAAAGCTGCGTTTTATCTTAGCCGTGGTTATGAATCTGATGATACAGTTAAATAATTTAAGGTTATTAAAGCGAATATTTTTTATCTTTGTTTTTACTTTTTAAAATCAACAAATGAAAAAGCTACTCATTCTATTATTCAGTTTTGTGTTTATCAATTCATTCTCGCAGGTAGTGACTGAGGATACCAAACGTAAATTTACAATCGGTATGGATGTATTTACCGATTTGTGGCAGGATATTCCCAACGATCTTGACCCGGGAACATTAAATCCCGGAATCAATGTGTTTGGAACATACAATTATATTTTTGGGAAAAGCAACGTGAGTTTTTCACCCGGTCTGGGTTTTGGGGTTCACAACCTGTTTAATTCATCATTTCTTGTAAATACGGGGGATTCCACTTACTTTCAACCCATTCTTGATTCATTACCAGGTCAGGATTATAAAAAATCAAAGCTCGTGGTCACCTACCTTGATATACCTTTTGAGGTGCGGTATAAATCAAAAAGTGATTTCAGGCTTGCCATCGGATTTAAATTTGGTTTTTTAATGAGAGCTCACACCAAGTATAAAGGAGATGACTACATTTTAGGCAATTCGGATTTGATCATTTATAAAAAATCAAAAATAAACTTCCTGGAAAAAAACAGGTATGGATTCACAGGACGCATCGGTTATAAATGGCTGAATCTATGGGGATATTACCAGCTTTCGACATTATTCCAGAAAGATTACGGTCCTGAAATGTATCCCATTTCAGTCGGTTTGACTATTATTCCATTTTAATTATAAAGATTTCAGGCTCTCTTCAAACTTTCTGATCCGGATTCAAACCTGAATTATAACCAGCATTACTATCAATCCACACAAATAACCTGTGTATATTTGAAATGCCTTGTGTGCATTCAGTTTCAACCTTGCAAAACCGACCAGCCCGGATAATAATACAGCAATAGTTACAAGCTGAATAACATCAATATTCAAGCGAAATGAAATACCTAATAAAGCTCCGGTCAGTCCGCCAATACCTGCCATGTGAATGCTTATTTTGAAATAAAAATTTATGATGAGGCATATAAAGATCAATATTGCCGAACCAAGCAAAAAAAGATAAAAAATCTCAGCGATCTGTATTTGCCGGATCATAAATGAAGCCGTAAAATTAAAAACTCCGGCTATGGCGAACGGAAGAGTTCTTTCTTCCTTTGTCTCCATCTGAATAGATTTGATCATTCCTCTTCGCTTCATAAAAAGAATAAAAATAGAAGGGAAAGCGAATGTGGTAAGGAAAATCAGGACAAATATCATCAGCCTGGCTTCGGCAGGGATAAGCAGAGTAGCGTAAGTATTAATATTGAACAGAATTAATGTCAGGTAAGTTGGAATTAGCATGGGGTGAATGATATAGGAAATTAAACCGGCGAATTTTTGTTCCATGAAAGATCAGCTTACAATTCTTTTCTGAGCCGGGCAACGGGAATATTGAGTTGTTCGCGGTACTTAGCCACTGTGCGCCGTGCAATATTGTATCCTTTTTCTTTGAGAATCTTTGTAAGCTGCTCGTCGGTGAGCGGTTTGCCCTTTTCTTCGGCTTCAATGCAATCCGAAAGAATTTTCTTTATTTCACGGGTTGAAACTTCTTCGCCACTGTCGGTTTGCATTGACTCAGAGAAAAAGCTTTTCAAAAGAAAAGTTCCGAATGGTGTTTGAACATACTTGCTGTTTGCAACACGCGAAATGGTAGATATATCGAGGTTTACAATTTCAGCGATATCTTTCAGGATCATAGGCCTTAGCTTTGTTTCGTCACCCGTCAGAAAGTACTCACTCTGGTAATCCATGATGGCCTGCATGGTTATTTGCAGGGTGTTTTGCCGTTGCCTGATGGCATCAATAAACCATCTTGCTGAATCAATTTTTTGTTTTACAAAGGATATGGTATCCCTGTGCTTGCTCTTATTTTTACTGCTGGCATAAGTTTCAAGCATATCCATATAGGTTCTGTTGAGCCGTAATTCCGGTGCATTTTTCGAATTCAGTTGAAAATCAAGACCGCCATTATCATTAAAAATAAAAAAATCGGGGAGGATATAATGATTTGTTCTTGCTGAATCGCTGTGTGAATTTCCGGGTTTGGGATTGAGTTTCAGGATTTCTTCAATGGCGTCTTTCAGTTCATGTTCTGTGATTTTGGCTTTTTTAATTATCTTTTCGTAATGCTTTTTTGTAAATTCATTAAAATGCCTTTCAAGAATTTCGATCGCAAGTTCCGTGCTCTTGCCCGGATCTTCCTTTCTTTTCAATTGAAGTAAGAGACATTCCTGCAGGTTACGCGCTCCTACACCGGGGGGGTCGAGTTCCTGGATGATGAAAAGCAATTTTAACAGCTCATCCCTGCTTGCATGAATATTCATTGCAAATACTAGGTCGTCTATCATCGCATTAATATCACGGTTCACATAGCCTGAGTCATCAATATTCCCGATGATATAGGCAGCAATTTTTTGTTGTTTTTCATCCAGGTCACGCATGCCCAATTGAGAAAACAACAGTTCCTGGAAAGAATTGCCTGCAACAAAGGGTATTTCCCTTCTTTCATCATCAGGGCTGTAGTTATTAGCACTTAGCTTGTAAGCCGGAATGTCGTCATCATCAGCAATATAGTCTTCAAAATCAAACTCATCATCGCTGTTTTTTACCTCAATATCTTCTTCTTTATCATGATCGTCTTCATCAGCACCGGGAGGTTCATCAAATTCCATATCGGGTCCGGTTAATTCTTCCAAATCATTCGTTTCTTCAAGAGCGGGATTTTCTTCTATCTCTTGTTTAATCCTTTGCTCAAGGGCAATTGAAGGAATTTGCAGCAACTTCATCAGCAGAATCTGTTGTGGCGACAGTTTCTGTAGGAGCTTTTGTTGTAACCGCTGATTTAACATGCAAATTTTATTTTATCAATGCCTGAAGACATGAAACAAATGTCGGTAATAAATACTTAACAAGCAACAGAATTTATTTATTTCAATATTAAGTTTTTTAAAATTCAGCATTTAGCGGGGTTCTGGGGAAGGGGATCACATCCCTGATATTTCCCATACCGGTAATAAACTGCACCATTCGTTCAAAACCCAGGCCGAAGCCGCTATGTGGTACGGTTCCAAACTTTCTCGTTTCAAGGTACCACCATAATTCCTTCTCTGGTACGTTCATTTCGCGCATTCGTTTCAATAGCGAGTCATATATTTCCTCCCGTTGCGAGCCACCGATGATTTCTCCGATTTGCGGGAACAGAACATCCATAGCTCTCACTGTTTTACCATCATCGTTCATTTTCATATAAAAAGCCTTGATTTCTTTAGGGTAATCCGTTACTATTACGGGCTTTTTAAAGTGTTTTTCAACCAGGTAACGTTCATGTTCCGATTGCAGGTCAATGCCCCATTTATCTATCACATACTGAAATTTTTTCTTTTTATTCGGATTTGAATCCTTCAATATATCTATTGCCTGTGTATAAGTGATGCGCTCAAATTTATTTTCGAGAACAAACCTCAGTTTTTCAATCAATTCCATCGGTGAGCGTTCTTCCGGCTTTTTCGAACGCTCTTCTTCCAACAGCCTTTTATTTAAAAAGGCAAGATCATCGCTGCAATTATCAAGGGCATATTTTATAATGAACTTTAGCATTTCTTCAGCTAAATCCATATTGTCGTTAATATCATAAAATGCCATTTCAGGTTCAATCATCCAGAATTCGGCAAGGTGCCTTGAAGTATTTGAGTTTTCCGCCCTGAAAGTAGGCCCGAAAGTATAAACCTCTGAAAGCCCCATGGCAGCAAGCTCGGCTTCTAACTGACCTGAAACAGTCAGGTTGGTGGCTTTCCCAAAAAAATCTTCATGAAAATTTACCGACCCATCATCATTTAACGGAGGATTTTTAGGATCAAGGATTGTAACTCTGAACATTTGTCCCGCGCCTTCCGCATCTGAGCCTGTTATGATGGGTGAATGGATATTATAAAATCCTTTATCATTGAAAAATTTATGAGTGGCAAAAATCAGTGCATGTCGCAAACGGGCTATTGCTCCGAAAGTATTTGTACGAAACCGTAAATGAGCTATTTCCCGTAAAAATTCGAGAGAATGCTTTTTGGGTTGCAACGGATACTCATCCGGATCGGCAAGTCCCAATATCTCGATATTTTTTGCATTGACTTCAACACTCTGTCCGCTGCCGGGCGACTGAATGATTTCACCGGTAATGGAAAGAGCGGCGCCTGTGTTGACCGGTTGTAATATTTCTTCCATAAGTACTGAATGATCAACCACTACCTGCAGGTTATTAATGGTTGAGCCATCATTCAAAGCTATAAAAGAAACATTTTTACTGCCTCTTTTTGTTCTGACCCAACCCTTCACATTTACCACCTTTCCGTAATCTTTCGATTTCAGGAGGTTAACGATCTTTATCCTTTTTATCATGTTTTAAAATTCAAACATTATTATTTATATTGCAAATTTAGCTACTTTTTCATTTTAACATTGTTGAAATACTGGATTAAAGCTTTGAAATTAAGCAATAATTCCGTATTGAAATTAAGTATTTTTGTCTCAAAATTATGAGTGTTAAACTCGACATATTACCTCTGAAACATTGGCTCAATACCGATGTCACTCCTTTAATCATCAGTGGGCCGTGCAGCGCTGAGTCGGAGAAGCAGGTGCTGGATACAGCCCGAGCTGTGGCAATGATCCCAAATGTAAAAATTTTCAGAGCAGGCATCTGGAAGCCCCGTACACGTCCGGGACTTTTTGAAGGTGCTGGTATTGAAGGGTTGAAGTGGATAAGTAAAATTAAGGAGGAGACAGGCCTTCTTACGACAGTTGAAGTGGCAAGCCCATTACACGTTGAGGCCGCCCTGAAATTTGGAATTGATATTTTATGGATCGGAGCAAGAACGGTTGTCAATCCGTTTTCTTTGCAGGATCTGGCCAATGTGCTGAAAGGAGTGGATATTCCGGTTATGGTAAAAAATCCAGTCAATCCTGATCTCAATTTATGGATTGGTGCTTTGGAACGCATTAATCAAGCTGGGATAAAAAAAATTGCAGCCATACACCGGGGATTCTATTTTTTTGATAAAACACCTTACAGGAATGCTCCTATGTGGGAAATTCCCATCGAATTAAAAAGGCAAATTCCCGACCTGCCGGTAATCTGCGATCCGAGTCATATTTGCGGTGACCGTGAATCGCTGCGCGACATTTCACAAAAAGCTCTGGACCTGGAAATGAACGGGCTCATGATAGAAACACATATTGATCCGGAACACGCATTAACTGATCCGCAACAACAAATCACTCCGGCTCATTTAAAAGAACTTATTGACTCTTTGATTATCCGTGAAGAAAAGGGAAATATTGAATTTGAATCAAAGCTTGAAGAACTCCGGACGGAAATTGATAAACTTGATGCTGAACTTATTAATATACTGGCCCGTCGAATGTGTTTGATTGACGAAATTGGAAAATACAAAAGGGACCACAACATTACGATCTTACAGCTAAAAAGGTGGAGCAATATTGTTCGCGACAGGTTAAACACCGGGCTCGATTCGGGTTTAAACAAAGAATTCCTGCAGAAACTACTCGAAATAGTTCATACCGAATCAATCCAGCGCCAGGCAGACCTTTACAGGGAAAGGAACGGACATGTTTAAGCACAATTTTAACATTTAATTATAAATTAATTATTAAATTATTTATTGATCTTATCGTTATGTTCAAAACCTATTTGTACTTTTGATTTTTAAAATTAACTACCATGATGATAAATTACATTTTATCCTTAGCTTTAGCTCCTGTTCTTGCCATTTTTACTTTAGGCCTTATCTGGATTAAACGCGGCAAAGACAGGTATCCCGGGTTAATAACCAGTTTTATTTTAGGGATGGTCAGCATAGTGCTGGTTGTGCTGTTTCAATATATCTCACGGCAATTCGGCCTGGAAGATTTTAAAAATTTACGGCGGATAATTTTTTATTCGTTTATTGTTATGGGCTTTGGCTCGGAATTCGGCAAGTTCCTGATCCTGCGATATTATAATTACAGTAAATCAAGTTTTAATGGCCCGCTCGACAGCATCGTTTACAGCATTATGATTTCTCTAGGTTTTTCGCTCATGAGCAATGTAATTTATTTTGCCTTACCCTACTATGCTGAAATAGATTTTACTTATGCCTATTCCGTCATATTTGCCAACCTTTTCTTTGCGATTATCCTTGGATTTTATACCGGTATGGCAAAAGTCCGCGAAAACAAATTTGTAGATTCGATGACAGGCTTACTTGGAGCTTCATTTTTTCATGCCCTGTATAATTTTTGTTTTATCACAAAAGATTTCCGTTTATTGCTCTTCCTGAGTATCGGCGCATTTATTATAATTATAATGCTTTATTATAAGGCATTTGAACTTAATGAAGAATTTAAGCGACTGAAGAAAGAATAAAGAGTCATCAGATACATTTATATATCTTTCCCGGCAGGCTTCTTATCATTCCTTTAAACTCCAGGTTTAAAAGTATTGCAGCTATTTTACTAGCAGTAAATTTTGATTGTAACACAATATGATCAATTCCTGATTCGGTGTTTTCATTTATAATATTAATAATTGCTTCTTCTTCGGGAGTTAATTCCTCAAAAAGCTTTTGCTGCCGCGAAGATTTTACCTCCTTCGGTTCCCATCGCATAATGTATTCAATATCCCGTGCCGATTGTAACAATGCAGCCTTATTGGTTTTTATAAGAAAATTACAGCCTTCGGAAAATTTATCAGTGAGTTTACCGGGAACAGCAAAAACATCCCTGTTGTATGAATTGGCAATATTTGCTGTTATCAATGCCCCGCCTTTCATGGCTGTTTCAATCACTACGAGGGCATCCGACATACCGGCTATGATGCGGTTTCGCTTGGGAAAATTTTCCCTGTCGGGGTTGGTTTTGCTAAGAAAATCGGTGATCAAACCTCCGGAATGTATCATCTTTTCTGCAAGCGCCCTGTTTGAATAGGGATATATCCGGTCGAGTCCATGAGCCAGTACTCCAACGGTTTCAAGGTTATAATTAAGGGCCGCCTGGTGCGCTTTGCTGTCAATGCCATAAGCAAGGCCACTGACAACAAGAACTTTCAAAGCTGCCAAATCTTCAATTATTTTATTACATGTTTCCTTTCCATAATCAGAAGCCCTCCTGGTTCCTACCACACTAATGATCTTATCACAATTTAAATCGGCATTTCCTTTATAGTAAAGCATCAGCGGACTGTCAACACAATGCTTCAGCCTCTGAGGGTAGGCTTTAGATGTAAAAAAGAGTGGGGTAATGTTATATTTTTCAACGAAGCTGATCTCTTCTTCCGCCCTCTCGAGAACTTCTTGTGAAAGTATTGAAGCGACTGTGGATTCACCGATTCCGGGAATTTTTAACAAGGCTTTTTTCTTTTCTTTAAATACCGCTTCAGCATTGCCGCAATACGAGATCAGCTTTTTCCCGTTGATGTCGCCAATTCCAGGTATGAGTGTTATTCCTATTTGATAGATCAGCATGGGGTTGGAATTTTCAATCCAAAAATAAGATAAATTTGTGGGTTAAATTTTATTTTGATATGCAGAAAAAAAATTATTCTAAATAATGAAGGTACACAAATTAAAGTTGATAATGATCTTTATCTTCGTTCGATGTTAGGAACATCCGTAATTTTTTAGCCCGTTGGGATTCAATATCATTAGAAATATTTTGTTTAGCAGTTTCAAATTGTCCGTAGGACATAAACAAAAACTTATCAGGATGTTGATTCCCTACGGGAAATTCTTTTCAGGAATCGTGCGTTTCTATGAATATTGATGCCCTACGGGCAAAGCAATCATGGCTTAATTAGATCCTATTTACAAGGTAAAAATCATCGGCAAAATTATGACAACTCATCTCCAAAGGAGTTCAATGGACAAAATATTATTCAGCCAATTTGGTAAACTATTTTCATGAAAAAAACACCTCATATAATTGTTTGCCCGCTCGACTGGGGAATCGGGCATGCAACCCGTTGTGTACCGGTAATCAGGGAATTGCTTAATCAAAAAGCAAGAGTAAGTATCGGAGCTGACCACAGGCCTCTGGCTTTCTTAAAACAGGAATTTCCCGAACTTCAGTTTATTCAATTTCCGGGCTATAAATTTTCCTATCCCGTCAACTCCAACATGGCAATGAAAATGGCTTTGCAGGCGCCCGCAATCCTTAACGGAATAAAGAAAGAAAGGAAATTTTTGAAAAAAATTATTCTAGAATACAATATTGATGGTGTTATTTCAGACAACCGCTTTGGTTTATCGTCTGTCGCGATACCTTCAGTTTTTATATCCCACCAACTGTCAATAAGAGTTCCGCCTTACCTTGCTTTCACCGGATCATTACTCAATAAAATCAACCGTAGTTATATTGCGGCTTTCGATGAATGCTGGATCCCCGACTTTGAATCAGAACCGAATCTATCGGGCGAATTATCTCATTTGAATCCTCTGCCACAAAATTTATTTTTTATCGGGCCATTATCAAGGTTTGCATATTGCACGACGGGTCCACAGCTTAACAATCAAAACGAAAAAGTGCATTATGACATACTTGTAATCCTCTCAGGTCCTGAACCACAGCGATCTGTCCTGGAAAATCTGATAATTCAGCAATTGAAAGGAACCATTAACACGGCTGCCGTTATCAGGGGCAAACCTGAAAATAAATTCAATATTGAAACAAATGATCTAATCGCGATCTTTCCACATCTTGAAACAGAAAAATTGAATCATTTAATTCGATCATCAAAATTTATTATTTCGCGTCCCGGTTATTCTACTGTGATGGATCTGGCAGTCTCAGGAGCAAAGGCGATTTTCATTCCAACCCCGGGGCAAACGGAACAGGAATATCTCGCACATTATTATTTAAAGAAAAAGTGGTTCTTCAGCATGAGCCAGAAAAACTTTGACCTTCAGCATGCAATTCAGGAAGCGGAATTCTATTCAGGCATTAAACTCAATTATGATGGATCTGCACTTGCCTCAAGAATTTCAAGTCTGCTTGCGAAAGCTTGAATTGCTTGTTTTGAGAATGAAAAAGAGGCTACATTTTTATTTGTCCATTGGACTCCTTTGGAGATGTGCCAGAAAGTAGAATTATAAAGTGACTGCCATTAAGTACCCTACATCGTTATTTTTCTTTGAATGGCTGAAAGCCTGATTTATTTTAGCCCATGGGCAACGCCCTGGGACGATGTTCCGGATAAAATCAGCTTCGCCCTGGAAGGGCAGCTTAATCAGACCATAAATATTTTTCAATGAACAATATTTAAGCTGCCCTTTCAGGGCGATAATAAAGATATGCAAATTCCACTTAACCCAAAGCGCAGCTATTGGGCTGAATTAAGCTATCCCTTCGGGATGTTTTTTACCATCGCATAAAATATAATTTATCCAGGAACATAGTCCTTTCGTATATTTGCACACAAATTTTTAATTCACATGATCTTAAATTCAATAGTCTGGAATGTCAATCCTGAAATATTCCGCATTGGTAGTTTTGCCATCAGATATTACGGGATTCTTTTTGCGCTCGGATTTGTTTTAGGTTATATAATTATGGGTAAAATTTTCACCAAAGAAAAATTACCACCCAAATTCCTCGATACCCTGACAACATACATGGTCGTTGGAACGGTGATCGGCGCCAGGCTTGGCCATTGCCTGTTTTATGAACCCGGATATTACCTAAGCCATCCCATCGAAATCCTTAAAGTCTGGGAAGGAGGCCTTGCAAGTCATGGTGCGGCTATAGGAATATTGCTTGCTCTTTATTTTTTTTCCAGAAAGACGCAAAAATCGTACTTGTGGATTTTGGACAGGGTTGTTATTGTAGTCGCTTTGGCAGGCCTTTGTATTCGCACGGGCAACCTCATGAATTCTGAAATTTATGGCAGGGAAACGACTTTAGCATGGGGATTTATATTTGAAAGGGCAGGTGAAACGGTTCCCAAACACCCTACACAAATTTATGAAGGGTTGGGTTATTTCCTGATTTTTATTATCCTCTATCAGATCTACCTGAAAAAATCTCAAAAATTAAAACCCGGTTTTATTTTCGGGTTATTCCTCATATTGCTTTTCGGATTAAGGTTCATCATCGAATTCATTAAAGAGCCTCAGGTTAGTTTTGAAGCAAATATGATGTTAAACCTTGGCCAATTGTTAAGCATTCCGTTAATCCTTACCGGGATCGGATTACTGTTGTGGACCAGGAAAAAACAAATATAAGTATCGGTACCACAGTTGGATTGTAAGGCTGTATTTTATTTTGATGTGCCAGAAAGCGGAATACTAAAATGAATTGCTTTTAGGACATTTACATTTTTTATTTTTCAGTGAATGGCTGAAAGCCTGATTTATTTTAGCCCATGGGCAACGCCCTGGGACGAAGGTCTGGAGATATTCAGCCTCGCCCTGCAAGGGCAGCTTAATCAGACCATAAATATTTTTCATTGTATTCGACTTTGAATTCTTTTAAGAAAGCTATCAATTCATCTTTGAAAGTCATTTTCTTGTGATGCGCTTCCTGATTCTCAATGTACAGCCTGGTTTTATCAACCACTGATGAACTTACAGAAAATCCCGAATAACCATTCTGCCACGCAAACAAACGATAATGCGCTCCTTTACTTTTAATCCACCTGCTGCTATGACGTTTAATCTCTTCGACAAATTTTGCAAGTGCAATATTTTTCGACATTATGCATAAGATATGGACATGGTCTTCCATACCATTTATTAATATTGGAATTGAACCGTTGTCTTTGATTATTGAACCCATGTATGCATATAATTCTTTCTTATCCTGATGTTGAATTAAGACATGGTTATTCTTTGTGTGGAAAATTACATGTACAAATAATTTCGATAAAGACTGACCCATAATGAACAATATTTAAGCTGCCCTTTCAGGGCGATGGTAAAGATATGTAAATTCCGCTTAACCCAAAGCGCTGCTATTGGGCTGAATTAAGCTATCCCTTCGGGATGTAATTTGCCAGCACTTCAAATAAAAATGTAGCCGATTGACTATTATTTCAAAATCTTTAATTGTTCCTGAAATATAGTATCAATCTTATTATAAAGTTCGGTCTGCTTATTCATTTTAGTCATCATTGAAAGACGCTGAATGACAGTAAGTGCCTGGTTATAATCGGTTTCATAATATTTAAACAGCCGGTTATTCAACCGGTTGTAATATTCAAGGTTCTGGCGATAGATATTGAACACCCTTTCAGCAATAGCATTTCCTTTTTCCATTGCCCCGGCCTCATAATACACATCAGCAAAGGGAATCATATACATATCGTAAGTAATTTTATTATCCGGAAACTCTTTCAGGCATAAATCGAGCAGGTTAATCGCTTTTTGCTTTTCACCGTTCGTAACAAGGCTTTCGGCAACACGCATAAAATTTTGCTTGGGAATGATTGAATTTCTCGCACTTTCCCTGTCAACATAGATACCCGGTGTCTTAAGGTTTCCCCATTTACACTTGTTCATGAATATATCGTACGATCCATCAGCATCCACACCGCCGACTCCGGAAATGAAATTTTCAGCTTTTACAGGCATAAACCTGTAAACCATGCCTTCGAGATGACAATAACTTTCAATACCCAAAACTTTATTGATGCTGTTAGGATTCGCAAAATATATGGGGCGTTCCCAGTTATTTGTTGCAATAATATCGAGCAGCATCAGGTCATTCTTGTACAGATAATTTTGTTTTACCTCCCATTCAATTGAGGGGACAATCTGATCAGCCATGTAAGGCGGCACAGCCTTGTTCTTCATAATGGTTGCCGGATCAATGGTCAGCTTAAACTTTTTGGTTGGAGAAAAATTAATTCTTTCTCCACTCGATAAAGTAACCTTTGACCCTTCATTTTCGCTGGCAATAAAGTCAATAACCTGCTTTAACTCAACATTACCCTGGATTTTTGTATTATAAAAAACCACTGCATTATTCACACCGTTCTGATATTGGTCGTAGGTGAGTGTAAATGGTAACGGTTCGGACTTGTAAGCCTTATTCATCATTTGGTGAATATACCAGTGACCCGAAGCAAGCATGAAATTCACCACCCTTACGTCGGTTCTTATGCCTTCAACTTCCTGTGCATACCATAAAGGGAATGTATCATTATCACCGTTTGTAAAAAGAATCGCGTTGGGTTCGCATGAGTTAAGATAATTTGCGGCAAAATCGAGTGCAGCATATTTTCCTGAACGGTCATGATCGTTCCAGCCCTGGGTGGCCATAACCACCGGCACGGCAAGCAGTGTAACCACTGAAACCGAAATGGCTGCGATCTTAGGTTCCAGTTTTTTACCCAGCCATTCGGCAAGAGCCATTACTCCCAGGCCAATCCAGATGGCATAGGCATAAAATGAACCCGCGTATGCATAATCACGTTCACGGGGCTGATAAGGATACTGGTTCAGATAGACCACAATGGCAAGCCCGGTCATAATAAACAACAGAGCGACCAGCAATGTATCCTGTTTATGAACTTTCAGGTGATAAAACAAACCAGCCAATCCAAGTAAAAAAGGAAGCATATAAAACTTATTCCGTGCCGGATTCCTCATGCTGTCAGGCAGATTATCCTGAGGGCCAAGTCCCAGTATCTTTTCATCAAACCATTTAAAACCCGTGAGCCAATTTCCATTTTCAGCCTCACCCTGACTTTCAATATCATTTTGACGTCCCGAAAAATTCCACATCAGATAGCGTAAATACATGTGGCCGATCTGGTAGGTAAAGAAAAACCTCAGGTTTTCACCGAATGTAGGCTTTATTCTGGTTTCTGTTTTTTCTCCGTCGTCAACCTCAATCGGTATGCCTTTTACTTTTCCATATTGCTTGTACATTTCTATGTGAGCTGTTTTCTGATTGCTCCACATCCTCGGGAAAATCGTTGTAAACCTCGGGTCATAAACCGGCTCGGTGTCCTTCCTGTCATCCGTGATCACATACCTGCCCTTTTTTACATCTTTAACATACACAGGATTACCATCCTTAAGGTCAATTGTAGGCGCATTATAATACTGGCCATACATAATAGGCCAGTCGCCATATTGCTCACGGGCAAGGTAGGAAAGCAGGCTGATGGCATCCTCCGGGCTGTTTTCATCAATGGGCGGATTGGCATTCGACCGGATGATGATCACAAAAAAAGATGAATAACCGATTAAAATAAAAGTGAAGCTCAGCAGAACATAATTCAGCATTACTTTTCCTTTCTTTATGGTATATCTGAGACCCCAGACAATCAATCCGATTAAAACAATGAAGTAAAATGCGGTTCCCGAATTGAACGGCAGCCCGAATGAATTGACAAAAAGCAGCTCAAACAGGCTTGAAAGTTTAACGATCCAGGGAATTATGCCGGTCATGATAATGCCTATGAGCACCACGGAAATGATGGCAGTTAAAATCATACCTTTACTCGTTGGTTTGTATTTTTTAAAATAATACACGAAAGCAATTGCAGGAATGGCTAACAAATTAAGAAGGTGCACTCCAATTGACAAGCCTATGAGGTAGGCGATAAGAAGTATCCAACGGATGGAATGTTTTTCGTCGGCGTCCTCTTCCCACTGAAGCATGGCCCAGAAAACAACGGCTGTAAATAACGACGACATGGCATAAACTTCACCTTCAACCGCCGAAAACCAAAAAGAATCTGAAAATGTGTAAGCCAGTGACCCGACTACGCCACTTCCGAGGACGGCGTACATTTTTCCTGCATTCATTTCACCCGAAAGAATGGCTATTTTCTTTGCGAGGTGAGTAATGGTCCAGAAAAGAAAAAGAATGGTGAAACTGCTGCTCAGCGCCGACATAATATTTATCATAAGAGCCACCCTCGAAACATCTCCGAAGGCAAAGAGCGAAAAAAACCGCCCTAACAACTGGAATAAAGGCGCTCCGGGAGGATGTCCGACCTGGAGCTTATAAGCTGTTGAAATATATTCGCCACAATCCCACCAGCTTGCCGTCGGCTCAACGGTGAGAAAATATACGAGGGTTGCGATGGCGAATACAACCCACCCAATGATACGGTTTAGCTTTTTAAATAATTCCATGGGAATGAATTAATTTACAAATAATTGGCGAAAATAATCATTTTCAATTCATCTGATAAAGGAAAATGGAAATTATTATCCCAGGTTATTTCGGTTATTAGTTTATAAAATTCTTCTCATTTGGATTTTATAACTTTGCCCACTCATTCAATAATAATGGAAGAAACGATTACTACAATTTATCTCAGTGATTTAAGAACTCAGGCAACGCATGTAAGGTCGGGGACACAACTGATAACCGACGCTCCTCCGGATAATAAAGGAAAGGGCGAGTCATTTTCACCCACCGACCTGCTGGCAACATCGCTGGGAAGCTGCATGCTCACGATAATGGGAATTGCAGCAAGAGAGCATGAATTTAATATTGACGGCACAAAGGTAAAAATCTGGAAGATCATGGCATCCGATCCGAGAAGGGTTGGCGAGGTTAAGATTGAACTTACCTTCCCTATGAATGGTTATACTGATAAGCAGAAAAAGATCATCGAGCGCTCGGCATTTACCTGCCCGGTTTATCTGAGTTTGCACCCGGATTTGAAAAAGACAATTGAGTTTAAATATTAGCAGGGAGCGTGGTGCAGGGAGCTGGGAGCAGGGGAGCAGGGAGCCGGGAGCGGGGTGAAGGGATTTGGGTATTGGGAGTGAGAAATGAGAAATGAGACTTGAGCATAGCAAGTCAAACCAGCAACCATTCGTAGCGAAGCGAAGATCCCGCTCTGCGGGGCAACCAGTAACCAGCACGGAACAGAGAACCTGAACTCAGAACTCAGAACACAGAACCCGGAACATCGAACATCGAACTTCAAACTTTGAACTAAACAAATGTTGGAACCCGGTATCAGGCATCATAAGGAAATAACGACCAACGAGTCACATTCGGCGCTAAGTTATGGTTCGGGCCTGGTGGACGCGTTTTCTACTCCGGCCATGATCGCGTTGATGGAAAACACCGCAGTGGAAAGCATTCAGCACCTTTTGCCCGAAGGCCAAACCACTGTTGGTATTGAAATAAATGTCAAACACTTAAAAGCTACAAAAATTGGAGAAAAGGTCACGGGTGAATCCTTCCTGAAAGAAGTCAGAAATAACAAACTGGTTTTTGAGGTTCATGCCTGGGACGAAAAAGGAATGATTGGTATCGGGACGCACACAAGGTACATCGTTGATTTAAAAAGATTCATGGAAAAACTTCAGTGATCACTCCTTATTTTTTGTATCAATAATTATTGTAACCGGCCCAGAATTCACAAGGCCGATCTCCATCATGGCTCCAAACTCCCCTGTTTTGATCTGTTTGCCTGTTTCCATTCCAAGACGACTTATAAATTCATGGTACAACGGAATCGCTGTTTCAGGCTTTGCTGCTTTTATATAAGAGGGGCGATTTCCCTTTTTTGTACTCGCGTGTAATGTGAACTGGCTGATTACCATTATTTCACCATCTGCTTCCATCACTGAAAGGTTCATCACCTGGTTTTCGTCTGGGAAAATCCTTAAACGTGTAATTTTCCCGCAAAGCCATTCAATGTCCCCTGTTGAGTCGGCTTCTTCAATGCCAAGCAGGACCAGCAAGCCGGTTTCGATTTTATTCTTAATGATCCCGTTGATTTCGACCGAAGCCTTGGATACACGCTGAATGACTGCCCTCATGATTTTCTTTTCTGCAAAAATAAAAAAAGCCCCCGAAGAATTCTCCGGAGGCCATAATTTAGATCACTCTACCTGATTAATTCGGGACCTGGCTGCCAGAACCTAAATTGGGCACCCAGATGTTGTCTTTATCAAGGTTGTTCGACTGCGAATCAAGGTTATAATCACTGCCAAGATAACCGCGGGAACCTGCCGTGGTTTCCCATGTAGGTGATTCATCGGTGGTTTCCACCAAACCGTTTTTATTACCGTCACCGGCAAACAATCCCCAAATACCGGAACCAACCTGTTTGTGTGCAGTAGTACCGCCAAAAGCCTGGCCTGAGCCGGTTGAAAAATTATAGGTATATATGCCACCTGTTTGAGTCAATCCTACCGAAGAAATCACGCTGAGATGATTGCGGTGATGAACCACGGCGAATAAATTACTGGTAAAGGAAATGGCGCCAAAATCCAGAACCGGAGTTCCTGTTAGTCCGATAACTCTGCCGTCATTTCTAAGGAAAGCAGCCTGTCTGCCGATTCTTGTGCCGCTGGTAGCAACACCTGCTGAAGCCGCATCGCGAAGCTCGATCAAAACCCAGTCAATGGCATTGGCGGGAATAGAAACAACACTTTCAGTTCCGGTGTAGTTCCAGGGGGCTACATTATAAGGCTGGTTCAGGGGAACATAACCGACAAGTCCCTGTACCATTGATGTTCCCACAAAAGGACCTTCGAGGAAAGCCGTGATGTCAACACTCAGGTTAGCGCCCGGAATATGAACAGTATAATCCTCAGTCTCTCCATAGCTGTATGCTTCGCATGATGTGGGATCACCGTTATATTTGAGCATAGCGCGCAATCGGGTTGATCCGGGAAGCGCACCAGCCGGCACGGTAATACTGCCGCTGAGTGTTCCCGGTCCTGATACCTGACCAAGGTCAGTGCTTTCTCCGGCATCGGTAAAATCACAATCCTGGTTGAAATCAATGAATACCCAGATGTGCTCTGTCCAGGTACCAATGGAACCGCATGTGACTGAAACCGGATAACTGTTTCCGGGCAGCACGTCAGTTGAAATTGCAGTATAATTTGTATATCCGGTTCCTGCTGCGGACGAATTATTGATGGTATTAAATGTGACATTACCGATCCATTCTTCATTGCCGGTTGTCGCACCTGCAGTACAATAGGAGCAATTTACCACATTGATATAATCATTCTTAGTTTCATTATCCGAACCGTAAGCATTGGTAGAGGTAAGTGAAACATCATATAATCCCAGGTCATTGAAAATAACCTGAGGATTTTGCGAAGTAGAGCTTGTACCGTTTGTAAAAGTAATGGTGGATGGATTAAATGACCATGACCATGAAGTCGGGAAATTGGCAGAAGCATCGGTAAAAGTTACTGTTGACAGTATCGGAGGAGTAATGCTGGATGCAGTAAAATCAGCAACGGGAGGAACCGTTGTACTGTAACATGTGATGCTTGCGGCCCAGCCTGCATAAACAACGCTTACATCGGAAGTCCAGAGGAAAGTCAAAGCTCCGGCAGCATTAGAAGCCGTAACCGTACCCGGCCCGGTGGTTCCGTTATAGGTACCGATAAGCGGAGCGGAGGTGTTTTCTCCATTATAGATGTATAAATAATCGTAGCTTGATTCCGAGATGAAAGAACTGAATGCAAACCGGATCATAGAGCCGGTTGTAGAAGGATAGAAGGTCATTGTATAATTTTCATTATCAACATAGTTACCTGTAGGTCCTCCTGAATCATAGAAATTACCTGTACAGGTAGTAACAGTTCCGTTAGTCATATTGAATTCGGGCGGTATAACAGTAATATATCCTGTTTTTGTTTCGGTGTCATTTGAACCCGGTTTGGTTACGATGAGTGATACATCATACGTTCCGACTGTATTGTAGGTAATTGCCGGTGGTGTTTGACCCGAATAACTCGCCGGAGTACCTCCGGTGAAGGTCCATGACCAAGTAGTTGGGCTGCAGGAAGACAGATCGGTAAATGTAACCGTATTGCCAACGACAACTGTTGTGGGAGCCCCTGAGAAATTGGCTATAATATTCTGAACCGAAATATATCCGACTTTGGTTTCAGTATCAAAGGCCGCACCGTCACCAACTGTTAACGAAACATCATAAGTTCCCGGGCTGTTATAGGCGATAGCTGGGGGATTCTGGCCCACATAGCTTGAAGGTGTTCCTCCGGGGAAACTCCAGCTCCATGAAGTGGGGCTTCCGGTTGATACATCGTCAAAAGTAACTGTTGAACCAGTACAAATCGTTGTTGCACTTGCAGTAAAGGATGCATTCAAACCCAGTTCATAAGGCGATACATAGGTCATGAATAATCCGCCACGGTATTCTGTCCAGCAGGGATATACTTTTCCCCCTTTTGAAGTAATACCGAGATAATCGCCCATATAGCTGCTCGCCAGACCTGAAATAGGTGTGGGTGTAAAAGCAAAATCGCCTACTTTAAAGTCAGTCCATGTGGTTCCAGCATCGAGTGAGTAAGCGGAGAATATTTCGTTCTGGGTCGAGGTGACATTTCTGTCATCATAAAAAACGGTGCTCAAAACTCCTGTTTCAGGATCACAGCTAATCCAGGGGAAATAGGCTGACTTTCCATCTACAAAGGCGTTCTGGTTAACCTTTATTGCGGCTGACCAGGTGGTACCTCCATTGGTGGAACGGATCATATAAACACTTCGGTTTGTACCGGTATTCACACCAGGAGTTCCAATGTTAGTCCAAACAATGTAAAGATTTCCGTTGTTTGCTCCGCCGCTTATATCCACTGCCATTGACGGAAATGAATTAACCCTGTGGTTTTTACCTCCTGATCCGCTTGTACGGATACCTTTAAGTCCCGTTTTAATTCTTGTTCCTGCTGTATAACTTACTCCTCCGTTGGTTGATTTGGCAAATCCAATGGCTGTTTCATCCGTCGGCCAGCCGTCGTAAATCGCCCAGCAAATATATACTTCTCCGTTGGGGCCTGTCTGTATATTCACGCCCTGGTTATGGCTACCGGCTGCTACTGCTGAACTGAGATTTTGTAAACCTGACCAGGTTACTCCATCATTTGAGGAGCGTGCTGTCACGATATCTGCATCATTTACACCCCCGAAATCAGTCCAGGCCACATATAAATTTCCTTCGTATGGACTTGTGGGACTATTGTCTATCCACATGTGGTTTTTATCTGCCATCGATCCGGGATTCGGTGCCACTGTTGCCGTTGACCAGGTTGTTCCATTGTCGGAATAGGCAATACCCTGACCATAAGCATTACTGATAAAGTTCACGTATTCCCTTCCGTTCAAACCTATAGCTGTAGTTGGGTCCCCAGAGTTTGCGCCCCCTGCACCCTGATAGCTTCCTCCCCAGGTTGTGCCTCCATCTGCTGACTGAAAATAATTGGCTCCATACAAAGTTCCAACACTTCCCCCTGACCAGGAGGTTGAGTTATTAGAATTGAGTAAATAGTTGGCATTGTTGGGATCAACGAACACTGAATTCTCACTCTCTGTAACATTAGTCAGGTTTGTAACAGGTACGTCGGTTGATAAAACTGACTTAACACCTTTTACATTGATCTGATTGCCCTTGTATTCAGCAGGTGGAACAGGTATGGGCTGGTTGTACGGAACCAGCCCCATTTTGGCTTTTTCCATCCAATAACCCATATTATCAACACGGGTATCAATCTGATCTTTTGTAAATTTCTTGGCCGGTGCTTTCTTGATATTCTGAGAATAACAAAAAGTACCGGCAATTAACAAAACAGTTAGTAAAATTGTACACTTTCTCATATTAGTATAATTTTTCGAATTAATATTTCAGAAACTCATTAATGATGCGATGAACCGGCAAATATACAAAAAATTGACTGTAACAAAAAAACTCAGGGTTCCCTGAGTTTTTTAACTAATTATTTTCCCAAAACTTTAGTCCTACAAGAGATTGAGCATTAATTCGGCACCTGACAGCCCTTACCGATATTTGGCACCCATTTATCGTCTTTGTCGCTGTTGTCGGACTGGCCGTCAAGATTATAATCGCTGTATTGATAAGCTCTTGTTCCAGCCTGGTCTTCCCATAGAGGTGATTTATCACCTGTTCCGATGGTTTTATTTCGATCGCCATCGCCGCTGATCATACCCCAAACTCCGGGTGAAAGTTCTTTATGCCCGTTTATCCCGCCATAAACCTGTCCCACACCTGTTGAATAATTATAGGTATAAATACCACCTGTTTGAGTAAGTCCGTTGGCCGGCATAATTCCAAGATGGTTACGGTGATGAATAACCGGGTATAAGTTATTGAAGAAAGGAGATTCAAATCTCAGAACCGAGCTGCCATCCAGGCCAACCACTTTGCCATTGTTCAGCAGGAATGCTGCCTGGCGGGCTATCATTGTTGCACCCGTGGCCTGGCCTGCTGTAGGTGCATCACGTAATTCAATCAGCAACCAGTCAATAATGTTGACATTTGGAATAGCAGCAACACTTTCAGTACCCGTGTAATTCCAGGGTGCAATATTGTAGGGTTGTGATAATGGCAATAACCCATTTATGTATGGAGTCATTGATGCCCCGGTGAAGGGTCCTTCAAGATATGCGGTCACATCCAACTGCAGGATTTCGTAATAGCTCAGATCATCAAAGTAATACAAAGGAGTTCCGTTGACATTCCAGGCATACATATCCAGACCGCCAAGCTGGTTTAAATTACTGGTTCCCAATGCGCCTAAACTCCATTGCCATTGCTTGAGTAATGTTCCGTTCAAATAAATCTGGGCCAGATCGTTATCCAGATCAATCACATTCTTCATAAAAAACCACGTGTTGTAACTATAGCTGAAAGTGAACGAGTTGGAGCCACCAGCATTACCGTATCCGGCGCCGCTTGTACTGAAGAAAATTTCTGCACCCCACTCGCTGCTTGCACCGTTGAATAACTGAAGCAGGTTATAATATCCGTAATTGCCCGAAGGAACATACATATAGAAACTAATTATGTATTTTCCAGAGGTTTTATCACCAAGTGGCAAAACAAGATCATTTACCCCGTCAATTTTAACAGACTTTGTTCCGCCATGAGTTGGAGTAGAAACAATAACTGCATCCTCCGTACCTCCCGGTAAATTCGACCAGGTTGTCCAATACGGAGATGTCAGTGCCACATAATTCCCTGCCGCGAATGTTTCGAAATTTTCAACATAAGGCGGTATGGTATGAATAACGTTAATGTAATTTGTTTTTACTTCAGAATCTGAACCATAGGCATTGGTAACTGCCAGTGTTACAGTGTAAAGCCCTGAAGAATTAAACTGCACTTGTGGATTTTGAGAATTGGCATTTGTACCTCCCACATAAGATATCGAGGTGGGATTAAATGACCATGCCCATGTAGTAGGAGCATTGTTTGAAAGATCAGTGAAAATTACAGTCTCTCCAACAAAAGGAGAAGTGTTTGATGCTGAAAAATTTGCAACCGGTGGAAGCGAAGTGCTGTAACATGTTATGGCAGCTGACCATCCGGCAGGGGTAACGCTGTAATCTGAAGTAAAATTAAAAGTAAGAGCGCCGGCTGCGTTCGATGCAGTGACAGTTCCCGGTCCTGTCGTTCCATTATAGGTACCAATTAAAGGAGCGGCAACGCTGGTACCATTATAAATCCTAAGGTAATCATAGCCTGATTCCGTGTTGAATGATGCAAAGGTAAAGCGAATCATTGCCCCTGATGTTGATGGATAAAATGTTTCCGTAAAGTTTTCATTGTTCTGATAATTCCCTGAAGGACCTCCCGAATCATAGAAATTACCGGTACATGTGGTAACGGTTCCATTTGTCATATTAAATTCAGGCGCGATTACTGTGATATAGCTCGTCTTTGTTTCTGTATCATTACTTGCGCTCTTTGTAACAGTAAGACTTGCATCATAAGTTCCGAGCGTGTTATAAGTAATAATATGCGGACCAACTCCAGTGGCAGTAGCGGGGGTTCCACCCGGAAATGACCAGCTCCATGATGTCGGGCTGCAGGACGAATTATCGGTAAAGGTTACCGTGTTTCCAACTACTACAGTTGTAGGTGTTCCTGAGAAATTTGCAATAACATTTTGAACAGAAATATATCCTGTTTTAGTTTCAGTATCAGTTGCGGTTCCATCTCCGACTGTTAAAGAAACATTGTATGATCCGGGCGTACTGTATGTGATCGCTGGCGGTGTTTGCCCAACATAACTTGATGGGGTTCCACCGGTAAAGCTCCAGGTCCATGATATTGGGCTGCCAGTGGATAAATCACTAAATGTTACGGTTGAGCCTGTGCATGGTGTGGTATTGTTGGCCATGAAATCAGCATTCAATCCCAATTCATAAGGCGAAACATAAGTCATGAATAATCCGCCTCTGGTGTCGGTCCAGCATGGATATACCTTTCCTCCCTTTGATGTGATCCCAAGATAATCACCCATATAACTGCTCGCTAAACCGGGAATCGGACTTGGTGTAAAAGATACATCGCTGATAACAAAGTCGGTCCAGGTAGCGCCTGCATTGAGCGAATAAGCTGAAAATACTTCGACAGCTCCACCAGCGGTTACATTACGGTCATCATAAAATACAGTACTCAAAACTCCTGTCACCGGATCGCAACTTATCCAGGGGAAATAGGCCACATCGCCATCAATAAATGGATTCTGGTTTACCTTTATTGCCGCTGACCATGTAGTTCCACCGTTGGTTGAACGGATCATATAGACACTTCTGTTTGATCCGGTATTCACTCCGGGAGTTCCGATATTAGTCCATACGATGTAAAGATTCCCGTTGTTAGGCCCGCCGCTAATATCCACTGCCATTGATGGAAAAGAATTAACCCTGTGGTTTTTTGTTGACCCGCTTGTCCGGATACCCTTTAGTCCCGTTTTAATTCTTGTTCCTGCTGTATAACTTACTCCTCCGTTGGTTGACTTGGCAAAGCCAATTGCTGTTTCATCCGTCGGCCAGCCGTCGTAAATCGCCCAGCAAACATATACTTCTCCGCCGGGGCCTGTCTGAATATTCACGCCCTGGTTATGGCTTCCTGCTGCAACTGCCGAACTCAGGTTTATAAGTGATGACCATGATAATCCGTCATTAGTTGATCGTGAAATGACTATGTTATTGTTATTCCCTCCTCCAAAATCTGTCCATGCTGTATAAAGATTTCCTTCATAGGGACTGCCTGCCTTGTTGTCAATCCACATGTGGTTTTTATCAGCGAGAGAACCGGGATTCGGGGCTATTGTGACCGCCGACCAGGTTGTTCCGTCATCCGACCAGGCAATTCCCTGTCCACCGGGATTAGTGATGTAGTTTACGTATTCACGACCATTCAAACCAATAGCTGTAGTCGGGTCACCTGAATTGCTGCCTCCTGCACCGTTGGGCGTTCCGCCCCAGGTGGTGCCTCCGTTGGACGACTGAAAATAATTGGCCCCATAAAGGGTTCCTACTGAACCTCCTGACCATGAAGTAGAATTATTGGAGTTCAGAATATAATTAGCATTATTGGGATCAACGAATACTGAATTCTCACTTTCGGTAACATTGGTTAAATTTGTGACCGGTACATCTATTGACTCTATAGACTTGATTCCTTTTACATTGATCTTACTGCCTGTATATTCGGCGGGCTTGATCGGTATCGGCTGGCTATAAGGAACGAGCCCCTGTTTGGCTTTTTCCATCCAATAGCCCATGTTGTCTATCCGGGTATCAACCTGATCACTCACCGCTTTATTTGCTTGCGGTTTTTTTGTTTGCTGTGCATAACCAACTGTCCAGGCAAAAATGATTGCCAAAACAATAATAAATAAAGGATACTTTTTCATTTTAGTGATATTTATATATTTAAATTAAGTTCGACCAGAAGGATTGTTTGCTTGCAAATGTAACAATTCATTCGATAAACAAAGAAAATTACTGAAAGTTTTCTGATAATTAATTTGAGAAAAAGAATTAAATTGAGAGTATAAAATGATTATTCCGGCACCTGGCTACCTCTTCCAATGTTGGGTAACCATATATCATTTTTATCAGGATTGCCGGATTGTGCATCAAGGTTAAAGTCATTTGGTAAATATCCGCGTGTCCCTGCGTTTTCATCCCACAGTATTGATTTATCGGAATGATCAATAGTACCGTTTTTATCTCCATCACCACCTGCCATCCCCCAAATTCCTGTTGCTATTTGCTTGTGAGCATCAGTATTTCCATAAGCCTGGTTTGATCCTGTCGAGAAATCATAGGAATATGTATTCACAGACTTTACAAGTGCATTTGCCGACATCACTGCAAGGTGGTTCCTCTGATAAACGACAACAAACAGGTTATTTAAAACATTAATCATGAACTGCATATCCGATGTTCCGTCAATATCCTTTATTTGTCCGTCGGAGAGAATGAGTCCTGCTTTCCTGGCCATAACAGTCGAAGATGTTGCCTGAGCTGCAGAAGCTGCGTCGCGCAATTCAATAAGTACCCAATCCACTGTCTCAGGCAGAATCGCACCGGCATTTTCGGTTCCGGAATAATTCCAGGGTTCTGTATTGAAGGGCTGAGTTAATGGTAAAACTGTTGAACCGGTTAACCCGGTGTTCATGGAGGTTCCGTTAAACGGCCCTTCAAGAAATACCTTTAAATCAAGATATGAGGGTTCAATATTCGTAATTGTGATGTGATAATCCTGACCGTTGTTATTATCCCATGTATTGTCGTCGTAGTGTATCACGAAATCAATTCCCTGAACTACTTGTAAAGGATTATTAAATGGGCCGAGGTTCAGTGATAATACTCCATCCACAGGGCCCGACATCGGGGTTTCAACCGCAGGTCCGGTTCCGTTAAAAAGGTAGCTGCCGACAGGCCAGTAAACCGGGTTCGGCGACTGCCATCCGGTTCCGTTCACCTTCACTCCCCAGTGAAGTTTTGCTCCCTGAGTGGCCTGGCCTGCATTGACCGTAATTACATCAAACTGTGTCGGATTTTCCGGTTCCCATTGCACTCCGATGATCGTTTGCGAACCAATAGCAATATGGTAATCACTCCCGCTATTGTTGTCCCATGAATCATCCTGGAAATGGATCACAAAGGCAATGGCTGAAACTGCCTGAGCCGGGTCATTAAAAGGCCCGATTGTCAAAGTATATTCATTGTTTTCGTTTGGTCCGGTAAAAGGTGTTTCTACCGCAGGGCCTGTACCGTTGAAAAGAAATGTTCCGGCTGGCCAATAAACACTGTTCGGCGTCTGCCAGTTGCTTCCCTGGTTATTAACGCCCCAATGCAATTTTGGAATTGAAGTTGGATTGGCTACAGTAATAGTGATCACATCATTTTCATCAGGATTTGATGGAAGCCAGCTCACGCTGTAATCACCACCACCGCTTCCTGGATTATAGAGGCCGACATAAACATGCTGAATGGCCGTTTTTGCCACATTACCTTCGTTATCTGTAGCTTCCACATAATAGTCAACCAGCGTTTCCGAAAGGCCGGTGATTTCACCGTAATATTCATCGGCACAATAGTCGGGCATAATAAAAAAGTTAATATCAGGATTGCCCGTAATATTTCCTTCCGGAAAATCGCGGAATGTCATAGGTATTGCTTGCCATGAACTTACTCCTGAACCTCCGGCATAAGTATCGTTTTCGTTATTTGTCAGGGGATTCGTACCGTCGCTATCTGTCCGGTATTTTAAAACGACCGATTGCAAACCGGAAACGTCATAGGCAAATGTCCAGACAAAGAAATCGGAAGCATTTTGATGCTGCTGGTAGCCATAAGTGGGTCCGAATCCAATTCCACCAGGATTATAAGGATATCTCTGAGGGATGAACACCGAAGGAACTGTGTTATCTATTCCGGGATTGGCGCTGATCACCTGGTTCGCAAAATCAGTCGCAAGATTGCAGGCAAGGGACTGCTTTACCTCCATGTCGAGAGAGGTTCCGTAATACATGAAATCGCTCGAAAACGCTGGCAGAATATGATGCCAGGCTCGTTCGGCAGCCGATGAACCGCTTCCCGGATGAAGGATGTCGGCTATATCAACTCCTCCCGAAAGGTCTTCCGCCATCAGAACCCTGTTCTCAGCCGCTGTCAGAACCGCCCAGTTGCGGGCGTCTTCGGTCCAGCCGTTCGGATTGAATTCATAGCTGCCGGTGTACATAGGCCATATCCAGTTAATAAATTGAGGGTGTCCCCAGTCATTCTCAGCATTAAACCATGATCCGTCTTCCACATGCACAATATCGTTCGCCGGAACCGGGTGGTCGGTAAGGAATTGCTGGATGGTGGAAGGCACATACCCGTTTGCGGCGCAGGCATTAGCAAGCTGCGGAACCGAATTGGCGTAGTAATCAAAACCTCCGCCCCAGGCATTGTCGCCATCATGGGCAAACAATACCATCGAAGGATGCCCCGGAACATCGTAAGGCGCGATGTAAGAATCAATTTCGCCCGTTCCCATCAGGGCATAACCGTTTTTATAGCTGAGCAGGTCGCACATAGGTACAACCGTGATCAGATATTCAGTTCCGGTTTCCGGGTCCACATATTTGGCTTTATGAGCCTGGTAACAGAATGGCGCTGCAAAAGCTCCGCCGCGACCGTCAATCTGGCCATTCCACCAGTTGATGCCGTTGGTTGCAATTTTATCGGCTCCATTAGGCGGATCAATATTACATCCTGACGTTCCGTAATTCAATGGATAATCGTTCAGCGTCCTGGCCAGGTGACTGTTGGCAATCACACTCCATTCAATACCTTCCTGAACCAGCGCCTTTATGATCCTTTCGCTGAAAGAACATTCCGCCGGCCAGTTACCTTTTGAAAAATATGGATTGCTTCCAAACACTTCGGTATAGGCTTGTTTATAAACCTGTATTTGTTTTCGTAGAACCCGATCGCTGACGAGCGGCGACAAAGAATGATCCATTGTAAAAGCCGTAATGTCGAGCCTCGGTTTACCACCCGAAGTTTGCCAGCCGCGGGCGGTCATATAATTATTCTGCCAGCCTGAGCTATAGCCCATTTGTCCGGCAGCGGCAAGGCTGTTCACATTCTCGATAAGGCTGCCTGAGTAACATACCTGCGCACCGGCTTCGGAATGACCTAACAGGGATTGCACGGCATCCTTTACCCGCCATTGATAGACTGCCACCCGATCATCTTTACTGAAAATTTCATACAAATCATTCAATGGGTGCTGCTGCCCGTCGGAGTACCAGTTGCCGTTGTTCATCTTTAGCCAGTGCGACTCCCACGCTTTCTGGTAAGCATACGGATCCCAGGCGCTCTGTTCAGCCCAGTATATCGGCTGGTGAAGATGCCAGAGATAGGAGGTATGAACCTGTGAAAAACCCACAAAAGATAGCAAAATCAAAGGAAGTACGGATACAAGTAAAAAAGTTCTTTTCATATTACCGGATTTCAAAAGAAGGCAAATATAAGAACCTTAGCGGAATTAAAAAACCAAATAAGTTAAACAGTTCTTACCAGAACCAGGCGATCAAAGCGTTAAAATAGACACCAGGGACACAGTGAACGGAATGCAAAAGGACGGAAAGACAAGCCACTGCACATTTTAGCACTTTTTTTTTTCCTTCACGCAAATTCAAATGTTTCAAAAAAGCAAAAGCGCTAAAATTTTCCCACCCACTTTTATGAAATGTATAATTATGAAAATTATTTGCAAAATTTACAGTTTCGGACAAGAAAATCCAAATAAAAGTCGTTTCTTTGCAGTAAAATTTAAGAATCATAGCTATGGTAATCGACCTCACATTTAAGAATTACCGTTCAATCAAGGAGGAACAATTGTTTTCTCTTGAGGCGAACTCTTCCAATTTGAAAACTCAGAATGTGTTTTGTCCTTTAGCCGAATCAAAGAATTTAAAATTGGTAAAATCAGCGGTTCTTTATGGCTCTAATGCATCAGGAAAATCAAACTTGATAAGATTGATGTGGTCATTAAAGTATTTTATCTTGAATTCTATTGACCTCAAATCGGGAGACTTAATTCCAGAAAAATATTACGACCCATTTTTGCTTGACATTGACTCAAAGAATCAGCCGATTGAAATAAAAATAAACTTCATTCCAAACAACAACAAAAGACACAGATACATTATCAAGTTCAACAAAGAAGGAATACTGTATGAGTATTTGGGTGTTTACGAAACAAATCGGATTTCTAAAATTTTTGAAAGAAAAGATGGAAACGAGTTTGTAGAGTTTGGCGATGGTATGGTAACAAAAGAGGATAAGCGAGTTCCCAATAATCATTTGTATCTATCAAAAATTGGGAATACACCCAATGACCAGTTTAGGGACATTTATCTTTATTTTAAATCAATAGAGATTTGGAATATTCCATCTATTCATCACACAGAATCTTTGTATAATAAGGTTCAAAAGATTTACAACAATCCAGAGAATAATATTTTCAGAAAGCGATTAAGCAAACTCATTAGCGTTGCCGACACAAAAATTATGGAAGTTCATGTTTCTGAACGACCTGATAAGGACTTTGAAAAATTACCGCCTGATGTTAGAGCAAAGGTTGCTGAACAACTGAAGTTTGAAACTTTTGGTGTGCATCCAGTATTCCATGAATCTAATGATGCTGGAATTCAAATGTTGACTTTTAATGACCAAGAATCTCAAGGAACACGAATGATGTTTGCAATTGGTGGTTTAATACTGGAAGCATTTGAAAGAGAAAAACCAACAGTTATTTTTCTTGATGAGTTTGACAACAGTTTACATCCTGACTTGGCAAAATTTTTAGTTGAACTGTTTCACAATCCAAAAGTGAATCGTAACAATTCACAATTAATTTTTGCGACACATGAAACGACACTATTAGACAAGAAAATATTTCGTAAAGACCAAATATGGTTTGGCGAAAAAAACAAGTATGGAATAACAGAATTTTATTCTGTTAAGGACTTTAAAGATTTAAAAGGAGTTCGTTCTGACATACCATTTGACAAATGGTATAGGACGGGAAAATTTGGCGCAGTTCCTAATATTAGAAAATTTGAATTCATAGCTGAATATGAGTAAACAGAGATTCATTAAAAAATCTGTTTACATTCTAACAGAAGGACAAACAGAAGAAGCTTATTTCGCAAGAATCGGAGAAATTATTGGCAACGATACGGAGTGTAAATACACTGTAACTGTGGAAGTCAGAGAGATTGTTGACGGTAGCAAAACTGATCCAGTTCAAATGGTGAAAGAGGCGAAGAAAAACAAAAGTTCTTATGACGAAACTTGGGTTGTTTTTGATAAGGACAGAGAACGAGATATTCTTAACGAAAATGCAATTGCTCTTGCAAATAAGTCAAAAATAAAAATTGCTTTTTCAAGTATCTCATTTGAACATTGGCTCATTTTGCATTTTGAAAAATGCACGCACCCTTTTGACAGAAGTGATTGCGAAAGTAGAAGTATGGCTGCTGCCCCAATAGTTTGTATTTGTAACGGTACGACTTGTGCATCTACCTATTTAAAACAAAATTATTCTCCCACTTTTTACAAGGCAAAATCAAAACTATATGACGATTTTCAAGGCCAAAATGAAGTCGCTATTGAAAACGCAGCTTGGTTAAGAAACAGACAATCTCCATATACAGACACAAACGTTCATTTGCTAAATCCTTACACCGATGTTGACAAACTTCTTGTTGAACTTTTAAATTTCAAACAAGTATTTTATTTCTCAATTGGAGACGCTTTCAACTTTGAAGGGATTGATATTACTCTTCAAAGTCATCACAGAGTCGGCAATAAAGTATCAGTAACTTTGACAATTAATAATCAAAGTGCAATTGCATTCCCAATGAATGCCTTACAACAATTTTCCTTTCGTGACAACTTGAATTTGTTATTCCCATACACAATTGCTGCAACACAGTTAATTCAACCTGGTTCAAGTCAAAATGTAGTTATCACTTTAAATGTAAATGCCAACTCTCAAACACTAACTTTCAAAGCAGAAATGACAGATAAATATTTTCTAGTTGACCTAATCTAAAATGCCAACGTACAAAAAATATACTCTTGCAAGTCGCACAAATCAACACACAGTCCAAAACTTGCAAGAGAGTATTTTTTCTCCATCGCTTATGCCGTACAACCTTGAAACTGATATGCTTGGACCGAATGACGATTTCACCCCATATTGACCCAACCATTTCGGTCTAAAGTGACCCGAACATTATGGTAACCCATAATCTTTGAAAGCTTATTAAAAAAGTACGTACATTTGTACCTTTATAGTAACTTAAATGGAAATAAAATGAAAGCAGCTAATTTCACAGAATTCAGAACCAAGCTCAAACAATATCTTGACGATGTTGAGAAAAATAATGAAACATTAATAATTAAGAGGGGTTCCGGTCATGGTGCAGTTCTAATTTCCCTTGATGAATTTAATTCAATTCTTGAAACTGTCCATTTGCTTAGTTCAAAAGCAAATGCTGATAGACTTTACGAGTCAATTCATCAGATGAAAACAGGAAAAAAAGTTCAAAAAGAATTAATTGAAGACTGATGAAAATAGTATTTTCAAAGAATTCCTGGGAAGATTATTTATCATGGCAAACAGAGGATAAAAAGATGCTTAAGAAAATAAATGAATTAATAAAGGACATCCAAAGGACACCTTACACGGGCATAGGAAAGCCTGAACCTCTTAAATTTGATTTAGCAGGATTGTGGTCAAGAAGAATTAATCGTGAACACAGATTAGTTTACCAGGTAATTGGAGACGAACTTTTAATATATAGCTGCCGGTATCATTACGACAAATAAACACGTGGCATAACGAGCCGGCAGATTCAGGCTATCTAACCAATACTAGTAAGGAACCTGAGATGCCTCACCCTGGTTCGGCGTCCAGATATCGTCCTTGTCCTGGTTATCAGATTGTATATCCATGTTGTAATCACTATTGAGATAACCTTTGCTGCCTGCCTGATTTTCCCATATAGGTGAATAATCAATAAAAGTTATCTGACCATCTTTATCACCATCACCGCCAAACATTCCCCAGGCTCCCGGAGCTAATTCCTTTTGAGCCAGCGCTCCGCCCCAGGCTTGTCCCATTGCAGTTGAAAAGTCCAGTGTGTAAACCCCTCCCGATTGTATTACCGGATTTGCCGATATTATTGATAAATGATTCCGGTGATGGACCATAACGAACAATTGCTGCGTAACCGTATTCGTAAAATGAAGATTCGCTGATCCATCCAACCCGACGACAGAGCCGTTATTCAGCAGAAATCCCGCCTGACGGGCTATCCTTGTTGCAGCAGTAGCGGAGGCCGCATCGGGCGCATCACGAAGTTCCACAAGTATCCAGTCAACCACATTCGGATTGGGTATCGAAGTCACACTTTCAGTTCCGGTATAATTCCAGGGTGCTGTATTATATGGCTGGCTTAACGGTAAGATTCCATTCAGTGATGGAGTCATTTGAGAACCGTTAAACGGGCCTTCCAAAAGTAAGGTCAATTCAAGATTCAGATCCGCGGTTGAAACTACAATATAATTTGTTTTTATCTCTGTATCGTTTCCAATGGCATTGGCTGCAATCAATGTCACTGTATAGTTTCCTGCTGCATTAAACTGTACCTGGGGGTTCTGTGAAGCCGCGGTTGTTCCTCCTGTGTATGTCACTGTGGATGGCGCAAAGGACCATGACCAGCCTGAAGGGTAATTGGTTGTCAAATCTGTAAAACTGACTGTCGCACCGACAAATGGTGTTGTCATATTCGCCACAAAATCAGTTACAGGTGGCTCAGTCCAGACACAACCATTGATCAGGGTCAGAAGGAATTCATTCCCTTCATCATCGGCCATATTGGTCGAAAATTGTTTTGAGGCTTTACCGGGGATTGATGTCCAGAATAAATCAGGGCAAACGGTGGCCCCCTGTGTATAAGTAAATACGATATCGAAAAATTTCATTCCGGCCGACCCTGTTCCACTGACGGCTGCAGAGTATATGACCGCAATGGTATTCCAACCCGGAGAAGGATTGTTTTCAATAATATTGGTCACATAATTGGCTGAAGGAAACTGTGCATTATAATTGGTCAGATTTGCAGGCGTCAATGGTTCGGCATTATATAACGTGTTGACCTCATAAGCAATATACCAACTCCATGAGGAGATCAGATTATTCCCTGTCATCGGATTATTAATTGCTTCCAGTGTTACAGGTACCAATATTGTCCCCGGAGCAGGATTCGTTATCGAACCCAGTTTTAAAGTAGCCGTTGGCGGTACCCCCTGGGCATTAATATAATTCGTTTTGGTTATGGTATTCGGGCCGCTGGCATTAGCAGCAGTCAGAGAAACCGAATAAAATCCGCCTGCATTAAATTGTACCTGCGGATTTTGTGAAGCAGAGGTAGTACCCCCGGTATAGGTTACTGTTGATGGTGCAAAAACCCATAGCCAGCTTGTTGGTGAGTTGATGGAAAGATCGGTAAAACCAACTGTCTGGCCTACAAGAGGGGTTACATTGTCCGCTGAAAAGTCGGCTACAGGGGCATATAATACGGAAATATAATTCGTCTTGACCTCCTGGTCGCTTCCACCTGCATTTGTTGCTGTTAAAGTTACCGTATAAAGGCCGCCGGCGGTAAATTGCACCTGCGGATTCTGAGAAGCTGAACTTGTTCCTCCGGTGTATGCAACAGTTGTCGGACTAAAAGACCATGACCATGAAGTTGGTGAATTGGTTGAAAGGTCAGTAAAAGTAACTGTTTGACCAATATAGGGAGTCGTTGTGCTCGCTGAAAAATTGGCTACCGGTGCTGTCGCAGCGGTAAGCAGATCCGACTGCCAAACCCCCCGGCCGTAAGTTCCTGCTCTGATCCGGCTGTTGGCAGGAGTTGCATTGTAATAAATATCAAGATCGGTAACGACAACTTTCGGCAAACCGGTTGAAAACATAACCCAGTTAGCCGATCCTGCTTTTACATAAACGCCAACATCAGTGCCTGCATATAATTCAACCTGAGAGGTATTTTGTTTGTTTTGTACCAGCGACATAACAGGTATTGAAGGCAAACCCGTTGAAATATTTGTCCAGCTTGTGCCGCCGTTGATGGTTTGATAAACCCTCGTTGTATTATAGCCTCCAAGCGAAACCCATGCTGTGTTCGGATCGTTGTTTTTAATGCAGATATAAGTAATATCACCGGATCCGACAGGAATGGTACCTGTAATATTTGTCCATGAGGTTCCGCCATTGGTGGTTCGGTATAAAACAGATGAGGTGGCAGCATAAATATAAAGGGAGTTTGACGGCGCTACAGCCAGCGACTTTAGTGTCGAACCTCCCCAGGAACTTATCTGGGACCATGAACTTCCCTGGTTGGTTGATTTAAAAACATCCTGATACCCGATATAAATAGTATTGTGGGTGGTAGGATCAATCGTTAAAGGTGTGCACCAATGTGCTGAACCTGACAAACCCGTGGTGATGTCCGACCAGCTTACTCCATGATTTGTTGACCTTCGGATAGCTCCATAATATAATTCTCCGTACAGGACATTCTGGGTTGTATAGTCAATCGCACAATCAAAACCGTCGCCACCGATTTCATCATTCCACGACCCCGAAAGGTAAGCTTTGGTGCCATTGTCCTGCAAACCGCATATATTTTCATTCGCGACGGTTTGGGCTACGGCCATTCTGTATATCTGGCTTATGGCAAGTCCGTTCCCGACATGAGACCAGCTTGTACCGAGATTGGTGGATTTATAAAATCCTCCGTCATTGCATTCAAACAATGTTGAAGTTCCATTCTGAAAAGCAAGATTATGCTGGTCGGCATGAACTTCACTGACGCCGCAACTGCCTGTCCAGTGATTGCAAATGCTCCATGAGGTTCCTCCGTTGGTTGATTTCCAGGTGTTGACTCCGCCGATGAAAACGTTATTCGCATTGGTGGGATCGGCTGCAATACAGAGGTCGTACCATCCCTGTCCCCCTGATGCGGTACTGCTGCAATCCCAGTTTAACATATTCGTGGTTGCCCCGCTGAAAACCTGCGTAAAAGTCGCACCGCTATCGGTGGATTTATAAATACCGGCCAGTCCGCTGCCGGTGTTTGCCATTATTGCATAAACTGTAGTTGTGCTATTGGCAGACACAGCCAGTTCTGTTCTTGAATTGGCCGTGCTCAGTGTTGCCGTCCAGGATGCTCCGTCGTTGATTGACCTGTGAATATCACCGTTCCAGTTCGAACCATAAAGGGTAGCCGGGGTTCCCGGTTTGAATTCCAGATCTATATATACATTGCCGGTAAGTAAAGTCCAGCTTGTACCGGCATTGATCGTTTTATAAACACCTGCGGAGGTTGCAGCATATAAGATGTTATTATCAGAAGGATGAAGTAAAATCCTGTTGACCGTCCTGTGCTGACTCGCTGTAAAGGAAAGCCCGGTTGTATTCCATGTAGCGCCGCCATCAATTGATTTGAGCACTCCGACACTGTTGTTATCGTTACTCTGGCCGCCGCCAAGCGCCCATAAGCTCCCGCCGTCACGGTCGCCGGTGGCAATGTAGATTATGTGCGGGCTTGAACCCGGTACCACAACAATATCGCTCACGCCCAATACTGCATTATTATCGCCAAGCGGGGTCCAGGAAGTTCCCCCGTTTGTGGTCTTCCATATTCCGCCTGAAGCAGAACCGACATAAATAGTATTGTTATCTCCCGAAACAAATCCAACACAATTTAAACGGCCTAAACCGGCATAACCTCCGGTAGTGGTTGTCGGCCCAAGGCTTGTCCAGTTACCGCTGCTGCTTTTTCCGGCAGGATTTTCCTTTAAATATTTTTCCAGTTCTTCCGAAGCCGAGGTTTCAGGAAACTGCCCGGTTTCCTTTATGATCCGGTTTTCCCAGTACCATTCCCAGCGCCTGAATTGTTTCCAGCCTCCGGCTTTTACTTTTTCACCCTGGCTGTCAATATAGTATCCGTCTTTAATCTGATATGGCTCCCAATAATCGTTAAAGGCTTTTTGTATTTCATAAAAGGTAAGAGTGCCGTTTTGAACTTTATTCTGTGGCAGGCTTTTGGTCCAATCCTGTGCTGAAATTATTAGTCCCGAAATTATCAAAAAATAAGTTATAAATAGTTTTTTCATTGATCATAGAATTTACAGACATCATTATCTGAGTTAATTAAGAAATAAAAATATATTTATAATAAACGTTGCAAAGTTACTATAGTTCTCATAAGATTAAAATAAGAGTTACAACACCGCCGGGGCCAGCCTGATCGGGTTGAATCGTGCAGATAACATGTCCGTGCCAGCCGGTTTAAAAGTTATAAAAATGAAATATAAATATTTTTATCGTCTGCATAGATTATTTTAAGGTATTTGAATTTTGCCGATTGTTTCTTCTTGGCCTCCCGAAGGTATGATCCGGCAAATTTTACCGCTGCCTGTCGCGTTTGCCTGAGCGCAACGGTCTGACGAATGTGCGGAATATTCATGCTTAGGTTTTGCCTGAATCATGATTGGTAATTTATCAGGCTTTAGCATGAAAAGATATGTTCGACTAAGGCAGAGCCTAAGCCGAACAGGAAAAGAATGCTGCAAACAAATCAAATCACGAACCCAATGGTAATGGCAAAGAGAAATTGAATGAAGAACCTGTACCTCAAAAAATAATAACCATCGAGGAAATGATACCCTTAATTCAGAAAAAAATCGCCCTGACCGAATCCGAAATCAGGGAAGTACTTACCGCATTTCCACAAGCGATAATGGACGCTTTGACTAAGGGCAAAACAGTGAGCATTGAAAAACTGGGTGAGTTTTATCCTGCGGAGTATGTGCCTTTAAACAGAAGAAAGAGCAGCAGAAAAGCAAACACCAGAGCGCTTTTCAGGCCAGATAAAGAACTTCTGAATAAATTAAAAAAGAACCCTTTGTAACAGCAAGTCAGAGTATGCAGCATACTCGTCACCGAGTACAACGGTACTCGGCGCCGAGTACCGTTGTACTCGATTCCGGATGGAGCGCTGCAAGGAGATAAATACCAGTGTGTGTCTAATAATATTAAAAATTTCCAGTATGAAAAACAAAGAAAACCTGTCCGTTCCTTTCAAAGTTGTTCTCAGGGGCGATCCACGCTACCCCGGTAAAAAAATCTGGTATCCCAAAGCAAAACCTTCAGGCAGAATCACTCATGACGAACTTATACCCATGCTTGCTAAAGGAAAGAAGGAAGATGAAGCGGCTTATGAAGTTTTCGTTGCTTACTTTACTTTATTCATTGCCGGGCTTTTGTCATCAGGCAATGAAGTTGAGCTTGAAAACCTCGGAACTTTTTACCCCTCATTGAAAACCACCGGTGAAGATGCACCCGGAAAGGTTGGTATTCATAACATCAAAAGAGTGGATATTAATTTCAGGGCTTCGCACCGGCTAAAAAAAAGAGTAGATAAAGCTGCAGGACTCAGTGACAGCAGAATGAGTGACAAAATTTAACAGAATTAATATGGCTATACAATTTAAAGTTGTTCCTAAAACAACACCCCGTGACCCGAAAGGTCCGAAAATTTATCACCCGGAAGTCGTTTTCAGCACAAAGTTGACCAACGATGAACTGATAGCGTCGCTGATAAACAGAAAAATTGAGTTTCAGTTCATTTGTAAAGAAATACTTATGAGGCTAAGGTATGTTGTTTCCGATGCAATCTCTGATGGAAAGCCTGTTATAATAGATGATTTCGGAACCTTTTATCCCGCAATAAAAACAAGCGGAGATGTGAACCGGAGAAAAGTTGGCAAAAAAAATATAGAAAAGATCACCCTGCAATTCCGCCCGGCAGGCTGGATAAAGAAAAGGCTGAACGAAAAGAAGGTGAGGATTGAGTATTCTACTACCCATCCTTAATACCATGAATTTACCTTTCTTAATTGAAATTAATGACATAATTTGTAGTGGGTAAAAGTTTATATATTTGTGACATGAAGCCAGGAAGCGACTTAGTTTCGAATTTATACTTAGAAAGGAAAATTGCATGATTAGAAAAAATAAATATTACGTACAGGTACGGTTAGCAACTAAGCATAATCTGAACAACCCAACTTGAGGTACTGGTATAAAAGAGTTATAGCCAATGCTAAAGAAGACCCTGAGAATAACAAACATTCGGACAAAATGAAATTTATTACAAGACTTAAACTAAAAAACTTTAAACGATTTAAAACCTTTAAGGTGGACTTTGACGATAAGTTGAACATACTTGTTGGCGACAATGAATCAGGTAAAAGTTCAATTATCGAAGCAATAAATCTCGTTTTAAGTGGTAGCAGAAGCAAGATAGAGTCGACAGGTTTGGAGAATATTTTCAACTCGCAAGTAATAAAAGAATTTCTTGCCTCAGACAAAAAGTATGAGAATCTCCCAACTCTTTCTATTGAATTGTATTTAAATGAACAAAATAACCCTGACTTAAACGGGAAAAACAATTTAGACGAAATAATTTGTGATGGATTGAAACTTGAAATTATCCCAAATGACGAATTGAGTAAAGACATACAAGAAATTCTAAAGCAAGCTGAACCTGTTTTTCCATTTGAATTCTATACGATTAAATTCAACACTTTTTCAGCGGAACCTTATTCAGGCTACAGAAAATATCTTAAACACATACTTGTTGACAATGCACAAATAAGCAGTGAATATGCCATTAAGGAATATGTGAAAGATATGTATGCAGCATTTGCAAATTCTGTTGAACAAAATATTCATCACAATGAATACAGAAAACATAAAGAATCGTTTAAAAACAATATTCTCAAAGACCTAAACGCTAAAGTTCCAACTTATAACTTTTCCATTAGGAGCAATTCAAAAGCCAACCTTGAAACTGATTTAACTTTAACTGAAAATGATATAAGTATTGAAAATAAAGGCAAAGGAATACAGTGTTTTATTAAAACTGAATTTGCCTTGAGCCGAACACAAGCAAATCTTGACATTATCTTATTGGAAGAACCAGAGAATCATTTAAGCCATATCAATATGAAAAAATTGATACGTAAAATAAGTGATACTTCTGAAAAGCAAATTTTCATTTCTACACATAGCAACTTAATAAGCACTAGACTGAATTTGAGAAACTCAATACTACTCAATAGCAATAGTGAAATTCCGGTTCTATTAAAGGACATTGACGAAACAACTGCTAAGTTTTTTATCAAGGCTCCCGACAACAATATTCTTGAATTTGTCCTTTCTAAAAAAGTAATTTTAGTAGAAGGAGATGCGGAGTTTGTTTTGATGGAATCCTTTTTTAATAAAGTTAAGGGAACAGCATTAGAACTTGCAGACATTCACATCATTTCAGTTGATGGCACAAGCTTCAAACGATATTTAGAGATAGCGAAAATCCTAAAAATAAAAACAGCAGTGATTCGGGATAATGACGAAGATTATCAAAGCAATTGCATAGATAACTTCAGTGATTATAACGCTTTCCATTTTATAAAGGTGTTCTCGGAAGAAGACCCAAATACTAGCACGTTTGAAATAAGTTTATACAATACTAACAAAGAAATTTGTGATGAACTTTTTTTAGCGGGCAGAGTAAAGTTGTCTGTATTGGAATATATGCTAAAGAATAAGGCAGAAGTTGCTTTTCAACTATTGGATAAAAAGGGAAACTCAATTGTTACTCCAACATATATCAAAGACGCAATTGAATGGATAAGCGAGTAATTTTTGCAGTAGCAGGATCGGGAAAAACGACACTTATTATTGACAATCTTAATTTAGAGGATAAATTTTTACTTGTTACATATACGAATAACAATGTTCACAATCTGAGAACCGGAATATTGAAAAAATTCGGATACTTTCCGGAGAACATAAAGCTTTACTCATACTACTCATTTTTATATGGTTTCTGCTATAGACCTTTTTTGCATTCAGCATTAGGAACCAAGGGTATAAACTATGAACAGAACCCTTTTAAATTCGCAAAGAAAAATGAACGAAAGTATTTTATAGATAAATTCAACAGACTATATAGTTCAAGAATAGCAAAATTGATAATCGAACAAGATGTAGCCAAGGAAGTAATTGCGAGAATTAGCAAGTATTACGACTACCTATTTATTGATGAAATCCAGGACTTTGCTGGTAATGACTTCAATTTATTAAAGGAAATTTCTAAAGCCAATCTTAATCAATTATACGTTGGGGACTTTTTTCAACACACCTTTGATACAAGTAGAGATGGAAACATAAACTCGGGGTTACACGACAACTTTGAGACCTATAAAAAGGCTTTTGAAAATATGGGGCTAAAACTTGACCTTGAAACACTCTCAAAAAGTTATCGCTGTAGTTCAACAGTTTGTAAGTTCATCAACGACAACCTGAAAATAAATATTGAATCTCATCGAGCAGACACAACAGAAATCAGGTTGATTAACGATATAGAAGAAGCAATGGCTGTTTTCAATAATCCTAATATCGTTAAGTTGTTCTATAGAGAACATTATAAGTTCAATTGCTTTTCTCGCAATTGGGGCGACAGTAAAGGAGAAGATAAATATTTTGATGTTTGCACAGTAGTTAACAAAACGACAATGGGACACCTTGAAAAAAACAAATTAGACCAACTGCCACCGTCAACAAAAAACAAACTATATGTGGCACTTTCAAGGACGAGAAATAATTTATATTTAATACCTGACACATTACTAAAATGACAAAAAGAGAAATGAAAGCAGCACAAAGATTTGTTGACTTAATGCTTAAAGTAACTTTTAGAATTTGCCACTGGAACGAAAAGGGTGAGTTGACCTCTAGAAGTTCAGGGTTTCTTTATAAGAAATCGGAAATATCACCCACCCTGGTTATTACTGCTGGACATGGGACACCACCAGAAGGTTCATTCATAGAAACAACCCATGTTCACATGGACAAAACAGCGGCAATCAATGCAGGCAAATTCACCGTGTTTTATTCGGCTGACAATATGGACTATGCTTACAGTGAATTACCATTGGAACTAATTACAAAAAGTTTATCAAAAGACATGTCGTTTGAATTCACAGTTTATAAAGAACCGTTCGTGAATGCTGTTAAAGATGAAGCATATGGTTTTGCCGTAAGAAATAATTATGAATTCGTAAAAATGGGACACAAATTAATAGCACCAACCTACTTGTGTCATGAACTTTACTTAGAACTTGAAAGACAGGACGAACACGTTAATTATTTCAAACCTTCTCGACCCATTATGGAGCATGAATATTATGCTGGTGCAAGTGGAAGCCCTATTGCTGACCCTAGTGGTAAAATTTGCTCAATATTAATCGGGGGGACTGACCCACGTGAATTCTTAAGAGCATTTAGACTTGACAATATAGAATTACCATGAGAAAAAGCACTGGCTATAACAGTACCTACCCAAAAGTGGCGGTTCAGTGGTTAAATCAAGCTTTGTGCTTCTATCAAAGTTTTAGGTTAACTGAAAGTCAAGTGCTTCGAAAACCCGCACTCCACATAGGCAAACCGTTATCAAACATTTTAAAAGATAGACCATGAGAATACATTTTACAGATTTCTTAAATGTTGACCCACACATACTTGACAATTACGGTGCATTCAATATTTCACTGGTAAATGATTTGCCTCTTTTTATAGATCCATTCTTACTTTTTGGAAGCAAGAAACCTGAATATCAGCAGCTACATAGTAACATTTTAAATTATTTGATTTTCCTTAAATCAAAAGCTGAACAAGGTATAACTGACAATGCACAGATAAAATCATGGTATTTATTTCAAGAGGTCAAACAAAATTGGTTTGGCTACAGCAGGGTTGGTAATGCAGGTAGTGGCCTTGGAATGAGTTTCGGCAAGGCAATGTCTTCGTCAATGCATATTGTTTTTGATGATATAGGTAAAGAAAGGATTACTCAATCATCTCATCTTGAAAAAGCGGGTTTATTTGAAATAGGTGTAGGTAAAGACAATATTAGCGACTTTACAACTAATTTGATAAAGGAATTTCTCTTGACTTATACTGAAACCTTTGCAAAGTCTCATATTGATGTTTCTCTTTTAAGAATATGCAAAGTAAGTAAAGTTTATTTTGATTATGACCTGGAAAGGTGGATGCCTAAAGAATTTACTTTACCCTTTTTTAATAATGATTATATTATTCTTACTCCTCGTGATATCCTTACTAAAGATGATAGTTGGATTAATAGTAATGATCTAAGTGGAGATTTTGAAAGGATTTGCCAAAGCATACCAAATGACCAATTAAGACATGAAATTTTCAATTATTTTAAAACACGCTTACCAAGACATTTAAAAAACAAAAGGAATACTCAGAGAGAAATATCAGCTGCAGTTCATGACACAATAAGAAAATATCCTGAAATCATAAAATATTATATCAAACAAAAAGAAGAAAATAAAGAAGGTGCAAAAAATATCTCTAAGCAAAGAGTTAAAGAAGTTGAAGCATTATTTATTAAACAGATAAACTCATTTGTAAACATACTTTCTGAGAAAACATCTTTTTATCAGATAGAGCCGATAGGCTCTTATGAAGAAGCGATGAAGAGAATTTTATTTTTAAAAGATGTCATTGAGAATAAAGATGGTTATAGGCTGTTTTATATAGATAACCAGCCAATAAAACGAGAAGCGGATTTGCAAATTATATATAGACTTACTTGGTATGCTACCGAATATGATGTAAACAGAGAGGTAAATAATGGACGTGGGCCAGTTGACTATGCAATTTCCAAAGGTTCAAAAGACAAAACACTTGTTGAATTCAAACTTGCATCAAATTCAAAACTCAAACAGAATTTAGTTAAACAAGTTGAAATTTATGAGAAAGCTAATAATACAAATATTTCAATAAAGGTAATTTTGTTTTTTGATGCCAAAGAATATAATCATGTTCTCAAGGTTCTAAAAGAGTTAAAGCTTGAAAAGGCAAACAATATTGTATTAATTGACGCAGGTAAAAAAATCTCAGCATCTAATGTAAAATAGAATAATACGGTAGTAACAGCAAGCCGTAAAAATTTATATAATTATACAAAAAACAGAAAAAATTAATCATGCCCCTCTTCCAAAACTCAGTAGTAACAAAGTATCTGCAAGCCCAAAACAGGGCGAAGGTGGCGAATTTGATTAGGATAATCGAGGAAGTTTATATATTTGCTGGACTAAACCGTTCATATGTGTCAATAAATTGAAAATAATTTCCCATGTCCCTCTCCCTCATCTCTCAATATTACAGTAAGGTTGACAAGCTCATCCAGTTTGGCGGAACGAAGAAGGAAACTTCGGTAAGGAATGAGTTTTATAACTTGCTGGGCCATTATGCCGAAAAGAAAAACCTTGTGCTGGTGGCTGAACTGCCGGTTCGCGGAACGAGAGGAAGAGACGTAACACCCGACGGAACCCTGAAGAATATCCTCCGGCTCGATTACGGCCTCTGGGAAAGCAAGGATGAAGCCCTATTCCTGGATGATGAAATAGACAAAAAGATAAAGAAAGGTTATCCTCTCAATAATATCCTATTTGAGGATAGTAATAATGCCGTTCTTTTCCAGGGCGGACAGGAGGTGATGCGGGTGAATATGCGCAACCCTGACGAACTCGACAGGATACTGAATGCATTTGTAAACTTCAAAAATCCGCTGGTTAAAAAATACGAGGAAGCTGTTCAGCAATTTCAGCGGGATATACCCACGATACTTGAAACGCTGCGGGACCGGATAGACGAGGCGCAAAAGAATAACCGAAACTTTATTTCGGTAAGCGAAACTTTCCTCGAATTGTGTAAAAGCGAGATCAACCCCGACATCACCATGGCTGATGTCCGCGAAATGATGATACAGCACATCCTTACCAGCGACATCTTCAATAAGATTTTCGACGATCCGGAGTTTCATCGCCACAACAACATAGCGAATGAGCTTGAAAAGCTGATCGCAACCCTGTTCAATTACAGCGAACGCAAGAACCTGCTGGGAAGCATCGAGCATTATTACGATGCCATCAATGCGGCTGCGGCTTCGGTGGCCGATCACCACGAAAAGCAAAAGTTTCTGAAGGCGCTTTACGAAAACTTTTACAAGGCTTATAATCCCAAGGCTGCCGACCGGCTTGGCGTGGTATATACGCCCAACGAGATCGTTGATTTTATGATAGACAGCACCAATTACCTGCTCGAAAAGCATTTCAGGCGGGTGCTGTGGGATAAGAATGTGGACATCCTCGACCCGGCTACCGGAACCGGGACGTTTATATGCAATATGATTGATAAATGCCCCAACCAGAGCCTTGCGCACAAATACAAATACGAATTGCACGCCAACGAGGTGGCGATATTGCCGTATTATGTGAGCAACCTGAACATTGAGTTTATTTTTAAGCAGAAGATGGGCTATTACGAGGAGTTTCAGAACCTCTGCTTTGTGGATACGCTCGATAATACCGATGCGCTGGCTTATTCAGGCAAGCAGCACAGCTTGTTTGGGTTAAGCAGCGAGAACTCACGAAGGATCAATGAACAAAACACACGCAAAATATCAGTAATCATTGGTAACCCGCCTTACAATGCCAACCAGAAGAATGAAAACGAGAACAATAAAAACCGCGAGTATCCCAATATAGACAAGCGAATAAAGGACAGTTTTATAAAATACAGCACTGCCCAAAAGACGAAAGTGTATGATATGTATTCCCGCTTTTTCCGCTGGGCAATGGACAGGCTGGATGCAAACGGAGTTATTGCATTTATCACCAACAGGAGTTTTATTGACAGCCGTACATTTGATGGTTTCCGCAAATGCATTGAAGATGATTTTACTCAATGTTATATTGTGGATACTAAAAGCGATGTCCGGGCGAACCCAAAGATTGCCGGGACAACCCACAATGTTTTTGGAATACAGACAGGTGTAGCGGTAATGTTTTTGGTGAAAAGTGATAGAAAGAAAGAGCCTTGCCACATTGAATATACAAGCCTGCCCGATGAATGGCGCAAGGAAGTGAAATGGGAATGGTTCCGCAACAACCGGATTGATAAGATTGAATTTGAAAAGATAATCCCTGATAAAAACCATAACTGGATAAATCTTGCTGATAATGATTGGGATGCATTACTTCCGACAGCAAGTAAAGATGTTAAACTTAATAAAAATAATTCTGCAATTTTTTCTCTCTATTCACTTGGTGTCGTAACAAATAGGGATGATTGGGTTTATGACTTTAATAGTGCGAATTTAAAGATTAAAATAAGATACTTCTATGAACTTTACGAAAGTGAAAGGTTACGGTGGGAAAATTCTAATAAGGATATTCCATTAAATGATTTTGTTGATAGAACAATTAAATGGACTGAAGAACTTGAAAGTCATTTAAGGAAAGGAAATAGATTAATTTTTTCGGAAGCTCAATTAATAGAATCCATTTATAGACCATTTGTTAAACGTTTCTTTTATTTCGATAGGATTATTACTCATCGAACATATCAAAATGAAAATATTTTTGGAATAAAGAAGAAATATCAAAATTTATGCATTGGTTTTATAGGTAAAGACACAGCTAAACCATTTTCTGTATTAGCGCACAAAGAATTAGCAGGACTAAATTTCTTAAGTCCAGCTTCAGGTTGTCAGTCTTTTCCATTATTCACATATAATAAAAATGGTGAACGAAAAGAAAACATCACCGACTGGGGCCTTGAGCAATTTAGCAGCCATTACAAGGATCCATCCATCACCAAAGAAGACATCTTCCATTATACCTATGCTGTCCTTCACAACCCGACGTACCGCAAAAAGTATGAGCTTAACCTGAAGCGGGAGTTTCCGCGCATTCCTTTTTATGAAGACTTTTGGAAATGGGCAGCCTGGGGCAAAACCCTGATGGATTTGCATATCAATTATGAAACTGTGGAGCCATACCCGCTCGAAGAACACAACTATGAAGTAAAAGCAGAAGCCAAACGGCAAAAGGAAATGTTTTCAGTGGTAGAGGAACCGGAACCGATGTTTGCCAAAAAGCCTAAAGTAAAAGCAAAGCTCAAAGCCGACAAGCAAGCCGGCATCATCGAGATAGACGAACTTACCTTCTTAACCGGCGTCCCGAAGGAAGCGTGGGAATACAAGTTAGGCAACCGCTCCGCCATCGAATGGATTCTTGACCAGTACAAAGAAAAGAAACCCAAAGACCCCACCATCGCTGAAAAGTTCAACACATACCGCTTTGCGGATTACAAAGATAAAGTGATTGATTTATTGAAGAGGGTTTGCAGGGTGAGCGTGGAGACGGTGAGGGTGGTGAGGGAGATGGAGAAAATTATTAATTAATTTTAAATTTCTTTACACATTTATTATTGCATTAAAAACTAATATATTAGCATTGATTTTATCTTTTAGGAGATAGATTATGAAAAAAGTTTTACTATTTATCTTTTATCTTACCTGCTTCCTTTATACATTTTCACAGGCAGAATTGGAAATCCTTGACTATGGCTGGGGTCCGGGAGTAATTGACTTTAAGGCATGTTATGCTGACCTGGATAAGGATGGTTTACTGGATATGCTGGTTTCAGACCGGTATTGGAGAATGATGCATTATGAGCAGATTGAGCCAAACTCGTATTCCTTTACCCTGATCAATAAAAAATTCAATAACAATACCTTCTTTGATTGGATAGATCATCCTTTGCTGATCGATATCGACCGCGATAGTTTACTTGATTTGGTAATCGGTTCAGCCAATTTCCTTTATCATTATGAACAGACTTCCCCAACCTCATATTCATTCGATTCAATTGCATTAAACTTTAGCGGGATTGAGACGGGCAGTTTTGTAAGACCTTGCATTGCCGATATCGATCATGATGGATTATATGATTTGTTAATAGGCACTGACAGCGGGCTGGGTCAGCTTTGGCATTATGAGCAAACCGATCCGCATAGCGATTCTTTCCAGTGGATTACTTACTCTTTTACGGGTATTCCGTACAATGTATGGGATCGCATTGCTCTTGAAGATATTGATCATGACGGTTTAATGGATCTGATTCTCGCGGATGGCTCCTGGGATTACCCGATAAGAGTGTATGAACAGGTTTCGCCCGATTCTTATGAATTTGTTTTTGTGACTGATAATTTCCTGCCTGACCATCAACCGGTCAATCCGGAATTCTATGACATCGATGGCGATTCGTTGCTCGATGTGGTGATAGATTCACGATTGCATTATGAACAATCCGATTATCACTCGTATGATCTGGTGTGCATATCCAGGGATTTCCTGAAGTGCGGGTATTATACAGCAATAGCCGATATAGACCACGATGGTTTAACGGACATTTTTACTTCCTATAACGGTCATTATGAAGAATCACCAGATAATCCATTGAAATACGACCTTGTTTCGGATGAAAATATTGTCAATGTTCCGGAATATTGGGATTATTTTTCTCCGGCGCTTACTGATTTTAACGGTGACGGGGTTTTTGATTTATTGTTTGGCAATCAGGATGGGACGATGGCCTGGTATCAGCAGGAAGCCTATAACTCGGATCACTTTGTCCTGGTTTGTGAAAATTTCTGCAATATAGATGTGGACATTGATTGCTGTCCTTTCTTTTTCGATATTGATTCAGATGGCTTATTGGATTTGCTGATCGGATCGAATTACAAATTAAGTCATTATGAGCAGGAAACCGGTCAAAGTTCAGTATTTAATTTTGTTACCGACAATTTTGTGGACTATAATTTCGATTTCTATAACGTTCCGACAATTACTGACCTTGATAATGACACGTTGCTTGATCTTATTCTCGGAGGTGATGCTTCCTGGATGTATCGTTTTGAACAAACAGAGAAGGATTCATACAATTTTACTTACAAATCCAATTCTATATTAAATGAACCATTTTGGGGAATAACAATAGCTGCATCGTTCCATGATTTCGATGGTAATGGAACACAGGATTTGCTTGTGGGCGAATTACTCGGAGGATTGCAGATGTATTTGCTTCAGCCGGTTCCATATATCATCACTCAACCCGGGGAAATTGAAGTATGTGAAGGACAGCCGGTAAAGTTAAGTGTTAAGGCTGATGGCGCGCCTCCCCTGGCATTTCAATGGAAGAAAAACGGGGTTGACATTCCTTTAGCTAATGATTCTGTTTATTTGATTGCTGCTGCTCAAATAACAGATAACGGTGTATACGAATGTATGATTTCAAACGGCTATGGCTCTATTATAAGCAATCCCGCTGATGTAGCTATCAATTATAATCCAGAGGCAGCTTTTACCTTTTCATTGCCTTGTAGCTTTCGTCCGGTTTATTTTACCAATATGTCACATGTACAGTCAGGTATTATCTTAAATCAGATTTGGAACTTCGGCGATGGCATTTCTTCGGGACTTGAAAACCCATCGCACGTATATCAGGAATCCGGTAATTACCTGGTGAATCTAATAGTGGAAACAGAAGCTGGATGCACAAATAGCATAACTTCTCCGGTTGAAATATTCGACAATCCGGTCGCTGATTTTTCTTCATCCTTGGTTTGTCGGCCCGATTCATCAGTATTCCTTGATGAATCTTTCATTTCTGCCGGTTTCATTGCCGACTGGTTATGGGATTTTGGAAATTTCAGCTTTTCTTACCAGCAAAACCCGAAATATAAATTTGAACAGGCAGGAGATCATGTCGTCACCTTAACCGCCCTATCCGATCACAATTGCTCAGATACTGTTCAAAAGACTATAACTGTTCAGGAGATTTCTTCTTCTTATACCTGCACTAATCCATGTTCAAATCCGGAAGGAACAATGTTCAATAATACTTCAGTGTTAAGTGGTTCTGGCAATCTGTTATCAAATTGGTTAATTAGCGAAGTTGAGTATTCAGGCGACTCAGCTTTTCTGGTTTTTTTCTCAGTCCCGGGTTCTTATGAGATTAGCTTATATAACTCAAGTGAAGTATGCTCTGATACGCTATCAGGAGAAATCACAATTTATAATCCGGCGGTAATCTCTTTAGATACCTTATTTAAAGTCTGTAAATCCGGACCGCCCTTGCAATTAACCGGCGGCTCTCCAATCGGAGGTTATTATGATGGAAATGCAGTACAGGATGGTTACTTTTATCCAACAGTTGCCGGAACCGGTAAACATGAAATCACTTACATTTTTATTGACTCAAACACTTGTATAAACAAAACCAATAGAGAAATTGAGGTTTCTGATTGTGTCATTCCTGAAGGTTCATGTGGTGACTGGATTAATCTGTTTCCTAATCCTGCAGAAAAGTGGATACAATTTTTTACAAATACTGATTGTAAGAATTTAAATTTAGCAATCTATAATTCATTTGGGCAGATGGTCCTTCATAATTCATTCTCGAATATCAAAGGAAATACTTTTTACTATTTGAGTATTGGTGATTTCGCAGAGTCAGGCGTTTATTATTTCAAATTTCAAACTGCTGGTCAGCAAAGTATTTGTAAAATTATCATTGAATCGAATCACTAAATGATTTTTATATACAACTTATAGCTTGTCTCTGATATGGTCATATCATAAAATTTATTCGAAGGCTATTACTGAACAATAAGTCTTCATCAATCTTTTGCGCTTTCGAGGGTAACAATTAAATTTCGGCAAAGGCTCCGCCTTAGTCGTATCTATTTTAACAGGCTCCAGCCTGTAATCTTCAAATAGATAAGCCTCCTGTTGGACGTATTTTGCGTCTGCATCCAGTCTAAAAAATAGTCTCAGACTATATTATCTGTTTATTCCGGTCAAATTGACCCCTCATTCCGGTTAATTGACCCCCTGCTGAGAACTGATTTTTAAATTACCTTTTAATGACCCTGGTTGATTCCATGATTGTTCTGCTTTTATCTTTTACATTTAATATATAGGCGCTGCTGCCGTATGAAGTAAGATCAACAAAACTTTCGGTATTGGCTAATGCCTGGGAATGCAGAACGCTCATTCCTTCTCAAAAGGGATCATTATACTGACTTCCGTTCCTGTGGCAGTTCCGTTGATGTCCTTTAAATATCAATCCACAAGTCGCGTAATCGCTTAAGGTTTGGCGGGAAGAATTGCGGGTGCGGGTCTCTTTTTGTTAAATGCCAACCGGGAATTAATGTCTCAGCATGACTTCGGGAGGCTAAGCCGAACTAAGGGATGCCTTTGGCATAATATCTAACCTCTTTTTATCCGGCATACGTGCTGCTTACCCGCATGGCCGAAATGGAACACTCGACTGCGGGGTCCAGTTTATCTTTTAAGGACAATATTTTCATCACTGGAATTAGATAAAATTATTGTTTCTCTCATTATTTCAATTCTTTCCATTCGCCTCAGCAAGTCTCCAAAAAAGATTGCAAAGGCCTCTAATTCATTGGGTACCTTAATAGGAAATTGTTTCGCAGGATATGTTTTATTATTGCTCAAGGGGGGAAATTCAAATTTTTCTCCAAACAAGTTAAAGATCAGGCTTCCTCGATGCATGATGGAATAGTCAATTGCGAATTTATACAATTTTTTATTAATTTTTGTCTCTCTTTTATTAATTTCAATCAATAAGGGATCTATAAAGGTTTCTATTACTTCCAGGTCATATATTCTGTGTTTCCACAAGTTATAATCGAATCCTTCAATTTGTATTACCTGAAATTGCTGGTCAAGTACTGATTCGATTTCATTTTGTGCGCAAACGATGCATGAACAAAAGATAAATGGTATCAAGGCATTTATTTTCATGATCTTCAAATTTATTCAGCTTGTTAAAAAATATGAAAAAACCATGCCAATATAGATACTATAAAAAGGTGCTGCTTACCCGCATGAATTATCTTTATTTTAGTCATGCTGAGAAGAACGTATACTCAGGAAATATTCATTCAAATAATAGAATAGCCAAATTGTCAATTATCCCGGAGGCAACGCACCGAAAAACCAGCTTGCTTAGCATTGGTGACGCCAATGTACACGAAACCACTGGCACAATACAGATATTCGAGCCAGGCCATGTTTAATGAGTCCAGTGTAGAAGTCCACCAGTATCCATGGCTACCTTGCAGGAGGAAGGGACCATTAGTGTTACGACGACCACCCGGAAGGCCTGCAAAGCCGTAATCATCTGTGCCATAATCATCATCATCCGGGTCCCATCGGGGGTGGTCATTTGTATTGCAACTGCCACCAAGCTCAGAATTTACCTGCCTGCATGATTTAAGTACATTGAAAATAGGTTGTTGTACGTTTCCAATGAGCCCGAACAATACGTCCCAATCGTCCTGAGGGGGTACGTGCCAACCTAACGGACAAAGACCATTCGAATCAATTGCTGTGAACCAGTTGTATAATGCACCATACTTTTCTTTCCATGAAATATCATTATCATACCATACATAAGCACCTGTTGTCATATTCGACCATTCAGTTGAATCTTTTACTTCAGGGATGGATGTACCGTTTCGATAGGTTGTTGTTTTCAGGTTTTCTTTCATCCAGCATTGGTTGTCAATAAGCACTGTGTTGTAAACGTTTCCGTCAATGTCGGTAACAGTTGGGGCACCGGGGCAGGGATCTCCGGAATAATGAAAGTAATAGGTCTGATCACCTGAGGGAGAACTCGTAATGACTCGTTCCCCTTGATCAGTAAATGAAGTAATTTTAAGCATGTCGCCCAGGTCAAATACAAAATTGTTCAGAGCGTTTCCCGATTTATAATCCCCGGCTCCGGTTTTCTGCTGCCCGTTGTATCCCAGTTTGCAATATCCTGAAGCATTCGCATCGGTTGGAAAATTGAACATTTTTATCGTCCGGGTTTGCTGATCTGCACGGGCAGTAAGAAAATACAGGCTTTCCCTGCCTGGATAAAAATTGAAGGAATGGATGCCCTGTTCTAACGGAAATTCTTGACTGGCCACCTCTCTTCCCATCACATCACTGACTGTAACCACAACCTTCTCACTTTCATTCAAAAGGAGCTCAATTGTCGTTTTGCCTTCTATTGGATTGGGATAGTTTTGGGAAAGAGAAAAACCATTGCCGCTGAAATCGCTGACTTCTTCCATTCCAATAACATAATCCAGTAAAAGCACAGTATCGGGTGCATAAAGTGTAGTATCTCCACCCTGAGTTAGATTCTCTATCAGGATACTGTTCAAAGGTACTTGCTGGCCATTGTTGTCGGCTGTAAAGATCAGGCTAATTGTTGGTTTCTGGGCAGAAGCGCAAAATACCAATCCGATCACAGCAATTGAAAATAAAATTCTTGTTTTCATACTTTTGCGTTTTGTGGTTTATAATTGTATTAATTTGGGGTAACTTGTTTATATTTAAAGAAAAACCGTACCACGCCAACATCCTATTGATGAATTATACGGTTTTGTATATTAATATTTCCTCTTATTCTTTTCATCATTTAAAGTAAAACCTTCTAAAAAAATCCCAGAGCCTTCAGTTATTCCAAAAGTAAAGGAATTATTTCAATGCAATGCAAGCATTATTTAACATTTTTTTAAACTTCCCTTCAACCGGGCGGGAAATAATCGTTCCCAAGCTCGGCGGAGGTTCTACCTCAGTCGAACCTGTTTGTTCAGGCTCTTGCCTGATATATGGCTGATTCCATTCATTCACATATTGGCAAGCTCAATATTTCGCTCCTACGGAGCTGAAAGATTAGGTTTGGTTTATTTTCTACCAACAATTTTCCGACGATTATTCCTTCTCAAAAGGGATCATAATACTGACTTCCGTTCCTGTGGCAGTTCCATTGATGTCCTTTAAATCGGTTATTTTTACAAAAATATCTTCCTTAAATTGTTTCCTGAGCGCTTCGATACGTTCGGATGTTATACCAAAGTGAAATTCTAATTAGTCCGCTTCAGGCGGACTATTGGAATTTCTTACTTTGGTTAATGCCGATTGAATTTATGTTATAGTCCAATGAGTAGTTTCATTTTTAGATGGCTATTACATAAATCACATCGGTATTACCTCCATGCTGACTGACCTGTGGCCGGCTTGCGTTGCCTTATTAAGTTCCGCGGCCTTCTCTCTCCCAATGCCGTTGTCCCTGACAATGCAGCGAATGACTCTTCCTGCAGTTTCAAAATTAACTTCGAGCTTTCCTTTTCCCTCTTTGTGCCTTAACCCGTGCTTCATAGCATTCTCGATAAAGGGCTGGATCAGCATGGGTGGAATATATATCGCCGAAGCATTCAATTCATCGCTGACACTTACCGTGAAATCAAAGTTTTCCTTAAACCTGATCCGTTCGAGCTCCATGTTCAGGGTCAGAGCGGCGATCTCATCTTCTAACAGGATCATGTTCCTGCGGGAAAGAAAGGATATTACAATGCCGACTTCAGCAGGGGCGGACAGGTAAATAACAAGAATAAGAATGATTTGTGGTTCCCAAATTTCGGGAAGCAATGCCAGGTGCCGGATTAAGAAACTGTTTAAAAATTATATATTTCTTTATTTAGGAAAACAAAACTTAGTGACGCCTTCGTGTTTTTGAGACTTCGTGGCAAGGGACTTAATTTATTTTTTGCCACTAAACCACTAAGACTCAAAGATTCACAAAGTATTAACAAATAGCAATAATCATATACAATAATTGCCAAAATAAAATTTAAAAAGTCTCTAATTCTGTTTACAATATTTATCAGATAATTCTATAACCTCATTGCCATAATCTTTGGTAAATCCGAGTTCCAATGCTTTGTTAAGATCGGTACAGGCCAGGTTTATGCTGTCTGTCGAAATGTAAATCAAAGCTCTGTTTTTGTAGGCAAAGGAATTATTAGGATCGAGTTCTATGGATTTTTGAATATCCTCCATTGCACCCGCATGGTCGTTAAGGCTGAACTTGATAAATCCCCTGTTGTTCAGCGCAAAGGCATTGTTACCGTCTTTATTCAGGTCAATAAATTTATTCAAATCCTCTAACGCACCTTTAAAGTCTCCGGTTTTTTCTTTTGCATAATAAGCTCTGTTCATATAGGCATCTTTAAATGTCGGATCCAGCTGAAGTACTTTGTTAAAATCCTCAAGAGCCTTATCGTACTTAGCAAGAATGCCATAGCTTATCGCCCTTGCATAATAGGCCTCCTTGTAATTGGTGTTCAATGCAATGGCCCGGCTAAAATCATTAATCGCACCATTATAATCCTTTAACTGGAATTTTGCAGAGCCGTTTTTAAAATGATGATTGGCATTATCTTGCCGGCAGGAGGTAAATGCAAGCGGTAAAATAATGGTACATAACAATATTCTGTAAATAATTTTCATGGGACCCGACCTTTAATGAAATTTAAGAATTGCAAAATTAGTATTTAAAGATGATAATATCCAAAGCATCCTGATTTTTTTCCCATCCAATCCCATGTATTCTTTTTGAAGGCGGGCGGTCAGGCATGAATGAACCGGTATTATTTTAACCGCAAAGGTAAAGAATACAGGATTAAAATCTTACTAAGACAAAAAACCCAGACCTGTAGCTGACAGTCTGGGTTTTAATGGATATTAAAATAATTTATGGGATAATCCCGGTGTAAATAACCGGGATTTAACCATTTCAGGAAATTTAATTTTGGTCTTCACCTTCATTAAATTTCGAAATGGTAAAACCTGGTAATTATTTCTTCATCCTGAAGATTTTCCGGGAACCATAAGCCGCGCCGAGGAGGAGCATCACGGACAAACCGCCGTCAATGGGAGCTCCGCCGCCAACAGGGATATCGCCGCTTCCCGGCCCGCCACCTCCGTTTGGATGAGGTGGAATCTGAGCCGTCATAACCAGTGGTAAGAACAGAAATGTACCTGCCACTAATAATAATTTTAATGCTTTTTTCATATCTGTAATTTTTATTGTATTAATACTTTTTTCGTTACTACATTTTCATCGCTGAGCACTTTTACGATATAATAAGCGCTCTTATTCAATGTGATCTTACTGAGCACATCTCTTATTACTGCATGTGCGACTTCCTGACCCATAAGGGTGTAAACCGCGATGTCGCCTTTGGTATTTGCCGGAACTGAAACATACACATCGTTATGACTTGAATAGATGTTGATCAGGTCAGCAAAGTTATCGGTAACAGCAAGAGGAGTAAAATGAACGATAAACCTGTTTTCCGGCTCATTTAAGTTAAAACTGAAGGTGTAAGATCCCTTCAGCAGGTCGGTCTTGACTCCCGTAAGCAAATCTTCAAGTATTACTTCCGTAAAGTCTCCGGTTTCAACAGCTGTAATGGTAAATTCTGCGGGAATAGCAGCAGTAAATCCAACCGGAACCCATGTTGTCTCCGGCATTCCATTGATTGAAAGTTTGGTACCCGATGGAGTAAGTGAATAAATTTGTGGCAGTTCCGGATTTGAAATATTGATCCTCTTGTAAGCATCATAAACACCATCATGCTCAACTCCCGCCAGACTGTTAAAATGAATCCATGCCTGATCTGTTAAATTTTCTCCGGAAGCTTCCAGAATCAATAAGCGGGTATTATCGGTTTTGTAAAAATTACCTGCACCTGAATGTGTCCTTTGAGCATTTCCCACAGAGAATGTACCTGCCGAAGTTGCCTTTACGAAAAATCCCTGCATCGGGGGGATATATTGTGAGCCAAAACCCCCAACTCCCTGTACGTAAGATAAATCATTACCCGTTAAAGCTTCAATATAATGAACTTCATTGCTTAATCCGGATGGAATGGTAACAGTCTCCCAGTCAATAGAGGAAACGAACGGATTACCCAATAAATTCCAACCTGTCAAATCGGGATTAGGATCCGGATCATCGGCGGTGAAATTCCTGGATTGTATCCCAAGATTTAAATCACCTGTAAATGTTGCAGTATTGGAAGTACTCAACGTTGAATACAGGGCATATCCTTCCATTACGTTTAGTACGACATCAGGATCAGAAATTTCGGTATAGCTGTGTGTGGCCTCTGTAAAATTTTGCAGGTACATACCCATAAATACAGATGCTGTCGCACCGGAGACTGGAGATGAAACCAGATGCCAATCCTGGGCAGAAGTTGGATCGCCGGTGTAAAAACGCTCAACTGAAGCGATTCCATCAATAGTTAAATACCCGCCATCCAGTAAAGTGGCTGCACCTGAAGCATCAGAGTTAAAAAAGATGTTGTTGCAAAAAGCGCTTCTGTCAATTGTAGGGTAATAATTTAGTCCGGCCGGAATAATTACATCAGTTGTAATTCCGGGAACATCCTGTACATCCCAGTTATCAGCGCCAAACCAATCATTATTAGGACTGTCATCACCTTCCCAGGTGGCAGATGCAGGTGAGGAACAATCAATTGTTAAGGTGAATGCCCCGCCAGTACTGCTATATTGATGAACAAGGATGTAATAATCTGTTCCAATCTCAGCAAACCAGTCAATCCTGGACTGATAATTACAATAATCATCGTTTCCATCAACACAAACAAGGGAACTGCAAGTCCCTTCAAATACGGAAATTTTAGAATCCCAGGCAGTACCGGTACATAAGCCGGCGCTAACCATAGCGCCGGTACCGGTAAACTTGTACCATACTCCGGGTTCGGTGTTTGATATTCCGCAAGTACCCGCGTTATCAAAGGTAGCGCCTGTGGTAGTACCTGCAGTGGAGCTCCCACAGGTTACAGTGATGGCGTCAGCACAAAAATCATTTTGTATTTCGAAAATTTCTGAAGCTAAATAAGCTAAGGTATAAGTTACCGTACTTCCCCCAGTCCCATATTCATCAATATATAAATAATAACACCCGTCAGCAGCAGGAGTCCAGTTTTCAGAGGATTGCCCGTAAGTTGAGGCATGATATAAACAGCTGCCACTTCCATCAACATACCACAATTGATTACCTGAGGCGTCATACATCCTGAAATCCGTATCCTCATCGGCATTGCCTGCACAAGGATCAGAGGAGCAGGTCGAAAAATTATAATCATTACCTGTTGTCAGATACATTTCATAATAAACACCCCCACCAGGGCCAAATGAACCGGCAACGGTCTGGCAGGTTGTATTTGGAGTTAGTATTGTGTTTGCAATCTGGTACGAAAGTGTAAAAGCGGACGATGCACCGGCTCCAAAATCATCAACCATTAAATAATAGGTTCCATCTGAGGCCGGGCTCCATCCATTCGGATAATCCGGTTTCGTACTTGCATTGTACCCGCATGCCTCTTCTCCATCAATGTACCATACCAAAGTCAAACCTGCATCATACATGGTTAAATCACCATCGGTATCACCTGTGTAATCTCCCCCACAGCACAGATCATTCAAACAAAGAGAAAAATGATAACTCTGGCTTGCGAACAGATTTAATTCAAAAGTAACATTGCCACCGTCAGAAAAGGAACCACTGTAGGTTTGACAAAAAGCTGTTGCTGTTAATGGAACGTAGGTTGGCGGATTACTGTCGCAGGTTAATGAATAAATTCCCGAAACTGTGTGCGGATCAACTCCGAACCCATCACCGATAACAGTCCAGTCAATATCCCAGGGCGAACCCGAACAGTCGGGTACTGTAACATTTGCAACAAAGTCAGTCAACCCATACCATGAACCGAAACCGGATGGCATTGTTTCATCAATTTGCCACCAGGCCATTTGACCTGTAATTCCTTCAATAGTAATGCATCCGCAGGAAGTATTTTCAGGAACATTATTAACCGAATTAATAGTCCAATTCGTTGGAACCGTTATTTCAATCCTGTCGGCATATTCAAAATCCGGACTGTAAATATTCACAGAAAAAGTGATATCAAAAGTACCCGGAGAGACCGGACCGGGAGAAATGGAATTAAGAGAAGTTCCGGTTAAATCATCGGTTAGTAGCAATTTCCCTTTAAATTCTCTTTGGCCAAAACCTGTTGAGATAAAAATTGATAATAATCCCGACAATAAGTAAAGTTTAGTAAATCGTATCATAACACATAGTTTTAATTATATTCAATACATTATTAATTTGCCCGAAAAAGCACTTTTTATACGGTGATTTATTAAATTGGTTTGGTGTTTTTCAAACTTTAAAATTAAAGTTTTTGTTTAGAAATTGCATGGCACGTGAAGTGGGTTTGGAGATGGAAGTTTGAAATTCTGGTTTAATGTTTCATGGACCTGTGAACCCGGGTGTGAATTCAGATTTCACGGACTAACCGGGATTATTTAATGAACTTTTATAAAAATATCTTGTTACCCTTTTTATAAATATTTTTCGCATGGCAAAAAATGTTTTCGGCACCGAATTAAAATCCTGCAGTATGAGACCCCTTACCGGATTTTACCGTGATGGCTGTTGCAACACAGGTGATGATGATACCGGTTCTCATACAGTATGTGTAATATTGACCGAAGATTTTCTGCGATTTTCATTCGATCAGGGTAACGACCTTATCACTCCGATGCCGGAGTATTCCTTTCCCGGCCTTGGTCCAGGCGACAAATGGTGCTTATGTGCAGCACGCTGGCGTGAAGCTTATAAAGCAAGCCATGCACCTTTTGTAATTTTGGAATCTACCCATGAAAGAGCGTTGGAGGTAATCAATTTGGAAGATTTAGTAAAGTTTGCCTATAAGAGTATTCCCTGAATTATCTCACAACTCATAAATTGTAAAACCTGCCAAAAAAATCCTCATAAGTTATTCATTATTAACCAGGTTGCTTACACAAAGAATGGGAATATTGAATTCATTGTTGATCAAACTTTCCTTATCAGCCTGAGCAAAATAGTAATGCTCATCGCTCTTAACCGACATGATAGAGATCAGGCCGGCATCAATTTTTTTGGCATATTGAAGGGTTTGTTTTGCATACCCAACTGAAAAAATATTCGAGTCCTCTTTAATGCGCTTATAAGAAATGGATTGTTCTTTAAATACCTTTTCCGTCAGAAGGATATTTTCCCTGAGTTTTTCAGAACCTGTATCTCCTTTCCTCACGATGGAATAAATATGTACTACGGAACCAAACAGGGCAGCCATCATTGCTGTGGCTTCAATCAGTGATTTGAATTCATCATGCCCGCCTACCGGAAATACAACCGGATTAAAATCCCTGCAAACACACTGATCCTGTACAATCAGAGATGGGATTGCAGTTTTCCTGACTATTTTTAAAATATCAGCACCCAGAAGCTTTTGCTTAAATCCCTGTACGCCATGAGTGCCGATTATCATGATGTGATTATCAGCATTATCTGCAGTGGCGGGAATTTCGTTAAACAGGTCACCAAAAACTACCTTGTAGTCACAACGAATTTCTTCCTGTTCCGATACTCTTGCAGATAATTCTTTAAGTTTTTTCCCGGCATCGGAACTTCCGACAATGCCATTATTTTGTGAACTCAATGAATCCTTTGTCAGTATGTGCAATAGTAACAGTGAAAGGTTTGCCTTGCGGGCAATTTGAATGGCCTGGGAAATGGCCTGATCGGAGGCTGGAGTAAAATCAACAGGGATAATAATTTTTTTTGACTGCATAATGAATTCGATAAATAATATGGACCGGCAGTTTCTCATTTGCCGGACAAAAGTTTACAGATTATAGTAACAATGAAAATCGTGGATGGTTTATCCCCACTATCAAATAATACCAATTTGAAATATAGATTGGTCCAAGACAAAATTATATTTCAGTGTGTGAGGTTATTTAGTGCAATTGGTAAATCAATAATAATTCTTCACCTCATCTGTGGGCACAAGCTTTCCGTTTTGTATTGCAAACACCATCCAGGCATTGCCTTTTTGTTTTTCGGAAAGCTGCCAGATATTCAACAATTTTCCCTCGCCATACACTTTTACCATTGCATTTGATTTTGAAAGAGCTTTGGAGTTTTTGCTGTTCTGATTGGAATAATCCTTTACAAAATACGTGTATTCGGATTTTTCGTCAATATCTTTAATAGTTATGGTTTCCGGGCCAAAGCCATCACGGTCATCGCGGTCAAGGACCGCCTTACCATCGGCAGAACTTAATTTTTCACGATAGGAAATATGGTAATCGCCCTCCTTCACAAAATGAGCATCCAGGTCGTCCGGCTTTTTGTCCCAATCGAGGACAATACGGATGGCACCTATTGAAATCACCGGTGAAACAGTAAACCGGTTTCTGAAAATGGTTTCAGCGATGATCTCAAACTTGTTGTTTTCTGAGATGAAACCTTCCTTTTCAAAAGTGAACGGATACACTCCGTCAGGTTGTTTGTCAAACCGTATCTTGCCTTCCATATCGGTAGTAAAAGTTTGAAAATCCTGAATTGTAACAGTGGCATCGGGAACCGGTTCGCCATTTTCAGCATTGAGGAACCTTAAGGTGAGCAGTCCCTTTTCTTCGGCTCCGGCATCGTCCAACTGGTCACGCATTTTATCAATTTGTGAATTGCAGGTCAATGTATAACCCAGCATCAATAAGAATAGAAATGTGATCTTTTTCATATTGCAATATTTAATGTTTTATTTTTTCCTGTTAACAACTATCCCGTATTGTTCAACTATCCTTTCTTCCAAAGGTATCTGATAAATCCACTTCATGATGTTATTTACTTTTACATCTTCCATAAAAGGAATATTCTCTTTTGTTAAGACAAAAATCAGCAGATTGTATTCTTTCTCTTTACTTTCATTATCAATACCGAAATAATAATATTCCATGTTCCGATTGACAGGAAAACGGACCTTTTCATTCTTCCTGAATATCCTTTCAGGATCATCGTTCATGTAACTGTAAGCCTGGTCATTGTATGGATATAGAATAAAAGCTGTCGCATCCGTTACATTGAATATTTTCAGGTACCCGTCTTTCGAAGGTGTGAAACTGAAATCCAGCGGATCATTTTCAACATAATATTCCCTGATCCCATCAACCTTTATTACAAGAGAAGGATCTTTTTTGTCATCATGTTTGTAAATAACGGCGGAAATCTCTACCTCGATCAGGATATTGCCGAATTCATTGATGTCTCTCTTAATTTCCTGCACGTCCTCCACCATAATTTCCGCGCCGGTTTCAGTGGAAACGAATGACTGAAAAATTTCTTTGAACTTTTCATCGTCCTCGAAAGTGTAAAGAAAATCAGATACCTGTACATTTTCAGCAATTCCGGCTTGAACCATTGCATTTTTCTTGGCTTCATCAATTGCTTTGTTCTTCACTTCCTCCAGGGTCAGATCACGGGCTTCGTAGGTTCCTCTTGCAATAACAGAGATTTCTTTCTGGGAGAATACTCTGCAAGGTGAAAGCAAGGAAACGAAGATCGTTAGCAAAAGGATAACTCGTATCTGTGTTCTTATCATTTTCAAATTGTGACATTTAAGATTAATATTCGATCTATATTTTTTACCACATAGGAACATAGGATCATAGGGTTCACATAGATAGATGGATTATTCTTTTGGCAAGGCAGCATAATATTCATTTACCATAGTTTTTTGCCCTTCTTTAAAAATGTTGGTGCAATAAAAATTAATTATGATCCCTTTCGGCTTCTGAAGCATCTTCATGTAAGTCAGCAATACCGCTTCATGCACCGGCAATATTCCTTCAATCGACTTTAATTCCACAACAATTTGATTCTCAACCAGAACATCATATCTTAATTCCGCTTCCATTTCAATATTCTCATAACTAATTGGAATCCTTTGCTGCGATTGATAATGAGGACCTTTTAAACCAAGTTCATAAAGAAAACATTTTTCATAGACGCTTTCCAGCAGGCCGGGACCCAAATGCTTGTGAACTTCAATTGCACAACCAATTATTTTATAAGTAAGTTCATCAAGATATTTCTGTGTTATTTCCACTTTTTCTATGTGTGTTTCTATGTTTCTACTGTGTCTATGTGCTAAAAAAACCCAGGAATAATTTTACTGAACGAACTTCCAGTTTTGCCATACATTCTCAATATCCGGACTAACATTAATCTTAGGGTCCTGCTCCTTTTGGTTCACACGCAAAGACTCGATAGAAACATTGCTCGAAATATAATCTGCCAGTGCGCTGTATGTAATATCTCCCTTTGTTTCCTTTAACTTCTTCAGAAGAAAATAAGTGAACATTCCGTGTTGTTCCTTTTTGTAAGGCATTGCCGATTGCTCTCCGCTGCTGGCAGTAAATACAACCACATTGCCCATGATCAGGTTTTCTTTTGCTTTCACTTTCACTCCGCGGGCAGCGATCAATCCTGCATCTCTGCCTCCTCCGCTAAAACAGGCATCCAGAAAAACGGTAACCTTTCCCGCCCCGCTTTCGGCAAATTTTTTATAGATATCCTCTAATTTTATTGCTGAACTTAGATTGGTTCCCGTAACATCCACCGGGATAAGATAAGGCGTTTTCGTTTCTTCATCCGGCAAGCCATGGCCTGCATAAAAGAAAAGAATTTCAGCCTGCGGACTGCTTTTTGATGCAAGCTTTGATATAAGATCAATCTTTTGCGAAATTTCACCCGTGGTAGCATCCAGCAATAAATGTGTGTTGATTTCATCAACTCCGAGGGTTTTTATAGCATAATCTTTAAAAATCGTTGCATCGTTCCTTGCAAATTCTACATTGGCTTCCGTATTAAGCCCAAGCTGATACCGTGCATAGTCTTCATTTCCAATGATCAGGGCATAGCAGTAAGGCTGTTTTGTCCGGTTAACAGGAATGTTTTTATCCACATCCGAAGTTAGGGAGGCAACCTTTATGTCTTCTGTTTGAGTGGTAATCCCTGCGATTACAACTTCACTTCGGGCTGTTAATTTTTGCTCAAGCCCGACCGATAAAGTAGTATCTCTTGCATATTTATTCAGCGATTCACTGATGTCAACCAATACCGGGATTTCATTTAATACATAACGCCGGGTAGCAGTAAAAAGGAATTCGAGTTCGGAAGTTGCACCCCGTGCAAGATTACCGATATCGAACCGGTTTTTTTCTCCTAAGAAAATGCAATTGGCATTTGGAAGCTTGAATTCTGTAACCACATTCCTTGCATCACCCTGTCCAACGTTTTGAACAATGACTTTAAGGTTGATCGGATAGTTAAGTTTGATCATGCCCCCATCTTCCGTACTGAAAACTGCATCAGCAACAATTACACTGGGACTTGCAAATTTTTTGGTTTCAATCTTGATTTCCAGAGGGTAAGCATCCAATCCGCGTTCTTCCTGCACTTCGATCACAAATTCAGCAAGCCCGTCTTCAAGGGATAGATTACCTGTGACCGGGATGTAAACATTTTTGCTGCTGTTTCCAGCCAAATCTCCTAAAACGAAGGTGTTCACAAAATCAAGGCCTTTCACAGCCTGGTTTCTCAATGAGACTTTGACGTTTACTTTATTGGCAATGCCTTCGCCAATATTCTCGACGTTCAGGCTGATCTGACATTTCTCAGTGGCATCAATAAAATTGTTCTGGTTCTCATCCGTGAATTTTTCACCGGTAATCACCAGATCGGGAAGTTTGGTTACCACCGATCGTTCCGTTTTGGTAAATGTTACTTTTTTCTTCTCACTTTTGCCTGAGATCACCTGACTATTCAGGACAAACGGTATTAAAAGCAGAAGAATAAATATGAATTTTGTCTTCATTATTATTGGAATTTTATTTTTCATACAAACTAAAACCGATAATTCAATCCAATCATAGGCTTCTTAAAATACGGATCATAAAAATAGTTTAAGGATACATTTGAGTACCCTGATTTTTTTCGGGCCTTTCCCGCCTGAATACCCGTCCATATCAGATCACCAACCCAAATACCGATGGCCAGTCCCGCAAATATTTTAGCAGAATTATTTTGAAGTTCGGATTGGGTAAACAAATCATCCCGTTCATCGGCAGTACCAGCTATCTTATAATCTTCATAAGAGTTGTAAGCAGCATTGTTCATTACCACCGAGCCTGCAATACACGCATAGCCTGCAATTCCAAGCAGCCATTGCGCACCCTGGCCTTTGGCGATCCGGTTGCCGAGCCCCGGAAGCAAAAGTGAAAAAGCCATTGCGCCCGGAACACTAATACCAGATTTTTCAGCCTTTACCACTGCCGGTTTCTCTTTATCTTTTTGCGTGTCCTTCGGACTACTGACTTCTTTTCTGCTTTCCGAACGGCCAAATACCTCCACTGAAAATTCCTCCTCAATCAGGGCATTATCTGTTTCAGCATCCCAAACTATCCTTTTTCCTGTTCCACCAGATACTCCTTTGTTTACATCGCCTATCACTGAAACAGGGATAATGGTTTTTCCTGAAGCTGTTATTATTTTAACCCAAATTTCAAAGGTTTCGCCCTCCTTAAATTTAGTAATGTCATAATAGATTACCAGTTTGGAACCCTCGGCGTCGAATCGGATATTTTCAATCTTTGCTGCTGATTGCGAGTAAAGCATATTCCCACAAGATATTAATAAGCCTGAAACTACCAGAATGAGTTTTATGAGGTTACTGTTTTTCATGATCAATGCATTGATGATTTTAATAATTCAAATTTTCAATTTCAGAAATGGGTTTTGACCTGGAAATACCTGTTTCTGATACAGGCTTTTCTTTTAATTCGAAATGAATTTCGTTATTCATCAGGAATTCCTCCCCTTTCTGATTGGTGATATAAACCTGAAGATTCCAGTTATAATTCAGAGCCGGGTTGTCGGCATAAAGCGACACCCAGCTAAGCCCGTTATCAAAAGAGATCATGTCGCCCGCACCGGCAATGGCTGGTCCGTCATCAACACCTCCGGGGTAGGTTCCCGTTATATAATCTGTTACCCATATCCCAACCCATACTTCAACAGCAGAATTGATATAATACTGATTGGTAGGATTATATTCTGTCCATCCATTGATTACCGGATTGGGTACGTCTTCATAATAAACAAAGTCGGGTGGATTTACTCCTTCGTACACCTCAACATGATATTGTGCAGCTACTTTTGGGAAGAAACGAATTTTTGTAATTCTGAATCCGTTGTATTGAGTAAGCATCTGAGTCGGGAATCGAACGGCATAATCAAAATTTGAACCATCCGTCAGTCCGACGCCTGTAAAATTAGTACCATCGTCGTAATTCAGCCATGTTGGTGAAATTCCACCCGTTAGGGTATGAAAACTTTCTGGATTTCCATAATTAACACCATTGGCGTCTTTCACATACGACCTGACATTGTAGTCGGTGTTGGGTTGTAATCCATAGATGGTTGCCGAAAAGAAACCCAATAATGAAGTTTCTCCCAGACCTAAATGCGGATCATTAATAGTTGGCAATGAACTTCCGGGGAACCAGCAAAATCCAAAATCCTGTATATTATCGTCCTCACCAAGGTCAATTATATTACCGTAAACGGTAGCTCCATCGGTGTATATAATTGTAACCGGATCGGTTTTTACAGCAGCGATCCGGACAAGGTCAATCTTTTTACAATCTGAAAACAGACCGGCTATTAATCCAATCAGCCCGATGACTGCAGTTGCTTTTATAAAATTTATTTTCATTCGGAGTAGTTTAATATTTGCCAATTATTCAAGTATATCGGTTTTAATATTCATCAGCTTTTGTGTATGATCGGAGTCATAATCAAACAGCAGGTTGCCATTGGTTTTATACAGCTTAACATAATTCAGGTCGAACCATACGACGAGTTTACCGACAGCAATCCCCGAAAGTACATCAATCTGCGCATCTCCATTTTCAAATGATACTATTTTAAGAGTAGTGCCGCTTGAGATTTTTAATTTGTCAATGACAGACGATGCGCCGTCAACAGTTTCAAGTTTAATGATGCCGTCGTTGTTCAGCATGAAATTGATTTTACCAATATTTTCATAGATTTCAGGATACAACTTTTTAAATGAGGGATTATACTTGTCAAAAGCCTTTTTTACGTCTTCTCCTGATATTCTGACACCCGAAAGCTTTACCATGTTCATCACAGAAAATACACCTGCAATGGTCCGTTCGTATTTAGCTGCTATCAGTTTATCACTTTCCGCCTTAAGGCTTTCAATGATGTTGAATGATTTTATTTCGTTCGTGTTCATTGCTAAACTCCCGATCGTTACACCGGCTGTATTTTGAAATGTGCCGGTGAGGTAGATTAAGCCCATCGGCCCGAACTGTAATCCGAAATTGCTGAAATTTTCATTTTCATTATAAAAGGTAGTCCCTTTGCCGATCCCGTCGGATGAACATTTTGTTAAGTAGGTGAGGTAATTTTCCTGAGGATAGGTGTCCAGCCCAACCTTCAATGCCCATTTGAACATCCCGTCTTTGGTATATTTGGCGATGAAAACGTCATTCATCCCTTCCATACATTGCAACGAAGTAATTCCATTTTCAAATTCTATTTTTCCGCTAAATGATCCCGATACATAAATATTACCACCCGCATCATATAAAATGGAAAATCCCGTGCAACTGTTAGGGCCGGTGGCTTTCTTTGCCCAAATAACATTTCCTTCCTTATTAAATTTGGCTACAAAAACGCTTCGTTTCGCCGGATCATATTCTGATTTAAGAGTGTAATTTCCAAATGCAGCCTGACCATTAAAATATCCGGTGAGGAAGGCATTTTCCTGTTCATCAAAAACGATGTCCCTCATGTTGTTGCCTCTTTGTCCGCCGGATTTTTGGGCGAGTTCCCAAATGGATTTAGTATTTGAACCGGTGTACATCAGTTCGTCTAGTTCTATGATCTTTCCTTCCACATTCCTGAATTCGGGCATTGCCATCCCGACAGGTGCATTTTCGAATGTTGGATCCGCGATAACATATTTTTCACCCTTGTACATGACATAATCACCCTCAACATCCGAATTGAATTTAACTGCGGTTGAAATATGGCTCGGATATTCAATCCCGATGACCTTATTGTTCAGCAAGGTTTTAACGAGATAAGCAAAGAATATTGAGCGGTCCTCGCAGTCGGAATAGGGATAAAAGAAAATTTCCTCCGGAAAGAAAAACTTTTCCTTTGCAAACTGCTGTTGGTCCGTTTCGTATTTGAAAGCGGTTTGTACGAACCTCAGTAAAAAGCCGACAGCTTCCTGTTCAGACATCCCTCCAATGACAGGTTTAAAATTTTCAAGAACTGACTCTTTCGTTTCTGCAGAAACCGGAGCATCAAAGTAAACATTCAGATCGGCCTGGGGATAATCTTTATAAAAATCTATCAGGTTTTTATTGAAGTAGAAATTAAAGGAATAGGGCTTATTCATGTAATTAAAGCTCAATGATTTTTGGGATACCTCTTTCGATAAACTTAACGGACTGCTGATGGCAAAATCCACAAGGCTATTTGCATCAGGGTAGTCCTTATCGTAGGTATAAATACTGGTACCGATATCGCGCATAAAATAATAATTCAGTCCACCGCTGGTAAAAAAGCTCTTAGAGTACAGCGTATATTTTGAGGGGATAAGGACACTTAATTTGTTATTGGCATAAGCGACCCTGGTTTTAAATCCTGAGCGGGTCATGAGTCCCCAAACCAATAGGTCTTCACCTGAAGGTGAAGCAGGGTATAGTGTCTGAGCAAATTTTTGAATCAATAAATAATAAGCCCAGTCATTAAGGTTCATAGTGGTTTTGTAGCTCTGAAGCTGGTCAATGAGGCCGTTATAATTTGTACCGCTAAGTTTTTCCCAAAATCCGCTGATGGATGCGGGATTGATTACTGCAGGCGGGTCAATTTTAACCATCTGGTCATAATCAAGTACTATACGGATTCCAAAAAATCCAAAAGTCATATTGGTTTTATCATAGGTTTCTTCTTCTGACTTTTGGACCATGGGTGTTTTAATTTGCTTCGCGGTTTCTTTTTTAACATTCATGGTTGGTTTCAATGCGGGCATTTTTGCCCATTGACCCTCCCTTTCTGTTTCGGGCTTGTATTCAGGGGCAACAGGTGGCTTAGGCTTTTGCGGGGGTTCAATGCCTTTCATCACATTCATCTGTTCCCATTGCTTTTTCAGGTATGCAGCATATTCCTGGTCTTTTTGTTTTACATAATCATCGAATTCCTTTTGCATCCGGTCCATGAATTCCTTCTGTTTCTGTTTGAAAGCTTCCATTTCAGAGGTTTTTTGCTTCTTATATTCTTCAAAAGTCTGTGCTTTGAGATACACACTTATAACCAATGCTGCAAATATGACAAGTAAGGTTTTCGTATTCATAATATTTTCATTATTTTGGTTTATTCAGGTAATCTACATCAATGGTAATGCAATTGTTGCTGATCTGAATGCAATTGATCTTAAATGATGGATTGGACTCTGAAATTTCTCTTGACAAATTTTTATTTTGCGATGAATAATCATCGCCGACTTGTTTAATATTTCCTGAAAGTGCATGGGAAAGCAGGGCTATTTTTTTGGTTAAAGTTTCAATGTATGCTTTCCATAAACCATAATTCAGCTTGCGAGTAAGATTCTCACTTATAATCGTGGAAAGGCTGTCTGAAGTTTCCATGTATCTGAAATTAGCATAAGGAAAGGGTAAAACTTCGTACCCGAATCTTGATTCGATCTCAACGAGATTATTGAGTGATTTGTAAGAATAAGAGAAAGAAAGGTTATCCAGGCTGTCGTTCCCTGTTTTCATAAATCCCTCGATTTCATACCTGTCCTCAATTTCATACTTGTCCGACTTCTGTCGTTCGACCTGGTAGGTATTAACCATTACTCTGGTCGTATCATATAACTCAGGAGCTGATGCGCCATGGTTGTATTTCATTAAAACAACAGCCTCTCCAAATGAAGTAAAATATTGATTTACGATCTCGAAATTATTGGCGGTTGAAGCCAGATTTGTTTCGATGTTGAAGATATTTTCATATTTCGTGACAAATTCGTCGGACCGGGTATTGTATTCTTCATTCGAAAAATTATCTATCATGCTTGTTATCCTGGGATGTGTCAGTAATCCGATGACCGATTTTGCCCTTGATTCTGCAAGTTTAAAGGCTGATTCTTCATCCATCCCCGGATCAGAAATTCCCAATGCGTAGCTGATGTTTTCATCAGAGGGAGGCAGGCTGGCTAACCAGGAGGGTAAAGATGCAGGATGAAGAATTTTTAAATTGGTTGTATCCTTTTCGTGGTTAGTGGTCTCTTTGTTTAAGGTTTGCTGTAAATAATGATACTCCTTTTCAGTATTGTTAATGGTATTGTCCTGTGCACGTATCAACAGGCATATCATTAACATGGAACAGAATATTGTGTATCTGAAAATCATAGTCACCCGGATTGACACTTAATAAATCAACAATGATCAGGAATATCACATTTCTCAAAAATACAGGAGAGAAATTCAAACAGAAGTTACACGCAATGGCGCAAAAGAAATTTAACGGATTAAAACCGGGAAATCCTTCGCGCCTATGCGTGGTGCTGTAAAATCATAAAAAGAGGATTTTCAGCATAACAATCGTTTTTTACTGGCCTCTTTCCTTGGCCATTTTCTCCATTTCAGCATCGAAGGTCTTTTTGAACTGTTCGTAATCGTAATCAATCTTCAGCTTATCATCCTGCGACAAACGGGCATTCATGGCATTCATCAGCTCATCACCTGCCAGTTCAAGGGCAATGTAAGTCTTGTAATTACCTTCGCTGGTCTTGGTAGTCTTTTCACAAATTGTCTTAACGCCGGTAAGCTTTTGATCAATAACTTCGCGGGTAAGCGCTTCGTACTTTTGCTCAAGGTCCTCTACTTTATTTAGCTCGCGGGAGTTTAAATAATTGTCAATGACACCCTTTACAGTGGTCTGAATTGCCGATGCCAAATCAGCCCTGGTGTTGCTCATGGCTTTTTTCTTAGCTGTAGCCTGGTCCATGCTTTCGCCCAACTGGTTTGCCCTGAAGTACTCATTGTTTGACTGGAATTCCGGTCCGGAACAGTAAACTTCAATCAGGGTTTCTCCCTGGTCTTTGGAGGAAGCAGCTTTTTCCTTTGATTTGCAGCCACTGATGATAAAAATCATAACAAGAGCGGCAAGCATCACGATGTTGGTAATTTTGTAATTCATTTTCATAAAATTTTTTTTTAACGGTTAATTATGTTCGACATTATTTTTTCATGGTCAAAGTTATAGTTTTTTACAAATCGTTTTATTAATACCTGAAAAATATTTTTTCCTAGGGATAGAGTAAAATTTTAATAAATTTGTGAAAACATTTGCATCATGGGAACAATAACAATAAAAAGCGACAGTGCCGATGACCTGTATTTCATCAATGAAAGAGTGAATTGATTCCATTTTTATTCCCCCAGAATCAGGATTTCCAAATCCTTCCATGACACTACCATCGCCTGGTTTCGACGGTATGTATCCATTCCGCCGTTAATAAGAAATAGCTGATCATCCGCTATGCCTGACAACTTCTGATAAATCAGCAGGTTCTTGAAAAAATCAGGGTGTACCGCCGAACCTGATTTGATCTCTATTGCCTGGTACAGATTAGAAATCCAAATTCTTATTTGTACTTTTTGCATAATATAACAGAATCTTTTTCTGGGTTTATATGAAGTAATACCTGTTCAGCCAGATAGCATATACAGGATCGAGAATCGTAAGTTTTCCGTTGTGTTCATCAATGATCTCCCGTCCGATCAGTGCACCTTTTATTCTGTTCACGTTTGCCGAAGTACCCAGGTTATATTTCTCAATCGTATCCTTTGAGCTTAACATGGTTACACCATCAAGCAGCGCTTTTAAAAAATTAACCTGAGTTGTGCTAAGAGATTCGGTAAGGCTTTGAAACAATAAACTGAGTTGCATAATAAGCGAATCAAGTGATTCATCAATAACGGCATCATCGGTTTCTTTGTCGGTTCGAAGCCAGCACAGCTGGGCTAATTGCTGGACATAATAAGGATGGTTCTCCATAAGTTCGGCAATGCGTAAGGCAAGTTTTTTAGGTATCTTTTTACCTGTTGACTTAAAACGGCCAACGATAAAAGGTTGCCAGTTTTCAGAAGAAATTTTTTCAAGGAACATCAGGTCGCCGAACTTGTAAAACGGCATGGATGGCGATGCAAAGACTTCCATCAACATGTGACGCTTGCTTCCATAGAGACAATAAGATGTTTTTTGGTGTCGTTGCCAGTGTGAACGGATTTTCTTCTGGAACGCAAGCGGATTTTCAAAATATGCTATGTTCTGAAACTCATCAATACAAATCACGATTTTCAGACGCTTTTCTGTTGCTATGACCTCAGCGAGGTTAAGGATTTCATCAGGTTGTTTTTTTACTTTATGCCAATCAAGCCCGAAACTAATTTCCTGTTGAGCATCAGGTGTAAAAGTAATTTTAGGAACCCATTGTTTCATAAAATTTTTAGTATTTTCAATAAGTTCTTCTATCCTTCCCGAAACTGCCTTAAACACCTTTTCCGACAGGTTTTTATAAAATTCTTCCTCAGTCCTTATGTTGAATAGGTCCATGTACACCATTTTCAGGTTTTTTTCTGACTTGACTACTTCTTCTCCTGACTTTTGAACCAAAGAAGATTTTCCCCATCGGCGGGGCGAAATGAGGATGGTGTTGATTCCTGAAATGAAGTTTTGCTTTAAGTGGTTCAGTTCCTTTTTACGATCGGTGAAGTTTTTATCTGTTGCAAGTCTCCCAAAAATAAACGGTGCATTCATAACTAACAAATTTGCTACAAATGTATGTAACCTTTTTGTAACTAACACAATTGTTAGTTACATTTTTGTTAGTTGAGGATTATTTAAAGCGGTTTCTTTCCCTTTTCCAATGCATGATAACGATGTTCGGCTTCCATAGCCCAAATTTGATCAATCTTTTCATTGGGTTGATCCCAACTTTTTACTATCATCTCCATCAGTTGTAATCGTTCAGCAGGTCGAAGCTTTAATGATTCTTTATATAGTATTTCAATGTTGTCCATTTTATATTCAGAATTTATTCACAAATTTACTGAAATAAACATTAGAAAATGATTGAATTGGATAAACCTTAATTTTGCAGCAATAATATTTACAAAGAACTATATGAAAGCATCCGATATAGAAATCATGGCTCCCGTAGGTTCGTACGAATCCCTAATGGCTGCAATACAGGGAAAAGCTGATTCAGTGTATTTCGGTATCGGACATTTGAATATGCGATCCAAATCGAGCAAAAATTTCACACTCGAGGATCTAAAAAAAATTTCAGACATCTGTAAACAACATAATATCCGGTCCTATATAACTCTAAATGCAGTGATTTTCGATGTTGAACTGGATGAAATGAGAACTGTTGTTGACGCAGCAAAGAAAAACGAAATCAGTGCAATAATTGCTTCTGACCAGGCTGTGATTCAATATGCAAACCAGGTTGGAATGGAAGTTCACATGTCAACCCAAAGCAATATTACCAATTTTGAAGCCGTCAGATACTGGTCGAAATATGCCGATGTGATGGTTACTGCAAGAGAACTGAACCTGAAGCAGGTTGCAACCATAGTTAAAGCAATTAAAGAGAATGAGATTAAAGGACCTTCCGGAAAACTGGTTCAGATCGAGGTTTTTGCTCATGGTGCTCTGTGTATGGCGATTTCCGGAAAGTGCTATCTGAGCCTCGACAACCTGAACTCTTCAGCCAATCGCGGAGCCTGCCTGCAGCAATGCCGCCGCCCTTACCATGTTACAGACGATGATGGGATCGAACTCGTTGTGGATAACGAATACATCATGTCGCCCAAAGACCTGAAAACTATTGATTTCCTTGATAAAATCCTCGATGCAGGAGTCCGGGTTCTGAAAATCGAAGGGCGCGGAAGGTCGGCTGACTATGTAAAAACAGTGAGTTCGGTTTATCGTGAGGCTGTGGATTCTTTTTTTGAGGGTAACTTCACGAAAGATAAACTTGTAACCTGGAACCTGAAACTTGGAACCGTTTATAACCGCGGTTTCTGGGACGGCTATTACCTGGGCAGAAAAATGGGTGAATGGACCGGACAATACGGTTCACAAGCCACAAAACAAAAAGTCTATGTCGGGATGGTGACTAATTATTTCAGCAAACTGAAGGTTGCGGAGGTTAAAATGGAAACACATAACCTGAGAATTGGTGAAGAAATCATGATCATCGGGCCGACAACGGGTGTTTATGAGGATATTGTTTCGGAAATAAGAGTAGCTCTAAAAAATGTCCACCGAACAATAAAAGGTGAAATGTGTTCTATTCCGGTGAATGAGTTGGTCCGAAGAGGGGACAAAGTTTATAAGGCGGTCGACTCCAATAGAAAACTATAATAGAATAAAGATATGCTTTACTAATGCACAACTTTATGCATTGGTATTGCACAATTTGATCATTTTTTGTATGAACTATTTTAACCTGCATACTCACAGCTATTTTTGCGATGGAAAGGAAGCGCCCGAAGAATATGTTAAACGGGCTATTGTTCTCGGATATCATACCCTCGGGTTCTCAAGCCATGCCCCGGTTCCATTCGAAAATAACTTTTCATTGAAAGAAGACAGGATGGATGAATACGTTACTGCTATTCGTGCACTTGGTGAAAAATACAAAGGTAAGATCAACATCCTGCTTTCAATGGAAATTGATTATATTCCCGGAATTACCCGCAATATTGCCGACTTTAAGTCGGTTGGAAGCCTTGATTATACCATTGGTGGCGTTCACCTGGTTCGGACTAAAGAAAAGGAGGATTTGTGGTTTATTGACGGGCCGAAACAGGAATCTTATGACCTGGGTTTGAACAACTTGTTCAACGGCAATATTCGAAAAGGAGTGGAAGCATACTATAATCAGGTCATGGAGATGATTCTTACCCAAAAACCGGACATTATCGCTCATCTTGACAAAATTAAAATGCATAATAAAAACCGGTTTTTTGCGGAAGATGAGAAATGGTACAGGGATTTGGTTTGGAAAACCCTGAAATGCATCACTGATGAATCGGATTGCATTGTGGAAGTAAATACGAGAGGACTCTATAAAAAAAGATCCGACACTTTTTTCCCCGGACCAGAAATTCTTGAGCAATTGCATCACTTGAAAATCCCGGTGACATTAAGCTCGGATGCTCATTTACCTTTGGAATTGAATGGCTATTGTGAAGAAGCTCTTGTGTTATTAAAGGAAATAGGTTTTAAGGAATTGATCTATTTTAATTCTTCAGGCCGGGTAAAACAAAATATTTGAAAACTGAACTAACAGAATGGCAAAAAAAATCCCGATCTGGACAAGCCATGACCGGGATCAAAAACAAGAGGTTATCAATTTACTTCTTATCAGGATCGACTTTTTCTGTCTCTTTTTTCACAGTAGTTGTTTCAGTAGTTGTACTAGTTCCTTCTTTGCTTTTGTTGTCTTCTTTAACTGCCGTTTTATCGGTACATGGAGCACTACAACTCTTCATTTCGCCCGGTGCACAGCATGATTTCTTACTTTTCACTTCTTTCTTTGGAGGATCGTCACAAACTTTAGTATTCACTTGTCCTGCAACAACTGTTTCTACAGTTACAGAACCGATCAGCAAAAAAGAAATAATTCCAATTGTCAAAAGAACTTTTTTCATGTTTCTATATTTTTTTTATGATTATTATTTGCATGCAAACATAACATGATTTTAGTTGTTATGTTGTTAATGAGTTGTTAAATACTGTTAATTATTTGTTAAAAATCATAATACCCTTACCCAATGAAGCTAATTTTGATTCATGGATAAAAAAGTTATAAATGTAATAATTTTCCTTACATCAATCTCGCTTGTCGCCGCGCTGATTACCCAACTTTTCTGGGTTCGGGATGCATGGTCATTAAAGGGAGATCAGTTCAACAACAGTGTAAAACTTTCACTAAAAACTATTGTTACCGAACTTATGAATTCCGATGTGAATAAGGCAGATATAAAGAGTAAAGCTGACCCTACATTATACAAGGAGAACGAACAATTATTTTCCATGGTCAATCCGGAAGTGCTTGATTCAATGGTTAAAAAAGAATTTGTCGGATTGCAAATTGGAAGTAACTATTACTACGGTGTTTATCATGATATCAATAAAGAGGTAATCATGGGAAATTATAAAGGCGATATTAATAATTTAATTAGTTCTCCTCACCAGGTCTCACTAACATGTATTTGCCAGAGTGATAACTATATGTTATCCGTTTATATCCCGCAACAAAGAGCAATGCTGATTAACAAGATCATCATTCTTCCGGTAATGTCGGGTTTGTTTTTGATTGTATTGCTGTTCAGCTTCTTTTATACTATCTATTTCATCATCAGGCAAAAGAAACTTTCGGAAATGAAAACAGATTTCGTAAACAATATGACGCACGAATTTAAAACACCCATAGCTACCATTTCTGTTTCAGCCGAGATGCTGGCTAAAGAAAAGATCATTAACTCACCCGAAAAAGTTCAAAAATATTCCAGGATAATTGCAGAGGAAAATATCAGGTTAAAGAAACTGGTTGAACGTGTTCTGCAGATTGCCATTATTGATAAGGAAGATTTCAAACTAAGGCTAAAGGAACAGGATGTACACGTTATTATTCGTGATTGCATCAACAATTTTAATGTACAGGTAAAGGAAAGAAAAGGTTGTATAAAAACCAATTTAAATGCACACAAGCACATCATAAATGCCGACCACGATCATTTGATGAATATCCTTTTTAACCTGCTGGATAACGCAAATAAATATTCGCCTGAAAATCCCCATATTATTGTAAATACGGATAATCTGAACGGAACAGTACTGATCTCCGTCGCAGATAAAGGTATCGGTATAAGCAAAGAAAACCAGGATGCTGTTTTTAAAAAATTTCACCGTTTGCAGAGGGGCGATATCCATGATGTAAAAGGATATGGTATCGGACTTTTTTATGTAAAGACGATGGTTGAAAAAATGGGAGGGCACATTGAACTGAAAAGTGAACTGAATAAGGGAAGCAGTTTTATATTATCGTTTCCTGTATAAAATCTGATTGAAACATTAATAACAACTATTATTTTATATGAAATTAAAAGTTAAGACCTTGAATGCTAAAAAAAACCAAAGACCGAAAATTTTACTGGTCGAAGACGATTTAAACCTGAGTGTTGTAATTCAGGATTATCTAGAACTTCTGGATTATGATACTACTGTATGTAATGATGGTGAAGAAGGTATGACGGAGTTCACCAAAAAGAAATACGACCTTGTAATTCTTGATGTAATGATGCCAAAAAAAGATGGATTTTCAGTTGCTGAAGATATCCGCAAATATGATGATGTTACTCCCATCATTTTTGTTACCGCTAAATCCTTGAAAGAAGACCGGATTAAGGGTTTCCAGGCTGGCTGCGATGATTATATTACAAAGCCTTTCAACACTGAGGAACTCAGTATGCGCATAAAGGCAATATTAAAAAGATGCCTCATCGCCCAAAATGGAAAGGCGGAAAGTAACCAGAAAATGTTCGAGATCGGCAGGTTTGTTTTTGATTTTGAAAATATGCTTTTAAAGCTGGATGGAACTGAATATACGCTTACCCGAAAAGAGGGTGCACTGCTCAAACTCCTGTGTATATATAAAAACAAGCTGCTGACACGCGAGCAGGCATTGAAATCAGTTTGGGGCGACGACGACTACTTCATCGGCCGAAGCATGGACGTATTTATTACAAAATTGAGAAAATACCTGAAAGATGATCCTGGTATTTCAATAACCAATGTACACGGAACCGGCTTTAAACTTGAAATACGTGAAGTAATGGACCAGATTACCGGGAATGCATGAAGGTGAAATTAGGAGCATATTATTCTATTTAATAGTATCATTTCCTTCATCCCATTCGATAATGAATTCCTTTTTGCCGGGGGGATTCTGCATTTGTTTTTTTTGTTGGCCAGGCAATTCAATTTTATCTGAAACATCCGGCTGATCTTCTTCCCATTCAATTTTAAAATCTTTCTTCTTATTGGTACCGGTTCCGGTAAGTCCATCCTGACCGATTGTTCCTGTCAGTTCATTTTGTCCTGAAAACTCCCTTCTAAACGCATCCTTCATGGTCTGTTTTTCTTTTTTTAAATCGGAAGAAATTTTTTTAGTTACTGCCTTAGTATCATAACGAATGTCGGGATCATCCACATTACCCTTCATGCTGAGGTACAGTGTAGCCTTACCGAGGCCGTCCTCTTCAGAGAAAATACCATCAATATCTTCTTCCTTTTTTTTGTCATTTTTCGAAAGAAGGTCCGAAACCAAAATGCCCACATGATAGTCAATAATATTGCCGAAAGTATGTGTGCCGTTAAGTTTTAAATTGAGTGTGCTCGATTCTATGTACATTTCCGGGATATAAACAATCTGATCCTTTATTTCAATCTGGTTTTTAAGGGTTGAAAACCGGATGTGTTCAAGCTCACGGCGTTTTAAATATTTCGATAGTTTGTAAAGAGGAGTGTACCTGATCAGCTCTCCTTCTGTGATCGAAAGATCGCCGAGTGCATAAACACTTGCTGCATCAATATTCAGTTCCGGATCAATAAAGGATTTGTAATATACAGTAGCATCAAGCTTTCCCCGTAAATGATCACTGGTGATATTTTGCTGACCAAAATCACCAAGACCGTAAAACATTTTCTGAATATTTACATTCTGAAGTCCCGTGGTAAAACTGATCCGGAATTTGTCAGGATAATTCCCGTCCACTACTCCCGACAGCGTTGTTAGTCCCTCCATTGTATTAAGGGTTGTACTACTGACAATTAGTTTTTTATCTTTTAAAACCACATTCCCCGAAATATCCTCAGCCTTGAAATTTCCGAAAGTGAATTTTTTTACTTCAAGATCAAGATCGAAATTAATTCTGTCGGAAAATCTGAGCCGGTACCTGGCTCCGGATACATCCTTTTTATCGCTTAGCAGATCTGCCATATTCAGATAGGAAGAAGTAAAATCGGCCTTTACCTTTATACTTTCACCGGGTGAAAAAGCAAAAGCCAGTATGTTCACAAAATATCCTTTCATCTTAAAATCACTCTGTCCCATTTTTCCTGAAAAATATTCAACGACAAGATCCTTGTTGTTGAACTTAAATGAGCCGTCCAAACCTGAATATATTACCGGATCACTTTTTAACCGGATAGTTACACCGCTTAACTTCATTGCTCCCGAAGTTTTGCTCGTAATAAAATCTTTAACCGTGAAATTTCTGAGGTCTTTCAGAGTATTACTGAATTGAAAATCAAGTTTAAGATTTCCTGTAATAGATAGAAGGTCTTCAATCATAATAATCTCATCCAGTTTTTCAAGATTAATTGCTGAATTGATCTTAACAGAAACCCTGGGATTATCGAAATCAGATAGTGTCATCTCTCCCTCTATATTTCCTGCCGTTAATCCTGCTTTAAAATCCCAAAGCATCAGTATGAATGATTCATTTGACTTTAGTTCACCATTGTCGAAACTTCCTTTAAACGATACATTTTTTATTTTAAAATTGGGACGCCGGTATGTGAATTCTCCATTATTCAGATTGAAATTGAATTTTATATCTGGCAAAAGATCACCCGAAAAATCACCGGCAATCTTTCCATCAAACTGAAGATCACCATCAGGTTCAATCTCCCTGATCCTTTTTAAATAATCTTCCGGGACCAAATCAATCATTGATTTTAAACTTAATTTATCGGCATGAATGATCAGGTTAAGATTTTTATTTGATAATTCTGATTTAATAGTTCCCAGAATGTAAATTGTAATATCACCGATATCAACCTGACAATCTCTGATCGCAAGGAGCCCTTCCTTTTTATTGACGTCAAATGTCAAACTGATATCCATTTGATGATCCTTTAAAAAAATATTTTTCCCCGATCGTATCCGGGTAGAATAAAGATCGCCATTGAAATCAAGATTAAACTTTTCGGCTGAAAATGCTCCTTTCAGGTACCCTTCGTTAATAGTGAATAAATACTCCTGGCCGGCTGAAATACTGGTAAAAGAAACGATTACATTTTTCAGTATCACCTTGCTCAGATTGATGATATCCGAACCTGATTTTCCAGCTTCTTTCGGTTTTATAATGTTGAAGTTTTCTGATTTGTCATCGAAAACGATAAGGTTTACCGAAGCATCCCTGAGAATCATTTTTTCAATGGTGTAATCACCCGAAAAAATATCATAAATATCAAAAAGCAGGGATAAACTTTTGGCATTTAAAAGCGGATTATTGTTTTTGCTGTTTTTTTCTTTTGTTTGAATATCAAAAAATTCAATTGTTGCTTCAGGGAAATTTTCAAATAAACTCAGTTCAATCTCTTTTACCGAAACCTCTGTGGTCAGAGATTTATTGATTTCGGTGACAATGATCTGCTTTGCTTTATCCCCATAATAATAGCCTATACACAAAAGAGCGATAACGATGATCAAGATTAAACCCAAAAAACCGACGAAAATCCTGAGCAGGTATTTAAAGATTTTCTTCATTTGAAAAGGCAACAAGCGTTTTAAAATAATTGACAAATTAACGATTACTTCGTGATATTATTTGGCAAAATGAGTTGATGTAATCCAAAAAACAATATTTTTGCCCGCTTAAAACTAAACTAACAGATATTTCAAATAAAATTAACAATGAAAACAAGTAAATTATTAGTCGCGTCTTCTTTAATCATGGCAATTGTCCTTTTGATTGGAAGCTGTACAAACACCCCACCAGCACCTATGAAAGCAAAACTAATTCCACTGGAAGATTTCTTTAAGAATCCCGAAAAATCAGCATATCAGATTTCACCTGATGGGAAATATTTTTCATTCATGGCTCCTTACGAAAGCAGGATGAACATTTTCGTTCAGGATAGAGAAAAAGATTCGGCAATTCGTATAACAAGTGAAACAGACCGTGATATAGCAGGTTATTTTTGGCCCAACAATGAGCAGATACTTTACCTGAAAGATAATGGCGGAGATGAAAATTACAAGTTATATGGTGTTAATATTGACGGAACCAACTTAAAATGTTTCACCGATTTTGAAAATGTAAGGACTCAGATCATTGACGAGCTCGAAGACATTCCGGACGAAGTGATCATCGGAATGAATAAGCGTAACCCGGAGGTTTTTGATCCCTACAGACTGAACCTGAAAACCGGTGAAATGACCATGCTTGCCGAAAATCCGGGCAACTACCAGGGCTGGATGTTCGATCATGATGGAAAGTTAAGAATAGCATTCGCCATTGTTGACGGCGTTAACACAAGCATTCTTTATCGTAATACCGAAAAAGACGAATGGAAAGATGTACTTACGACCAGTTTTAAAGATAATGTTTCACCCTATTTTTTCACTTTCGACAATAAAAACGTCATCGGTACTTCCAATCTCGGCAGGGATAAAAGTGTGGTTGTTGAATTCGATATTGCAACAGGAAAAGAGTTGAATGTCCTTTATGAAAATCCTGATTTTGATGTTGAAGGTGTTTATTATTCACATAAGAGAAAAGTCATAACCGCAGCATCATATACCTCATGGAAAAATGAAAGGTATTTCTTTGACGAAGAAACCCGATTGTTATTTGAACGCCTGAATAAAGATCTCGGACAATATGAAATTGGTATCAGCGCTTATAACAAGGATGAAACAGTATATATCATCCGGACCTATAGCGACAGGTCACTGGGGTCCTATTATATATATGATAAAACTTCAGATAAGCTTGATAAGATCGTTGATGTAAGTCCCTGGATTGATGAAAATGAGATGGGGAATGTAAATCCAGTCACATATCAAACGCGCGACGGACTGACTATAAATTCCTATTTAACGCTTCCAAAAGGTTACACTCTTGAAACAGCTAAAAATCTTCCGGTCATAGTTAATCCTCATGGCGGCCCGTGGCATCGCGATGGTTGGGGTTTCAACCCGGAGGTACAATTCCTTGCAAACCGGGGCTATGCTGTATTCCAGATGAATTTCAGAGGCTCCACCGGGTATGGCAAAGCTTTTTGGCAGGCCTCATTCAAAAAATGGGGACTCGAAATGCAGGACGATATTACAGACGGCACAAACTGGTTAATTGAAAAAGGAATTGCCGACCCAAAAAGAATTGCAATTTATGGTGGAAGTTATGGCGGATATGCAACGCTCATGGGTTTGGTTAAGGAGCCAAAGCTCTATGCCGCCGGTGTAGATTATGTAGGGGTTTCCAACATGTTTACCTTTATGCAAACCATTCCCCCTTACTGGAAACCAATGCTCGATATGTTTTATGAAATGGTGGGCGATCCGAAAAACGACAGTCTTTTGCTTCGGGAAGTATCGCCTGTATTCCAGGCCGATAAAATTGTGGTTCCTCTTTTTATTGCTCAGGGAGCCAATGATCCGCGTGTAAATAAGGATGAATCCGATCAGATGGTTAAAGCAATGAAAGCTCGTGGTATTGATGTGGAATATCTGGTTAAGGATAACGAGGGACACGGTTTCCATAATGAAGAAAACAGATTTGAATTTTACAGGTCAATGGAAACATTCCTTAATAAACATATTAGTAAATAACTCGATTTCCAGAGATACAAGCAGCCGGCATAATATATATAGCCGGCTTTTTTTTTGACCTTTAAATTAATTTACCAGGTTATAAAATTCAATTCAGAGAATTGACCGTTCTTAATTTAAAACCTAACCATTAATGTCCTGTGCTAAAATACCGGAATGAACGCCTCCGCACACTTTTTATCAATTTCTGAACAATTTACCAGTTTTAAATCAGTTAATTATTTGTTATAATAATTTGAATATCAAAATCAAATTTGTGTTGGCATGATAATAGAGCCTCGTATTAATAAACCAAAGATAGAAGTAACTGTTAATGAAAGTAAATAAAGATAAAAATAATGATCCGGTTAAAGAACATACATAAATCATATACTACGGGTTCGAATACATTACACGTTTTAAAGGGAGTTGATCTGGAAATAGGCAAAGGTGAACTGGTTTCTATTATGGGTTCATCCGGTTCAGGTAAATCTACTTTATTAAACGTTCTCGGTATTCTCGATAATTATGACCAGGGAGAGTATTTTCTTAATGGTGAGCTTATTCAAAACATGAATGAAAAAAAGGCGGCTCATTACAGGAACAGACACATCGGTTTTGTGTTTCAGTCGTTTAATCTCATTTCATTTAAAAATGCAATGGAAAATGTAGCCCTTCCGCTATATTATAAAAAGGTGAGCCGGAAAAAGAGAAATGAAAAAGCAATGGGGTATCTTGATAAACTCGGTCTGAAAGAATGGGCGCACCATTTACCCAATGAATTGTCAGGCGGTCAGAAGCAGAGGCTTGCGATTGCCCGGGCCTTGATTTCTGAACCATCAATGATCCTTGCCGATGAGCCGACCGGAGCACTCGATTCACAAACATCTATGGAAATGATGGATCTCTTTAAAGAAATCAACAGTATGGGAATTACCGTTCTGATTGTAACGCATGAAAGGGACATTGCTGCAAAAACGCAAAGAATAATCAGGCTTAAAGATGGAATTATTGAATCCATAGTAACCAATGGTGAACGTAAAAAATGGCTCAGAGAACAATCTATGGCTTGAAAGGCTAAGTGGGATTATCAGAATTTTTAAATAATTTTCATGTTCGATCTGGATAAATGGCAGGAAATCTATAGTACGATAAATAAAAATAAACTGCGTACTTTTTTGACAGGATTTAGTGTTGCCTGGGGGATTTTTATGCTTATCATTCTTCTCGGATCCGGCTATGGTCTGGAAAACGGAGTACAGAAAGAGTTCAAAGGCGATGCTGAAAATACCTTGTGGGTTAACCAGGGAACAACAAGTATTTCTTATAAAGGATATAAACCCGGCAGATTCATTGAGTTCGGGAATAAAGATTACGAACAGATAAAAAAAGTAGAAGACGTTGAGTTTATTTCCGGTAATTTCAGAATCTGGCAAAACAATACCCTTTCTTATAAAAATGAATATGGTGCATTTGATATTTTTTGTACCCATCCTGATTATGGTGAAGTTGAAAAGCTTATTCCTGTTAAAGGGAGATTTTTGAACCAGGTGGATATGATTGAATGCAGGAAGGTTACGGCAATCGGTAATCTTGTCGAAAAAGCATTATTCAAGGGCGAGGATCCTATCGGAAAGTACATCCATGTAACAGGAATTCCTTTTAAAGTAATTGGTGTATTTGAAGATCCCGGAGGCGACAGGGATGTATCACGAATATATATTCCCCTTTCAACGGGTCAAATGGTATTTAACCGGTTAAATGAAATCGGCACTATTGCAATGACGGTAGGAAATGCCAGTGTTGACAGGAGTAATGAAATGACCGAAGAAATCAGGAAGGACCTTGCCCAGCGGCATCATTTCGATCCGGCAGATCAGCGGGCTGTTTTTATTTGGAATAATGTTGAAAATTATATGAAATTTATGACCCTTTTCGCGAACATAAGGCTTTTCATCTGGGTTATCGGGATAGGGACTATAATAGCAGGAATAGTCGGTGTGAGTAACATCATGATGATCGTTGTAAAAGAAAGGACTAAAGAAATAGGGATCAGGAAATCTATGGGCGCTACACCGGGATCTATAATCAGCCTGATCATGCTGGAGTCCATATTAATAACCTCGTTTGCAGGTTATCTTGGCCTTGTTCTGGGAGTTGGACTACTGGAAATTGTATCCAAAAATCTCCCTGACACCGATTATTTTTCTAAGCCTGAAGTCAATATCAATGTTGCTTTGGGGGCTACATTAATACTTATTATTGCAGGAGCTATCGCTGGCTTTGTCCCTGCCCGTAAGGCAGCGGCTGTACGACCGGTTGTAGCGCTGCGGGATGAATAAAGCAAAAATGAAAATCTTCGATCTTGATAAATGGCATGAAATCTATTTTGCCCTGAGAAAAAATCCTTTAAGGACTTTTTTTACTGCATTCGGTGTTTTTTGGGGAATATTCATGCTGATCATCATGATGGGTGCCGGAGAAGGATTGTATAACGGCGCTTCACATGATATGGGCGATATGGCAACCAACAGTGTTTTTATGTGGACACGGACCACCTCCATGCCCTATAAGGGCTTTCAAAGGGGAAGATTTTACAGGTTCAATAATGGTGATACCCAGGCATTGAAAGATAATATTCCTGAAATCGAATATATAGCTCCCAGGCTTCAGGGATGGGGTGGTGAGGGGAATAATAATGTGGTCAGGGGTGACAGAACAGGTGGATTTAATATACAGGGCGACTATCCTGAAATAAATATTATTGATCCGGTAAATATAACTTCCGGCAGATTTATTAACGATATTGATATCAAGGATAAAAGGAAGGTGGCTGTGATCGGGACAAGGGTTGTTAATGAATTATTCATACCTGATGAAAATCCCATCGGTGAATATATTCAAATCCAGGGTGTTTACTTTCAGGTAATCGGAATGTTCAAATCGAAAAAAAATGATCAGCAGGCTGACCATGAAAACCAGGCGATTTACATACCTTTTACAACCCTCCAGAAAGTGTATAATTATGGCGATATGGTTGGCTGGTATTCCATTACTGCAAAAGAAAATATTCCCGTTACTCTGGTTGAACAAAAAGCCAAAGAGCTTTTAAGACAGCGACACACCATTCATCCTGATGATGATAGGGCCGTGGGTTCATTTAATCTGGAACAGGAATGGAATAAAATGACAAATTTATTTAAAGGGATCAGAGGACTGGTTTGGATAGTGGGTATAGGTACTTTGCTGGCAGGAGTCATTGGGGTTAGCAATATCATGCTTATTGTGGTGAAGGAAAGAACTAAGGAAATAGGTATTCAGAGGGCTATTGGCGCAACACCTGCTAATATTATCAACCAGATCATTATCGAATCTGTATTTCTTACGGCATTTGCAGGTTATTTTGGTCTTGCCCTTGGTGTCGGTTTGCTTGAACTCCTGAATTATATTCTTAATTCTTCCGGAGCGGAGGCAACGATGTTTTCTAATCCGGAAGTTGATTTTAATGCAGCTATGAAAGCCCTTGGTATTCTTGTTATTTCGGGAGTATTTGCAGGATTGATTCCTGCCAAAAGAGCGGTCAGTATAAAACCAATTGACGCTTTACGGGATGAACTTTAATTTTAAAATTCAGAAAATTAATTAACATGAAAACTTTCTTTAAAATTTTTATTTTGGTTGTTGTAATTGGAGGTTTTGTTTTTACAATTTATTTTTTGTATAACAAGTCCCAGGCAAAGCCGGTTGTGTTTGAAACAGCTACACCCATAATCACAAATATCATTAAAAAAACCGTTGCTACAGGTTCGGTCGTTCCCCGAAAAGAAATTGAAATCAAACCAAAGGTTTCCGGTATCATTGAGGACTTGTATGTGGAAGAAGGAAAAACCATACACAAAGGCGACCTTATAGCTAAAATAAGGATCATTCCTGATATGGTCAATCTAAATAATGCTGAGTCGAGGGTTAACAGGGCGAAAATATCCCTCGATAATTCAGAACGAAATTATAATCGTCAGAAAGGCCTTTATGAGCAAAAAGTAACGTCAAAAACCGATTATGAAACTTACGAGCTTCAGTTCAAAAATGCCCAGGAAGAATTAATTGCAGCTGAAAACAATCTTGAACTCATTAAGAAAGGACAAACAAAAAAGGCAGGAGAAGCCACGAACACACTAATTTCTTCAACCATTGACGGAATGATTCTGGATATACCTGTAGAAATTGGAAATTCAGTAATTGAAAGCAATACCTTCAACGATGGAACTACGGTGGCTGTAGTGGCGGATATGGGAGAAATGATTTTTGAAGGCAAAGTGGATGAAAGCGAAGTCGGAAAAATAAAAGAAGGAATGGACCTGATACTTACAGTGGGCGCAATAAACGACGTGAGTTTTCATGCCATATTGGAGAATATTTCACCCAAAGGAGTAGTCGAAAATGGAGCTATTCAGTTTGAAATAAAAGCCGCTGTTGACCTTATTGATACACTGTTTATCAGGGCAGGATACAGCGCAAATGCCGATATTGTTCTCGATAAAAAGGACAGTGTATTGGCAATCAGTGAAGCATTGCTGCAATTTGAGAAAGATTCAGCCTTCGTTGAAATTGAAACCGGACCCCAGACCTTTGAAAAAAGATACATTCAAACCGGCTTATCGGATGGAATTAATATTGAGATCAAATCGGGATTGACTAAAGACGATAAAATTAAAAAGTCCCAAATTAATAAATAAATGTCGGTTTGTTAAGAATTAAACTAAGAGCATTGTTCTAAAACTTAATAAATAGTTGTGCAAATGACAAAAAAAATATTTTTCTGCAATAAATAACTAAAGTTTTAGTTATTAAACTACAAATATAGTTTTATATGAAGGAACTAACAAAAGCAGAAGAACAAGTAATGCATATCTTATGGCAATTAGGAAAGGGATTTGTTAATGACATCCTTGAAAAGCTTCCTTCGCCTAAACCGGCATATAATACAATTTCCACAATAGTAAGAATACTTGAGAAAAAGGGTTTTGTTGATCATCATGCTTATGGTAAGACCCATGAATATTTCCCGAAAATTTCTAAAAAAGATTATACCAGCAATTATTTCAAGGGCTTTGTAAGAAATTATTTCAATAATTCATATCAAACATTGGCTTCTTTTCTCTCGAATGATAAAAACATAAGTATTCAGGATCTGGAAGATATGAAAAACCTGATGGAAGAAGAAATTGCAAAACAAAAATCAAATCAGTCATGAATAACCTGATCATATACATATTGCAATCGGGTACTATACTCGCATTACTTTATTGTGTTTACTGGCTTTTCATGCGAAAGGACACTTTTTTCGTCCTGCAGAGATTTTATCTTATGCTTTCGGCAGTACTTTCATTTCTTATTCCATTGTTGAATATCAGATTGTCGGTTGGTAATTCACAAACTGTTTACTCATACTTACTCGAAACAATAGTTGTTTCACCGGATGAACTTGCTGTAACATTAAAAGAAAATATGAACCTTTACAAAATCCTGGCAACAGGCTATATTGCAGGAACCGCATTTTTTTTATTACGGTTTCTTTTCATTTTGGGCCGTTTAAGTTTGTTAATCAGTAAAAATGGTCATACAGTTTACACGGGTGTGAAGATCATATTTACTCATAATGAAGCAGCGCCGTATTCATTTTTTAATATGATATTCCTCGGATCTGAAATTACCGATCACAAAAAACTGGAAATAATAGTTTTACACGAACAGGTACATATTCGCCAAAAGCACTCGGTTGATTTGCTCATCCTCGAATTAATTTCAATTTTTCAGTGGTATAATCCCTTTATATGGTTTTATAAGACTTCTCTTAAAAGTCTTCATGAATTTCTTGCAGACAGAGGAGTCTTACAAGAGGGGATCAGCAAAGTTGAATACCAGGCCATGCTGGTTAATCAAACATTTGAAATGCAGTTAAATTATTTATTTAATAGTTTTAATCATTCATTAATTAAAAGGAGGTTCTTTATGATGTCAAAATCAAAAACAAACCGTATCGCATTGCTGAAGATGATCTTGGTATTCCCTTTGGCAATAGCATTGACTGTTCTTTTTTCAATAACAGTGAGCGAAAGAATTACAGCGCAGGAAAATCCTGTAAAATCAACTTCAGAAGTATCCAAACAGGAAATACAGGAACAGGACCAGGCAGTTTTTACAGTTGTCGAGAAAATGCCCAGGTTTCCGGGAGGTGATGAAGCACGTATTAAATACATGGTTGAAAACATCCGGTACCCGGAAGCAGCCCGAAAAAATGGAATAAAAGGAACAGTATATATTTCCTTTATTGTTGAAAAGGATGGGAAAATATCCACTGTAAAAGTAATAAGGGGTATCGGCGGGGGTTGTGATGAAGAGGCATTCAGGGTAATACAAAACATGCCCTATTGGGAACCCGGTAAACAAAAAGGAGAGCCAGTCAGAACAATCTTAAACATTCCTATTAAATTCGACTTTAAAGAGGATGTGAAAAAGCCAGAGCAAAATCACGGGACAGAAGAAAACCAATCTTCAACCCCTTCAGAAAAGAAGTAATCTTAACGGATTAAATTGTAAAAGCCTCTGTAAAAAAAACAGGGGCTTTTTTTTCAAATTAATTGTGACTTTTCGATTTTAATATATTTTCTTATATTTGCACTTGGTTTCAAATTGGGAATCAAAATCCCGGACAGAAACTTTAAAATTACCAAATTATTTTAGTAAAAAGCTGCATTTCAATGTATTATATGGTTGGCACAAAGTTGGAAAAATTATACACCAAGCAAATCAAGTGTATAATGAAAAGTTTTAAAACTATGAGGTCAATCTGCGCAATAATAATAAGTCTGATCGTTTCAGCCAACGTTAATTCCCAAATTACCTATGATACTTCTTTTACTCGTCAGTGGAATAATGTATCAAATGACTGGGAAAATTTCGACAGGATCATAACCACTTATGATAATGGACTGGTTATTTCAGAACTGATCCAGATAAATCAGTATGATCAATGGGTCAATTACAATTTTAAAGCCTATTACTATAACAATGGTCATGTTATTGAAGAGTTTGAACAATACTGGAACGATGCAAAGCTGAAATGGCAGGATAACTACAGGAAAGTATATTCCTACGACAGAGATGGCAAATTGACCCAGATTACACATCAGAATATTTTTAAAGGAAAATATGTAAATTCCTCAAAGGAGATACTCATCTATACTCCTGAAGGAAAACTTATGGAGAAGGTCATTCAGAAATATGAAAAAGCATGGACAAATTTTCTCAAGTACCAGTACTATTATAATTCAAATGATTTACTATTGAATGAAAACCTCGCCAACTGGAATGGCAAGGACTGGGACAATGAATTTAATTATAATTATAAATACAACGAAAGCAACAAGTTAACCGAGAAGACCAAAATAAAATTACAGGGTTCGAAAGGGAAAAACCTTATAAAAGAAGAGTACTTTTACAGTACGAACGGTTCTCTGGAAGAACATTTGGTCTTTGTCTGGCAAAAGAACTCACATGATTGGATGAGTTTTGGAAAGTCCCTGTTTGTAAACTCGGACGATTTTTTTGTTTTATCCATGTTAACAGAAGACCGGAAAAGTAGTAACTGGAAAAATTATTTTATTACAGAGTTTTCCGGGAATTATAATATCCAGGCGAGAAATGACGTTGCTGATTGTATGACGTTTGCTATTCATCCTGCTGATTTCGGAAACAAAGCAACGGTTGAATTTTTTAATCCTTACAAAGAGTTTTATCATGTAAGCATTCTTGATGCAGATGGACAATTGATAGGATCAGCAACAACAAATAAGGATGAAATTTCAATTGATGCCATCAATCTCGAAAAAGGATTATATTTTGTTGAATTACAGGGTAGTAATTTATATTCTGGTAAATTCTCGATTGAATAGGACACCTTACCACGTAGATTACCTTACCTTGATTTGCTAAGCCACCCTATTTCCCTGGGTGGCTTTGATTTTAACAGGAATCAGTAATATTCTGCGATTGGGGATGAATCAATTTATTTTTCTTCGAAAATTACCGTAAGTAAGGTTTGCCCGACAACCTTTAGGGTATTTTTATCAATCACACTAAGATTGTCACCGGTGGTATGCCAGTATTCAAAAAAACTTCCGTTCGAAGAATCAGGATTCAGGTGAATGATATTTATGGCCGGAATCCTGGCCATTTCATTAATGTATTTATGATCATCGTCAATATAACCCACCTGTTCAAAAACAAAGTATTCTGAATATCCTATCCTGTGGGCTGTATTCCAGACTTTTTTAAGAATACCGGCCGCATAATTCAATGAATATCCTTCCATGTAGAAGCGGGCATTTTTTGCACCAACCATATCGAGCAATATCGCGTACCTGGCTACATAATCAGGATCATGAGGATTTTGTGACCAGTACTGTGAACCTAATCCATATTGATCCTTTGAATCTTCATTCGGTAAATCATAAGGCGGGCCATAATCTTCTGTGTCCAATAATAAAATATCAATACCTGCCTGAGGTTTTGAGGAATGAATCAACCTTGCTATTTCAAGCAGAACACCTACTCCGCTTGCACCATCATTTGCAGCATCAATTGGAGTTTTTCTCAATGAGGGATCAGGGTCATGATCTGCAAATGGTCTCGAATCCCAATGAGCGCAAAGCAAAATCCTGAATTTACTCTCAAGGTTAAATGAACCAACAATGTTTTTACCATTTAAAATTGTTCCGTCAAAAGCCCGGGTTTTAAAAGACTGAACAAGTGAAGTATCGCAATATTCCTTAAGCTTGTTGAAAAGGTATTGAGCACATTTGCTGTGATTTTCGGTATTTGGTACCCTGGGTCCAAAATTTACCTGTTCACGGATAAAAGTATATGCGGAATCGGAATTAAAAACCGGTATATTAATTTTCGCAGCACCGGTATCGCCGGCGCCTGAATTATTTCGCATTTTACCCTCACCGCATGAAGTAAAAATTATTCCGGGAATTACCAGTATCCAAAATGTATTTCTCATCATTTCTCTTTACTGTAATTTAAAACGTTAACGTAAAAACCGTGCCTTCATCAAGTTTTGATTTGACAGATATCGTACCCTTATGCAAGTGCATTATTTGCCTTGACAGGCTCAATCCGATTCCTGAACCCTCTGATTTAGATGTAAAGAACGGCATAAATATCTTATCTATTATGTCCGGTTTGATACCGGTACCATTGTCAGCAACTTCAATGGTTGTTTTGTTATTTTGATTATTGTAAGCAATCAGAGATACTTCGGCATTTTCTTTATTTTTTACAGCATCAATAGCATTTAGAACCAAATTTATGATAACCTGGTCAAGAAGATCGGGATCGGCCGTAAGCATCAAATCCTTTGGCAGAACTTTACAATTGCACGAAATCTTTAAATTTTCAATTTTGGGTTTCAATAATAATTCAATCCGGTCAAATGCTTCGCTTACATAAAAATACCTGAAATTGGGTTTTGGAATCCTGGTCAGGTTTCTGTAAATATCAACGAAATTCAATAGCCCCTGGCTTCGATTCTGTATCGTAGTCAGAGCATTTTCAATACTTTCGACATCTTCTTTATCAACTGATTTTAATTGGAATTCATTTCCGGATTCCTCTATGAGCATATCATGTACAGTTGATGCAAGGGAAGAAATTGGTGTAATGGAATTCATAATTTCATGGGTCAGGACTCTTATCAGTTTCTGCCATGATTCAATTTCTTTTTCTTCCAGTTCGGCGTGAATATCATGAAAGGCAACTAAAACATACTCTTCACCCCGCATTCTAAATTCAGTTGCATAAAGCGATAATTGCTTCAGTTCGTCTTCGGTAAAAATCTTAATCAGCGTTTTGTCGCCTGCCTTCAGGTTCATCAAAATTTCAGGAAATTCTTTTTTTACCACTGCAAGCTCACTGATATTCCGGAGGATGTTTTTCCTGAAAAGCCGTTTAGCTGCATTGTTGTACATATCAACTTTACCATCCTTTCCATAGCAGACAATTCCTATATTAATATGCTGGACAACAGTTTGCAGATAATTATATTGTTCTTCCTTTGCAGCCCTGTTTTTCCTGAATTCATCAATGACCTCATTAAATGATTGGCTGAGCTTTTCAAAACTTTTCCCGACTTTCCGGTCGGAGAATGAAGTTGAAAAATCGGAGTAGCGGATGCTGTCAAAAAAATTGGTAAGCCTTGTATTTGTCCGGTTTACATAAATGATCAGCCACCAGGTTTCGAATATGATCAACAGGGCAAGTATGATGCTGCTGACTTCATGTTTCGCTACAGTAACAAGGAAAACAAATAGAAACAAGGTAGCGAGCAAAAGAATGACCCGCAAGATGACGATAAAATAAAACCGTTTAAAGATCATATTTTTCAATTCTGCGGTAAAGCGATGCCCTTGTTAGTCCTAACTCTTTGGCGGCTTTACTAATATTTCCTCCGTGTTTATCCACAACTTTCCGGATAAGGATTTTCTCGGTTTCTTCAAGGTTCATTGTTGTACCTGTATTTTCCGGTTTATTGTTTTCCATTTGTGAAAGGAAAAAATCATTCGGTTCAAGCACCTGAGCTTCGCTCATAATAACTGCCCTTTCCACCGAATGTTGCAGTTCTCTAATATTGCCGGGCCAGTTGTGCTTTTCAAGTCGTCTGAGAGTAGATGAACTTACCCGTTTGAGAGGTAAATTGTATTTTTTACAGTAGATTTTCAGAAAGTGTTCGATCAATGGCGGTAAATCATCAAGACGGTCTTTCAGGGAAGGTACTTTTACTTCAACAGTATTAATCCTGTAAAGCAAATCCTGTCTGAATTTATTTTCGATCACCATTTGATACAATGGCATATTGGTGGCGCAAATCAGTCTCACATCAATCGGGATTTCCTTATTGGTTCCCAAACGCACTACCTTCCGGTTCTGCAATACACTAAGAAGCTTTGACTGCAAGCCGAGCGTAAGATTGCCGATTTCATCAAGAAAAATAGTTCCCTTATTAGCCGCTTCAAACCGTCCGGCACGGTCCTCCTTTGCATCCGTAAATGCTCCTTTTTTAAACCCAAAAAGCTCACTTTCGAATAACGATTCGCTGATTGCCCCCAGATCAACGCTGATAAAAACTTCGTTTTTCCTGTTTGATGCCCGGTGAATGGCTCTTGCGACCAGTTCCTTTCCTGTACCGTTTTCACCAAGGATGAGGACGTTTGCCTCGGTTACCGCCACTTTTTGGGCAGCAACCAACACCTGGCTCATCGCTGCCGACTGCCCGATGATCTCGCTGTAAGCCTGATCCTGATCGGCAATGAGAACTTTTTGCTTGCTGCGTAAATCTTCAAGCTCTTTCTTCGACTCTCTTACCTTGAGGTTGGCTGTGATGGTTGCCAGCAGCTTCTTGTTTTCCCAGGGTTTCAGCAGGAAATTGGTAGCGCCTTCCTTAATTCCCTGTACCGCCAGTTCAATATCTCCGTATCCCGTTATAAAAATAACGACTGCAGCCGGATCAATCTCAAGGATAATATTAAGCCAGTGAAAACCCTCCTTACCGCTGGTCGCATCTTTCGAAAAATTCATATCCAGCAGTATAATATCATAGTTTTCATTGGCAAGCAAACCTGGTATTTTTTCGGGATTGTTTTCGGTATGAACAATATCGAAATGTTGTTTAAGAAAAAGTTTTGCTGCCAGCAAAACATCCTGGTCGTCGTCAACAATTAAAATCTTTGCGCTTAATTTATCCATGCTTTAAAAACTGTAAAATTTAAAGGTCAAAGATAAAAAATTGTTCGGAAATGAACATCAATATTTATCCGGAATTGTGAAATACCAGGGGATTTATTAAAACCGAAAGTTACTTCTCCTCCGTCTCTGACCGCCAGCCTGCCGTCTGGTAGGGATGAGAAAATGATGGCTCCTCAAGTTTCTTCGATCCCAACTATCAAAATAAGCTAATAAGGTTGTTTATACCTGTTCTAGTTTCTGTTACTAAGGTTTAAGAAAGAAAATAAGTTTTTGGCTGCTACAAACCACACAACCCTGAAAACAAAAACCTTATTCCTGAATTATTCAAAACAACCTAAGTACAAAACAATCATATAGGGAATCCGACCTTATTACCTTATTTGCAGCAAAGGGTACGCTGAATTTTAGAAATACACCTGTATAACCGGCCAGAAATATCCCAAAAAAAAGCTTGTTTTCAGGTCACCGGAATACGAAAGAAACACCTTACCCCCTTGCAGGTTCAAACCAAACTTAAGATGCTTAAATCCCGAATAGATTCCGGTTTTTATGCCGAATATGCTGGCACCGGGTGAAAGCTCAAACATGATAAATTTATCGTAAGATGCATAGATGCCCGCATTGAAATAAGTTCGGGGAGTTATGTAATACCTCCAGAAAGCCTGCACTTGAGCCAATTCAAGCAAGGGGTCACCAGCGAGTCTTCCGAGTTGGAAACTGCAACAATCCCCTTCGTCGCAGCCGCTTCCGCAATACAGAAATTTTGCGTTATTCAGGATAATACGCGGACCCAGTCCAAACTGAAAACCAACTCCTGCCGAAGAAAAAGAATTTATTTTCCAGGCGGCAGTAAAACCGACTCCCAAAGGAGATTCGATATCGAGGGTAAGCTGATCTTTTTTCAGGTCAATTGGCTTTCTGATTTTCTCTGATTCGGACTGACAAAAAGCCGAACCGAAAACGAAAATGATGGCAATGGATAATAAAAATCTTGTCATAGATTTTGAAGATTGTACCTGGTTTTCAGGTTGCCTCTGATGTGGTGATTGAAAAAGCGCACTTGAACCATTACCTATGTTTGAATAACATTAATTAAAAATTTATCCGGATTCCTAAATTAACTAAAAACCTGTTTTGAATCAATTCCCAATTCCAATAGGGTTTCCCCATGATCTCTGAACCACACAGAAATTGAGAATAGGAAAGGTACATCGAAAATCCTGGGAAAAAGTTGTATTGATAACCGACAGGTATCAGTACTTGAACAAGGCCGTAAAAAGGATTACTATTGAAAATTAACCCTGAAAAAAACAGATGTTTTTTTCCTCCCAAATAACTTTTAAAATCTGCATTTACATTAACCTTTGCAATAAGATCGGTGACCTCGCCTAATTCTTCACCTGAAATTCCCAAGCCGCCCCCGGTTGTGAGCTTAAATAATTTATGCTTGTATAATGTCCGTTCATAATGAATAAGGAGCATTTTATTACTCCATCTTTCAAGGTAATACTCCTTATAAATGGGTCTTATATATGAAAACTCGCACGACAGGGAATTTCTGAATGATCGTTCCGGGTTTTGAGCACTCAGTAGTAATGGAAATAAGCAAAGAAAAAGAATATTTTTCACAATCCTCCTTAAATTATTCCTTGATTTGTGCGGCTAAGGTAGGCCAATTTTTTCAATATAAAAGAGAAATATTTACCGGCAGAAAAACCAGGGAAGGGAACTAAAGCATCATTGCTAAGGTCAAAATCCAATAACTTTCAGAATCATTTTGCAGGCACATTAAAAATTATCATTCAACCCCCGCTACCTGACTAAGTCAGCAAATATTTCCAAATGGGAATAATCTTAATTGTAAAACCTGTTTCCTCAATGGTTTCTTCTTCATCTTCAGAAATAATATAGCCTACTGGTATGCTGTACATTTGCATTGCCTCAGCCAGTCCCCTCAGTTCTCTTTTCCGGGTGTTAGCGTCGTCAATGGATTGGCATACCTGGATAGCCATAACAGCTTTAGCGTTTTTAACAACAATAAAATCACATTCGAAATTATTTTTATGGTAATAGATGTCGAAGTTGCTTTTCCGCAAATGTAAATAGACAATATTTTCAAGTTGCCTGCCTTTGTTTTCGCTGAACTTGAAGGATATAAAATGGGCAAGGCCTGTATCAATACAATATATTTTTTTAGGATTGGCAAGTTGCTTTTTCAGCGAATAATCAAATTTATTGACAGAAAACAGAAGATAACAGTTTTCGAGATAACCGATGTACTCCTTTATGGTAACGGCATTGGCGATTCCAAAATTCTTTTTAAGAGCATTGTAACTGGTTTCCTTCGAAATATTGCTAATAAGAAAGTGCGCCATTTCGATAAGTATCCGGCTGTTTTTTATGCCATACCGCGAAACGACATCCCGGTAAATAATGTTATCATAAAGGGTCTTCAGGTAATCGGGATTTTTAGTTTGAAGAAATTCAGGAAATCCGCCAAGTGTTACGTATTCGTGAAAAGCTTTCTTTAAGATTATAATTCTGGATGGAGTAAAAAAATCTTTATCATTTACTTCAAAATCTGCGAAACGGAGGTATTCAGCAAAAGTAAACGGGAACAGCTCGGTCTGTAAATATCTTCCGGTGAGATGAGTACCCAATTCAGTGCTTAGCATCCTGGCATTCGAGCCAGTGATAAATACCTTATTGCCTTCGTTATGAAGTCTTCGGACAAATCTTTCCCAACCAGAAATATTCTGAATCTCATCAAAGTACCATGTTTTTTCCGTTTTAAATAATTCGTTAAAAGCTTCGTAGAGTTTTTCGAAATCTTCTGACGAAAATCCAGTTAACCTGTTGTCATCAAAATTTATAGCGAAGTCTTTTTCGGCATTTCCTTCCCGGATATGTTGTAAGAGCGTTGATTTTCCGCATCTTCGCACTCCTGTAATAATTCTTATAAAGGGATCATTTGCTGAGATTTTATCCTGAAATTTATTATCGCGTGAGACATACTTTATTTCCCTTGAATTTTCAGCTTGGGAAATAATGACCTTTTTTAAATCTGCTTTATTCATAATTTTACTATTTGTCAATTAGCAAAATTAAATAAAATTACTAATTGCCAGTTAGTAAAAAAGTATGAAATTACTAATTGCCAGTTAGTAATTCTGCCAGGTTTTCCCTGTCTGACTTAAGCTCTGCATAAAACGGTTTAATCCTTTCCTGCCTTTGCCTGAAACCTGGAACTTGAAACCAGTAACCAGTAACCAGTAACCAGAAACCAGAAACCAGTAACCAGAAACCAGTAACCTCCTTCCTACAGCAGTTCATTCGCCAGGTTAGCCAGCTCCGACCGCTCTCCTTTTTCGAGGCGAATATGAGCGTAAATATCGTGATGTTTAATCTTATCTATCAGGTACGACAGCCCGTTACTTTGCGAATCGAGGTAAGGAGTATCAATTTGATAAATGTCGCCGGTAAAAATAATTTTGGTTCCTTCACCGGCACGCGTAATGATGGTTTTAATTTCATGCGGTGTCAGGTTCTGTGCTTCGTCAACGATGAAACATACATTCGAAATGCTTCTTCCCCTTATGTAAGCAAGGGGTTGAATCATCAGCTTTTCACTCTCAATGGCCTCCGTGATCTTTTTAAACTCCTTGTCTTTTTCACTGTACTGGTTCTGAATAAATTTCAGGTTATCCCATAAAGGTTCCATATAAGGATTCAGCTTGGATTTGATATCGCCAGGCAGATAACCGATGTCTTTATTACTGAGAGGAACAATTGGCCTTGCAAGATAAATTTGCTTAAAGCTTCTCTTCTGGTCCAAAGCTCCGGCAAGCGCAAGTAAGGTTTTACCAGTTCCGGCAACACCCTGCAGGGTAACCAGCTTTATGTTATCATTGGTTATGGCATGAAGTGCAAACACTTGCTCGGCATTGCGGGGCATGATTTTATATGCAGGCTTTTTCTCGACCCGCTCTATTTTTTCCAATTTCGGATTATATGTTGTCAGAACCGACGATTTTTCATTCCTTAAAATAAAGTAATGATTCGGAATTGGTTTTTCAACTGCAATGTCCTTTGCGTCGCACAGTCCTTCACGATAAAGCAAATCAATAGCTTCAGGATCCACATTTTCGAGAAGAGTAATTCCCGAGTAAAGCGAATCCAAGTCCTTGATCTTGCCTGTTTCAAAATCCTCTGAGGGAATATTCAATGATTTGGCCTTGATCCTGAGATTTACATCTTTGGTTACCAGGATAACCTTGTATCCCGGTTTTTCCTGACTTAACCGTATGGCTGCGTTCAGTATCCGGTGATCGGGTTTGGTTTCCCCAAAAATCTTAATGGCATTGAGTCCGTTTTCAGGGATTTCATTCATCTGAACTTTGAACATTCCGGAATTTGGAAATTCAAGCGGTATCCAGTTTTGCAAGGAGCTATTGATTGAAAGGCGGTCCATAATGCGGATAAATTCCCTTGCTTCAAAATTTTTGGTTTCATTACCCTTTTTAAAATTGTCAAGTTCCTCTAAAACTGTTATCGGGATGACTACATCATTGTCTTCAAAGCTGTTAAGTGCATTGTGATTATACAGGATGACTGAAGTATCGAGAACAAAGATCTTTTTCTGGTTTTTTTTAATCCTCGGCATTACAAATTATTATTTTAAATTTATGGAATAAAAGTAACTATTTAACTTTGTTTACACAATATTGTTTAATCTTTGTTTTTTATATTAATAAAGGTAATTTTTATGTCCGTACCAAAAAAACTTTTCCTTCTCGATGCAATGGCTTTGATTTACAGGGCTTATTTTGCATTCAGTAAAAATCCAAGGATCAATTCAAAAGGTTTGAATACTTCAGCAGTTTTGGGTTTTACAAATACCCTTTACGATGTTATAAAAAATGAAAAGCCCACCCACATTGCAGTAGCCTTTGACACAATAGTCCCAACCGTAAGGCATGAGGAATTTATTGAGTATAAAGCACAACGCGAAAAAATGCCTGAAGATCTTGCGCTTTCTATTCCACTCGTAAAGCGACTGATCGGAGGATTTAACATTCCCGTGATTTATAAGGATGGTTACGAGGCTGATGATGTTATTGGTACTCTGGCCAAACAAGCTGAAAAGAACGGTTTCATCACCTACATGATGACTCCCGACAAAGATTTCGGACAGCTGGTCTCGGATAGAATTTTCATTTATAAGCCAGCCCGTTTGGGCGATAAAGCTGAAATAATGGGAGTGAAGGAGATTTGTGAAAAATTCAGCATTCAGCGTCCCGAACAGGTAATTGACATTTTAGGACTTTGGGGAGATGCTTCCGACAATATTCCCGGTGTTCCCGGTATAGGTGAAAAGCGTGCAAAAGAGCTGATCGCTGAATTCGGAAGTCTTGAGAACGTACTTGAAAATACAGATAAGCTCAAAGGTAAAATAAAGGAAAACCTGGAGGCATTCAGGCAACAGGGGCTTCAGTCAAAATCACTCGCTACCATTATCCTCAATGTACCGGTTCAATTCGATGAGGAGCAATTGGTGATAAAAGAACCCGATGTTAATGCCTTAAGAGAGTTTTTTGATGAGATGGAGTTCAGAACATTTGCCAAAAGGTTCTTCACCGATCTTTCAGTTAAAGAAGCCGGGAAAAATTCTGTTCAGGGTGAGCTTTTCACAAACTCAAATTCCGACCCGGAAATTGTTTCGGAAACTGCACTATCGGATATCAGTACTGTGAAACATAATTACATTTTGGTTGACTCAGAATCGAAAAGAAAAGAACTGGTCAAAAAGCTTGAAAGGACTTATGTTTTTTGTTTTGATACCGAAACAACAGGATTGGATGCCCAGGCGGCTGAACTGGTAGGAATTTCTTTCTCAATAAAGCCCGGAGAAGCCTGGTTTGTAACTCTGCCTGATAATTATCATGAAGCAACTAAGATCGTTCATGAATTTAAATCCCTGTTTGAAAATCCTTCAATCGAGAAGATCGGTCAGAACATGAAGTATGATATTGCCATGTTGAAATGGTACGATGTTGAGGTTAACGGGAAATTGTTCGATACAATGATAGCACACTATCTGCTTGAGCCCGACCAGCGTCATAATATGGATGTTTTGGCTGAAAATTACCTTCAATATTCACCGGTTCCGATTGAAGCTCTTATTGGCAAAAAGGGAAAAGGACAACTGAATATGAGGTCGGTTGATATTGAAGCATTGAAGGAATATGCCTGTGAAGACGCCGACGTTACCCTTCAGCTTAAGGATTTGTTTGAACCAAAACTAAAAGAGACCAATACACTTGAATTATTTGAAAAAATTGAAGTACCGCTTGTTCCTGTTCTGGCTTCGATGGAGGCCGAAGGTGTTAAAATTGATATTCCGACATTGAAAGATTATTCGCTCCAGCTTGAAAAGGAAATTGCTGATATTGAAAAGGAAATCCATGAACAGGCTGGCCAAAAATTCAATATCGCTTCTCCAAAACAAATGGGTGAGATATTGTTTGAAAAGCTTAAGATCACAGAAAATCCAAGGATGACGACCAAGTCAAAACAATATTCGACGGGTGAAGATATTTTGCAAAAGCTGATCAACAAGCACCCGATCATTCAAAACATCCTGGATTATCGTTCGCTGACGAAACTAAAATCTACTTATGTGGATGTGCTTCCGGGAATGGTAAACCCGAGAACCGGCCGCATTCATACTTCATATAACCAGGCGGTGGCGGCAACCGGAAGGTTAAGTTCGAACAATCCAAATCTTCAAAATATTCCCATCCGCACTGAAAGGGGAAGGGAGATCAGAAAAGCATTTATTCCCCGAAACGATAAATATACCTTGCTCTCTGCTGATTATTCGCAGGTAGAACTCAGGATCATAGCCGAACTGAGCGGAGATGAGGGAATGATAGAGGCTTTCAGGCAGGGAGTGGATATTCACACGGCTACAGCGTCTAAAGTTTATGGTGTCTCTTTGGAAGAGGTTGACAAAGATATGCGCCGCAATGCTAAAATGGTAAACTTCGGAATCGTTTATGGAATTTCTGCGTTCGGACTTTCGGAGCGGCTGAATATTCCGAGAGCTGAAGCCCGTCATATCATTGACCAGTATTTTGAAAAATATCCCGGGATAAAAATCTACATGCAAAATACCATCAAAGGTGCAAGAGAAAACGGTTTTGTCGAAACTATGATGGGACGAAGGCGATATATCAGGGATATTAATTCCGGTAATGCAGTGGTTCGCGGTTTTGCCGAACGAAATGCCATCAATGCACCCATTCAGGGATCTTCGGCGGATATGATCAAAATTGCAATGATCAATATTCATAACAAATTAACTGAACAGAAATTCAAAACAAAAATGATACTTCAGGTACACGATGAACTGGTCTTTGATGTTTACAAGGACGAACTTGAAGATGTGAAACGTGTTATTCATCGGCTTATGCAAACTGCCATTCCGATGAAAGTTCCTGTTTTGGTCGAAATGAATTCAGGTGATAACTGGCTGGAAGCGCACTAAAATGATTCGGGTGAGACTCATATTATTTTAAAAAAGCTTCTGCAAATTTGAGATCGGACGGCCTGGTAATTTTAATGTTTTCAGGATTTCCTTCTACAAGGTTGATTTTAATTCCAAGATTTTCAACTAAAGAAGCATCATCTGTAAAATTTTCCCGGTATTCCTGTTTATATGCCATTTGAATGATTTCGGATTGAAAGCATTGAGGTGTCTGGATTATTCTCAAACTTTCCCTGTCAACCGGAAGACTGTTATCAGGAGTGATTCTCCTCAGGGAATCTGTAATTCTTATTGCAGGAATGGCATTTCCATCGCTTTCAGCTTTTAAAAAAACCCTCTGCAAAGTATCTTTGCTGACAAGCGGCCTCACTCCGTCGTGAATTGCAACAAGACCGTCCTGATCAATGAGTTTTAACCCGTTTTTGACTGAATGATAACGAGTAGCACCCCCGGCAGTAATTTGGTGCGGAATATTAAAGTTATATTTCCTGATCATTGACTTCCAGTAATCTATGTGTGAAGCGGGTAATACAAGAATGATTGAAAGTGTATTTCGGAATTCATAAATCCGGTTTATGGTATGAATTAAGACTGGAAGTTCGTTAATATTCAGAAATTGTTTTGGAGTTTCAGCCTGCATTCTTGTACCGCTTCCAGCCGCAACAATAATGATAAAATTTTTCAACGCCTGTATATAGTAAAAAAATCCTTAAAAAGGTTTAAAATATTCTTTTATATCAAGATATACTTCTTATGATTATTAATAATTATGCGGATGGACTAAATGATCAACATAGCATCGCCGTAGGTAAAAAACTTATATTGTTCAGCGATGGCTTCCTTGTAAGCCTTAATCACGAAATCATAGCCTGCAAATGCTGCAACCATCATCATAACCGACGACATGGGTAAATGAAGATTTGTGATCATCGCGTCGGCAACACTAAATTCGTAAGGTGGAAAAATGAATTTATTTGTCCAGCCTTTGTACGGCTTCACCATTCCTGTTATAGAAACAGCAGTTTCGATGGCTTTCATGGAAGTTGTTCCAACGGCACAAATTTTCTTTTTATTTTCTTTTGCTTTATTAATTATTTCAGCCTGACTTTCTTCGACATTCATTTCTTCAGAATCCATTTTGTGCTTAGTAAGATCTTCAACTTCGATATCCCTGAAATTGCCTAATCCGGCGTGAAGGGTTATCTCAGCGAATTCCACTCCCATGATCTCAAGCCTTTTCATCAATTCACGGCTGAAATGAAAACCGGCTGTTGGTGCAGCCACAGCTCCTTCATGTTTTGCATAAATTGTTTGATACCTGAATTCATCCTCGGCGCTTACTTCACGCTGATGGATTTTTGGCAAAGGAGTTTCTCCCAGTCCCTGTAAAATTTTTCTGAATTCCTCATAAGAACCGTCAAATAAAAATCTCAACGTCCGCCCTCTTGAAGTTGTGTTGTCAATTACTTCAGCAACGAGTTCACTATCTTCACCAAAATAAAGCTTATTACCTATCCTGATCTTTCTTGCAGGATCAACAAGAACGTCCCACAACAGACTTTCTTTATTAAGTTCCCTGAGTAAAAAAACTTCTATTCGGGCTCCTGTTTTTTCCTTTTCACCATATAAGCGGGCAGGAAAGACTTTAGTATTGTTAATTACAAAAACATCACCATCGCTAAAATAGTCCAATATATTTTTAAAGGTTTTGTGCTCAATGCTTTGAGTAGTTCTGTTCAATACGATTAATCTCGATTCATCTCGGTTTTCCGGGGGGTTATCGGCAATTAATTCCTGGGGTAAATAAAATTTAAATTGAGATAATTTCATAATATTTGAAACGTTAAAAAAATTTCCTTATTAAAAAAGGGGTGCAAAAATACTCTTAAAATACTGAAAAGTCAATACTTTATCATTAAAATTTTTATTTTCACAACATTATTAGTCCTGATGAAGTCTTATTTTGAACTCAAATTCCTCAACAGAAATTGCATCGGCAAGAAAAAAACTTCCTATCCGGGTACGGGTCAGGGAAGTAAGATAAGCTCCTGAATTCAGTGCTGCTCCATAATCCCGCGCAAGAGACCTGATGTAGGTTCCTTTACTGCAGGATATTTTGAAACTGACCTCAGGCAATTCAATTTTAGTGATTTCAAAGGATTGAATATTTATTTGCCGCGGCGGAAGATCAAATTTCTCCTTGTTCCGGGCTTTATGATAGGCACGCATTCCGTTTATATTTATTGCTGAAAATGACGGCGGAACCTGAAGCTGGTCACCTTCAAAAAGTTTTGCAGTTTGTTTTAATAAATTTTCATCTATATGGCCGGTCGGAAACTGTTGATCAATTTCGGTTTCACCATCAAATGAAGGTGTTGTAGCTCCGATATAAAAAGTACCGGTGTATTCCTTATCCTGGTTTTGAAATTCATTTATCCTTTTGGTAAATTTTCCGGTACAAATAACCAGCAATCCCGATGCAAGAGGATCCAAAGTACCGGCGTGCCCCACTTTAATTTTTTTTGATCCTGTCGCCCTTGAGATTGTATTTCGTACTTTCTTGACTACATCAAATGATGTCCAGTTGACGTGTTTATTGATCAGGAGAATTTCACCGTTTTTAAAATCAAATTCCATCAGTCTATCGTCAAATCAAATCCCAGGACTAATAAGGCAAGGATAACTATTCCCAATACAATACGGTAATAACCAAAAAGCTTAAATCCGTGTTTGGTCAGGAACGTAATAAAATATTTAATTGCGATCATTGCTACGATAAAAGCGATAATATTTCCGGCAATCAGGATATCAATATTTTCTGACGTTATGGCTTTATAATTGGTCATCAGTTTGTAACCTGAAGCGGCAAACATGGTAGGCACGGCAAGGAAGAAGGAAAATTCCGCGGCTGTTTTCCGGGTCAGTTTTTGAGTCATTCCGCCAATAATCGTTGCAGCCGACCTCGAAACGCCCGGAATCATTGAAATACATTGAAACAAACCGATTTTAAAGGCGGTAGGGTAGGAGACGGTCTGATCTTCTGAGGTTTTATTAAACCACTTGTCAATGAAAAGCAAAACTATCCCACCAAGGATCAGAGTAACTGAAACAACATAAACATTTTCAAGCAGGGTATCAATGTAATCATTAAGGATGAATCCAAGAACAGCAGCAGGGATAAATGCAACGAAGAGTTTCAGGTAAAAGGAAACGGATTGAAAAAAATGTTTCCAGTACAGTACAACAACTGAAAGGATAGCGCCGAATTGTATATTAATGATGAATGCTTTAACAAAATCGTTGGTTTTCATGCCGAGAATTCCTTCCGTGAGTATCATGTGCCCGGTAGAGGAGATGGGAAGAAATTCGGTGATACCTTCTACAATAGAAATGATGATTGCTTCAAGCCATGTCATTTGAAAAAAGATTTAATATCAAAGCTAAATTAAGTGATTATAAATGAGGGAAATTAAAACTTGTAACAGCATTTGAACCCGGTGTCTCAAAATGAGGGCTTATCCTTTGGGTTTCTTCATGATGGCAAAAATCTCGACAACATATCCGGCCAGGACAAGGATGGGAGCTAAAGTCAGCCTGCGGAAATTAAATATTTTATCGCTGAACACATTCGGGTCATCAGAACCTCCTCCTATCATGAGCAGGAATCCAACAAGTATCAGAGCCAGACCGATCAGGAGGAGCTTGTAATTTTGTTTGCCAAATGCAAATTCTGACGAAACTGTACTGCGGGATTTTTGTTTATCAGCGCTTCCGGCAGGTTTAATATTATCCTTTTGTTTCATGAATGAAATTTAAAATTACAATTAGAGCCGGCAAAGTTAATAATTTGTTTTTCAATAATAGAGATAATCAGTTTTAATACGAATATATTTCATCACTGCAAAATAGTTGGAAAGCCATGATATCAGGATTCCTAACAGAATGACCATGCCAAAAAGCGACAGAAATAAATCTATATCCTGCAGGTGAATTAATTCGGGAAGCTGACGTTGCGAAAGGTAAATTACACCGATAAGAAGCAAAATAGCGACCAGGGCCCCGATAATTCCATGCACGATTCCCAGCAGGATAAAAGGCCGGCTGATAAATCTCTGTGTTGCCCCAACCAATTGCATGCTTCGAATAATAAACCTTTTTGAATAAACCGACAAACGAATCGTGTTATTAATTAATGCAATGGCAATAAATAGTAACAAAAAGCTGAATCCCAAAACAATGATCCCGATTTTCCTGACATTCTTATTTACAACATCCACCAGCGATTCCTGATAAAAAACTTCCTTGACGTTTGAATTTGCCAGAATCTTTGCCTTGATAATGGCAAGGCTGTCATTGTTTGCATATTCGGCTTTAAACCTGACTTCAATAGTTGGTAACAGCGGATTGTAACCCAAAAAACTGGTGAAATCCTCACCTAATTCTTTGGCAAATTCTTTAGCTGCCTCCTCTTTGGTTATGTATTCGGTTGATTTTACATATTCAGTTGCATCAAGGATTTTTTGAAGCTTAATGATACCCGCCTCCTTCACATCATCCTTCATTATTATCGAAAAGCCGATATTTTCTTTCACATAATCCGATAATTTCTTTGCATGCAGGATGATAAGACCCAGCAATCCGAGCATAAAGAGGACGAGCGAAATGCTTACGACCGTAGTAAGATATGAACTCTGGAGTCGTTTTTTGTAATATTTATCTTCCTGTCGTGCCATAATAAGTGATAACCGGCTAAAATTAATAAATTTCAGATTCACTAAAGATTTAATAAAAGTTAAATCATTAACCATGATGGTGTAAAAGATTGTTCACTTTAGTATTTTTACATAAAGCTTAGGTGATGATTGAAGTTATTAGATTTATGTTTGAGGACAAGGATTTGCTTGAAATTTCGAATAAAATCCGAACCGAAGTTTTTGTGAAGGAACAGAATGTGGATCCTGTACTTGAATACGAGCACGAAGAAGAAGGACATTTTTATCTTATGTATTTGGATAAAAATCCGGTTGCAACCGCGAGGTGGCGCACGACGGAAAAGGGTATTAAGCTTGAAAGGTTTGCCATATTAAAAGAATACAGGAATAAGGGATTAGGATCGGTTTTATTGACTGAGGTTATGAAGGATGTACTGAATCTAAAGCAAAAAATTTATCTGCATGCGCAGTTAAAGGCAGTCCCGTTTTATAAGCGGGCAGGATTTGTAAAGGAAGGCGGTATATTCAGCGAAGCCGGGATCGAACATTACTTGATGGAGTACAAGCATCTTTTTTGATACCGGCGTTGTCAGGAATTAAAATAATTGATACTTTTGCGCGGCTCATTGAAAATCAGATATTGTCCCATGGTGTAACGGTAGCACTACAGATTTTGGTTCTGTCTGTCCAGGTTCGAATCCTGGTGGGACAACAATAAGTGAAGTTTCGACATTTTTTAAACCTATTCCACAATTTGCGAAGCTTTACCGGCATTATGATCCCACAATTCGACTTTGTCGAGATCATTCACCAATCCGTCCATATTGAAATCTCCGGGATAGTAGCCGGAATTGCCAATTTGGGTTTCCCAGATTTCATTTTTATCCGAATTATTGATTTCGTCATTGACAAACCCTTCGCCGGCCATCATTCCCCATATTCCGGGACCTATTTCCCTGTGAGCGTTTATTCCGCCATAAACCTGTTCCTGTCCTGAAGAAAAATCATACGAATATACTTCGCCTGTTAAAGTTAGTGGATTGGCGGATAGAATACCCAAATGGTTTCTGTGCCAGATAACTGCAAATAAAGATTGCTGAATGGTTAAATTGTTAAATTGCTGTATTCCGGTACCATCGGGGTTTCGGATACTGCCATCGTTTATGAGGAAAGCTGCCTGGCGGGCTATGACTGTAGCGGCAGTGGCAGAGGCAGCGGAAGGAGCATCGCGCAACTCGATTAAGACCCAGTCAACTGCATTGGCAGGAATGCTGGCTGCGGTTTCTGTCCCATCATAATTCCAGGGAGCCGTATTGTAGGGTTGGTATAAAGGGAAATCGGTTAACCCGGTTAAATCAGTGTTCATACCGGTTCCGTTAAATGGCCCTTCGAGGAAAGCTTTTAAATCTACCCGGATTTCGTTGGCAATAACAGAATCAGGTTGAACAATAGCTGTCCAAACACTTAATTGTCCCTGATGGAGTCTTGTCCAGATGGGTCTGACCACGCTATTGTGAGCAGTAATATTGTTATAATCACCGAAAAATACATTGGTTGTCGGAATAAAAGCCTCCTCACTGACTTTAAAATTGATGAACGTTTCACCTCCATCAATTGATACAGCCATATAAACATCAGTATTATTATCGGAAAAATTTCGTCTGTCGTACCAGACAAACCAAAGATAGCCGGTCACCTGATCTACCGTCATCCAGGTAAAGAACTGATGTTTGCCGGGAAGATCATCATTTACACGCGCGGGGTTGCTCCAGGTATTTCCACCATCAGTGGATTTTGACATCCAGACATCCGTATCAGTTTCACCGTTTCTTTGATCGGTCCAGTTGATGTAAATATTCCCGCAATATGTCCCATTGCTGAGATCGCAAACAGTGACCGGCAAACCATTACACCGGCCAATGCCCGGAATATTATAATCCCAGCCTCCGGGAAAATCCGACACAAAAATATCCCCGTCCAGCCATGTTATTCCCTGATCCATTGAACGGTCGAAAACCAAACCTGCGGGGCCTGCCCAGGCTGTATAGATTTCTCCGTTCGGACCAACAGCAGGAACAGCGCCTTCAACGGTGTTGTCGCTATCTATACAATCACCGTCAACCTCATTTATTTTTAGCGCCGGGCTCCAGGTTTCTCCTTCATCGGTTGATCTGGAGAACCTGATGATACTTTTATCAGCCGGATTTGAACTTCCGTAATCGTCAAATTGAGTCCATGTAACGTAAATGAAATTGTTTATCCGGTCAACAACAGCCCATTCCTTATCCTGGGCTTTGATTCCGTTCAGACCCATGTATGAACCTTCGTTCCAGGTTTGCCCGCCGTCAGTAGATTTCTGGCACACGATGCGGTCTATCCATGTTCCTCCCGGAGGCCAGGAGAGGTGGAAGAAAAAGTAATTTCCGGCAGTATCAATTATACAACAAGGATCGCCCCAAACACCATATGTCTGGGAACCGATCGTTCCGATGGACCAGGTATAACCTCCGTCATTCGAGTGATATACGTTATTGATATTGGCGCCTCCGGCAAGCTGAAGAGTATTTTTGGGATTAATAAAAATAGTCGGTTCTTCGGGGGCATTTGAAGAACTGATCATAATGTTCTGATGCTGGGCGTAATTACTGTTAACACAAATAAGTACAATAATGATCACGCCAATAAATCTTGTCATACCAGAGATTCATTTATAGTTAAACAATTCCAGCATTAAAAGGGCTAAAATAATAAAAATTATGGCTTTGTAATTAAGGTCAGTAATTGATCATCCGCCGGATAAAAATCATGTTCAACACGTATTGCGTTCTCCCTATTGGCTAATTTTCGATTGCAGTATTATTTATCAGTTGTTCTGCTGCAATTTTCGTTCAGAAAATTTATTTCATTCGGGTACGTGAGACCAGGAACCGCGATTTGGGTACCAAAGGTCATTTTTATCTTTATTGTCAACTTGCGAATCCATCGAAAAATCAGGTGAAAAATATCCACTTGATCCGGCTTCTGAATTCCAGTTGACATCTTTATCCGTATTGCTTATGAGTCCGTCGCTGTCAGCATCGCCTGCCCTCATCCCCCATATTCCCGTACCAATTTCCTTATGACCAAGGGTTCCCCCCAATGCCTGATTTTCTCCGGATGAAAAGTCGTAATAGCAATTCCAGTTAACTATCAAAGGTGGTGCAGCTGAAATAACTGCTAGATGGTTTCTGTGAGATACAACAATATACAGATTATCATTAAGTGACAGGGCAACCTTTAGATTTTGCTGACCATCAATATCTTTAATTGTTCCATCCATCATAACAAAGGCTGCCTCTCTGTGGACTGATTTATCTGCTGTGGCGGTAGAGGCATCTCCTTCTGATTCTCTGAATTCAATGAGTATCCAATCAACTACATTTTGAGGGATACTTGTTACTGACTCATTCCCGGTATAATTCCATGGAGGAGACGAGTATGGCTGCGATAAGGGAATCAAACCATTATCATTTAAATGAGTTGTCATTATGGTATTATCAAATGCACCTTCTAACAGAACTATTAAATTCATATTTATTTCTGCAACAACTACTGTATTAAATATGCCTGAAACGGCAATAGGACAAAAACCGTTTTGAATATTTACCTGATAAAAATAATCCCCGATTGTTGGTGGGATTTCACTATATAATTCCAGACCTCCCGTTCCTGGTATATTTTCCCAGGATCCCTCGTTTACTTTACGCTGCCAGCTAAGAATAATGCCGTTATATCCCGATAATGTCATGGTTCCGGTTGAGGTTCCGAGATAAGTAGTATCGCCTCCTGAATTAACGATATTCCCGCCAATACTTCCGAAAAGTACATCCGCGTGATAAATAATTCCGGTTACTTCGATACCGACAAGTTCAAAATAAACATTACCATTGTTCGCTTGTGTCCATTCATCCTCGATAATTTGAAATATTGCACAATCACCGTTTGTATAAGTAAATGATGACATAAGATATTCCTGGTTAGCGTTCATTGCCATGGCGATCATAGGTACTGCAGCAAATACCTGGTAGTAATAACCGTTGCTCAGTACAGGAGTACCCTGAGGCGCGACAAAAAAAGGATAAATGCTTTGAGTGGTTATTGTTATTGCAGGATCATCCCATCTTACAGTATATAGAATTCCGGTCACTGTTTGAATCGAGGAAATATTGAAGTCGGGACGCATAAAAACTTCGATTTTTTTAGGAATGCTTATAGATGTAAATATCCCGATATCAATTTGATTTGCTTTTACAAATGAAATCAAACATATATAGATGAGTAAAAGATGTGTTTTTTTCATTGGTTCTATTTTAAATTATTTCAGCAGTACTTTCTTCCGATAAACTAATTTTTCAATTTCATCTGCAAAAGACACTGTGCAAACTCCACTGTTTGGAACAGAAAAGTGATATTTGTCAAAAACCGAGATTCTTTCCGTGAAAACTAATCTGCCGGGTAAATCATAAAGAGTTATTTCGCCATTTAACAGGCCACCCTCAGAATGTTTTATATAAATTTCTGTCCCATCGGTAAAAATATAAATATTCTGTTTCATCAATTCTGAATTAATACCGGAGGAATTTGGCAGGAAATGGACTCTAAACCTGTCAGCAATGTCATTTGCACTACTAAAGAAAGTATAAGTGGATTGTTCAATAAGGTTTATTGTGACATCTTCTTTTTTATCTTCCAATAAAATTCGTGTATTTGGGCTGAAATTGAAGAGGTCAACAGCCTCAATGGAATACAGTCCTCCAATACATACTTCAAATCCTAAGGGTATCACAGTATTTGAAATCAAATCAGGATTTGTATTTACCGCGAGTCTTACACCATCTGTCGTTTCCGAATAAAGTTGAGGCGCTTCGTCCAAACCTGAAAATTTATATGCATCAAAAGCCGGATCGAACAAAACAGTTGCATTACCTCCAAACTGAATGATTGTCTCATCGGTATAGGTGATGCTACCGGAGTACGTTTTCAATTTTAAGTATTTTTTATCTGGATCTTTGTCTCCTGCTTTCATGAAAGCCTTTGAGTTATGAAGCCTGGCATTGTTATTAACGTTGAGACTGCCTGTTGCATTTCCATCTGTAACATGCACAAAGAAACCCTGTCCCGAAGGAATGATGCTATCCACTCCATGGGTGCCACTGTATTCATCGCCATAAATATATGTACCGTACTGACCCGACCCTTCGTTAGGGTTCCAGATATAAATAGCGGCGTCCAGGTTGGTTTTTGTCCAGCCTGCATCTTCTTCCCAGTTAATCGCAGAAGGATACGGATTACCCACAAAATTGTATCCCCGGCTGTGGTGGGTAGCACCGGCATGATTGGTAAGATTGATGTTATAGGATCCTGTATTCAGTGTGCCATCGTAATATACCTTTTTTGAACCGGTAAGCTCTGTTGTTGCATAAGCGGCATAGCCTTTCATTGGAATCATCGGAATATTGACCGGAATAATGTAAAACCATGTGCTGTCTTCTTCATCAAATGTTTTAAGGTATATGTCCAGGTAAATTCCAGAGAGTCCATCGGAAATAGGAGGGGAAACATAATGCCATTCCTCTTCTTCGATATAACGCTCAACTCTGTTGTTACCTGTACCTGTAATTGTTCCGTTATCAATGAAGGACCCATCACCCGATGTAGAAGATTGAACTGTGAATTGCCCGTCATTTATAAATTCACCATGGGCGGTTAATGATCCGGTTGACTTTACTGTTACACTTGCACCAGTTGCAATTTCCAGGTTTAAGCAATTCCAATCCCCATCCACAAAAGGATATGGATTTGGATCAACAACGGGAATAATGGCATCCAGGTATTCATTTGGAGCTCCATAAGTCCAGTTACCGGAAAGGAACCAGTTATCATCAACAACGCCCGTCCAATGGCTTGCCCCAATCACAATTACCTGAGCTGAAGTGGAATAATCAACCGGACATGAACCTCTCTGGATAACTGCACGATAATCCCATGTCCCTGCAATTGTGAGAACTTCTGAAAATACTGACAATCCTGATGTTCCTGATATGTCTGACCATGTTCCGCTGTTTAAACGCTTTTGCCAGTTAAGGATGGTCCCGGAGTAGGCTGTTAAAGTCAAAGAACCCGTACTCTGTCCCGCAAGGATCGTTCCGCCGCCACTAACCGAACCACCTTCTGATCCAAGCTGGGCAACAGGTTCATAAATAATTCCGGTTACATCTGTTCCGAGAAATTCCAGGGAAACTCCGCCATTGTTTGCTACAGTCCATTCATTTTCAATTATTTCGAAGTAACCACAGGTACCCCCTGTGAAAGAAAATGAGGATATCAGTACTTCGGTTCCAGGATTTATGGTGGTTCCAACAGGGCCAAAAGGAACTGATGCAAATATCTGGTAATAATAGCCTCCATTAAGCACCGGAAGTCCTTGTGGAGCAACATAAAATGGACTGATTAAATTGATGGATAGCGAAACAGCAGGATCTTCCCACCTTACTGTATAAAGGATTCCGGTAATGGTTTCATCCGGTTCAATCAGAAAATCCGGACGGAGCCTTACTTCGATCGTATTAGCTGGCGATGTTGCTTCAAATATTCCGATATCAATGGTTCCGTATTGAGCAAAAATAATCCGTCCTGTTAATATAAAAAGGATGATAAATGAAAATCTGATAATCCATCCTTTCAATTTGAATGATTTTGTAAATCTTTCCATTTCTTTTAGTTTATAGTTGGTTGATTTGTTTGTTATTTCCCTTATTGTTTTTATTGTGGCATGTTTTTATATTTTATGGAACAACTGAATTATATACAGAATTCAGATTGGAAGAACCTGTGAGTTTAATCAGGTTCGACAAAATAAGTCCCCTGTCGTTTGAAGATCCCAGGTACTTAACTTTGTTATCAAGATTTATATCTTCATTGTAGTACCCTGAAATCACGGTGTTCAGATATGGCAGGCCCGTAACTGTGGAAATCCTCAAAATTATTAACGTCCGGTCATTGTTTGAACCCAGATAATTTAATTGTTTATTTGCGTTAATATCACCTGCAATCATTCCATATTTCCCGCTCCCGGGAGGATTTAATTCCAATATTGATGGATAAGGTTCGAAGTGCTTATAAGGTTGTGTAATGGTTACCTCCGTAAAATCATGGTATTCACCAAGATTGGGTAGTGCAACAGGAAGTCCCGACATTACCGGCATGTGATTGCGATGCCAGATAACCACATAAAAACTGTCAAGGCTTTCTGCAGAGGTAAAGAATAATCCCCTTGTAAAATTAGTGTCCAAAACAACTCCATTTTTTGAAAGCAGACCGGCTCTTCTTTCGATTGTAAGTGTATTATCGCTTTTATCGCGTAGTTCAACCAATATCCAGTCAACAATAGAATCCGGGAAATTGCTTACATGTTCGGTACCGGCATAATTCCAGGGTGGCATGTTAAAAGTTTGGCTCAAAGGCAGGTTTCCTGATGCATTCAATGTGGTATTCATTAAACCTGTGAGGTCGTTGTAAGGTCCCTGTAATAATACTCTTATGTCAACAATTCCGCATTCACCCAGGTATGAATTTTCTGCATTGTGATAAACATTGCCTGTATAGTTCAGTCCAAGTAATTCCACATAGAATATCCCATTATGATTTAACGCCCAGTCCGCTGTTTCGATTAATAAATCTGCAAATCCTTCACCTGACTGATCATGGGAGAATTCAAGAATAGTATATTCTGTTTCGAAGACCCAATTGACGGGAAAAGGTGTAGTTGAAATAAATACAGCGTAACAGGTGTCGGATTCAACGATTACAGGCCCCTGTTGTTCCACCCCATAGTCGGAGGACAAACCAATCAGGTTAACTGAATTTGCCGGCCACTTTATTGTAAACTGAATGTTGGTAATGGTATTGTTGGGGAAACCGGTATGTGGTTTTAATCGCACTTCGTAATCAGCACAACCGGTATTGAAAAGCCCGATATCAATAATGCCGCAGTAATCTGTGTATGTATTTTCAGCCTGATGATACAGGATCCCCGTTTTATCGAGGCCAAGCATTTCAATAAAATAAACTCCATTGTTCTCCTGCGTCCAGTTTGATGTCGAAATTAAAAAGTCAGCATATCCTGTACCCGACTGATCGTGAGAAAATGATAGAACCGTGTATTCAGTTTCAGCAATCCAGTTAATAGCTAATGCCGTTGCAGAGAGAAATACCGCATAGTTGGTATCATTAACTGTACTAACCGGCCCTTGCTGGGAAACCTGGAACGAGGAAGAGAAATTGAAAAGGTCAACGCTGTTTGCCGGCCAGGAGATGGTAAATTGCAAATTGGTAAGTACATTGTCAGGATAATTATCATGAGGTTTTACCCGTACCTCAAAATTTCCGCAACCTGTACTGAAAATACCTGCATCTATATTTCCGCAAGGTTCTAGCCAGGTATTGGTTGCCTGATGGTATAAAATCCCTGTTTCGTCTAAACCCAGTATTTCGAAATAGAAGTTGCCGTTATTTGCAATTGTCCATGCATCACTGGCAACAATAAAGTCAGCATACCCTGTTCCGGTAAGGTCGTGTGAAAAATTTAAGATGGAATATTCATTTCCTGCAGTCCAGTTGATTGGGGTGGAAGTGACCGAAATAAATATTGAGTAATTGAAACCTCCGGACTGATAAACCGGACCTTGCTGATATAAACCAAACGCAGAATTAAAATTGATCAGATTTACCGTGTTAACAGGCCATCTGATTGTTAATTGAATATTTGTGATAGAAGTTCCGGTGAAGTCTGTGGTTGGTTTAGCCAGGATTTCAAAATCTCCGCAAACCTTGTAATAAATTCCAATGTCAACAGAGGATGATTTATTTTCAGAATAATCAGCATTGCCGGAAGATTTCAGGCTGAGAGCCAAGAAGAATACAGACATTAATAATGAAACCTCTCTTATGATTTGTTTATAATTATTCATATTCCCATTTTTTGTCCTAATAATTTCATTATTGATCATTGAAAAATTTTGATGCTTCTCCTCCGGCATTGCCGGAGGAGTGCATCAAAAGGGAACAAACTATTTAACTATAAACCGGTTCTTGTAAGGGACATAATCACCCATTACATTAATCAGATAAACCCCTGAACTGAAATCCGCAACATCAATTGAAATGGTCATTGTTCCTGCGACAGTTTGACATTCAACCTTTTTCTTAAGTTTGCCTGTCATATCCCATACTTCAATTTCAAGGTTTTCATTGTTGGCTGAATTTATCTGCAGCCATAGATTTCCGGCAGTTACCGGGTTCGGATAGAGTTTCACAAATCCAGCAGTTGGATCCACGATCCCAACAGTTGTATTCAATATCATACCAGTAACATCGGTTCCCCAGTTTGAAATATAAAATTCCCCGTTAATAGAGCTTGTAAAGTCATTGTCAGCTATCCAAAGATGGTTGCCAACCAATTGTCCGTTTGTCTTTTCAAACACCATTACAGTGACTGATTCACCTGCATTCCAAACCTGCGGCAGGTATGCCGGTGTTATGGATGCAAAGGTCAGATAGTTTATTCCTCCCATTTCAATAATATCACCCTGTGGTAATAAAATGAAGCCAGAAGTCAATGTACCATGCAAATCCTCAATCTCAGTTTCACCAGTATCCCATGCAAGAGTTAATTGTATGTTATCGACCACACCGTTCGTAATCTTTTCGTTGGTAATGATCTCAATTGACAGATTTTCTGCCGTTTCAGTAAATTGAATGTCCACCGGTCCGTCATTCGAACCATCTTTTCCTCCGGTATAAGCGCCCGGCACTACGGAACTGTATGTATTATTCAGATAAGGAGTTCCCGTGAGAGTGGAAAGGTTGGTTGCAATGATTCCCCTGTCATTTCCTGCTCCAAGATACATGACATTAGAATTCATGTTAACGTCTTCCTGCCAGTATCCGGCAACAGTAAATCCGTTGATATCATTAACACCTGTTTCTGCTACTATACGAGCGATGATGGGCCCCCGGTCGTTATTGGGTCCGCTGTATTTAAGCATTCCGTTTTTGGTGACATCGCCGGCTATCATTCCATATACACTGCCATCCAAATTAATTGCCGGATTTGTTCCGTAAAGGTTTGCAAGAACAGTGAAGTCATAAGAAGTAACAGGCACAGTCTGCGCAGTTGCAGACATCACCGGCATGTGGTTGCGGTGCCAGATGACGATATAATAACTTTCACCCGAATGAACTTCCGGGAAAGTTACATCGTCAATGGTAATACTCACTGTTCCGTTGTTATTTAAAAGCGCTGCACATCGGCCAATCATCGTTCCTCCCCCGGTTCCTGAACGTAATTCAACAAGTACCCAGTCAACCGCTGTTGCCGGGGGTGAGGCTGATTCACTTCCAGAATAACTCCATGGAGCTATATTGAATGGTTGATCTGCTGGAATTTGACCTGCAGTATAAAGATCGGTTTTCATCAAACTTGTTTCAGTATTATAAGGTCCCTGAAGCATAACTTTGAGTCCAAGAGTTACCGGAGTTATATCCAACTGTCCGTCAAAGAAAGAAATAGTGTAGTTGCTGCTGGTTGAACCTCCGGGCGTGATCACGTAAAAACCTACTGCTGTGGCTGTAATCGCTGAACCAGTATAAACAAGTACTCCTCCCAAATTACCCGGTCCTTCACCAGGAATAAATCCTGAATAGGATACAGTATAACTTCCATATGGAAATACAGCACCGTCATATACTTTGTTTTTGTTATCCGCGGTGATTGTCAGTGAAATGGCTGTTATGGTTCCATTTCCGGTTGCAATTGCCGGCAATGTATAGTTGGTCAGTAAAGTACCCGAACCTGCTGTAAAATCACCCGGAACATCCAGACTGACTGTGATGAGATGGGTTCCTACATTTGCACTTGCATAATTGCCAACGGTTTCCGTAATGGTTATGGATTCACTAAGCACCAAACCTGTTATAGAATAGTTGGAGGATGCAAGGGTTGCAGTTGTATTCCCGTCGTAAGGCTTGGTCGGATTTCCAATAACATCCGCTGTGAGTGTCTTTGGAGTTATATCAGCAGTTGTTGTGGGTGTGGGAACAAGGAATAGCTCGTATTTGCTGGCATCGGCTCCACTGAGCGAAGCATCGGTAATACTTACTAATTTGTCTGTCCCAACATCTTTAGTATCGAAATCAATTTCGAGTCCTGTTAGTGTCACTAAATCGCCAGCTTTCACATCATCGAGAATAAGACTATTTGCCAGGAATGTAGCATCAGTATTTCCATCATAAACCTTGTCGTTGGCAGTGAAAGTGCCGACAATGTACAACGGGCATTTTCCAAGATCAACTCCAATGGCATTTTCATAGTTAAATCCTGTTTTATCGTTGCCCAGCAGTTCGGCATAATACATACCGTTGTTTGCAGTCGTCCAGGCATCATTTCCGATGACAAAATCACCTGTGCCAGAGGCTATCTGATTATGACTAAAACTTAATACTATATATTCCGTACCTGCGACCCAATTATTGATGGCAACATCAACACCAATGAACAATGCGTAGTTATATCCTCCGCTCTGAACTGTAGCTCCTTGCTGAGCAATCGAATATGTTGTAAAGATATCTGTCAGACTTAAATTGGGAGTCGTTTCAGGCCACCTGATCGTAAACTGTACATTTGTCAGCGTGGTATTGGTAATATTGGTCAAGGCTCTCAGACGAACCTCAAAATCAGAACAGGATGTGGCATAAAGTCCGATATCTATGGCATCTCCGGTTGGACTACTGAACCAGGGGTCGAATAAAATATTATCACCAACCTCGGATCCCTGTCCCAATGGATTTGAGATTAGATTATAAGGTCCAGTAGCATGTCCCCACCAGTTATTCGTTGCATCAAGCATTGATTTTGATGTTATATTGGTACCAAAACCAAAGTTGTTATTTGAAAGATCATTGCCAGATGCAGTTACATTTAACGTTCCTCCTCCGCTACCTTCATAAGCAAAGATTCCATAATCCCAATGGGTAATTGTACAGCCGGAAATTGTCATATTTGTTGTACCACCATCAATCCAGGGAGCAACTCCCCAACTGTCGGCTACATCCTGACCTGTAACAATACAATCATCAAGGCTAACAGTTACTGTTGCCTTTGAACTCTTTGTATATGTTTCAGCAACAGGAGATGGGCTTACCTTTGGGTTGCTTTTAGAAGAAGTGCTGAGAGCATACAACCCATCACCTGCAACATTTGTGATGTCACAGCCGGTTAAATCAGCATTACCATCAATGATATAATAACTTGTCTGACTACCGTCAACATCAACATTGTTGAATGTTATGTCCCCTGCTTCATAAAGTAATACTCCACTTGCTGTCCAGGAAGCCCCGGTGTATGCAATACCACTGGCCGTGGAATTATCAACCGTACCACTAGCGCCATAACCAATCTGAATGCCATTTTGAGCCGTAACGGAAGTTGGACCTGCACCTGTAACTTGAATATTATCCAAGTCAACAATAAGTCCATCGCCACTTAAAGCAAATGCATTTTTCTGGAAATCGGTAACATTCATGCCGTCTATTTCAATCGAATAAGTGCCTGTAATGTCATTGTAGGCATACACTCCCACACCATGCTGAGCGCCGGAGAATATGTTGTCGCGCACACGTGTTACATCTACATTGGTCACTGTTCCGCCGGCATTCCAGAAAGCAAGACCGACAAATTGATAATTGGCATCTCCTTTCCCGTCGCCGTCAATGGTCAGGTTATTGATAGCACAATTTGCAACTCCATTGATACAAACAACTGCTTTTTTGGTACCAAAAGATGTGGCCAATACAGCCGGTGACTTAATATAAGTTGAAGTTACTCCTGCACCTGTGAGAGTCAGGTTATTCTCGTTGATTAATACCTGTTCGGTATAAGTTCCTGCAGCCGCATTAACTGTTCCTCCTTCAGTAGTTCCTGATATTGCATCTGTATAATTTGAGTAATTTTCAGTTTCATTGTTGGTTATGGGAGCAAAACTTGTTCCGGTATATGAACCGGGAGTTCCGCTGATGTCTTTCCACCATGGACAGAACACGGGGATAGAACCACCAGCATCAACAGTAATATTACCACCTTGTGAACCAATATTAAAAACATTCTTTACGTGCACTGGTCCATTAGCGCTACCCCAGTAGTTATTTACTGCATTAATTATTGCTGGAGTGTTCGTTCTTAGCGAAAAAAGATTATTGTTTGCCACTGTCACACCAGTCACAGTTCCAGTATTGATGTTACGGATATAGATTTGTGCTGGTGTTCCTATAGTTTCAATAGCGTTGTTCTCGATCAGAACGTTATTCAGATTCGGATTGAGCATATCATTGTCATAGGCATAGATGTAAATAACTGGATATGCGGTAGAGGGAGTGCCATCAATCTGGTTATTCTTGATCGTTAATCCAGTTTCAGAGCGTCTGGCACTGCTGAAGATGGCACCAATATACGGAGTCATCAAATGAATTTCATTGTCCTCAATGCTCGAATTTGAGGTGTTGGTTAGTTCAAATCCGATGTATCCAAAATTATCAATGATATTATTCTTTATCAACCAATTATTGTGATCGCCGGCAGCTCCATCATTTCCGACAAGCACACCATTATATCCCAAGTGATGAAAATAATTGTTCTGGATGGTTATGTTGGAGGTGTTGGCTTCCCAGGCTGAGATTCCATTGCCGATGCCGTTAAAATCAGGTGAGGTGAAATTCCGCATTTCAAATCCATTTATAGTAACGTTGGATACTCCATTAGCAATAAGGAAAGCATCGCCAGGAGCAGACCCGCCATCAATTACAGGAGCGCTTGCTCCAGGGCCGGGAAGGGCATCGCCGGGATCACCTAAAATGGTAAGTGATTTATTAATAGTGATATTGCCGGCATAAATTCCCGCCGCCACATTAACGGTACCTCCTGCCACTACTCTAACAATAGCGGGTGCAATCGTTGAGTACGGATGGTAGCGTCCACCTAAATCTGTTGTAAATGAAGTAGCTGCGTCAACATGCACTACTGATAGAACGGCCGGACTTACTCGTTGATCTTCGATTACTGCATTATTATTTGCATTGCACATTAATACAATATCTGAATAATACGCAGATGGACAAGCTGAAAGAATAGCCATATCATATACATTAACACCCCAGGTATTGCCCGTAAAGGTAAGATTACCGCCTTCCAATACCCATCCTTTGGTGTTATAAGTGTAATTATCGGAAACAATTCCAGTGTTAGTTCCCGATAAATACATAGGTTGACGTAAGTTATGAAATGTATTCCCCTCAATTAACATGCCGGTGTATGCACCTGCGTTAACGACCATGGCACGGCTAACGTCACCATCTCCAATAACAAATTGACCCCAAATTTCAGTATTCTGAAGAGTAAAATCATTTGCGCGGATACGAATAATATTTTGTTCACCCGTTTTATCTGTCTTTTCAATAGACAGGTTTTTGATAGTTACTCCATTTGCACTAATATCGAATCTGTCACCTATTCCTGAAACCTGGACAAATGTTAATCCACTTCCTGCTCCCTGAATAGAAAGATTATCCTTATTTACATTTATCAGGCTAGGCTCCGTGTATGTTCCGGCTGCAATCTGAATAATATCATTGGGTGAGGCTGCGTCAACGGCAGCCTTAATTGTGCTGTAATCATAGGTTGGACCCGGACCAACTGTTTTGATTCCAGTAAAGGTGTTTCTCACCAGTGTTGTTGATGAGGTGGTTCCAATAATATTGTTAAACCAGATATCAAGGTAATTTCCTGTAAAGGTTCCATCTACAGTAGCAGTATTTCCAGCATTATATCCATTTTTTATTCTCACCGCATATAGGGGATGATTAGTGAAGCTACAGCCAGATACGGTCATAATTTCACTGGCACTAAATGCATTATATGCCGTATAGATTATGAGCCCAGTCCGTTCAATGTTAGAAGCACCTGCTCCGTTATTTGAGAAAGTGGAGTTTGTAACTACCACGTGTGGTACAGATGCTTCGTCAAAGTTGACAAATTGTAAACCGGTTTTTTGCCAGGAATCTGGAGAATCGTCAGAATAGCCGTTATCGGTAACCGTACAATCTGTCACTGTTCCTGAAAGAACTGTTTTACCAATGTAAGCACCTATAAATTTGTTATTTGTCAAAGTTACATTATCCATGTTTAAGTTGGTGACAGTTGTAGTTAAAGGATCATCACCAGGCCAATATTCTGCAAGATATAGTGCTACTTGACAGTTTCTTCCAATTAAATCCTTCAATGTAAGTGAATTAATATTAATTGAACCACCTGCCTTGATACCATTATTTATAACATTACCATGAACAATCAGGTTCTGGAAAGTAAAACTCTTTCCTGTTACAGTAAGGTTAATAATGTTACCAGCTGTTGAAGTAATGATAGTTGTTGGAGATGAAGCCGGTCCGGAACCAATAAAAGTCAGGGACTTTCCCACAGATAATGCTTCTATGTAGGTTCCAGCATCAATTTGGATAGTGTCTCCATCTGTCGCAGCATTGATTGCTGCCTGAATTGTGGCGTACCCGCCTGGCACATAGAGTGTTGTTGCCCACGTACTTGCTGCCGCTATAATCAGCGCCAGCAATAAATGTAATCGTTTTTTCATTTTGTTTTAATTTAAGTTAATAAAATGTTTATTGAGTAACCAACCCTTTTTTTAACATTGGATTGGATGAAGATTAAAAGTTTATTAATGATTGATTTTTGAATAATTTCCAGGTTTTCGAAGGATATCCTGGTTTAATATTCATTGGTAATCAGGCCGCCATCACCAATAAAGGAAAGGTTGATGACGGCTTAGACTTTTTCACTAATGTCAGTCGTTTGACCTTTCCGGTCATTGATGTCCTGCGCACAAGATAGGCGTTCTGCATTCCATCGTTCTGATAAGAAAGGTAATTGTTTTTTCATGATGCTAATTTTAATTAATAATGGTTGAATTTAGTAGTATATTTGAACTTATTTGTATCCCTGGTTTTCAAACAATGCAGATATTGTTTTGACAAATCAAAGCCTGCATCGCTCCCAGGATCCCTTTTGAATGGCTCTCCAGGTTTTTCTGTTAAGATAGTTCCATTCTGGTCGATTTTTATTAGATGAGATTGTGTAGTGCAGATGCCTTGTGGTAATGGCTTTATGCACATTGTGCGGGATCCCGGGAACATGCAGGTAGTCACATAAAAGTTAAGTCTCTCCTTTTCAGGAAGAAATGACAAAATATAATTTATAATATTTATTATTTTGGCTTGGGTTTTTATCATCTACATCTGGCTGAGGGTGTTGGTTAACTGAGATTTTAATTCTGAAAGCTGGAGTGGTTCGTGAATGATTGAATAGTTGACCTTTTTAAAAATGGAAATAATGTCATCAAAGGTTTTATTGGCGATAACCACCACCTTAATTTCCGGGTAATAATCGTTCATGTATTTGAGTATGGCCGCATCATTAATGCCTCTCAGACTTACTACCGCTTTCTCAAAACGATGGTTGCTTAACTGTGTTATTGATTCCTCGGTTGAGTGGGAGATATAAACTTTTTTACCATCACCTTCAGTAAATTCTTTAATTTCACTATCGGCGGCTGCATCCCGTAATTGTATCAGTATTTTCATTGCTTTGATTGATTAGCCTTAACCCGGCTTTCAGATTTTGGATTCATTCCAATCTCATGCCGCACTTAATATGTTGATAAACAACGATATAAAAACACCGGAATCTGGATAACTGACCATATAAAAACAGTACTGCTATGCCGGAATAGACAAGGTATAAGTAATATTAGCCGAAAAGAAAGGAAATATGAAAAAATGCCCGCTTCCGGGCTTTTGCCCGATTATGGGCGTTCTTTGCAAACAGGATATTGATAACCTCACCTGGTGAACAAAGAAAATTTAGAGACTGTTTAAATTTTTAAATAGTATGGTTTTTACTCGTCAATGGGAAAAATTTATTTTCCAGATGCAAAGTTCAGTTTTCATTTTTAAACAGTCTGTTAATTTGAAAAGTTATTAAATTTTTTAATCTTACGGTCAAGGGCTTGCCTTGATATATTTAACATTTGAGCAGCTTTTGACTTATTGTTTTTGGTTTTTCGAAGTGCATTCCTGATGGATTTTATTTCAATCTGGTCCAGGCTAAGCAATTCAATATCATCTTCATTATCAACATTTTTTTTCTTTAATGCAAGTATATCAATAATGCTAAAACATTTTTCGGTAAGTACATCTTTGTCACATAAGATCACAGACCTTTCGATGGTGTTTTTCAATTCCCTTACATTTCCCGGAAATTCGTAATTCATTAATTTAGTGATTACAGATTTCTCTATTTTTCGAATGGGCTTACCTAATTTTTTTGATAAGTCTTCGACGAAAAAGTCAAATAGTAACGGAATGTCTTCTTTACGATGACGTAAAGGCGGAATGTCAATTCTGAAAAGATTCAAACGATGGTAAAGATCCTTGCGGAATAATTTGTTCTCAATCAGTTGCTCAAGGTTTTGATTGGTTGCGGCTATTATCCTTACATCTACCGTTTTTTCAGAATACTGCCCGATCCTCGATATTTTCTTGTCTTCAATCACCCTCAGCATTTTGGCCTGCATAGAATATTTCAAATCACCTATTTCATCCAGGAACAATGAACCTTTATCAGCAACTTCAAATAATCCTTTCTGGTCAAATTTGGCGTCGGTATAGGATCCTTTGGAATGTCCAAAAAATTCGTTTTCAAAAAGTTCTTCAGGGATGGTTGAACAATTGACCGGCAGGAACCTGTTGTTTTTTCGCGGGCTAAGATTATGAATTGCCCTGGCTACAAGTTCTTTTCCGGTGCCGCTCTCGCCTGTAATGAGAACTGTAGTATCGGATAATAAGGAAATCTTTTGAATCAGAAGCCGGATGTTTTTCATGGCTTCACTTTGGCCGATCATCCTGATTTCACCGGACAATATTTCATTCTCGATTTTTTCCTTTTCGACAAGAGCTTTTTTTATCGTTCTGAATTTTAGTGTCCGTTCAATGATTTCTTTTAATTCGTTGAGCTTGAATGGCTTTTTTAGAAAATCAATAGCTCCAAGCCGCAGTGCCTTGATAACACTGTCCATATCACCGAATCCTGTCATCATGATGACTTCGATCTGCGGATGATCCTGTTTCATTTTCTGCAAAAGAGTCAGTCCATCCATTTCGGGTAAACGAATATCGAAAAGAGCGATGTCAATAGGGTTGGACGTTGTAAGTGCCAGTGCATGTGAAGGTAAGCCTGCCGGAAATACCTGATAACCCTCTCCGGACAAATATTCACCTATTTCATCCCTGAATCCTTTTTCGTCATCTAAGATTAGCACGTTTTGAAAATGGTTCATAGTTAGAAAAATGAGTTTCGAAAAATATAATACAATATTTATTATTTCGACCTAATGATATATCAATTTCTATATTCTTTGACACAAATATAGGTCATACTTTTATTAATTATATAGTGGGAAACCACTAAAAAAAAATATAGTGGGAAACCACTATATGTAAATCGTAACAATCAGAAATTCAGAAACATAAAAAATAAGTATTTATAAATTTGATTTTTCGATTTTTAATCGCGTCAAAATTTTCCGCTTAAAATTGGGAGAATATTATTTTTTTATCCACCCAAATTATTTACAATTACATTAATCATTTTCCGGGAATCGTGGAAAAGAAATCTTAAATTTTGTATATTTTTTTTCTTTACTGCTTACAACAATTTCCCCCCGCATATCTTTAACAAGTCCATAAACAATGGATAAGCCCAACCCTGTACCAAAACCTTCCGGTTTCGTAGTAAAAAAAGGATCAAAAATTCGCGATAAATCTTTGAAATTGATACCGGCTCCGTTATCTTCTATCATTAAAATAATCTTCTTTGAGGTAGCATCAGTTTTAATCAGAATTTCTTTCGTGAATTCAGATTCACCTATAAAAGTCCCTTTTTCTTCCAGGGCATATTTTGAATTGGAAAGCAGGTTGAGTATTACCTGCTCGAGTTTCAGGTTGCTGCCAACTGTAAAACCAATATCTTCCTTTAAATCGAGGAGGATATTTATATTATGATTCCGGTACTGAGCCCCGATCATAGATAATGCTTTTCCGACAACTTTATTCACATTAACTTTATCTAAAGTAAAGGAGTCCTGATCGCGTGAAAAAGTTCTGATATGATCAATAATGTTTCTGATTCTCCCGATATTACCTTCAATTGACCGGAACTTATTATCGAGATATTTAGCGGTCAGTTGCTGAGAAGTGATTTTCAGTTTTAGATTTTCAAAAGAAAGAGCCATTACTCCGAGCGGCTGATTGATCTCATGGGCAATTCCGGATGATAGTTCACCCAGTGATTCTAATTTTGATTTTTGTATCAATAATGCATTTTGTTCTTCCTGTTTCCTGAGTGCATCCTGAATCTTTTTTTCAAGATTTTGATTGGCTCTGATAATTTTTTTATTGGCTTCATCGAGTCTCATCTTTGTATCCTTGACCTCTGAAATATCTTCAATTACACCATCAAAAAAATTGGGCATTCCTTTGCTGTCAAAAACAGTCTGTACCCTGATAAGCCCCCAGAATACAGACCTGTCTTTTCTTACACACTGAATTTCAGTATTGATTAATTGTCCTTTCGAGATTAAAGTCTGGATCAATTCATTTCTTTCTTCTTTCGAATGATATAAATCTATAACCGGTACTTTCTTCATTTCTTCTGGTGAATCATACCCGAATATTGAAACTGCTGCACTATTGGCATAGAGTAACTTTCCATCAGGGCTGGTAGAAAAGATACCAATAGGAAGATTTTCCTGTAAATCACGGTACTTTTGTTCACTATTTCTGATTTCATTTTCCTTAAGGATCAGTGCATTTATTGTTTTGTTCAGTTCATTGGTTTTTTCCTCTACCTTGTTTTCAAGTAATGATTGTGCTTCTTTAAGCTTTTCCTGGCTTTGGGCATATATGATAAGGTTGACAATTCTGACCGCGATGGATTCTATTCCTTTTTTATCCTGTTCTGATATTTCCTCAAAATTCTTAGATGCCAGATTGAGGCTCCCTATAACCCTGCTGTTGTTGCTGTCAATCAACGGCAATATTGCTACAGACAAAATTCCTTCAGACAAAAGCCGGACTTTACTTTCAGGAAACATTTCATTTGATTTATTAAAGAGATTTGACCCTTTTAGAAGAATGTCCATCTGATGTGAACCCTTACCATAATTGCTTACTTTTCTGACAATTTTTTTTGATAATCCCTTATGACATATAAGATTTAATTTTTCTTCATCATTGTCATACAAATAAATACCACCCGCATCTACCCAATAAAGTGTGAAAATATAATCCAGGATGTTTTCAAGGGTCCTTTTCAATCCTTTATTCAGGGATGAGAGGTAATCAATGGTGTACTGAATATTCAGCAAATCTTCTGCTCTCCTGGTTTGTGTAATATCAATTACGAGGGTAATAATACCAGGTTCGTTTTTAGGGGCAAGAAATATCCGGCTTTTGTAAATCATCAAATCCATGAATGAACCATCATTTCTTTGATACCTGGTTTCGTAAATATGGATATTCCCGGTTTTTATCACCTCCATATCCGAAGTGTGGATTTTTTTGGCGAAAGCCGGATAGGCATTGTCAAATACTGACTTTCCAATGAGTTCAGCTTTTCTGATTCCAAGAAAATCTTCAAACGCATTGTTACATGTAACATACTTTCCTTTACTGTTTTTTAATGCTATGGGTCCGGGAATGCTTTCTATTATTTTTTCAAGAATTTCCAGTTTTGGATATAAGCTTAAAAAATTTTTATTTGCTTCGAGTTTGGTTTTTATATGTTCAGTAATCTCACGGGATAATTGTTTGGTTCTTTCATTTAATTTTTCGAAAATCACCTTCTCTTTTAATTTTGGAGATTTTGTTAATCTGGTATTTGAGTTCGTCAATTTGTTTCTTAACCTTGCAATCTCCAGGAAAACAACAATTTTATTGAAAAGAATCCGGCTTTCGAAACGTTCATTAATTATATCGAAAGTTCCCGGTTCTATCTTTTCGATTCCGGAAAGATTTTCAATTTTATGTTGATAAAGATATAATACCGGAACCGGGTTCTTTTTTGTCAGATCTAAATGGAGCCGGTAAAAATTGAGCTTTTCCTCTTCAGTATAATCCAACTGGAAAACAATGAGATCAAATTTTGAATTTCTGAGAAGCGCTTCAGTTTCAGCGGCTGAACTTGTAAAAATACAATCTGCTTTTAAATGAGTTGCCTGCAGTTTGTGTATTATACTTTGAATTTTAACATCTGCGCAGATAAGAATGCGTGGTAAACTTTTTGACATAAGAATATTCGTAATGGATTGAGCCACGTAAAAATATGCAATAATTTCGTAAATCCATGAATAAAACAGAAATGAAAAAACAGAATGTCTGTTTTATCATCGAAAATTGTTCGAATATTAATTCACTTTTCTTCTGTTTGGAATTTTCCGGGCAGTGTTTTTAAATGGTTTATTTAACCTCACATTGAAATAATATTCAATACCGGCATTAAAATAACTGAAATAATCAAAATCGCCGCTTCTGGAAAGGTTATCCAGTTTGTCATTTTGCAACTGATGTATGCTGAGATCCGCAGTCAGGGCAAGATTCTCCCAAACTTTATAATTTGCTTTTCCGCCAAAGAAGAAAACAAATTCCGGAACACGGGAACTGGTTTTTATTGTCGAAGAGTTATCATTCGTGTACTCAAACTGCTTGTAATAAAAGAGCAGGTTTCCAATGCCAAGATAACCCGATATGCCAAATTTCGAATAAGGGTATTGTTTCACTAATTTCGAAAAATTAATACTTGCATTAAGATTATATTCAACAAGAGTTGTTGTAAAGGTATAATTGACATTGTTTCCTCCGGAAATATTACCTGCAAATATTTGACCGGAGATTCCTAACCAATTGTTTACATAATGAGTAAGTACCAGACCACCGGCAGGACCGCTTTCTGCAGTAATTTTATTCCAGCCGTCAAGATCAAAATAACTTAAATCTCCGAAAAAAGAAGTTATCCCGCCATTCAAATTTACCGACCATTTGCGGTTTTTATCAGTAAAGGAAAGGTCTTCACAGCCCTGGGGAAGAACAGTGGTTGAAAGTATAATTGTAACCAGGCTTAAACTAAAAACCTGAATAAAAATCTTTAACCTCATGTTATCAAAAAAAAATAACGGGTAAATTTAATCAAATATGATATAACACTGCAGAAAATATTATTATTGAATCTTTTTCATGATTAAAACACTATCCATAATTCAAGATGTTGCTTACAAATGAATCGTTATTTCTTTTGAAGCAATAAAAAAGGTGCCCCGTATTGGGACACCCTAATTTGGTTATTATTTGAGAAGATGCACGCAGTGTACTTTCCTTTGCTGACTTTTAATTAATATTAACTATTACCTCCTTTCAGAATTTTGAATCAAAGTTCAGTACCTTAAATATCATTGGGGAACCTGACACTGTCTTCCTTGTTTGACATACCATCTATCATTCTTATCCTGGTTATTAACCCTTCCGTTCATGTCGTAATCTGCAGCATGGTAACCGCTTTTGGCTCCATCATTATTCCAAACCGTCTTATCTGATAAGTTAATCGTACCATCGCCATTTCCATCGCCCGTGATCATCCCCCAGACCCCGGGAGCAATTTCGATCTGCGCATCGGTTCCATAAGCCTGGCCAGCGCCTATACTGAAATCATAGCTGTATAAACCACCTGCTTTCACAAGTGGAACAGCCGACATGACTCCGAGGTGATTCCGGTGCCAGACCACAAGAAAGAGATTTTGGGTAATGCTTCCGCTGAATTCAAGCAAACTTGTTCCGTCGCCTGTAACCACACTCTTATTCTTCAACAAGAATGCAGCCTGACGTGCGTAAATCGTAGCCGGTGTGGCAGAAGCTGCATCCGGTGCATCCCTTAGCTCAATAAGTACCCAATCCACTACGTCATCATTGGGTAAACTTCCCACTTCCTCCAAGCCAGAGTAATTCCAGGGAGCAGTATTGAAGGGCTGTACAAGCGGGAGAAATCCGTCTGTATGCAGGGTAGTATTCATATCTGTTCCATTGAAGCATCCTTCAAGAAATACTCCAATATCAATGACAATGTCCTTATTTCCGACCTGGATATCGCGCGATAAGCCGCCTGCTGCCTGGCAATGATACGTGCCGTTATGCGTGGGAGAAACCGGAACAAGCCAGGTGAGTGTTTCTGAATTTTTACCGCTAAAATCAGCGCTATTTAATAAGAATCCGTTTATATACCATTGATAGGGCGATCCTGTCGTATTGGAAATAAATCTGACCTGACCTGTGATATCATTATTATCTATGATCTGGATTTGCTGAAATGCGGTTCCTTTTATATTTGTTTGTGAATTATTCCAGGTCCCGGTGTTGGTGATATTACCGAGGACATCCATGACCAGGTTTACATTGATCCCATTTTGAACCGAGCCATTATTTAATGTGGTTCCATAGGCTGTAACGATAGAAGATGTTCCTACCTGGTTCTGAAAAATACCATTATTGGTTACATCCGTTACTGAGTTTCCGGTTGCAAAATTCATTGTTCCATATAGCCTTACATCTATAAGTGATGTATTGAAAAAATAGTGCGAATTACTACAAGTTAGCTCATTTCCGAACCCGTCAATCGTAATGTTTTCAAAATGACCGCCACTTACAGTCATCGGATTTCCCGATGAGGCATCAAGGGTATTTCCGTTGAAGTTAACGACAGTCCCTGTAAAATTAAGGTCTCCTGAAGTGAAGGCTGATCCGGTTACCTTTTCGTTCACAAAATTTGCACAAGAAAAAAAGTGATTGTTAAGGCAGGTAATGTACTGATCCGAAATCCCGTTCAATTTTAATGAATAGTTGCTCCAGGTTCCGTTGTTGATGACATTGCCCTTTGCATTGACAGTAAAATTAACATTTGAATTTTGAATTGTACCGTTGTTCGTGATATTTCCATCAATATCAAGGGTAATTGTATTGCCGATAATATTCTTAATCGTTCCATTGTTCGTGACTTCGCCTGAAAGATTATTTCCGGAACCTGAAACAATCATCGTTCCCTCAAGGGTGAAATTGTTGATGTTGACGCTTCCATGCAAACCGGCATCATACGTGCCGTTGTTACTCATGATTATAGTATTTCCATTAGCCTGGAGGTAGGTGTTTATCAGGGTTGAACCGGTAAGTGTCAGGGTAGATCCTTTGGCTGCCGGAATAATGAGATTGCCTGTACCCATATTGATTGAAGTTCCATTGAATGTGATATCGGAAAGCAAAGTAACAGATGTAGCCGGATCACTGTCATTAAACTGCTGGCACCGGATTGGATTGGAAGGCGTGCAGGTGATATCCTGGTTTACAGCGCCGGTCGTATATAAGTAAGCTGGGGTAAAAACACCGTTGTTGATAAAATTGCCGCTCAGGTTGATTGAGAAATTGACATTGCTTTTGGTGATGATACCATTATTTGTAAGATTACCGGTAATATTTAAAAGCAAAGTATTTCCCACAATATTTTGCAAAGTATCTTCAACTATAATGTTTCCCAAATAAGAAACATTATTATCTCCTATTAAATGAGTTCCGGTTAGTGTGAAATCGGAAATAATGCCATTCCTTATAATAGCGAGGGTAGTGCTTTTTGTCATGTAAATCTCATAGTTATTGCCGATAATTTCAGCTCCGTTCAGCAAAACTGAACACCCAATAAAAGACAAATTACTTAAGGCATTTAGTTTACCCACTGCATCTGTCACCGTAAAATTGAGGACAGAAAAATAATGGCCGTTCGGACAGGAAATATCCTGGTCACCGGTTCCGGTAAAATTCAAATAGGTGTTTTCCCATGTTCCGTTATTTACCACATCACCCGTGCATGAGATAGTCAAAGGGACATTTGAATTCTTTACAGAACCGTTATTAATAAAATCGCAGTCAAAGGTGCTAACCGATGAAGTGCCGATAATATTTTGAAAAACACCATTATTGATGATCTGTCCATAAAGAATCACATTTGTTCCAATCATTATTGTTCCGGTAAGAGTTGCATCATGAAGATTAATTGCAACAAGTTTAGCGCTGTTTTCCATGTGAAGTGTGCCGGCATTCATATATACTTCCCCGTTCTGTAGCGTTCCGCCGTTCAGGGAAAGCGTACCTCCTTTGGTAACCGGCATGTTCATAACCGCTGTTCCGAGGTTGATTGTTGTACCTTCAAAGCTCAGGTCAGTTAATACATCTATTGGGCTTGACCCGTCCAAATCGTTCAACTGGCTGACCTCAAACAAATATCCTGTTGCCAGGCTGATGGTTTGCGCTGTAGTTCCCATAAGTTTAAGGTTGTAGTGGTCCCAGTAACTGTTATTTGCAATGTTGCCATAAACTTCAACCGTGAAGTTAACAGTACTTTGTAATATATATCCATTGTTAACCGCATCTCCATTTATTGTAAGTGTCCGGGTTTGACCGACAGGGTTTTGAATAGTGGCGCCGGTATTCACTGTGAGGTTATAACAGGCCAAATTGGCATTCACATAAACTATTCCCGGTCCCGTGATGATAACATCATCTGTTGAAGTCGGAACTGACCCTTCCTGCCAGGTGGTGGCTGTGTTCCAGTTACCACCGGTGGTGGTGGAATGGAAAATAGACGCATTTACGATGTAAAAAGCAAGCAATAGAATTGCAAGGAATCCAAATTTTAAGTAAAGTGTTTTCATAACCTTATTTTTATTTGTTAGTTGATTTTTTATTTCTTCTTTATTTGATCCCCAGCAGTGCCTGATCGTCAATACAATAAACCGATTGGTAATGGCTTCCCTTTGAAGGTGTCAGAGAAATCGTGATCAGAATAAATTCAGGTTGATCAGCCGAGCTATAATTGAAAGGAACCGAAAAAGATTTCCATTTTTCAAAATCTCCGTTTGGAACTGCCTGGGACAAGCTCACCACCGACAGACTGACAAATAACAGAAGCAGACTTATTAACCGGAAGCTGCAAAATATTTTCACTATATAATTAATTTTAACTGACCCGTTCAGTCGCCAAAATTAACCACACAGCCTCTGCACAGCAAGGATTATAAGGGTTATTGAATGAAATGCTATTTTAACGTGATGAAGTATTGGAAATCTGTGATCAACTGAATTTTGAACAGCAACATATCTTCAAGATTTAGATAGTAATGTACCTGAAATAATAATATTTTCAAGCGCTCTGATTTGATTTGGCGGAGCAGGAACGATAAATTTTTCACGGTCTTTATAAAGCTCACAATTCTTAAGCTTTCTGTCGGCTTTGACCAGATATCCTGTATTAATCAGATACGACCGGCTGATCCGATAGAACCCCTGGCCATCAAGTAGTTCTTCCACCTTTCCGATATTTACTGTAACTACTTCTTTTCTTTCTTTGCTGAAATAAATCTCGGTGTAGTTCACATCAGCCTGGCAATATAAAATGTCGCCCGGTGATATATAGATATATCCTGTTCTGGTATTGAAACAGATTTTATCCGGCTTGTGTAACAATCCTAAAAGAACTTCCATTTTTTTAATGGATGCTTCATTTTGACGTTCACATTTGAATCGGAGAACCGCTTCTTTGAGTTCATCAAACGAAACCGGTTTTAACAGGTAATCGAACGCTGCCGCTTTAAGTGCATTTACGGCATATTCGATATGAGCCGTAACGAAAATGACAGTGGTTTTAAGATTGTATTTTTTTAACTCCCTGACCAGTTCGAATCCATCCTTTTCGGGCATCTGTACGTCGAGGAAAACGATATCGGGACGATCGCTGATGATAAGCTCAATTCCTTCATCAACAGATGCAGCCTTCCCAATGACTCTTAATCCTCCCGTCCGGAGTAACTGACGTTCAAGGATATCGCGGGCTTCAGCTTCATCGTCCACGATCAGTACCTTTAATTCTTTGTTCATATTGCGGGTTTTATGATCTGTTTTTATCTATTGTAAGCACGACCCTTGTTCCGCAGGCATTTCCCTCATCGTCCTTCAGGTCGGTGATCTCCTGGCTGATCGTGTATTTAAAAAGCTTATTGTATAATGAAAATATTTGCTGAATGATCTGCATTCCTTTTTTGGTGCTTTCTTTACTAAGCTCTGCTGCTTTTTCCCTGCCAATCCCATTATCCTCTATTGAAATTGTAAGCCTCTTATCTTTCTCTGAAATTTTGATCTCCAGATTACCGCCTTCTTTCTTATGCATCAGTCCATGCTTAATGGCATTTTCCGCATAAGTTTGAATGATCATTTTAGGAACTTCTGTTTCCATTTCTACAGGTTCAATTACACCGAGGGAAAAAGTAAATTTATCGGCAAACCTGGTTTTCTGAATCTCAATGTAGTTCCGAACAAAATCAAGCTCTTCGCTCAAAGGCCGCGAAATTTTTTCACTGTCCTGCAGGGTGCTTCGGATCAGCCTGGCAAATCTTGAAAAGTAATCATAAACCTTATCGGGGTCATTTTTATAAACCATCGAGCCTATCATATTGATGGCATTAAATGCAAAGTGAGGATCCATCTGGTTTTTAATAGTCTTAAGCTGCAATTCCATCTTTTCTTTTTCAGCAAGGGCTTTCTTTTTCTGATTTCGGAAAATTAAGGTAACCGTGACTGTAATTAGCAACAGGAAAAAGATAACCGACAAAGAAATGAACCATTTGGTCCTCCAGAACGGAGGGATAATGGTAATATTCAGTGTTGCTTCCTTTGCACTCCATTTTCCTTCGGAGTTAGATCCTCTTACCCTGAAAACATATTCGCCGGGATCAAGGTTGGTATAAGTGGCCGAAGTTTGATTTACCACAAAATTCCAATGGTCCTCAAATCCCTCCATGGTATAGGCATACTGGTTTTTAGATGTATTGGAAAAGTCAAGCGCTGCATATTCGAAGGAAAACACACTTTCACGCCAGGTGAGAACTATTTTATCGAGATAAGTAATCTGGCGTGGAAGGAAATAATCGTTATCTTTTTTAATCACAATATTATCATGATCTTGTTTCGTAGTATTTGTCAGTCCCACTTCGCGGTTAAAAATTTTAAAACCGGTTATCCTAACAAATGGATCAAACTGGCTTTGCTGCAGGCTGTCCGGATGAAAATAATTTATGCCGTTTGACCCACCGAAATAGATAGTGCCATTCCGGTTCCTGAAATAAGCGCCCTGTCTGAATTCATTTCCCTGCAATCCATCCCTCACGTCAAAAGTTTTGAAAAGCGGATGAAAAGGATCGGGTGAAAACCCCTGCAACTGATCATTTGTAAAAGGTAAGTTCTCAAACTCCTGAATATCCAGTTTTACCAGGCCTCTGAAAGTACTCATCCATAAATTTCCATTTTTATCATCTGCAAGGCCGAAAATCACATTGCCTGGAAGCCCATGTTTGGTAGTGAAGCGTTGAAAAGATAATTTTTCAGTATGGTAATCACTTACATACAATCCACTTTGAGTGCCGAGCCACATACGGTTTTTAGAGTCGAACAATATAGTCCAGATACAATTATCAGGCTTACCGGACAAAGCGGCAGGATCATTTTTATATGTCTTAAATCTTTTATTGTCTTCTTCGAACCGGCAAAGACCGCCATCAAAAGTACCAACCCAAAGTATCCCGCCCTTGTCCAGTGCAAGAGTCAGAACAATGTTGGAAGAAAGGCTCGTCGTATCGGAAGGAATGTTTGAGAATTCTTCAAAACAACCGGTTCTTTTATCGTATCGGTTCAAACCGCTTCCGCGGGTTCCAACCCAGATATACCCGGAACTGTCCTCAAGGATCGTAAAAACGCGGTTATTCGAAATTGCACAGGTGTCCCTTTCGTTTCTGTGGTAATTGAAAAATTGTCCGGTACTCCTGTCGTAGGAACTCAACCCTGCTCCATAGGTGCCGATCCAGATAAGCCCTTCCCTGTCTTCAAACAATGACCAGATATAATCACTGGCAACGGTGTTTTGGTTCCTTGCCTCTGAAGTATATCGGGAGAATTTCTCTGCATCTTCATCGAGGCGGTATAATCCGCTACCTTCAGTACCTATCCACAGGGTGTTCAGATGATCAACCATGATGGCATTTACAGCACTTTCTCCTATTCCGGGCCTGTTTTCGGAATCTGAGGAAATAGTACGGAAAGTGTTTTCCGTAGAACGGATTTCAAATATTCCGCTGCCGGTTCCTGCCCATAAGGTTCCCGAAAGATCTTTCATCAGGCACCATGCATTTGTTTCCTCAGGTATTTTATCCACGGGAATTTTAAAAAGCAAATTTCCCGGCCCGGAAGTGGAACGATTGAATAAATGGATTCCCTGTGCAGTACCGTACCAGATTTGATCTTTACCATCTGACATTACAGTCCATACGGTGACCGAATCATTATTTTGGCATCCGCTAATCTTTACCAAAAATTTAGCCGGCGGGTCGTACTCCCAAACGCCGTTATTGGTACCTAACAGCAGAGTATTGTTAATGCCACGGCTCAGTGACCAGATGATGAGTTCTTTCCGGCTCTTTCCGCCCGGATGAATTCTGCTGAAATTATTGTTTCTGTAATTGAATTTTGCCAGCCCTGAGCCGCTTCCGACCCACATATTGCCTGAACTGTCAGCATAAAGGCTCAGTATCATGTCGCCCGGTAGCGACAAAGTATCAGATTCTGAATAGCGGAAATGCAAAAATCCTTCCTGTCCTTCCCTTATTACATTCAACCCTTTATAAGTTCCAGCCCAAATAGAATTTGAAGTATCAACTGCCAGTGACCAAATTGTATTATCCGAAATGCTCTCTGTATCTTCTGGTTTATTCCTGTAAACTTTGAACCGCCGCGTAAATTTATCCAGTTTATTCAATCCGCCGCTCATGGTACCGATCCATAAATAACCTGATTTATCCTCGCACAAAGAGGTGATATAATTATTAGATATGCTTGTTGAATCCGAAGGTTGGTTTTGATAGTAAACAAAGGAATAACCGTCGAAGCAGTTCAGTCCGTCCTGTGTTCCAAGCCACAGGAAACCTTCTTTGTCCTGAATCATGCAGTTGACTACATTCTGCGAAAGTCCTTCATCGGAGGAATAACGGTTATAACATTCGTATTCCTGGCCGATGAGAATTTGAAAAAGAAATAAAAAAAGCGCACAGGTGGTAAAAAATATCGCCTGGTGCTCTTTCTTATGTCGCTCTAAACCATTATCAATATTGAGTTCCCACTTCATTATCATTTTACTTTCTTGTCTGTCCGTGCCGGCTTCCCAATAAATCGGGACAGGTCGTGTGTTCGCGTTTTTTATTTTTTATGTGCTTGCAAATGGGGTGGTTAACTATAGATTGCGTGTCTTATAATATTTTCAACCAGTAAATCAAAAATTCCACCTGCATCTTTGTACCGTGGTTCTCTTGTTTTACGAATCTGCCCTTTTTGTTTATATGTGTCAATGATCATTTGTCGTATTTGATATGCAACAATTTGTTGAAGAAAATCTTTATCTTCTTTATTTGAAGAAATACGATTTATTAAGTCCTTATTATTCATGGTTTCTGCATAAATTTCCTTGATTATAATTACATCACCTTCTTCAATTTTAAATAGCCGGCGAATATTCTCAATAACATCTTCAATAGTCGCTTTAGGTGGAACGATAGGGGATGCAAGTTTTCCGGATTTCGGTTCCCGAACCAAATTTGGATTTTTCTTTTCACCTAAATACTTAACTGCTGCCTTTTCAACGGTCACACTTTCCAATGATTTTTTTAATGTTCCTTCACTGCCAAGTTTTATTAGTTTACCAGCGATTAAGTCAGCGAATACAGCAAATTGAGTTAGGGTGTCATTGAACTGAGTGAACTGTGCAAAGAAGTTGTACTTTTTCACATACTTTAAAAGTAAATTCACGAATGATTTTCTTTCTTCTTTATCGGTTATGGTTTTTTCAAACTGTAAGCGGAACGCTAAACACATGGCTGCAAATATGGCATCATTTCTTTCCTGTGCTGTTTCCATAAGTTGATTAATCATGTCCTGCGAAAAAATATTGAAAGCCATGATTTCAGCATAGAGGTCTTTTAATTCGTTAGGGTCTGGCTCAGTATCACGGACTTTTGCACCCTTGCGATATTTGCTGAATGCTTTGAAAATCTCTTTGGCGTTGTTGGTGAAATCAATTACCGTGGTTTTGTTCTTGCCTGGGTATTTTCTATTCAGTCGTGAAATTGTTTGAACAGCGTTCACACCTTTCACTACTTTGTCTAAATACATGGCACACAATAAAGGTTCATCAAAACCTTGCTGAAACTTGTTTGCAACAATCAGAATTTTGTATTCATCTTTCTCAAAGTAAGTTTCAATCGGAGTTTCTTCGCTCAGTTCAAGGTTGTTGACCTTAGCTTCTGTCAATTGTTCTTTACTTACTTTTTCAGTAAATCCATCTGAAAAAGCGAAAATTATTTTATAGCCAAGGTTCTTTTTCGCAATGATGGCTTTTATTGCCAAATAATAATTATAGCTGGCTTGTCTTGAAGTAGCCACGACCATTGCTTTTGCTTTGCCTTCTAACAAATCTTTTACTTCGTTTTCAAAATGCTCAACAATTACAGTTGATTTATATTGGACAACGCTTTCATCCTCATAAGCAATGTCGCGAAGGAGTTTTGTGATTAAACCTTCGGGATATAATTTATCATCAGGTTTAACCCAGGTAGTGTTTAAATGATAAAGTGTTTTGTAAGAAATAATGTTTTCAGCAACATCCAAAATATAACCTTCTTTTATGGCTTCATCTTCGGAGTAAACATCAAATGGCTTTCCGAAAAGGTTTAGGGTCTTTTCAATTGGAGTAGCTGTAAATGCAACATAAACCTGTTTTGAAATGTCAAGGTTTTTGAATGTTTCTTCTGCTTCGTCTTCCCATGTAACTTCTTCATCGTTTCCGTTTGGTTGTCCTTCTGGAATTTGCTCATTGGCAAAAGTTGTCCGAACATTTTTACCCATCTTTCCGCCCTGACTTCTGTGTGCCTCGTCAATCAGGAAAGCTACTTTCAGGTTTTTCAAACTTTCATCTTCCTTCAATTCTTTCTGCACCCAATTGAATTTCTGAATGGTAGTAACAATAATGTTCGTTCGACTTTTTATGCCTTTTAGAACATCATCTGCCTTATCGGTAAAAATGATTTTCCGTTTCAGGTGTGTAAACTTCTCTAAATCATCTTTTACGTTCTTATTCAAACTTTTTCTGTCTGTAAGAATGAAAATGATGTCCAAAACTTTTTCGTTGTTGGTGCTTTTGTTTAGACTATCCAGGCGTTCTGCCATCCAGCCAATAGTTAATGTTTTGCCTGAACCCGGACTATGATTAATTAAATACTTTTTACCCAATGCATCATTTGTTTCAGCAAAGTCTAATAAGTCTGCTGTTAAATTCCTTGTGCTTCGCAATTGATGGAAGCGTGGCATAATGGTAAATGCAGGGCTTTGTCGTTCTGCATTGGCAGGAACATAAATTAAAAAATATTCAATGAAGTCGCAAATGTATTCGGGTGAAAACGCCTGACCGTATAAATGCCAAATCGGGTATTCTCCTTTTGGGATTTCAGGATTTTCTTTGTTTTCCAATCCGTTGTTGAATGGCTGAAAATACGTTTCATCGCTTGGGTTGGTGGCAACTTTCGCTTCATCAGTATCAGCTGCAAAATGTGCAAACGGAAGTGAAAATATTTTTGAAACATGATGTCTTCTTACAGTGTATTGTGTAATAGCATCTGCATAGGTACTGGCTTCACCAGTTTCGCCATGATGCTTTAACTCCGCAGTGATAATTGGTAAACCATTGAGATAAATAACTAAGTCAATAGCTTCAGAAGTATCGTCAGCAAAGTAGAATTCCTTTTTATACGCAAAGATGTTAGCTTTATATGCTTCCTGCTGTTCCTTGCTTTGCTTGCTTCTTGGTCGGGGAGTGTATAAGTAAACCCGCTTGCTCTTTATTTCTATTCCATCCCTGATAATCCACCACAAAGGTTTTATGGCAGTTTCTTCTTTTATGGCTTTTACAATTTGTCTTCCTGTATCGCTTCCGAAGTAATTTGTTTCTAATTCGTTCCAGGTTTCTTTTTGTGTTTGCTGAATAAACTCCACCAAATGACTTTCTACAAAGTAATATTCCTTGTCTGCCAAATGTGATGCAGTCAATACACGATACCCGAAATTATCTTTCAGGTATTGGCAAATTTGGTTATGAAATACTTCTTCGGTCATTTTGATTTTAATTTTTCTTCTTCGGTTTCGAAATTTTCTTTACCACTTTATCAAAATCGCTTTCATGAAGTCTATCCTGGATGAGGCTGTATTTTTCAAATTCTTTTTCGGCCAATGCAAGGGCCACTTCATGGGTTACTGTTCCGGCATTTTTCAAGATGGCTTCTTCATTAAACTGCAGGAAGGCATCCAACTTCTGCACCCAGTCTTTCATATACATTACCACACCTTTGTTTGCCTGATTCTCGGCAAAGTCGAGGTACATAGAAACAATGCGGTTGAGGGAAGTCATTTCCTTTTCGTTCAGGTAGTTTTTTGCAATTCCAATATCGGTCTTTCTAATCCTCCCTTTCGGTGCATTTTTCCAGGTAGTAAGCCCCATGTTCTCCCTGGTGCTGTCAACTCTTGATGCAATTAGTTCGGCTGCTGTTTGCCCGGTAATAGCCCAATGTAATTTATTTTGAACCGTCGCAAAGAAATTTTTAGTGATTTCGTGGTTGCTGCTGTAATCGGCACTGCACGAAGAATAAATATCGGTTATTTTTTGGTAAAATCTCCGTTCGCTGCTTCGTATGTCGCGTATGCGGGCAATTTGTTCCTCAAAATAATCTTTGCCGAAAATGTTGTTAGGGTTCTTGAGCCGTTCATCGTCCATGGTAAACCCCTTGATGATGTATTCTTTTAAACGTTCGGTTGCCCAAATACGAAATTGTGTTGCCCTGGTGCTGTTTACACGGTAGCCTACCGATATAATCATATCGAGGTTGTAGAATTTGGAAACCTTTTGCTGCGTCTTGTTTTTGATAGCGCCATGTTGTGTGGTATGTGCAAAATTTGCACATACCACGTCTTCATTCAATTCACCTTCTTTAAAAATATTGCCAATATGTTTTGTGATAACGGTACGGTCCACGCCAAACAGGTCGGCAATTTTTTGTTGGGTAAGCCAAATGGTTTCATTCTGCAAATAAATCTCCACTTTCACGCTGCCATTTGGCGTGGTGTAAATCAGCACTTCATTGAAACCTTCGTTGGGTGTTATGTTTTTCTTTGTGGCCATGGGTCGTTAATCTGCTATTACTTTTCTTTTCCCCGTTACACATTCATGTATCAGGCATTTGCGATATTGTTTCAGTTTTTCAATTTGCTGCTCAATGATGGTTTTTTCTTTTGTGATTTTGTAGCAGAAATCATCTATGTAATTAGCAATATCATTTTGCTCTTGTAAAGTTGGCACTACGACCTTTACTATCACCAATTTCTCCTTCGTAAGATGTCCAATGCTTACTGTGCTAACAAGGTGTGTGAAAACACCTAAAGAACCAATATAATTAAGAAGGTATAAGTAATAGCGAGGGTTATTCTTTCTGTTAAAAGTAATTTTGTGAACTGAGTTTTGAATGTAACATTCATAAAGTTCATCATTCCAAATTGATGTTTTTCCTACTTCACCTCCTTCAGTCATTAAAATATCCTTCTTTTTAACTCGTAAATTTTCAAGCTCATTGTCAGAAAACCACATCTCTTCTACTTTGTCAAGTAAAAGTTCATTCCATCCAATGTTCTTAGATTTTAAATAAGGTCTCAGGTGGTAATTTCCTTTATCCTCATTGCAAAGCATTTTACCCAATACAACTGTTGAAATGTCTTTTAATCGTTCAATTTTCCAATGTTCCGGCACATCCCCAATCCAATCAATGCCGCTTGGTTTTAGGGTTACATCGGGGTTTAAACCTTTGGTAACACATTCGTGTATTTTGCTTTGCTTGTAATGCTCTAACTTTTCTAACTGTTTTTGTTTGGTGGCAATTACATTGTCAATATTGGCGGTGGCCTGGTCTAAGTAGGCAGCAATGGCGGTTTGTTCAGTAAAAGGTGGGACGAATAATCGTTCTTGTTTGATTACCTCCTGACTTATGTTGGGTTGACCACCTCCGTAACTACTAAAAATCAATTTCTCTCTAATGTTTAGGAAGTAATAAAAAAAATATTTGGTGTTCCATTTCTTTGTATTGAAAAATAAAGCACAACAGGCTTGATTTGTTGTTGCTTCAGTTTTTAAGATACCTAATTTCCCAATAGTTGCCCCATACATTGCAATTAATAATGTTTCGGCAGGAAATAGTTTTGTTGAAGATGCTTTGAAACCTTCGTCAGTTAATTTTTTCTCACTATCAAATATTTCACAATCATTTAGCTCACCAGTTTGAACCCATTTAATTTCACCATCATAGTAACTTTCATTTGTGCTTGTTGGTGTTCCCCCAGAAGCAGAGAACTCAACCATTCGTGAAATTTTATCTTTTCGCCAATGAGAAGGAACTTCTCCCATCCAAAGCAAATCAGTTTCTTGATATTTGCTATATTTTTGCATTGCGTCCTTCTAATTGGTTAATGATGGCTTCGGCTTGTTCTTCTAATTGCCAAAACTCCTGCAATACATCGGCTGCCTTTGGTGGTGGGGTGTATTTAAAGAAATATTTGCTTGGCAATATTTCATAACCAACAGGCGGTGCAAGCTGTATGTCAATAATGGGTTTGTCAATTTCACGGTGTATAAATTCCTTGATGTCTTCATTAAAAGGAATGTATTCGTGGTCGGTAATGTAATGGCGGTGCGTATAAATGCACCCGGTTTTTTTTTCGTAATTGCGTTGCCACCATTTAAAAATGTCAGGAGCTTTACCGGCAGTTATTTCTTTTTCATAATGTATTTTCAGGTGCCTGGCAAAAACGGTTTCAAACTTGTCTTTCCTGGTTAGTTTAAACCTCACCCTAAATCCCTCTCCAATTGGAGAGGGACTTCTTATGGTTATTTCAAAATCTGCCTCACCTCCAAAAAATGCTACTTTATCATTTACATTTTTGTTGTTGAGTTTGGTGGCAAATTTTTCGGTAATGTTCATCGGCTGGTCGTTTTCATCGGTTTGATGAAATACTACCTGCACTTTATAAAAACAGAAATCGCGGTAATGGAAAATCCTGCAATCTTCATCTTCTTTCCATGCCTGATGTTTTTGCTCAATCCATTGGCGGTGTTCGTCTTTCAGTTGGTGACGTTTTTGCCCCAAACTCGGCACCTGATCGGCATGTTGATTCCGTGCATTAATAATTAAAACCTTTTCTTTTCGGTCTTTGGGTTTGTTGTTGTTCAGCAACCACACATAGGTATAAATGCCCGTGTTGTAAAACAACTGGTCGGGCAGCATCACAATAGTGTCCAACAAATCATTTTCAAGAATGTATTTTCTTATTTCGCTTTCTCCACTCAAGGCATCGCCATTACTCAGGGGAGAACCATTAAAGATGATAGCGATTTTGCTTCCGCCATTTTCTTTAGGTTTCATTTTATCAATCATGCTCATCAGGAAAAGCAAAGCGCCATCTTTCACAGTAGGGTAACCTCCATGGTACCTTCTCTGGTATTTCTTCACTCTTCCTGCATAGTCGCCCCAGTTCACGCCAAATGGAGGATTGCTCAACATGAAATCAAATTGCTTTCTGTCGTGCAAATCGCCTCTTTCCTTAAAACCTTCTTCATCCGGCACTAAAGAGTTACCATGCGTAATGCGGTTGGCATCTTCTTTCCCGCCCTTTATAAGCATGTCTGCTTTGCAGATGGCGTAATTCTTTGGTTGCTTTTCCTGTCCGTGCAATTGTACAACGGTTTGTATCAGGTTGCGTTCTTTGTCGGTTGTGGCTTTGTCAATCAGATATTCTTTGGCTACTGAAAGCATACCGCCGGTTCCGCAAGCCGGGTCGTAAATACTAATCGCTTTGTTTTTGTCTTCTGGGTTAAGCTGTATGTTGAGCAACTCAACCATTAAGCGAATGACTTCTCTTGGCGTAAAATGTTCCCCGGCTTCCTCACCGCTTTGCTCCGAAAATTTGCGAAGCAATTCTTCATAGATGTAACCCATTTCAAGGTTCGTCAGGTCTTTGGGTCCATACGGCTCATTGGCATATTGTCTTAATATGGGTTCCAGCGCATCATTTTTGTCCATTGAACCAATGGTTGCAGCAAACTCAAATTTTTCAAAAATTTCTTCAATTGGATTTATTTTCTTTTTTCCGTTACCAAGGTCAATGTGCTCAAATCCGTTGATATATTCTCGGAAGTGTTTTTCAATACGACTTACATTGTCGTCAATGATTTTTTTGATGGTCCAGTGTGTAGTGTTCCAGAACGGATATTCATCCATTTCTGTTTCTTTTATCAGACTTTCAATTTCTTTTTGTTTTTCCTCTTTTACTTCTTTTGTGTCGTTTTCCTTAACCTGATATTCAGGATAAGCAGGAAGCAATTCAGATTTGGTCTTTTCTCTCCTTTCAATCAATTCACACTCAATCCTGCGAAGCATAATAACAGGCAGCACCACGTTTTGATATTCATACGCCTTAAACTTTCCCCGAAGTTTGATAGCAGATTTCCAGATTTCGTCAGCTTTGTTATTTAGTTTATCTTTTGTCAGAGTCATATAATTTTTTCCATTCTCAAATATCGTTATTATTAATTGTTTTCTTTTCGATTTATCACTGTTGTTTCTGCCTTTTTATCCTCGACGGTACATGGATAATAATACCAATTGTACCCATTTTAATCCATAAACCAATTTACCCCTTGTTTAGTACGGGCAAATATAGGAAACAAAAAAAGATTCATGGATCAAATTACAGAATTATAAAAAATCCCGGCGAATGACCGGGATTTTCAATTTGGTTATTATTTGCAAAGTTTTATTTATTGGCGCTTCCTTTTCAATATTTGTTTAAACCCTTGATTTCCTCCTTTCTTTTATTTTATAAACAAAGTCAGCGTCGTCTTCATTAGTTTGGTACCTGAGACTGATAACTTGTATTCAACAGCCACTTGTCATTCTTGTCCTGGTTATTTACCTGCACATTCATGTTAAAATCGCCGGTCAAATAACCCATCTTCCCCGCCTGGCTCACCCAAACAACTGTTTTATCCGTGGTATTTATAAGCTTATCGCCGTTTCCGTCACCTGTTACCATTCCCCATATTCCCGTGGCAAGCTGCTTTTGAGCAAGGGTTCCTCCGTACGCTTTCGCAGAGCTGTTGGTGAAGTCATAAGTGTAAACTCCGCCCGATTGTGTTACTGCATTTGCCGACATAATTCCCAGGTGATTCCTGTGCCACACAACCACATACAGGTTTTGAGTAATGTTTGCATTTATTTGCAAAAATGAAGAACCATCCGAATCTACAATATTCCCGTTCTTCATGACAAATCCCGCTTTCTGCGCGATCCTTGTTCCGGATGTTGCCGTGGCAGGGCCTCCTGTTGTCTGGCGGAGTTCAATCAAAACCCAATCCGTCACATTTACATTTGGTATTCCAGTAACCGATTCACCTCCCGTGTAAAACCATGGTGATATTCCGTACGGTTGCTCAAGCGGAATCACACCATTGCTGTTCAGAAGAGTATTCATATCCGAGGTAACAAAAGGCCCTTCCAAAATGATTTTAAGGTTTAGTGAGATCAGCGGTGCTGCAACAGTCACTGTTACATTATCCGTGGAAACACACGTATTGTTATCTGTTACTGTCAGTGTATAGGTGATCGTAGCTTCCGGTGTAGAAATCGGGTTCGGAATAGCCGGGTTGCTTAACCATGTCGCAGGCGACCACAAATATCCATAAGGAGTTGCTCCTCCTGTAACCGATCCGTTCAATTGCGTATTACCTCCCGGGTTAATGATCACATCGGTGCCTGCATTAGCGATCAGGGCATTCGCAGCAATCGAAACTGTTCCATTAACATAAAAGGATGTGATCACGTTTCCTGAAATATCACTGTATTCGCAGTTGCCTTCAGTTTGTGTATCCCAGGAAAGTGTTGTTGAAATCCCAGCATTCCCTTTGAATTTGTACTGAATGAGAACTCCCGAACCAATATCCGCCGGATTTGTGGAAGCCCAGCTCATCAGAACCTGCGTCCCGTTATCGTTTACGATCAATAATCCGGCTGCAAGCTCAGCATTGGGCGATTGATAACCATCATATAAGAGTTTAGACGGATCATAGTTCAAAACCAGCGAAATGCCGCCAACATTATTACAGTTCACAACATTTACCGGGATGGTCAGATTCCCTGAACATGAATTGCTTATGTTTCCTGCACCGGTTGTGATGGCCTGTGCGGTAACGGTAAGCAGGGCTGCATTGGAATAAACAAATGGTGTACAGGTTCCGGTAACATAACAACGGTATTGATAGCCATTCATAGTCTGATTGGCAGGATTGATCGTAAGTGTAGCCGTATATACACCTGAATAGGGTGAACCATTCGACAGGTTTGACCAGTTAGCCCCTCCATTCGTACTTTCCTGCCATTGATAGCCGAGGCCTGTACCTGTGGCTGTAACAGAAAAACTCGTACTTCCGCCTGAGTAAATCGTCTTATTCGTTGGATTGGAAGTTATTTGCGGAGGCTGGTAAACCGTGACACTCCCGTTCGTCCAGGTTGAATAATAGATCACACCTGTAATATCGCTGTATTCACAATATCCCGGTGTTGTGGTATTCCAGTTCAGACTGCTGGAACCAGGCACTCCGGTAAATTTAAGTTCGATCAGGACGGCACCGTTTGCAATTGTGGCCGCTGTAAGTCTTGACCATGAAATAAAAACACTTCCTGAGGCTGCATTTGCTGCAAAATTACCACCACTGAGCGCTGTATTTAAGCTCTGGTAGCCGGTATATGTGAGTACTGCAGTGTTGAATTGCAGCACCATTGAAAAAGATCCCACGCTGATAAAATCCGTCACATTCACCGGTACAACCAACTGACCCGGACATCCGGAAATGGTTTGGCAGGCAGTGATGATATTTGGTAAAACAGTCAGCAGCGCCGGATTGGAATAAACCACAGGCGTGCACGTTCCACTCACCCTGCACTTGTACAGGTATCCATTCATAGCGAGTGTCGCTCCGGTGATATTCATGGTGGCTGTTGTAACATTGGAATATACTCCGCCATTGGCCAGGTCAGAATAAGAAGAACCTCCGTTGGTACTAACCTGCCACAGGTAGGCCAATCCCGATCCTGAAGCCGTCACGCTGAAACTGGTATTCTGTCCCTTAGCAATCGTTTTATTGACAGGATGCGTTACAATTACCGGTAATCCGTAACTGGTTATATTGCCATTCACAAATACTGAAGTGATGAGCGTACCATTTACATCGCTGTATTCGCAGTTTCCTGCGGTCTGCGTGTCCCATGTCAGGCTGCTGGTTCCTGTTGCATTGGTAAAAAGTAATTCCACGATTGTTCCGTCTCCAAAAGTTACCGCCGTAGTTTTCGACCATGACAAATAAACTTTACCACCAATGGCATTTGCAATAAAATTACCTCCTGCCAGAGCACCGTTCAGGGATTGGTAGCCTGTATAAGTAAGCACCGATGTATTATAAGCGAAGGTCAGAGAAAATGCTGCAACCGATGTGAAATTTGTTACCGTCACCGGGACAATTATATTACCAGGGCACACACTTGTAGTCGGCAAAGTGGTTGTCACAGGATTGATAACCGTAAGCGTTCCTGCGTTTGAAGTTGCGGGTGGCGTGCATGTTCCGCTAACCACACATCTGTATTTATATCCGTTCATCGTTATCTGAACCGAAGATATGTTGAGTGTTGCAGTCAAAACTCCGGAATAGGATCCTCCGTTTGACAAATTGCCATAAGAACTGCCCCCGTTAGTGCTCAATTGCCATAGATAGCTGATTCCTGTGGCAACCGCGCTGATCGTAAAGCTGGTATTCTGTCCGACCAAAGCTACCTTATCTGTTGGATGGGTGTTGATTAACGGCGGTTGTTGTACCGTAGCAGTCCCGTTGATAAATGTCGCAGCAAGAATATTTCCGTTGCTGTCGCTGTATTCACAGTTACCGGGCGTCTGGGTATCCCATGTTAAACTGCTTGTGCCCGGTACTCCCGTAAACCTGAATTGTATCAGGGTACCGCTGCCGAAAGTGGCAGGTGTTGTGGACGCCCAGCTTACGATTACCTTACTGCCTGTTGAATTAACAATCAGCAGTCCGGTCGAAAGAGCAGCATGCACATTCTGGTATCCGAGATAGGTAAGTACAGAGTTGTTGTAATTCAGCATGAGGGAAATGGCTCCCACTCCGTTAAAGTTGGTCACGTCAATGGGAACCACGATTTCCCCGGGACAGCTTGTTACTGTCCCGGCCGTGGTTGTTATCGTCTGGGCATGGATTATGCCCGGCAAGATAAAAATGAACAACAGCGGTATGATTTTTAAAATTAGTGTTTTCATATTTCACAATTTTATTTGGATACCACCATTTTTATCATTTTCGAATATTCCTGATGATCATTTGTTACTTCAATTTTACACAGGTAAATTCCGGATTCTATGTTTTGGGTATTCATCTCCAATGTATAGCTGCCAGCAGCATAATTATCATCCGTAATGGATTGGACCATTATTCCCATCAAATTATAAACTGCCAGTTTTACATGAGCCGGTTCGGGAATTTCGAACTCCACAACTGTTTTATCCCTGACAGGATTTGGATTTGCGCTAAGTCTGATTTCAGACGATGAATTGATTATACCGACCATGAGTGTCTGGATTTCAGGTATTTCAAGGATAACGCCGTAATTTACGTTTGCAGATGCATCGGCAAATTCAGAATCTTCAAACAACTCAAGAGCAATGCTGCCGGTAAGTCCTGTTAAATCTTTCGTCTTGATTTTCAGTGTGATCAACGTTTCACCTGCAATCGTATTTATAGGATTCAGATCGCACCATCCCATCCTGAATAAACCATTTTCAGCATGCCAAACCATATTGGTGTTGCCATTTGCCATTTCAGCACCGGTTATTTCAAGATATTCTTCAGGATAATAGAATCCGAGGGAAATCGCTCCAACCTCAAGACTGTTTTGAATTTTAACATCGAGGTTAAATTCGCTGAAAGAGGGTACCACAAGCGATCCTTCATAATTGAGAATAACCGGTGATTCGTCGGTTTGGGCGACAGGGGCATAAGAAGCATTTACATCCCCGAAGCACAACATATCGAAATTGTTGGTAACCAGGTTCCCGTTGAAAATAATAGTATCGGTGTTATAGAGATAATCACCTGCCGGGAAGGAACTGATCAAACCTGAATACCGCCTCATGACCAGCAGTACATCAGTCCCGTTGACGGTATGGCTATAATTTACATCGGCTGCTGCAAGATTCATCCCTGTAAGCAGGCTTATCTGTGCAAAATGGTTCAGGATCAGCAAGGCATCCGTCGAATTTACGCCACCCCATGCATTGGAAGGTGTGATGGTCATCTGGTAATTACCGGAAGGTATGGAACTGAATGCATATACTCCAGAAGTATTTGTGTTGGTAGTGGCAATTGTTGCTCCTCCGAAATCTTTAATTACCATGGCAGCGTTTTTCATTGGATTGGCACCGACATTTGCATATTTAACAGTCCCGCCTAATATCATGGTTGGGTAAGGGATTGATGGTAACTGTGCAAAATCATCGAAGTAAACAATTCCTTTGGCTGTATTGTCGTACTTATCATAAATGCGTGCTGCAATCATCGCCGAATCGCCGGTTCCCCAGTAATTGTAACGTGCATTGATGTTGTTGGCCGTATTGTTATAAACTTCGTATCCGATGTTATTATATAGGTTATTTGTGTAAAGAGCATCGTTACCAATGGTCGGAGCGCTCGATCCTTCCAAGAGTATTCCATACGATCCGTTATATGAGAAGGTGCAGTTGCGTATGTTTATCGTCGAACTTGTCAGTTTCAAACCGTTGCCGGCTGATTGGGTAAGGATGCAATGCTCCATGTAGGGCTGACCCGAACTTTCAGCAAGTATATTATAATTGGCGGCTTTCTCTATGTTACAATATTTCAGGGAGGAAGTTCCTCCCCAGGTATCATTTTGGTCAGTGAAATAAATACCATCCCAACCACCTATGGTGTTATTATAAGGTTTGAATGTAATCACACTGTCGGCATTACCTTCTGCATAAAGATCACCTCCCCAGCTACCAGGCCAACCTAACTGTATTTTTTTCCCGGGTTCAAAAGCAAGGGTAACTCCTGGCTCTATGGTTAGTCTTGAATGTCCTGCATATTGCATCATGGTAATATTATTCAAAACCCTGTATGGTACTCCATCATTATAAAGTGTTCGGTTCGATGAGTAATCACCGCCTGAAAGTGCGATATAATTTGGATTATTCCCGGTATAAATATTTCCTGTCAGAAGTGAGTTGCAGGTCCAGTCGGTATAATTGATCGGGTATCCGCCATTATTCTGGAAAAGGCAGTTTGTAATTGAAGGATTCGAAGCATATTCTATTAATCCGTCATTGGCTGAGTTCCTGATCGTGCAGTTTTCCATTGTCGGCTGGCCGGAACTTTCGCAATTGATGTTATACAGGTTCCCTTTCTCGATGATACAGTATTTCATTGAAGAAGTTCCTCCCCAGCCATCATTTTGGTCAGTGAAATAAATTCCTTCCCAGCCTCCGGCGATCCCATTATATGGCCTGAAGGTGATCTGGTTACCGGCGGTTCCTTCAGCAAAAAGATCGCCTCCCCAACTACCCGGATTACCAAGTTGCAGTTTTTTCCCGGCTTCGAACTCAATGATCACTCCCGGATCTAATGTAAGTTTGGAATGACCAGCATATTGAGCCATAATAATATCATTTAATGCCAGATAAGGTATGTTATCGTTGGTCAATGTTCTGTTCCAGGGATACTGCCCGCCTGCAAGTGCTATCCTGTTGATCACATTACCGGTATAGATATTGCCTGTATGAACCGGATTAGCATCGGGGTCAAGGAAATAGTACGGATATCTTCCGTTGTTAAGGAATTGCGTGTTTTGAATGGTATTGGTTGAGGCTGAGTTTCTTACACCATCAACAAGGGCATTTTGGATGATACTGTGGTTGATGGTTGGATGTGATGTGGATTCGGATAAGAAATTATAATCATTGCCTTTTTCAATAACACAGTAATCCATTACTGATGAAGGGCTTCCCCAGTTATCACTGTATTCGGTAAACCAGATACCATTCCATCCCCCTGCTGAACCATTATGTGAAGTGAAAGTGATAAGGCTATCCAAAGTTCCAATTGCATATAACTCGCCACCGTTGCTGCTTGCACCGATTTGTATTTGCACCCCGGTCAATGCTTTAATTGTGTTTCCTGGTTCGATGGTTAATCTCACATAACTTCCGTATTGCACGATCCTGACCGTACCCAATAAAATATAAGGATAACTTATGGAATTCCATACCTTACTGCTTGATGTAACATCCCCGCCATCTATTGCAACCCCATTGTGGGTGTTATTGGTCATAGTGGGTGAGCCATTTGGAGGAAGTATGGTAAAATTCGGTGAAGGATAACGCATCCCATAAAGGTTATTTGAAATAGTGGTAGTGCTATAAGTCGGTTCGGAGGCTGAAGATGTCAGAAATACACCGGCTCCCGAATTATTGCTGATGGTTGTCGCAGTGAAGGTCGGATTTGAATTCTCAAGATAAGCGCCATTTTCGAGGTTGCCCTTTAAGACGCATAAATTAAGATTGATGTGCGCCGAGTTCAAACGGATACCATTACCATCGGCGTACCTTAAGTTACAGCGGGTAAGTAAAGGCTCATTGGTTTGGTTGCAATAAAGATTGGCGTTGTTGCCTCCAAACCCAGCATTACCGATAACCGTATAGGTAAACTGAGAGGAAACACCGTTATCGCTGTTCGGATCAAAATAAATTCCATCCCATTGGCCCATTTCATTTGTGAAGTAAAGAAATTTTACTGAGTCAACGGCAGTACCGCTGCAGATCATATTAGCCTGGCTTACGGTCAATCCTGTTTCTGGAAGGAACAATATAGTTGCACCTGCCTGAAAAGTATGTGTGCCGGCGGTGAAGGAAATATCTGAAGTAGCCCAATACGGGCTGGCAGCCATTGTGAAAGTGGTGATGGCATTCAGGTTACCGCTTAACTGAGTTCCCGGAGTAGTAATGGTGGCATCGTTAAAGGTAGAATTAAATGTGGTGGACCCGGTTAGTATTACTTTATATTGCAGGTATTGTTTTGTTTGATTAACAGTAATGGGAGAAGTGGCTGTAAGCGCTGTCCAGTCACCCCAAATCTTATCAGCTCCCGCTACACGGTAACCCACCTGGCAATTCGCCGGAGCAGAGTAGGTAGCTGTAAATGCAAGTGAATTGATCAGCCTTTCAATGCCAAGCTCATAAAACGGATTGGAAGTAAAAACTCCATGATTAATATAATTGGTTGACAAAGTAAGATTTGCATATCGTGTATTAAAAATCGGAGTTCCGCTCAGGTTTGTTCCCCCTGTATAATAAACGATGCCGTTGCCTGCAAATGCGGCTCCGTCTTTCGTTTGATCATACAATAAATTAGGCGAAGTAACCCATGTCCAGGGCAATGTCTGGTCAATATTGGCATAGTAAACCGTATTGCTTAATGTTCCACCGGTTTCTCCGGCCAAAACCATAATCAAGCCATTCGCTACTATGGATGAGTGATTACTAATAGTAACCGGTAGTGCAGTGGCTGTTGACCATGCACCGTTGGACCCATTAACACCGGGTGTTGCATAATAAACGGTGTTAACTTTTGTACCACCGTTGGCATATCCTCCAAGCACATAAAGCATGCTGTTATAAGTTACCATGCTGTGCTTGTTTCTTGTTGCCGGCAAAGCGGTTCCGGTTGAGAATGCTGCTAGGGTATTATCCGCAAGAACCTTGGAATAATAAACTGTATTGAGTGCCGAAGTTTCAGTTAAAACAGTTGCACCGCCTGCAACATAAATAAATCCGTTCAGATAAACCGCAGTATGCCCCCATCTTGCTGCCGGTAATGATATAGCCGAGGTCTGCCATGTTCCTATACTGCCATCAGTGTTAATGGCGGCATAATAAATTGTGTTGTAAACCTGGGAGGCATCTCTCCCGCCTATCACATAAATGGTATTTGTTCCAATAACTACAGCAACATCCTTCATAGCGACCGGAAGTGAATTGAGCGTTGTCCATCCGCTGATTCCACCTGCCTGTATTGTAGCCCGGTAAACTGCACTGGAATAGGTAATATCATTATATCCGCCGACTACATAAACGTACTGGTTATTCCAGGTAGCGGTTTTGTGACCGCTGAGGGTTTGTGGCAGAACAGTAGTGGTGAGCCATGTTCCTACATCGGTGGCTGCAAACTGAAGGTAAACATTGTCGCTGCCGACCAGTACATTATTCAAAACGCCTTTATTGAAATCAGCGTTCAGGGTTTGAGAAAAATTCACCTGGGCATTTAACCCGGAGAAGCCTGATAGAATAAGGGAAAAAATTCCCATAAGCAAACATGTAATCTTATGTTTGCCGTCTTGCATTAGTAATCTGTTTTTCATGATGCTAAAAATTAATTGTTAATTAAAATTTAAAGGATTATTTATTTGATTCTATATCATTTATGTAATTTAATAATCCATCAATTACGTCAGGATTCACCGGGATTGTTTTCCGGTTATTAAGCACAACGGTTGGGGTTTCACTTATAATTAATTTTGAGAAATAATCGAAATTGATGATATAATTATAATGCACTCTGATGAAATTACTTCCTTTTAATTTATTCATAAAAGAATCCAGGTTGCTGCTGGTTTCAATAAAGGTATTGTTCGAAAAGTATAATTTTGTTTTTTGATCAAAGTCCTCAAGGTGTGTGATATCACGGGTATGAACTATTTCTATGTTTTGGTTTGAGCTTATTGCAAGTTTTTCTTCATATCCTAATTCTGCCGTCAGTTCTTCGAAAAAGCCTTTTGCAGAAGATTTTATATTGTTCAATGATGTATTAAATCGAATATGTTCCTTGTTGGCTTCCAGAAAATCAGAAAGCTCCCTCTTGCAATTATTGTCATCAATGATAATGATCCTTTCCATCGGCAAAATGCTAATTGAACGGTAAAGTTAGTTTCAAGGCTTTTCAGAAAAGCCGGTAAATTATTATTCGCCGGGAATGAATTATTATTTGAAGAATGCGGAGATAATTTACATTTTTTCAAAGATACCGAATAACTCCTCTTTTTTACGAGAAGAAACCGGCACGATGGAGTCGTCAGCCATTACCAGATGCCCGCCTTCGGTTTTATCATACCTTACTATATGATCAAGGTTTACGAGGTGGGTTTGATGCGTGCGGTAAAATCCTGAATTTTCGAGCAGGTCGTCAAATTCTTTCAGCGTTTTGGAAACCAGGAGCTTTTCATTGTTCACGAGATAGAAAGTGGTGTAATTTATATCGGCCTCGCAGCGGATTATATTTTTTACCTGAACAATATGGATGCTTTCAGCAGTTTTAAGAACGATCTTCCTGACTTTGTCAAGATTAGAAAGAAGCGCGGTAAGCTTTAACCCGGTATCGTCTCTGGATTTTGATTCGCTGGCTTTATCAACTGCCTGTAACAGATCGCCGGCAGTGATGGGCTTTAAGATATAGTCAATGGCGCTGAATTTGAATGCTTTTATTGCATATTCTTCGTGAGCCGTAATAAAAATTACCTTGAAAGTGATCTTCTCGAATTTTTTTAAAAGGTCAAACCCGGTTCCGTCGGTAAGGTTGATATCAAGTAAAACCAGTTCGGGATGTTCACGATTGATCAGGTCAAAACCTGAAGCCACCGATCCGGCCTCACCCGCGATTCTTATTTCAGTTTTGCCAAGGCTTAATATATTGATGATGGTTTCGCGTGCCTTGCTTTCATCATCTATGACTGCAATAGAGATCATATTTAATTATTTTGGACAGGTAAAAATATATAATTATTCAAATCACATCTTTAAAAGGCATTTCAAATTTTACCAGCGTTCCGCATGGCGTTCCGCTTTTGTCTGTAAGGTCGGTAAGTTCCAGGCTGAACTTTTGTTTATGACTTTTGCCAAGTATTTCCAACCGTTCTCTTGTAATGGAAGTTGCCATGGACTTATGTTGTTTGCTGATTTCGAGTTCCCGGGCTTTTTCCCTGCCAATACCATTGTCTTCAACTGTAAATACAAGGTGTGTGTTTTCCTTATGGTACTTTATGCTTATCAGTCCATCGTCCTGCTTTAACCGCAATCCATGCTCAATTGCATTTTCGATAAATGGTTGCGCCAGCATGGGAGGAACCTTCACGGATTGAGCATCAATGGCTTCATCTAGCTTAATGGTATAATCAAATTTGTATTCAAACCGGAGGCTTTGAAGATCAAGATAATATTGGAGCATGCGGATTTCTTTTTCCAGAAGTACGAATTCACTGCGGGAGTTTTCGAGAGTGATACGGATCAAATCGGCGAACTTGGCCAAAAAATCGCCGGCTTGTACAGGATCTTTTTTATAGATATAGCTTTGAATTGCAATGAGAGAATTAAAAATGAAATGCGGATTCATCTGCGAACGCAATAGCTTTTGTTCGAGTTCAATGGCCTGATGACGGGACTTTAACCTGCTGTTCCGGATTAAAATATAACCGATAAGGATAATCAGGATTATTGCTATTCCCGATGCAATCATTACCCTGTTTCTCCGGCTTATAATAAGGAGCTGTACCTGGTTCTTCTCGGTAAGCAGTGCCAGTTGTTGTTCCTTTTTCTCAAGCTCGTACTTGGCTTCAATCTCCTTTATTGAACGGTATTTTTCACTGTTAAACAGGCTGTCTTTTATTGAAGAAAATTGTTTAAAGTATTCAAGCGAACCCTTGGTGTCGTTTAATCCTTCCAATGCTTCCGATAAAAGGGCAAAGGCATTTTTAATATTGTTCAGGTCACTGCTTTTTTTTGCGATATTTAAACTGTTAAGTGCAAATTCATAGCCTTTTTTGAATTCTTTTTTCCGGATATATATCGAGGCGATACTTCCATTAACTTCCGATAATGTTGACTTGTCGTCCTCTTTTTCCGCCAGTTCAAGGGCTTTATCAAAGTATTCAAGAGCTTTATCGCTATTTCCTTCCGTTTCGAATGAATTACCAATAGAACGGTAACAGTCGTCGAGAGTATAAATGAATCCCTGCTCGTTGTGAATTTTCAGAGATTTTTCATAATATTCCCTTGCTATCGAATAATTTCCCCGACCAGAATATATATTTCCAATATTTAACAGACATTCTGCAATCCTTTTATGATCTTCAGTATTATATGACATTTTAAGAGCCCGGCTATAGTACTCAAGTGCCAGGTTATTATCTTTTTGATCCTCATATAAATTTCCGATATTCATAAGGCCAATGGCCATTCTTCTTTCTTCACCGCTTTTCTCAAAGACCTGGTAGGCTTTCAGGTGATAATCCAATGCTTTGGTAAAATTGCCCAGCCGGCGGTAAACATTGCCTGCATTTGCATAACAGGCGGCTATCCATGCTGTATCCTGAATTTCGATAGCAAGGTTAAGTGCCCGTTCATAATATTCCAGCGCTTCAGGATATTTCCCCTGGTTCTTATAAACTATTCCGATCGAACCGCAACACTCTGAAATTAATCCCTCATCTTTAATTTCCTCTGCAACTTTCAGCGCAGCAAAAGCAAAATTAAGAGATTCATTATATTGACCCAGATAAAACTTTTCGATGCCGATTTCATTTAATGCCCTGAAGTGAAATTGTTTGTAAGTCAGGACAACCTTTTCATCCTCCTTATTTCGGGTTTCAGGGGGCTTATTAAAAAACTTCAGGATGGGTTCAAGGGCTAACTGATAATAGTAAATCAGGGAATCGGATGGACCGTCAATATACAGATTTCCCAGTTCAAACAGGATTTTGATTTTGACAGAATCAATTGTTGCTTTTTGTAATATTTTCTGAAGGCTGTCGGTTTGTTCATTTGCTTTTAAAAAAGGAGAATAGAAAAAAAACCACATAAAGATAAGCAAGGGCAGATTCTTAAAGATTTTAACAGTGGCATTCATAAATTCGTTTTCAAAACAAAAGTATGAAAAAAATACCTGCCCTTGGTAAACAGCTTATTCCGGCACCTGACTTTCCTCTCCGATATTCGGCAGCCAGAAGTCATCTTTATCAGGATTTTCTGTCTCCGAGTCAAGGTTCAAATCGAATGAATTGTATCCATTCAAACCTGCCTGAGTTACCCAAAGTATTGATTTATCACCACTATCAACGATTCCCGACGCATCCGCATCACCCGCTATCATTCCCCAGATACCCGGTGCAATTTCTTTTTGCCCGTTGTTGTAAGCCTGACCGGCTCCTATTGTGAAATCATACGAATAAACGCCGGCTGATTCAGTCAAAGGATTAGCCGACATCACGGCAAGATGGTTTCTGTGCCAGATCACTGCGAATAATAAATGTTGAATGGTTAAATTGTTAAATTGTTGATTACTGCTTCCATCCAACGACCTGATGCTGCCATCGTTCATAAGAAAAGCGGCTTGCCGGGCTATTTGTGTTGCCGCAGTGGCAGTCGCTGCCGATGTAGCATCACGAAGCTCTATCAGAACCCAATCAGTGACATTAGCAGGAATAATTATAACACTTTCACTTCCGTCATAATTCCAGGGGGCAATGTTGTACGGTTGCAACAAAGGGAAATCGGTTAAACCGGTTAAATCGGTATTCATGCCGGAGCCGTTAAACGGGCCTTCGAGCCAGGTTTGCAACTGCACCTGCATTCCCAGGCAACTGACCCTGAAATTATCCCAATAGCCCGACTGGTTTCCACTGCAAAACAGCGCAGCTTTCCCGCTGGTGAAGGTATTATCATTTACATTGAACAGATCGCTTCCGTCAATTGAAATAGTAATAATACCGGGAACCGAGGTTATTTCTACATTGTACCAGATATTTATAAGATAAGGAACAGCTTCGGAGGCAAGAATGGTTTCCGAACCATTAACCCATTTCGACAGACGCCGGTAACTTCCCTCAGCATTCCAGTAAAACATGTATGTATTCAGGTCGTCCTGCCAGTTAAAAACCAGACCGATATGATCGTTGTCAGTTGACATCATATCGCAGGAGATCACGTAATTATCCCACAAAAGACTACCTGTCATAGCATAACAACCGCCCAATAAATTCCCCGTCACAAAATAGTTGGAAGTCTGTCTTATGTTTCCATCTGCTTCTGACCACGTTCCGTTTTTCGTGATCATCAGCGGATTAATGATTCCGTCGTCAAAATTATCTTCGTATTTTAGGCATTCATCAATGGGAAGAATCTCAATATAATTAGTTTTTACTTCTATATCCGAACCAAAATTATTGGATGCAGTCAGGCTTACATCATAAAGGTCGTCGGTTAAGTAGGTATGAACCGGATACTGGTCGGCGGAGCTTTGGCTGTCACCGAAGTCCCAGTTCCAGCCCACGGGCCCGCCCGCTGACAGGTCATTGAACTGAACCGGATTTCCTGCAAATTCAATCTGCTTATTGGATGAAAAATCAGCCACCGGGGGAAGGTTGGATATGCAGAAATTATCCAGCCAGACGACTTCCGTACCATTAATAAACTCAACAATTATTTCGAAATTATTCACATGATCCATCAGATCAGCCCAGGTGCCTGAAACCATTGTCCAGTATGCTTGATCAACCGGAAACACAAAGGTTTTCCATTGGTTGAATGCCAATGAAATGGAATAATCCATAGGAAACTGTGCTACACCGCCAGGTCCTGATAATCGAAGAAAATAGCTGCTTAACAATGGAACTGCGGTAAAATCCGTAACTTTAAGATCAACCCGGACATCTGCATTGTGATTGTCCAACTGGTTCCAGTCACCAAGGTATTTGGGCGGAGGATAGGCTGTAGAAATTCCCGTACCATCGGTAATCCTGATGTAATGTCCGGGATTTCCACCTGTTGGCTGGTTGCTTACTCCAGCGGTCGAGCCAAATGACCAGCCATCAAATCCCCCGGCTTCAAAATCGGAACAGACAACCGGTACCACAGGTATTACAACGGGTGTAAACGAAAGCTGTACATTATCAATCCTGTCATATTCATCGCCGTTTATATATTCTACCCTTACAACCAACTCATTCACCTGCTGCAATATCTGACTCCATGTTCCTGAAATGAGTGTCCAGTTTGCAGGATCAAGATAGGCAGTGTATGTATTCCAGGTATCAAGTGGAGGCTGAACATCCACGAAAGCAGTGGCTTCACCTCCCGGACCTTTAATTTTAAATACATAGGTTCCTACACTATAGTTACCGTTAATTTGATGAATAAAAACATTTGCTGAAATATAATCGGATGTAGTCGCTGATGACCAGTTACCGAGAAATTTCACAGGAGCAAAGCCATTGTTCCAGTCACCGGTGGCATCATCATCCACCCGGAAACAACCGCCCGGATTGCCGGTGGCAGCTTCCCAGTAATAATCGCCATCGCCTTCGGAATGCCAGTTATCGGTGTCGGTATCGAAGGTTGAAATTACCTGAGCAAAGCCTGATAAGGCTGCAACCATTAAAACGAGAGTAAACTTAAATTTGTAGCACATAACATAAAAGGATTGAATTGATCATAAAATTAGCTAAAAGTCAATTAGTAACAAAACTAATTGAAAATTGTTTTCACCATATTATTATGATTTACTACTTCCCGAAATAAAATAAATCCTGCCATTAGCCGGCCTTATTCGGATATTAATTGCGAAGATGAGAATTTATATCTGTTCCTGAATTATCATTTACTCCGGCACCTGGCTTGCCGCTCATGTATTCGGCAGCCAGTAATCATTTTTATCTTCATTGTTGGCTTCAGAATCCAAATTCCAGTCACCGGTTTGAATAACAATTATGGTTGAAACATTGGCACCCAATGGCCCAATCCTGCAGTATTCAATAAATTTGTCTATAATCTCAATATTCCCTGCTGCAAATAGTTGTGGTTCGGAATGGTAAAAGCCGGTTCAGAATTGTAATAAACAAGGCATAACACTGAAATATAGCGGATTGTTGATGCTTTTGGTCTGCATGTTAAGAATCGTATAACATGTTCCAAATCGTAAAAAAATATTGAATTGGTATAAATTTCCCCGTCAGAATTAATCCTGATGGGGAAAAAAGAAATGGAATTTATTTGCGAAGATGTTTTGCCTGTTTTATTCCGGAACCTGGCTTTCAGTATTCAGGTTGATCATGATGCAGTCGTTCTTGTCTTTATTATCAATCTGTGAATCCAGGTTGGCATCTTCCATCTCATAATAAACCGGATACCCGGCTAAGGATTTCCAGAGGTTGATATCGTCTTCATTGATGACTTCATCGGCATTAATATCGCCGGAATACATACCATAATACCCGTTAACAAGGTAAACCTGTCCATCAGAATAGGCAGCTTCATCATCTTCGGTAAAATCGTAGTAATAAGTGACATCATTCTCTTCATAGATCGACTCTGAGGATAGGATACTGAGGGAGTTTCTGTGATGTATTACAACAAATAACCGGTTCTCAAAATTTACCTGAAAGGTCAGCGGTGAAGAGCCGTCAGTCGTTACAATTGTCCCGTCATTAAGTAATAAACCGGCCTGCCTCGCTATAATGGTGGATTGTGTGGCGAATTCAGCATCTTCGGCATCCCGGAGTTCAACAAGCACCCAATCCACTGCTTCCCCGGGCATCAGGTCAACCCCTTCCGTTCCTTCATAATTCCACGGATCGGTATAGTATGGCTGTGATGTCGGAAGGTCAGGGTTTAGAGAGGTGTTCATCCCCGAACCATTGAACGGCCCTTCGAGAAATACTTTAAGGTTAAGGGTAATTTCAATTTCGATTTCAGCCCTTACAAGGATAAACTGGCCGAAACTACTTATCCCATCAAAGGTAGCTGTGTTATCGTATGCACTAACTGCGCTTGCCGATGTAAGGAAAACCCAGTCTGTATCTTCCACACTGCCACGGGTGAATAATTGAATGTTTGACGGATTGGCTTCATCCTCCGGTAGCAGATTTTCTGCAACATAAAATGTCATATTAACATCAAAAGCGCCATTACCATAGCGGTTTACCACCCAGTATTGGTCGTGTAACGCAGAACCAGGCCAAGGCAAGGTATTTGGAAGGGTATCAATTCTTGAAACTGTGATCTCAGCATTACCATAGGAATTGAATACCATTGACAAGCCTTCATTCAAAAAGTCAACATTGCCGGATTGTTCGGTCTGACTATCAGCAAAACCTTTTCCGAATGGAATGGATGAATTGGTCCATTGCCCATTGGTCATATTGATTAAGGTTCCATCGTTTCCGCCAACATAATCAGGTAATATTTTTCCCGCATCTTTGTTAAACTGCCAGTAGCTGACCAAACCGGGCTCATATCCGGTACTGACAATGTGCATGTTTTCTCTGATCTGTACAGAATCAAGCGCTACATTCCATAGCCGTACTTCATCCAGATAGCCATTAAAGTTGTAATTCCCGTTTTCGCCACATCCGACTGCCTTGTGCGAATTGTTATTTATAAAGGTATAATCTTCATTGGTTACCAGGATTTGTTCTGCTCCATTCACATAAATATGATGGGTCCCTGGTCCGGAACCCTCGCGGGTATAAGCAATATGGTTCCATGCATCGGAAATAATTGAGTTGTCTTCCGTCTGGGCTATCCATGTATCTTTACCCGCTACGGCAACACAATTACTTCCTCCGTTTCCTTCACCGATTTCGAATTGGAATGATCCGGTTTTACTGGCAAACAAGGTTGAAAAAATACTAAATCGACCACTAAGATTTTCAGGAAATACCCAGGCTTCTAAAGTCAATGTATTACCTACATCGAGACTGGTATCATTACCCACATCTACATAGCTATCAGAATTATTAAAAGAAAGGGCATTACCGGGGAAACCATCCGTCTCAGCACATTCACCGGAGAGATAAATTGCTTTCGTCGCCATTAAACCGGCAGAATGAATGATACTATCCTGATAAACGCCAATGGTTGTAGGGTGAAATTTAACATAAATGATTTCATAGATAATCCCCTGTTCAGATATAAGGTCTAAATGATTTGAGAATACGCCGGTTTCACTGTCTGAAATGTTGAAAGCACTGCCATTACAATCCAGCGACATGTCAGAGGTAATGTAATCCCCTCTTATATAATATCTTTTGATAATTTCATTTCCCGGCAAAGTAATAAATATAAGGGAATCGGTTTCTTTTTGATTGTAATAATTCAGGTTGCCATTGTCTTTACCGATGATTAATTCCTGCACATCATTACCATCAAGATCTGTAAATACCGGTGCTGAGTTATAACATTCGGTAATGCCGCCAAAGTCCGTATTTATCAACGAAAATTCGAGGGAATTCGCTTCATCTTGTTTGTATTGGTAGAATTGCCAGCCAATCGAACTGCCTATAAATAAATCCAGTAAACCATTTTCATCCAGATCGGTAAAAGCCGGGGCTGAGTAACTCCCGACATCAATATTATTAAAATCAGTTGTTACCAAGGAAAATGCAAGGGAATATTCTGTATCCTGTTCGTAATGGTTCAGATTACCCTCAAATTCACCAATTAATAAATCCAGTAAGCCATCTCCATCAATGTCAGTGAATGCAGGAATAGCTTTATCACCTACATCAATTTCATTGAAAGTGAATTCTACCAGAGAAAACGTAAGCGAATTTTGAGCAACCTGTTCATAATGTTGAATACCGCCATCATGTCTTCCAATTAATAAATTCAGTAATCCGTCTCCATCCAGGTCTGTAAATGTGGGAGATGCATGATTATAAACATTAATATTGTTAAAGTTGCTGGTAACCAACGAAAAGTTTAGCGAATTTGCAGCGTCCTGTTCGTAATAGTTCAGGTTGCCGTCAAATTCACCAATCAAAAGATCAAGTAATCCGTCCCCATCCAGGTCGTTGAATGCAGGAATAGAATGGTATCCAACATCTATTCCGGAGAAATTAGCGCTTTCCAGTTTCATGGATATGGGAAAATCTATAGCAGTTATTTCCGGATAATCAGCGGCTCCTGTCAAACTGACCTTTATCTCAGGATTATTGGCGGCATCGGAGAAAATGGTCAATGTATCCCGGAATACCTGGTTCGACAAGGGTTTGAATTTAACCTGGATTTCCATTTCCTCTCCCGGCAAAATTTCAGCGGTTACCGGATTGACAGTGAAATCAGGAAGGTTATTGATAATGTCCGAAATATGTAATGAGCCAATACCTGTATTACTAATTAATATATTCTCTGAAATCGAATCTTCGCTTGCAATATGGCCAAAATCCAGGTCTGATGAGCTTATTTCAATGAGTGACACAGGAGAACAACCCACGATAAACTGGCTGAATGACTGGATGTTTTCAAAAGTAGCCCGGTTTTCATCAACATTTACATAATTGGCCGAAGCCAGCATTGCCCAGTTTGAATCTGCTGTACTGCCACGGGTATAGAGATGAACGAATGAAGGATTGTTTTCATAAAAATCCGGCAGATTTTCCGGCAAAATAAATGTAAGGCCTGCACTGAACGAGCCACTTCCATACCTGTGTGCAACCCAGTATTGGTTATCGAAAATAGAATCCGATCCGGCAGGAAGTTCATTTGGAGCAATATCTACCAGTGAAACAGTTATTTCTGCCCCGCTCTGAGCAGTGAAATCCATTGAAAGCCCGGTACTTTCGAAATCAATAATTCCGGGCTGCTCCGTTTTTGAATCCGAGGCACCAAAACCATAAGGTATTGTTGAATTTACCCAATCCTGGTTCGTCATATTTATCATAGTTGCGAAATTCCCTGAAATAACATCCGTTACCTGGCTTCCGGTTCCTTCATTGAACTGCCAGTAATCAACAAGCCCATTATTTGAACCACCCGGTCCGATATGCATGCTTTCCCTGATCTGCTCCTGTGTACGGGCTAAATTCCATACTCGTAACTCATCGAGCTTGCCATTCATTGTTTCACCGCTACCGCTGAAACTAAATGAACCGTTTGGCGGATACAATCCTCCCGCCGGAGATGAAGATGCCACCAATTCACCATTCATATAAAGTTTCAGATCAGCGCCGTCGTAAGTTCCCGCAACGTGGGTCCATTCCCCGACAGGTAAAACATTAACGGCCGATACTCCGCTTAAAGTTCCTGACGATTTTTTGATATAAAAATGCAGCTTGGGGGTTCCTCCACTTGATACGCCATCATAGCGCAATACAGCAGCTTCAGGTTGTATGGTGATGTATCTCTGGATGCTATTTCCGAGGTCTGAATGGTTGACCCATGCTTCAAGGGTCACCTGTGTCATGGTAGTATCCATCCCGGTACCCTGGATATTATCACCCGAACCATCGAATTCAAGGCAGGTACCGGGGTATCCGTCATAATCCTGTTTACAGACAATAAATTGACTGAAGCCGGAAATGTTCTCAAATTCAACCTGGTTTGTTGCTGCATTTACCTGGGTTGCCTGTGTTAAAAAACCCCAGTTTGTATCGGCTGTACTGCCACGGGTAAATAACAGAATGCTACCCGGGATATTTTCATCCTCCTGAGACAGGTCTTCATTCACAGTAAATTCTATACCGGCATTAAAAGCTCCTGTTCCGTACCTGTTTATTACCCAGTATTGAGAATCGAGGGCTGAGATTCCTGAAGGCAGAATATTGGCAATGGTATCAATCCGGGTAACTGTAACTACCGCGCTGTTATGGAAACTGTAGTCAAGGGTCACTCCGGCATCATTGAAATCAACAATCCCGGAAGTTTCCGTTTCAGAATGCGAATAACCTGACCCGAAAGGAATGGTTGAAGTCATCCAGTCATTTTCATCCATGTTTGACAGGATCCCTGCATTTCCGTTCCTGATATCCGACAGTAAATTTCCGGAACCATCATTGAACTGCCAGTAACCAACCAGCCCGGATTCTGATCCGGTAAGGGGCAGGTTCATATTTTCGCGGATTTGTATTGAATCAAGGGCGATATTCCATATCCTTACTTCTTCCATTTTGCCATTAAAGAGCCTGGTTGTATAGGATGGACTTGAACCAAACCGTAAGTTCCCGGAATTGGTAAGAATATTGCCTGAAGTTGCTTTTTCTTTAACGAGTTCTCCGTTAATATAGATACTTTGGGTATTTCCGTTGTAGGTTGCTGCAATGTGGTACCAGTTCTCCAATGTTAAAGAATTTTGTACATCTGTTGTGATTTCATTCGAGGAACCGGTTCCAATATTAAAATTCACTTTGCCGTTATCACCGCAACGGAGCATATATCCGCTGGAACCGCTTCCTTCTTTACAAACGATGCTTCCTTCCCAGACATTCGGTTTCCACGAAACGACTTTGATCCAGGCTTCAATAGTGATCTGGCTTGTGATATCAAAATTATTGTTGTCTGCTATTTCAACATAATCATCTACCCCATCAAATTCGAGAATTTTGCCCGGAAAATTATCAATTACGGCGCCTTTACCACTAACCGGTAAATTTTTGATCTCAGTTCCGGTGGCAGTATGGGTAATTTCACCTTCGTATTTGGTGTCTGCAACCGGTGCAAATCGTACAAACACACTGTCATTTACCATGCCGTTTACCGGAATTAAAGTTAGTTCCTGTGTAAAGCCTGTATGTTCAGCCAGGGAAATTTCAAAACCCTCAGGACATTCTATGAATAAGGTGTCGCTTATATCATCGGCTTTAACAATATATTTTTTTGCTTCCGTTACAAATCCCTGTGCGACAGACCCGAAAATGATTGAGTCCATTACGGGTTGGATATATTGATATATCACACCATCCTGGTTTCCAATGTATAACTCCTGCAAACCGTCGTAATTAATATCCGCAAATTCAGGTGATGAATAATATCCTGCATCAATTCCGTCGAAGTAACCTGTTTTCAGAGAAAATGCCTGTGAATTGATACTGCTTTGTTCATAATGTTTCAATGCTCCGTTATGACCACCAACAATAAGATCGAGAAGACCGTCATGGTCGAAATCAGTAAAGGTTGGTTGCGGCCATTCAATCCCACTGATGGAACTGAAATTACTTGTTACGAGTGAAAAAGTAAGTGCATTCAAAGCGGTTTGTTCGTATTGATACATACCCGGATTATCTCCTCCAACAATAAGGTCCAGCAGGCCGTCTCCGTCAATATCGGTAATTGCAGGCATAGAAATGTTTCCATTATCAATTGAATTAAAAGTGGGTGAAATGAGCTGGAAAGAAGTACTATAAGGGCTCTCCTGTTCATAATGGTTAATATTTCCGGCGGTCTCTCCAATCAAAAGATCCAGTAAACCATCCCCGTCAATATCTGTAAATTCGGGAGATAAATTGGAACCTACATCGAGGGTATCAAAATGAGAGGATATTAATGTAAAGTTTTCTGAATAAGGCGTTTCCTGCTCATAATGATCCAGGTAGTTCTGCATTTCGCCAATAATAAGGTCCAAAGAGCCGTCACCATCAAGGTCGGTAAATACAGGCGATGCGATGTCTCCAATATCAATTGAATTAAAATTGTTCGTTACCCTGTTAAATGAATTGGAATATAATAAGTTGATTTTTGATGAGGCCTTTTTTGCAACAAGGAATTGTCCGGTTTTCGAAATACCATTAAAAACAATTACCTCTGCAGCTAAATTTATTTCACCGGCAAGAGCAACAAGAAGCCAATTGCCATCCGAAGACGAACTTCGGTTATACAGGATGATGTTTTCGGGGTCATCTCCACAATTAGTTATAAATTCTTCATCCAGGGTAAATGTCAGACTGGTACAATATGAACCTGAGCCAAAGCGGTCAATGATCCAATAACATTCATTATAACTTTCCCCCAGAATTCCCTGATTTACATTAGGAATTGTATCAATCCGGGTTACTGTTATGTTTGCACCGTTCTGAGAAATAAAATTCATAGACAAGCCTGCGGATGTAAAATCAACAATTCCTGATGTTTCCTGATGTGTTTCCGAGTACCCGGGACCAAAAGGTATGGAGGAAAGGTTCCAGTTACTTTCATCCATATTTTGAAGGGTTCCGGTATTCCGGTAAAGAACATCCGAAAGCGACATTCCTGCCCCATCATTGAACTGCCAGTAAGCAACCAAACCATCTGCCTCAATTCCGTTGATGGGTAGATACATATTTTCCCTGATCTCCAGTTCGGGTTTCACAACTTTCCAAATTCTTACCTCATCCATTCTTCCCTGGAAAAACTGCGACGTTGTGTCGGTGGTTCCCAGAAGCTTACTATAGCTATTATTGGCGAAGTTGTAGTTTCCATCGGTCACTAAAGGCATTAATACTCCATTGACATAAATTTTATGAGTTCCTGCACCGGTTCCCGAGCGGGTATAAACAATGTGGTTCCATTGATTCTCAGTGACGACATTGTCGTCGGTTTCAGCTACCCAGGTCCCTTTTCCTGAAACGGCAACTCTTCCGGATCCGCTGCTTCCCGGCCCGATCTCAATGGCAAAACTGCCTGATGGGTCGGTCAGCCTTGTTGAATACAATGCCTGGCGGGTTGAAAGACTATAAGGTTTTACCCACATTTCAACGGTCAACGTATTTCCAACATTAAGGCCTGAATTGTTCCCAATATTTACATAATCATCAACTCCGTCGAATTCTAATGTGTTACCGGCAAAATTTTCAATTTGTCCTACCCTTCCAACAATTGGTAAATTCACTGTTTCGGAACCTGCGGAACTATGCGTTATATTTCCGGTGTATAGCTTCACCGAATCAGGTGCAAAGCGCAAATATACAGTTTGTTCAATTGAACCATTTGTCGTAGCTAAAAATAGCTCATTCGAATATCCCGAATTTTGAGAAATGGAAATTTCAAAACCCCCGGGACATTGAAGGTGCAAATCAGCAATAAGTCCAAAAGCACTTATAAAATAACTTTTTGCAGATGTAATGGCACCTGCCGAAGCAGCCACAAAATCGAGGGAATCAATGGGAATTTGTTTGTATTGATGAATCCTGCCATCTGAATTGCCACAATACAATTCGGATACATTATCATTATCAACATCAGCAAATACCGGCATAGCATTGTATGCAACAACATCAGAAAAATATCCGCTTTTTTGGACAAATATTGTTGAATTAATACTATCTTGTTCGTAGTAACGAATGTCCCAGCTCGATCCTCCAAGAACAAGGTCAAGAAGTCCGTTCTTATTAAAATCGCTAATACATGGATTGGATAAAGTCCCGTCGGATATGGAATTAAATTCTGCTGTAACCAATGTAAATGTGGATGAATTGGGAGCACTCTGCTCATAATGGAAAATAGATCCCCAGGATTCCCCGACCAGAAGGTCCAGAAGGCCATCTCCGTCAAGATCGGTCATCTCAGGAGATGATCTGTCACCGACGTCTATTGAGCTAAAGTTATGGGTGACTAAGGAAAATTGTTCCGAATTTACTGAATTTTGCTGATAGCGGGAAATATGTCCATCTTGTCTTCCAATTATCAAATCTAATCGGTTATTATTGTCAATATCCGTAATAACAGGCACTGAGTTGTCACCAATATCTATACCATTGAAGTTGTTGCTGGAAATATAAAAATATTCAGGATCGCCCGACCCTTGTCTGCAAAAAGTAAGTGTTCCGTCAGATTTGCCGATGATCAATTCAATTAAACTCTCCCCGTTAATATTTGCAAATTCTGGTGATGAATAAGAACCTACGTCAATGGAATTAAAATAACCGGTGATTTTCTTAAAATTTGAAGATATAAACAGGTTTATATCCTCGTTTTGATTATTTTTCGCTATGATGAATTGTCCTGTTTGTGTAATTCCGGGAAATGATATCTCGTGTGTGGATACGAATACAGAGGTCGCCCCTGCCAGAAGTTCCCAATTGCCTTCCGATGCCATTGGGCGATTGTATAAAACGAAGGAAAAGGGATTCGCTTCATCCTGGGATGTGAGATTTTCAGCTACGGTAAAAACCAGATCAGCATTAAAGTTTCCTGTACCAAAGCGGTTTATTACCCAATAAGATGCATCAAAAATCATTAAATTCCCTGAAGGTTCTGTATTGGGTATGGTATCAATTCTCGTTACGGTAATATCAGCGCCGTTTTGCCCGGTAAAATACATTGACAGGCTTGCCGTTCCAAAGTTCACAATTCCCAATGATTCCGTGTGGGATTCCGAATTCCCGCCTCCAAAAGGAATTGTCGAACTAACCCAGGTTGAACCCAGCACATTACTTAAATAACCGTGATTATAGCTGACAAGATCACGAACTTCATTGCCTGAGTTTTCATTGAATTGCCAATAACCAACAATTCCCTGATTATGACCTGAAAAACTGAGATACATGTTTTCCCTGATTTCCTCCTTGCTCCTTACAACATTCCAAATCCTGAGTTCATCAATATTACCGGCAAATAGTTCATTATTTACCGTTGAAGATATAATCAGGTCGTAAGTATTCAAGGTAATATCAGGACTTAAAATTCCGGTTCGCACCTGATCGCCGTTGATATAGGCTTTTAGTTCGCCGCTCCCTGAGAAAGTCCAGGCCACATGGTACCATTGATCATAATCCATATTGTAATTAAACTCCCACCATCCTGAACCGGTTCCTGGCAAGTTAATCTGAATCCCTTTTCCTGTAACTCCTTCAAAAGCATTGTCCCAGTATAATAAACTTATATCACCCTTTGTAAGAATATTGCTGTTTATAGTGGTTACACCGGGTTTAATCCATGTTTCAATAGTGATATTGTTTGCTATATTTAACGCATTATCATTTGCTATGATAACGGAATTATTATGCTGGAACCCAAGACACGTTCCGGGATAATTATCAGGTTCAAAACTTCCGCAGGCAATCAGGAACTGTCCGTTGACCGATATATTACTGAATGTAACCTGCCTGGTAGCAACATTTACGGAATCATAAGGTTTAACAAGTGTCCAGGATGATGCAGATGCAGAACTCCTGTTATAGAGTAGAAGTTTGTAAGGATAATTCAGATCTAATTGTGAAATATCCTCAGTTAGAGAAAAAGTCAGGTCGGCGTTGAATGAACCTGTACCATACCGGTTTACCACCCAGTATTGTGAACTGAAAACAGTATCTGCATCAGGGCTTACATTTGCTATCGTATCAATACGCGTAACTGTAACCGATGCCCCGTTTTGTAAACTGTATAAAGCAGAAAAACCGGTGTTCGCAAAAGCCACAGTTCCGTTTATTTCGGTCTGTGTATTTGCATATCCTTTACCGAAAGGAATGGTTGAGGCAACCCAGTCGGCTTCGCTCATATTGGTTAAAACCCCATGGTTAAGCGAAATATAGTCTGATGCTGAATTACCGCTGCCATTATTAAATTGCCAATAGCTTACCAAACCAGGTGCATTGAAATCAACGGGCAGGTGCATGTTTTCACGGATCTGAATGGAATCGAGGACAATATTCCACAATCTCAATTCATCAATCTGTCCGTTAAAAAAAGAAGATAACCCGGTGGTTGACCCGATCAGTTTTTCGCTGCTGTTATCAATAAAAGAATAGGGATCATCACTGACCAGGCTTTGAAGTTTACCGTTGATATAAATTTTATGTGTTCCGGCTCCGTCAGCCGTCCTTGTATAAACGATATGGTTCCATTTTCCTTGCGTTAATGCATCGTTGCCGGTTTGGGCAACCCATGTTCCTGTACCGGTAACTGCAACTCTTTTCGTCCCTCCATCTCCGGGTCCGACTTCCAGTTGAAAACTACCTGCATCATCATCTTTTCTTGTTGAAAAAATACTCTGGCGCGTCGAAAGGTCATCGGGTTTTAACCAGACTTCGATGGTAAGGGTATTGCCCACGTTCAGGCTGGTGTAGTTCCCGATACTCACATAATCATTTGAACCGTCAAAATCTAATGTATAACCCGGAAAACCGTCCGCTTCTTTTCCTTCTCCCGTCAAGATTATATCAATTTCCGGATTTTCCTGGTCGTTGGAACTGATGGATAAAGTACAGGTAAAAACTCCCACAGATACCGGGGCAAAAGTTACATTTACTTCAATGCTGTCATTCGGATCAATATCAACAGATGAAATATCGGGCATAAATTGCGGGTCATCGGATAATATCCCTGTAACATGCAGGACAGCATTGCCATAATTTCCTAATAGAAAACTCCTTTCCGACTGATGCCCTGGTCTAATGGTTCCAAAATCCAATGAATTGACGCTAACTGTTATATCGGCAAAATCCTCATCCCTTCCCACGATAAACTGGCTGAAATCAGTTGTACCCGCAAAGGTTGCCGTATTATTGGCTGCGCTTACCGAAGAAGCGGATTTATAATAAACCCAGTCATCCGTTGAGAGGGTTTCACGTTTGTAAAGCCTTATTTTGGAAGGGGTATTTTCATCTTCCGCAGTTAAATCTTCTGCTGTTTCAAAAGTAAGGTCAGCATTGAATGATCCGGTTCCGAAGCGGTTCACCACCCAGTATTGTGAACTGAAAACACTATCAGCCTCGGGTTGGATATTGGCGGTGGTATCAATACGGCTAACGGTTACAGAGGCCCCTGATTGTGAATGATAAAAGGCCGAAAGCCCGGTATTGGTAAAATCTGCTGTCCCGGCTGCTTCGGTTTGCGTATCTGCATATCCTTTACCGAAAGGAATGGCTGAGGCAACCCAGTCATTTTCAGCCATGTTGGTTAATACGCCATTGTTTTGCGAAATAAGGTCGTAAGTCATCGTGCCGGTTCCTTCGTTGAACTGCCAGTAGCTGACCAGTCCAGGTGCATTGAAATCAACAGGCAGATGCATGTTTTCACGGATTTGAATGGAATCGAGGGCAATGTTCCACAATCTGACTTCATCCATCCTGCCCTGGAAAAACTGTGTACCGGTGGTTCTGCTTCCGATTAATTTGTCGGAAGAGTTATCTATAAAGGTAAAATCCAGATCACTGATCAGAATTTGTTCAGCGCCGTTCACATAAATGTGATGAGTTCCTGCACCGATTCCATCCCTGGTATAAACAATATGGTTCCAGCTATTTAAAATAATTGCATTATCTTCTGTTTGTGCTACCCATGTACCAGGCCCCACAACAGCTACCCGCCTTGTTCCTCCGTTTCCATTGCCTATTTCCATCTCAAATGATCCCGGACTGCTGTTACTATTGGTGGAAAAAACGCTGAATCTGCCACTGAGTGCAGATGGATACACCCAGACTTCGATGGTAAGGGTATTGCCCACGTTCAGGCTGGCATCATTTCCCACATTCACATAATCGTTTGATCCGTCAAAATCAAGGGCTGTTCCCGGATATCCGCCAATCTGACCCTGAAGTTCCAAAGTTGCTGTTACAAATAAACAGATCCCTAAAAATGTAATAATTCTTTTCATTGTTTTATGTTTTATTGTTTTCGTTTTCAATGATTTGGAATGAGTCAAAACCCCGCTTACCCGACCGGGCTACATTCAGAGTGAAAACACTGGCACCCAGCGGCCCGATCCGGCAATACTCAATAAACCTATCCAGGTTTGATTCTTCGCCTTCAGCTTCAATAATAATAGAAATATTCCCGGAAATGTGAACTGTACCTTTAATATGGTTCAGCTCGGCAAACTGCTTCACATAAAACGGGAAACCTGTATTTTGAATTTTGCCGGTCAATGTTATCTGTAAACTTTGCATAACGGCAAATGTATAACTGCACAATAGCCTTTAGCAAATAGTTGTGGTTCGGAATGGTAAAAGCCGGTTCAGAATTGTAAAAAACAAGGCATAACACTGAAATACAGCGCGTTGCTGATGCTTTTGATTGCCATGTTCAGAATCGTAAAAACATGTTCAGAATCGTAAAATCTTATTTTATCGATTCTCTGAAATAAGAGGGAGAAATGCCGGTATATTTCTTAAAACAGGTAAAAAAAGTAGAACGCGAATTAAAGCCTGACATCTGACCGATACCCTCGATGGAAATGTGATTTTTTAATGGATCGGCGAGTAATTGTCGTGCTGTCTTTATCCGGTATTCGTTGATGTAATCATTGAAATTTTTATGATAATGATCATTGATAAGTTTCGAAATGTAAGTTCTATTGGTGTTTAGTTTTTGACCAATATCATTGATGCTGATATCGCTGAATAGATACGGCTTATCGTTTCTCATCAGGGTTTCGAGCTGCTCTTTTAAATCAGCTATTTCGCCGGTTTGAATAATCGTATTTTCCGGTTTATTGAAATCGGACTTTGTCAGTTCGGCAACCTGTTCTGATATGATCCCATATTCCTTTTCAGTGTCAACTATTTCAAGGTTTCTTTTAACCAGAATATTCAGCGCTTTCTTTTTCTGAAAATACAGAAAAACAATAGTAACCAGTAAAGCTCCTATAAACAGAATACCGGCAATCAGCCATCCTATAACAGAATTCTTTGTTCTGATTTTTACTTGTTTAATTTCATTTTCCATCCTAAGCTGAAGGTTTTCCTTTTCTTTTTTTTCTGCTTCATATTTGGCAGACATGTCATAAATATTTGCCCTGATATTGGATTTGAATGCATCAATCTGCATTTTGCGGGCAATATTCAGGTATTCATAAGCGGATTGATACCGGCCGGTCGCTTCGTAATTTCTGGAAAGCTCAATATATAATTTAACGAAAATATTTGTCCCGACATTCTCCCTGCCCATTTTTTCAGCGCTTAACAGCACCTCAATGGCATCTGCGTGTCTTTCAAGTTGAAAATATATTTTGGCGATATTGTACCTTGCATTGATGGCATCGGCCAGATGGTTGACTTTTATAAAATTATCAAAAGCCTTATCATACAATTCAAGGGCTTTGGAATATTCTTTTTTTATATTGTAATAAAAGCCAAGTTCATTTTGTGCTGTTGCCAAATGGTCAATAAAACCGTTTTTCTCTGATATTTGAATGCATAAATCGCAATATTTGGCAACTGAATCATACCTGTTTGGAGCCACGGATGAACTGCATTCATCATACAAAGCTGCAAGCCGGTTATAGGCAAATGCCCGGTTTCTTAAACTAATCTCCTTACCTTTAAGCAGTTGATAAATTACGTCCATCCCTTTTTGATATTCCTCGATTTTACGATATCCCTCGGCAAGATAAACAGAGGCATAATCAGCAGAATCCGAACCCGGGTCAGCAATTTCGAGGTATTCCTGTAACAGGGGTATCCCGATGGCCGTTCTTGATTGAATGATCCTTTGAACTGCCCTGTCAAGCAACGGCAGGTTTTCTGCCGGATCTATCACAGCATCAGCATTCTCATCTTCCGGTGTTTCATTAACCATCAGGGAGAAAACCTTGGTTTTGATATAGTAGAGTTTTGATTTCTGTATGTCGGTTAACCTGTAGTTTTTCTCTGTTAAATTTATCAAATTATCAAGAGAATCCTTTTCAGCAGACATCTGGTGCAGAATTTTCCGGTAATCGGATTCGAACCGGACGGAATCACTGCTTTGACCATAACAAAAGGGAATGGCCAGTAACAGCATGAAAGTATAAAAGAAACGATCTGTACTCAAGACGATAAAATATATTGCCAAAAATATGGATTTATGACTTAAGTATGATACTCGTGAGGAAGTTCATGATGAGTTTTTATTATAATCTCAGAAGAGGGCTGTACCAAAAGTCCTATAATGTATGGCTCCAGATGAATCGTTCCGGCATTCGTGAACGTGCTTTCGGTTTTCATTTCGGCGGTGGTTTTGCCGGTTCCTCCGCTGCTTATGGAAAGGTTGAAAACTTGGGTGTACCAGAAGGAATTGGAAACGCTTGGCACCATAACCACTTCTGCAATCCCGCATGGCTGTTCCAGCATTTCCAGACAGGCCTCAAGCGTGTGGTACTGCCGCCTTTCATCCTATCATCTAATAAAGTGTAAACTAAATGAGTTGAAAAGTGTAAATCATTAAATTAAAATTATGTAAACTAAAGTGTTCAATAAATGTAAAATAATGCTAACTTTGCATTTTAATTTATCCATGGATTATAAACAACGCATTTCAGACAACGAGTTACAGCGAAAACTCAACGCTTCGGGAGCGGTGCTGATCCGGGGCGCTAAAGCCTGTGGGAAAACCGAATCGGCAAAACAATTAGCAAAAAGTGTGTTGAATGTGGACCGGGACGAACAGATACAGGCACTCATCCACACGGCGCCCAAACGTTTGTTGTTGGGGGAAACGCCTCGTCTGATTGACGAATGGCAGGCACAACCCAAACTTTGGGACTACATTCGCCACGAAATAGACGACCGTCAAAAAAATGCACAATTCATACTCACAGGTTCTGCAAATCCCGAAGAATCAGTTAAAATGCACTCAGGCGCAGGCAGGTTTACCATTGTGGATATGCGCACCATGTCGTGGCAGGAATTAGGCTTTTCGACTGGAAAAATAAGTTTGGCTAAACTCTTTGAAGGCGGGAAAATTGATATTAATGATACCCCACAGACCTGGAGTTTATCATCGAGAAACTGATTATCGGAGGATTTCCCACACTCTTAAATAAAAATATTTCACAAGCCACCGACTTAAACCGTGCTTATGTGGAATTTCTTGCCGAAGTGGATATGAGCAGGGTTTCCGATGTTAAGCGCGATCCTGTAAAAGTCAGAAGCCTGCTGCGGTCGCTTGCCAGAAACACCGCAACATTAGTGGATATTTCCGCTTTGGAGACCGATATCCTTGAAAAAGAAAACGGAAGTATTACACGACCCACTGTTTATAATTATCTTGATGCACTAAACCGCTTGATGATTGTGGAGGATCAACCTGCCTGGAATACGCACATCCGGTCTACTTCAGCTTTGCGAAAAGCGCCAAAACGACATTTTACTGATGTTTCTTTGGCTGTCGCCACTTTGGGTGCGAACGAAAATTCGCTGTTAAACGATCTGAATTTTACAGGCTTTTTATTCGAGTCGCTCGTTACCCACGAATTGCGCGTATATGCACAGGCAAATGATGCCAAAGTTTATCATTACCGCGATTCGAGTGGTTTGGAAGCGGACAGCATTGTGCAAAAATACAATGGTGACTGGTGCGCTTTTGAAATAAAACTCGGTACAGGGCAGTTTGACGAAGCTGCAGCAAACCTCAGAAAGTTAGTTTCGATATTAGACACAAAAAAAATAAAACCGCCCGGATCGCTCAACATTATTACAGGAACAGGAATTAGTTACACCCGAAATGACGGAATAAACGTAATTTCGCTGGCATCATTAGGCGCCTACTGAAGTGAACCCTTTCCTGCCGGATCCGGTTCGGTTGCCCGGATGAGCCGGCCGGGACAGCATATACTTCCTTACCTTTCCACGTTCCACTTTCGACTTTCCACTTTCTGATATTATTGCGGTACCTGCCCTCCCAGCCAGGTGTTCGGTTTCCACACATCGTTTTTGTCGCCGTTGTTCACCTGGGCATCGAGGTTGAAGTCACCCTGTTTATACCCGCTCATACCTGATTGCGGAGACCATACATCATTCTTATCCTCATAGTTGATCTGGTTATCCGCATTGCCGTCAGCGGCAATCATGCCCCAAATGCCTGGCGCCAGTTCTATGTGACCCAGCGATCCACCATAAACCTGCCCCGAAGCAGAGGTGAAATCGTAGTGGTAAACACCTCCCGTTTCAGTCAGCGCACCGGCAGACATAACGCCGATCGAATTGCGGTGCCATACCACTACAAAGAGGTTATTCTGAACCGTAAGATTGCTGAATTGCAAAAACGAAACGCCATCGGGTTCCACGATAGAGCCATCATTCAGTATCCAACCCGCTTTCCGGCCAAGCACGGTCAGGCCTGTTGCCTGTGTGGCTGTGGCTGCATCCCTGAGTTCCACCAGCGCCCAATCGACCACATTGCTGTTCTGTATGGCTGTCACCGATTCTGTTCCGTTGTAGTTCCATGGCACTGTGGAATAGGGTTGCAACAGGGGCAGAAAACCGCCAGAGTTGAGTGTTGTATTCATATCCGTTACGTTGAAAGGTCCTTCAAGGAAAACTTTCAGATCGAGTTGTAATACCGAAGATGGCTGGAATTCAAATGCACCCATGTCAACAGTATCACTTATTATCCGGAGATTGCCTGCAAAGTCAAAAAGCGGCAAAGCCATTCCTGTTGTATCCTGATTTCCGGCGTTGATGCACGGCGAATTTTCGCCCAGATCAAGAAGGCCGTTAAGCGTCACCTCAAATATTGGGTCAGAATTGATGTTACCCATTTCCGGAATAAACCATTATATAGTAAACCGTTTCGCCGTGTTCCTTTTCTTCAATGATCCTGCTGATTACAGCCTGTTTTAATGCCAGGCCCGACCGCTCATGATACAGGTTCAGAGCAACATTTTTTACAGTGGTTATATTCACTTCTTTTGCAAGTACAATTCTATTCAATCCAAAAAGTATCATTATGCCGAGTGTAATTAATATAAAGGCAGGTTTTGCTTTCATGACTATTTAATTTTAAAATTTCAATAAAAGTAAAAACAACCAACCAATTACCGAACAGGTAAATAGAATTTGGTTACAGATAAAAACAATTTCAGGGTTTCGCAACAGTTTATTAATTTCGCAGGATGAAGCGACAAAAAAAGCCTGAATTTAACAAACGCATCTTCTGGGATGTAAACTTTGAGCAGCTTGACTATGATGCCAAAGCTAACTTTGTTATAGAGCGTGTATTTGAAAGGGGCGATGTGGATGATATTCGCCAGTGCCGGCGCTATTACGGGGATAAGCAAGTAACTGAAGCCCTGCTTTATGCGAAGTTTCTTCCGCTTCATACAATATATTTTGCCAGTGCTGTTATAAACAAACCTATTCAATCATTCCGATGCTACATACTAAGACAGTTGAATCCGGAGCTCTTTCCATATTGAGTAAACTAATGAAACTTTCAGGGTTAAAACCGTTTTCACTGGTTGGAGGTACAGCTCTTTCGTTACAATATGGCCATCGCTCTTCAGTTGACCTGGATTTGTTCTATCATGAAAAATTCGATTATAATATTATCATTACTGAATTGGGGCAGACTTTCGGGGATCGGTTTATTTACAAACAACAGCAGACTCAGTTTGGCATTTTTTGCTTTATTGATAATGTAAAAGTAGATTTAGTCCATTTTCCTCACCTTCCCATTTTACCTATTGAAGTTGAAGAGGGTATCAGAATGTACAGTGCAGGAGACATCGCGGCAATGAAAATACAAGCCATTTTAGGACGGGCAAAGAAAAAAGATTTTTGGGATCTTTATGAATTGCTTCAACACTATTCACTCCAGCAACTCATGGACTGGCATAAGCAGAAGTATCCCAGCCAGATGTTAGCCATTAGTATTCCACATGCAATCACCTATTTTGTTGATGCTGAACAAAGTGAAGCCCCGGTGAGTTTTAAAGGGCAAACCTGGGGAAAAATAAAAAAAGGAATTTCAAAAGTGGTGAGCAATTATTTGAAATAAATGAATAAGCCCAGCTGCAGGCTGGGGAAATGTAGGAAATATGGGAAATAAGGGGTATATGGGATCGCTGATCTGTATTTCCCCTATTTCCCCTATTTCCCCTATTTCCCTTATCCCCCTAATTCCTAAAAGTTTATTCAGGAACCTGTACTTCTTCGTTTAAGTTACCAAACCAATATTCATTCTTATCCTGATTACCAACCTGGCTGTTCAAATTGAAATCACCCGACAAATAACCGGCCTCACCCGCCTGCAATACCCACACATTATTTTTATCGGCAAGGTTAATCACTCCAGTTGCATCGGCATCACCGGCGTACATACCATACAATACCCCGCCCAGGTTTTTCTGCGAATCAATTCCGTAAGCCTGACCTGCGGGAGTTGTAAAATCGTAGGAGTAAATTCCACCCGACTGAACCAGATAATTACCCGACATAATGCCGAGGTGGTTGCGATGCCAGATGACTACAAACAATTGATGATTTATTGAATTGTTGAATTGAAGAAGGGAAGAGCCATCCATACCGACCACTGATCCATCATTAAGAACAAAAGCTGCCTGGCGCGCAATTCGGGTTGCGGCAGTGGCAGAAGCAGCGGTAGTGGCATCACGTAACTCAATCAGAATCCAATCCACTACGTTTGCCGGAACAGTGACAACATTTTCGGTTCCATCGTAGTTCCAGGGAGCTGTGTTATAGGGCTGGGTCAATGGGAAACCGGTTAAACCGGTTAAATTTGTGTTCATTCCGGTTCCATTGAACGGGCCTTCGAGGTAAACTTTAATATCCAACTGAATACCTGATTCATAGGCAATGGCTGCGTCAAAAATTTCCGTAACAAGCTGTGGCGCTACAAGTTCAGTGGCTGCTGCATTCGGATGACTGTCCCCGGGACCATTGGCGTAATATTGCGGAAGAAAGCCACTGGCATCCGCCAGCTTGTGAAAAAAGTCAAAGATATAAACGTTCGGAGGGAAGGCGCCATAAAACGGATCGAGACTCATGGCAAGCGTATCTTTCGCCCAGGTGCAAAACCAGTCGGAATACGCTGCTTCCGTCGGATTGGTCGAGTACCACTCGAGCGGTGCATTGGTCCAGATCACAAAGAAATTATCGGGATGATCCTCCATCACCCTCACAAAATGCCTCCAATGCCATTTGTAATTGGCAATGGTTTTATATGAAGGGTATAACGTATCTTCATCCGAGCCGATGGCTTCGATATTCGAACTCGGAAAGCATGATTTGATCATGATGACCGGATTCCAGGAATAATAACCTGAAATGACTTCCGGATCATCCGATTCGAAAATCGTATGCCAGGTGTTCCATTCATTATCATTCCAGCCAGGATACCATGTTTCATCCAACGTCACGGCATCATCACCGGTATAGCCATGAGATGCGTTATATAAAACCATCTGCTGGGGAACGCTGGTCGCGCTGCCATTCGGGCCCCAGATACATCCGCCTGTGGAATGGTGAAGAAATATACCGCTTCTGAAATTCTCCTGTCCGTTCACTGTGAGGATTAAGCAAAGGATTACAAATTCAAGGATTAATGTTTTTTTCATAGAATAAATCCGATAATGTTTATATTACAAAAATAATATTTTCTTCGTCAAATGCCTCCTGTCATATTGAACTCAGCTTCCGGAAACTTCGATTCATATAGTTTTAATTTATATTTTAAAAAGCAATTTTTTTGGAAATCGAAAGGTTACCTGATATAATATTCAGTATATATATCCCATTATATTGCGGTTTATTCAGGCTAATCTCTCCTTTACAACCCTCAGCCTTATCAAGAAGCTTACCCGTAACATCGTACAGACAAACCGATTAGGAATCCGTATCTGCATTATTTACCTGAATGTTATTTTCATTTACCCGGATCAGGACATTCAAATCGGAATGATTCTCAGAAATCGTAAGCGCCCCATCCCATCCTGCGAGGCGTGCAGCCAGCCACCAAAAAGCAGCTCCCTTTTGCCGGCACGACAGCTCATTGGTATGTGCACAATCCTCGCCAGAATTGGCCGGATACTCAACCGGAACCAGGTTTCCCTGATAGGAATAAGAATTCATTGTTCCATTATACCAGCAATCAATGTCGCCGAAATCGAAAAGGATTTTACCGAGCCTTTCCAATCCCTGGTAATTCCATGGGGCAGTATAATATGGCTGAATAACCGGTAAAAGGTTTAAGTCCTACAGATTGTTGTTTATCTATGAGCCATTGTAAGGCCCTTCGAGAAAAATCTCTAATCTACATAAATCCTGAGCGTAATGCCGGGCTGCCAGAAACCCTGAATTAAAATTGTATTTCAACGTTCGTTCATCAAAACCAGACGTTTATAAATTTTCCACAGGCGTTTATAAATCTCTTTCATTTTGACTTATTAAATTTCGTACATTTATATCCAAAATCAATAATTATTATAAATAAAAACATCAGGTTATGAAAATAAAAATTTTACTCTTCTTCTTTTTAGCAGTTTTCAATTTTACCCTTTTTGCTGGGAATATTAGCCTGGAGCAAGAGCAAAAAGTGGCGCTGAACTTTTATTTTGAAAAATACAACCGGTTCGAAGGAAAAGTTTCCATTTGGATTTTTGATGATGAAGGAAAAGAATCCTTAAAAATCCTTGATGAATATTTTACAAAAGGCCGCCATAAGGTTGCAAGAAATCTTGATAACTTAACTGAAGGAATCTATTTCTGCAGTGTGCAATATGGAAATGAAACGATAACAAAGAAAATTATAATAGTTAAATAATGAACGTCATTGCGAGCTTTAGGGATGGATAGAGCGCAGGAGCGAAGCAATCTGCCAAATCAAGACTAATCAAATTTGAGATTGCTTCACCCTCCCGCACAAGTCCGGCCCTTCTTTTCGCAATGACGGGCCTCAAAAACAAGAACATCATGAAAAAACTTACACTTATTTCGGCCATGCTGCTTTTAGCGATAACGCTGACAGGTCAGTATAACATTATTAATACAACGCACTATAGTCCCTCCTTAAACCAGGAAAAGCCTGTAAGGATTTATCTTCCACCCGATTATAATAACGATTCAACAGAACACTACCCGGTAGTTTATTTTTTACATGGAGCCACAGGTGATCAAACTTCTTATCCGGGAATGGTTTCATGGACACAATCGCTGATTAACAATGGAGCAATTCATCCTGTAATTATTGTTTTTGCGAATGGTGCCTGCCCTCCTTATTGGGGAAGTATGTATGCTAACTCAGTCTTATATGGAAATTATGAAGACTATATCGTTTACGATCTGGTAGCTTTCATTGATACTACGTTTCGAACATTGGCAGAGAGGGAATTTCGTTGTATAACCGGTCACTCCATGGGAGGTGGTGGATCGGCAAAGCTTGCCATCAAGCATCCTGACATTTACCGGGGTTTTGCAAGTCATGCCGGATTTATGAACTTCGATACGGTAATGACTATCTGGCAACCGCTGATCTTTCAGGAAAACGGAGGTGTACCACCCTATAATTATACCTGGGGAGCAGGAACTTACACCAATTTCTTTTTTACAGGGGCCGGAGCCTGGACACCTAACCTGAATAACCCACCAACAAATGTTGATTTTCCATTGGACGCCGATGGAAATGTAATTGACTCCATTTTTGTGAAATGGAAACAACATGACAACTGCTGTCTGGTCAAACAAATTTCTCCTGCCGATAACCTGGGTATTTTCTTTTCCTGCGGTACGGCAGACGATCATCAGCTTTATCCGTCCAATGAACTGTTTCGCGATACACTTGACATGCTCGGGTTGGATTTCGAATTCCTTACTACCAATGGAGACCATTCTTTATCCGGCGTAATGATCCAGGCGGGTATGAAATTCCTTGATTCGCTTATGTATATTGACGTAGGTGTGAATAAGCAAATCCCGGTATTTAATTCATCCTTACACAACTTATCATTTTATCCGAATCCGGTAGTCAGTGAATTGACCATATCGTATGAACTGCGGGTAAAAGATTTTGTAACTGTAAAAGTCCTTGACATGACAGGGAGACAAATCCTTACAACCACTCCTGAATGTCAAATCGGAGAGAATAAACAAGTGTTCGATTTTTCCGGATTGGTTACGGGGATTTATTTCTGCCACCTTCAAACCGGAAATGAAACAATCACAAAGAAAATTATAAAAGTTAAATAATGAACGTCATTGCGAGCCACAGGGCAGGCATTTGAGCAAGTGCGAAGCAATCTGTCTGAAAGGAGTAACAGGTCAGGTTAAGCAGATTGCTTCGTCTCCGCCGACTGGCTGATCCTCGCAATGACGGGACAAAAAACAAAAACATCATGAAAAAATTTACATTATCAATTATTGTTTTAGTAGCTGGTCTTTCAATCAGCATAAACTTAAAAAGTCAAAACAGCAACCTGGCAAATATTGATGAGTTTATCCTTGAGAAAATGGGTACGTTTCATGTTCCGGGATTGTCGGCAGTAATTATCAAAGGTGATTCCGTAGTCTGGAACAACAATTACGGTTATATGAATCTTCTGAACAGCATCCCAGTGCATGATTCTACGCTGTTCTCAGTTTTTTCAATAGGTAAATCAATTACCGCAGCATGCGTCATGCAACTGTGGGAGGATGGATTGTTGGGGCTGGATCAAAACATCAATGATTTCCTTCCCTTTCAAATTGAAAATCCCTGGAATAACGCTGACAGCATTACAGCCCGGATGCTGATGTCGCACTCCTCAAGCATTAACAATGGGAATATATACAATTATGTTTCGGTCGGAGACCCGACTGTCGAACTGGACTTTTTCCTTGAAAACTTTTTGAGTACCGGTGGCAACTATTATAGTAACAGCAACTATTGGAACATGCAACCCGGAACACAATTTCATTATGATAATTATGGAGTAGCATTAAACGGATATTTGGTTGAACCATTGACCGGAATTGAATTTAGCGAATATGCCCGGGATTCATTGTTAGCCTTGCTTGAAATGGATCAATCCGCTTGGTTTCTGGCAGAGTTAAATTTATCCAATCTGGCAACCGGATATACATGGTCGGGAGGGAATTATACACCGGTACCCCATTATGGTCACCCCGCCTATCCTGGATTGTCATTGCGATCCACTGCTTTAGAAATTGCCAATTTTACAATCATGTTGCTCAATGAAGGAAATTTTAAAGGGTTAACCGTATTATCAAATACATCAGTTGACTCTATGACTACCCTTCAAAATCCAAACTGGGTCGGTTCTTATGGTTACCCGGGATTAGGATTATTCAAAAGAACGGACTATGGCAACAGGATTGCGTGGGGACATAATGGTGGGAGTAGTGGCGGGTTTGCCAATCATTTCTATTTCTGCAAAGAGGAAAACACAGGTCTGGTTATTACAACCAACTCCGAACAGTATGTGGATCCCATTGTTCTTCAGCTTTTCGAATATGCGGGATTATTTGTGATGGCACAACCTGCTGATGCCATTACCTCTTCAGGGTTCGATTCACACTGGGAAACCGCTTCAACTGCAACAGGGTATTTGCTGGATGTGGCATTGGATGATGAATTTATAAATTTTGCTGGAGGTTACGAAAACCTGAATGTTGGGCTGGTCACGAATTATTCAATTGCAGGGCTGGAACCTGAAACAGAATATTTTTACAGGTTGAGGGCATATAACCTTAGTGATACAGGAGCTTATTCCAATATGATAAGTTTAGCAACTTTGTCGGCTTTTACCTCCTGCCTGCCTGAAGGGATCACTTTTACCACCCAGCTGGAGATTGATAATTTCCAAACCAATTATCCGGGCTGTACAGAGATTGAAGGAGACGTCCATATAGATGGAGAAAGTATAAGCAATTTAAGTGGATTGAATGTCTTGACTTCTATTGGTGGCTTTCTCGCAATTATAAACACGAATCTCCCTAATCTTGAAGGACTAGAGAATTTAATTTTTGTTGGAGGTGACCTTAGAATAGGTATAGAATTTAATGGCTGGGGACAACCAAATCCTGTTCTTGGTGATATTTCAGCGCTTCAAAATTTAACCTCTGTCGGACAGAGTCTTAGAATCGGACTAAACGACTCTCTTACCAGCCTTTCTGGATTGGAAAATTTGAATTCAATCGGATGGATGCTGGAAATTTCTTCTAATAATTCCCTGACAAGTATAACAGGTTTGGAAAATATTGAAGCTGGTACAATTGGATATCTAAGTATTGTTGGTAATGAAATGCTCTCAAATTGTGACGTGCAAAGTATTTGCACATACTTGGCTGATCCGGGTGGAGAAATTGAAATTCATGATAACGCCTCCGGTTGCAACAGTCCGGAGGAGGTGGAGGATGCGTGCTTAACTTCAGTAAAGGATAATTACAACGAAATCGAAATAAGCATTTCCCCCAACCCGGTCAGTGAACATGCTGTTTTAAGTTTGAATGTTTCAAACTCCGAACCCATTCATGTCTGCCTTTACAACCTCACTGGCATTAGCCAGAAAAGCTGGGAATTTAATAATCTTGCATCAGGGGTAAAGGAATTTTTTATGGATTTAAGGGAAATTCCGGCAGGTGTGTATTTCTGCCGGCTTCAAATTGGAAATGAAACGATAACAAAGAAAATTATAAAAGTTAAATAATGAACGTCATTGCGAGCTTTAGGGATGGATAGAGCGCAGGAGCGAAGCAATCTGCCAAATAAGAGTACAAGTCAGTTTTGCAGATTGCTTCGTCTCCGCCGACTGGCGGATCCTCGCAATGACGGGCCTCAAAAACAAAAACATTATGAAAAAATTAATTTTACTTATCGCAGCAGTAACCATGAGTTACGCAATGGCAACAGCCCAGGGCTGCCTACCCGAAGGAATAACCTTCAGCACACAGGTCCAGATCGATAATTTTCAAACCAATTATCCTGGATGTACGGAGATTGAGGGGTCTGTGACCATAAGTGGAAGCAATATTACCAACCTTAATGGTTTGAGTGTTCTGACTTCCATTGGGGGAGGACTTTCTGTTCTTAGCAACGATTCCCTGACCAGTTTAACTGGGCTGGAGGGCTTGACCTTCATTGGGGGAACCCTTGATATTGAAAGAAACTTTTCCCTGACCAGCCTGACGGGTTTGGATAATGTGATTTCCATCGCGGGAGATTTACAAATCGGCAGATGGTCTTGGTCGTGGCCGAATTGTCATGGAAATCCCTTGTTGACTTCGCTGGAAGGCCTTAATAATCTTATATCAATCGGAGGAGCACTGAATGTGGTATGTAACAATTCCCTTACAAGCCTGGCGGAGTTGGAAGGTTTGACTTCCGCAGGAGGACTTGGGATTTCCAGTAATGATTCCCTTACCAGCTTAACAGGGCTGGATAACGTGACTTCTATCGGGGGTTATCTAAATATTAATGATAACACTGCCCTGACCAGCCTGACGGGGTTGGAGGGAGTGACTTCTATTGGGGATTATCTAAATATTTATGATAACACTGCCCTGACCAGCCTGACGGGATTGGAGGG
>JAGVPB010000043.1 GCA_020052415.1 Bacteroidales bacterium | reverse complement strand
GCGTAGACGAAATTGGACTATATTGAATGTGCAAGCGGTATAAGAAGAAGCTCGCGATCTGTTCCGGCAAATATTTCCGAAGCTTTTAGAAAAAGAAGACACCCCAAGTCTTTTTAAATTTACTTTATTAATGAAAATTATTTCCCTCGTAGGTGCCAGACCTAATTTTATGAAAATCGCCCCATTTATCAAAGCAATTGTTGCATTCAATTCACAATTGCAATCGAGAAACTTCGAACATCGAACTTCGAACATTGAACCCATCAAACACTTACTCGTTCACACCGGTCAGCACTATGATAATCGCCTTTCACAAACATTTTTTGAGGAATTAGGAATACCGGAGGCGGATATTAATCTTGGTATTGGTTCGGGAACACATGCTGAACAGGTGGGTAACACCATGATCGCTTTTGAAAAAGTATTGCAAAAAGAAAAACCCGATTGGGTAGTGGTAGTGGGAGATGTAAATGCGACTCTTGCTGGATCCGTTACTGCTAAAAAGGAGCATATAAAATGCGCACACATTGAGGCAGGCTTACGCTCAGGGGACCTGAATATGCCTGAAGAAATCAACCGGCTGGTAACCGACCGGCTCTCGGATTTGTTATTCACGCCCGATCACATTTCAGGTGATAACCTTCGTAAAGAAGGAGTATCGGAGGATAGGATAAAGTTTGTCGGAAATATTATGATTGATACCCTGGAAGCTAACCGTCGTAAAGCAGAGGCGCTTGATATTTACGGGATCATTGGAAACAATCTTCTTTTTGAACGGCCATTTAAGGTTCCGGAGGAGAATAATTATGCCGTTGTTACATTGCATCGTCCTTCGAATGTTGATCAAAAGGAAATATTCGGACCAATCACGGATTTCCTGACCGAAGAAGTAAGCAGAGATATGCCGGTGATCTGGCCGATCCATCCCCGTGCTTTGAAGCAGCTTGAATTGTTTGGTCTATGGGATATTCTGAAAGAATCAGATAGGATGATCTTGCTTCATCCGGTGGGATATCTTGAAATGTTGCGATTAAATATGGGAGCCCGGGTATTATTGACTGATAGCGGAGGTCTTCAGGAAGAGTGCACAATATTGGGAACACCGTGCCTTACGCTACGCTGGAACACAGAGAGACCTGTTACCCTGCGCAAGCATGGCGGAGCAAGTGTGCTCGTAGGAAATGACATTGAAAAACTGAGAAACGAATACCACCATTCCCTAATGATGAAACGAAATCCGGTAAGGCCGGAATTGTGGGATGGAAAAACGGCAGAACGGATTGTTAAAGAATTGTTGGATTATTAAATTGATGTTACCACTCATCCACTATTTTATCTTTAGTAGCCACAGATTCACAGATTTTAAACAACCAATGGTTGTTCATTTTGTGAAAATTTATTGACAGACCGGTAGCACGTCTGTTAATTTTTAATCTGTGAACCTGCCAGACGCAGGCTGGTCAATGGCATATATTTATTTTTAACATTTTAAGTTTTACAATTATGGAATCTGATTCCAAAGTTGTAAATTTGTGCAATGATAAAAAGAAATGCTGAGGCGGAATTAGTGAAATTGTCTATGCAGGTTCAACATATCAAAAAAGAAGCAATGGCGCTGAAATTTATCCCTGGAATAGTACTGACGAAATAAAGGGAATTAATTTTTAGATCATTCTTAAATACGAGGCTATGTTGCCATAAAGCATTAGAAAATGCGTGTTTGCATAATTTTAATATAAAAAGAAATTGACTCTTCTTTTCGAAATCAACCACCCCGGCCATATCCACCTGTTCAGGAACCTGGCCGGAGAACTGGAAATTAAAGGCATACGATCAGATTTTCTAATTAAATCGGAGCCCGTAATTGAGCATTTAGCCAGCTTTTATAGCTTAAGATATACCAAAATGGGTTCGAAGGGAAAGGGTTTATTTCTAAAATATTTTTACCAATTGTTCTTCTTGATAAAGACCATTCGGATTGTCAGAAATATCAAACCTGAGCTGGGACTGGGTGTTTCTATGAACCTGCCATTGGTCTCGAAATTTACCAAAATGAAAGCAATTGGGCTCGACGATGATGATATGACAGTCACACCGGTTTTTGCACGTTTTGCGAATAAAGCTTCAAATATCCTGACGCCTTCAAGTCTTGAATACGAAAAGAGGGGAGGAGACCATATAGTTTACAATGGATTTCATGAACTGGCTTACCTGCATCCCAACCAGTTCAAACCGGATCCCACTGTTTTTGATTTGCTTGGACTGAACACAGATGCTATATATTTTATTGTCAGGTTTAATTCCTTCATGGCCCATCATGATATTGGCCAAAAGGGAATGTCGTATGAACAAAAAAAGGAACTTGTAAGAAAACTCGAAAAAAAAGGTAGGGTTTTTATTTCAACGGAATCACAGATAGCTCCGGAATTTATTTCTTATCGTATTCCTGATCGTCCTGAAGTAATGCATTCTATCCTTGCTTTTGCTAAATTATATGTTGGCGAAAGCCAGACCATGACCTCTGAAGCGGCTGTTTTGGGAACACCTGCTTTAAAATGCAATACATTTGCAGGCCGGTTATCTGTGCCGAACGAACTTGAGAAGAAGTATGGGCTATGCTATTCATTTCTACCGGAAGATTTTAAAAAAATGCTTTCGAAAATTGATGAACTCCTTGCAATGCCCGACCTGAAAGCTGAATGGCAAAAACGCCGGCAAAAAATGCTAAGTGAAAAGATAGACGTAACTGCTTTCCTGGTTTGGTTTGTCGAAAATTATCCGGAAAGTGTCAGGATCATGAAAACCAATCCGGATTTTCAATATAATTTCAAATAGAATTATGTTATCTTTTTTACAGCAGATTGTTTTACGATGGAAATTGTTTTATCTCTATACGGTATTTCTGATTCTGATGTCAGTATTACCTATCAACAGTGGATCATCAATCAATCACATATTTTTAGTATCTATCCGCCTGGATTACCTTTTGCATTGTTTGGTTTATATACCTTTGGTTGCTTTTACCTGGATTGATAAAGAAATCATTTCGACCTGGACAGTAAAAGCGTTTGGCTGGATTATGGCTCTTTTACTTTTTGCAGCAGTTACTGAATGGGTTCAATATTTCCTGCCATACAGAGCCTTCAATATCAATGACCTGCTGGCAAATGCACTTGGAGTGACGCTTGGAATATTAGTTTTAACTTTGGTGCGTTTAAAACTAAAAAAATAAACCTGATGCAAACCCGGATTATTTCAGATTATAAAAAGATTGACTTTGAACGATGGAATGATTTTGTCAATAATCATCCTAAAGGAACAGTATTTCAATCGGTGGAAATGTTCCAATTGTTTAAGAACTCCCGAAAATTCGATCCGGTTCCTGTTATGACAATGGAAGATGGTAAAGTCACAGGATTGTTGCTTGCAGTTATTATCAGGGAATATTCAAACTTTATGGGATATTTTTCCGCACGAACGGTCGTTTATGGCGGGCCTTTGATAGATATTGAACTAAAAGAAACCGATCAGGTTCTTGATGAACTATTAAAGGAATTGATTTTCAGGGTGAAAAACAAGTCTGTTTTTATTCAATTCAGGAACTTTACGGATGTTCATGACAGTAAAAAAGTTTTTTTGCAAAACGGGTTCAGGTATCTTGAGCGACTGAACTATCTGGTTGATACTTCTTCAGAAGAAGTTGTTAAACAACGGATCAGCAGCAGCAAGCTCAGGCAAATAAAAAAGGGTCTGAAAGCGGGAGCTGTTATTGCCGAACCTGAATCGGTTAAGGAAGTGAAGGAGTTTTATGAAATTCTGGTTTATTTATATAAATATAAAGTTAAAAAGCCCCTCCCCGGTTGGAACTTTTTTGAGAATTTTTATGAGCAATCAAAAACCGGAAAACTCGGCATTATCCGGTTGGTCAAGTACAATGACAGGGTCATTGGAGGTATTCTATCGCCTGTATTTAACAATAAGTCAATCTATGAATGGTACGTTTGCGGTTTGGATGAAGAATTTAAAAATCTCTATCCGAGCGTTCTGGCAACATGGGCTGCCATTGACTATGCCTTAAAAAACAACATCCTAACTTTTGATTTTATGGGGGTTGGCGTTCCAAACAGAGACTATGGTGTACGTGAGTTTAAGGCCAAATTTGGCGGAGATTTGGTAAACTATGGCAGGTTTGGAAGGATTAATAATAAATTTGTATATGTCATTACGGAGGTAGGGTTTAATATTCTTTCTCTGCTTAAAAAGATTTAGAGACTGTTTAAATTTTTAAATAGTATGGTTTTTACTCGTCAATGGGAAAAATTTATTTTCCAGATGCAAACATAATTTTTCATTTTTAAACAGTCTCTTAACTTATTTTTTATAAATCAAAAAAGATTTTTGAAAGACAAACAGAACAGTAATGTTTAATATTGGATATCTCTTTTTTGAATAATTTTACAATTCCTGCAAAACAGAATGGATAACAACAGCTCCGGTCAAAAAAGGGTTTTTAAAAGGAGGATCATCCTTCTATTAATTGACTTTATCATCATTTTCCTTTCATTTTTATTCTTTGCATGGATTAAGCCGGCAACGGTAAGAATTTATCTTCCAAACTATTTCCTGCCCTTTCTTTTTTTCAGCCTCGTCTGGATGGTAGTTTCAATATTCCTGTCAAAATATGATGTTTATAAAGCTAAAAAATCAAAAGATGCCGTCGTTCCAGTTATCATAGCCAACCTTACCATCCTTGCGGTTATCACTACCCTGATATATTCCTTCGGGATGTTTTATTATTCGAGGTTAATCGTTTTCGGCACCATACTCTTATCAACCCTGTGGGAAATTTTCCTTGCCTATTTCTACTTTTCATACCTGAAACCGGTTACTGTTCCGGAATTTGATGAGACTAAAATTTCTAAACCTGAGCTCTTCCCTGCAGATAAGTCAGTTATCCTTGATGAGCAGGAAAAAGCGAAATATGTTCAGACTAGAGAGCAAATTAAAAATATCATTATTGACGAAACCAGCATTAACGTTTATAATTTTATCTCAAGGTTTATTGATGTGGGTAATCCGCAAAATTTATTGGTTTCGACCACCACACAGTTCAACATTGATAAATTGCCTGCAGGATCGTTTAATAGTATAACTAATTTGCACAGGGTCAATGACTTCAGATGGATCAACAAATTTTTCGAATCGGTAAACCACCGGCTTCCTTTCGGTGGGATTTATATCAACAGTGCAGAAACTTACCAGTTACGTAAAAAACGGATTCTGAGTGAATACCCTCCTGGTTTTAACCACATTTATTATTTCTTTGATTTTCTGTTTACCAGGGTATTCCCGAAACTGCTTATAACAAAAAAATTCTACTTTTATGTGACACTTGGAAGAAACAGGGTTATTTCGAGAGCTGAAACATTGGGCCGTTTATACTCCTGTGGCTTTGAATGCCTCGAAGAAAAATTTATTGAGGGGAATTTTTACTTTGTTGCCCGTAAGGTTAAAGAACCTGCTTTTGATGGCAAGCCAACCTACGGGCCTTTTGTTCGCCTTCAAAGGTACGGGAAAAACGGCAGGGTGATCGGGGTTTATAAAATGAGAACCATGCATGCTTATTCGGAGTACCTGCAGGAATATATTTATCAGCGAAATCAGTTGCAGGACGGGGGAAAGTTCAAAAACGATTTCAGGGTAACGGCAATGGGCAGATTTATGCGGAAATTCTGGATTGATGAACTGCCGATGATATTCAACCTGCTTCGGGGTGATATGAAACTGGTGGGCGTCAGGCCTTTGAGCAGGCAATATTTTAATCTTTATACTGAAGAATTAAAGGAGAAAAGATTAAAGATCAAGCCCGGGCTTATCCCTCCTTTTTATGCCGATATGCCTAAAACCTTAGAGGAAATTATGGATTCAGAAAACAGGTATCTTGATGCCTACCTCCGGAATCCTGTATGGACTGATGTCAAATATTTTTTCCATGCGACCTGGAATATTGTTTTCAGACGGGCGCGAAGTAACTGATACCTTTAAAATTAATATTGATGATGCAAAACAAACATATCCTTTTTTCACTAATCATTTCTATTGTTGTTCCGATTTCTTTAGTACAGGCTCAGGAGGTTTATCAGCATGTTACAAGCGAAGGCATTTATGGTTTTATTGATGAACTGGCTACAAACAAAATCATTGAAATCAATTCCGTTATCAAACCCTACAGCAGGAACTTTATAGCCGGCAAACTTTTGGAGGCCAAAGCTGTTTCAGAAAATTTGAATGGCCGGCAAATAAAGGATCTTGGTTTTTATTTGCTTGAATATAAGCTTGAAGTGGATTCGTTACCTGATTATAAAAAATTAAACATTTTCAAAAAAAAGAAGAACCTTGCAACATCCATCAACCCTTTAGGCCTTTTTTACAAAGACAAATTGTTTACTTTTTCGATAAAACCCATTTGGGGGATCAATTATTTTTTCAGCGAAAAAGGTTATGTATTCCACCGCTGGGGCGGGGCTGAAGGATTTGCTTATATGGGAAAGCACTGGGGATTTTATGCAAGCCTCAGGGATAATACAGAATCCAAAATGATCTCAAATCCCGATTATTTTACCCAAAGGGAGGGGGGAGCATATAAGCCCACCAAGGGCGGAGGTGGAGATTACAGTGAGATGCGGGGTGGGATTACCTATTCCTGGGATTGGGGATCAATTGGAATTGTTAAAGATCATCTTACCTGGGGAAATGGGAATCACGGAGCAATTATTTTTACCGACAGGGCGCCATCCATTTCTCAGATTAAGTTCAGAGTTAAGCCGGTGAAATGGTTCGAACTGAATTATTATCACGGCTGGCTGGTTTCGATGGAGGTGGATAGCAGCCGTTCATATTATTCAACTAATCCGGCACGTGAAGTTTACCGTCCTAAATATATTGCTGCCAACATGTTTACATTCAATCCCTGGAAAAGACTGGACATTTCATTCGGGAACTCAATTGTTTACAGCGACATGAGTGTTCAACCCGCCTACCTTATTCCCATATTATTTTATAAATCGGTTGACCATACATTAAATAATGGCATTGACAACCAGAATTCACAAATGTTTTTCGATGTAAGCTCCAGGCAGATAAAACACCTTCATTTATATGGCACTTTCTATATTGATGAACTTAAGGTTGAACGAATTACCAATGATTCCCTTCATAATTTCTGGAGTGCAAAATTGGGGATGAAAATCAGCAACCTGTTAATTGAAAATCTTTCAGTTACGGGCGAATATACAATGTCAACACCGATAACTTACCAGCACAGGGTTCCGACTTTAACTTACGCATCAAACAATTACAACAATGGATTTTACCTTAGGGATAATTCACAGGAATATTATATCTGCCTGCAATATAAATTGCTCCGCGGCCTGCATTTAAAGGCGTACTATCTGCTTGCCCAGCATGGGCCGGATTATGATTATACTCTTGATCAAACCGTGGATACACATCCTTTTATGGAAAGGGTAACCTGGCAAAATCAAACCATCTCAATTAAGGCAACTTATGAGTTTATCAGCAATTCTTACCTGTTTTTTGAATTTATTAACAGTAATATTACAGGTGACGAAGAACAGGTTAATAGATATACTCCCGAATTTTTCAGAGGTATGAACAATATTGTTTCCGCCGGGTTCAACATCGGGTTTTAATTCAATCTCTTTTAGTATTACCAACTTTTATATTTTTACCGTTGTCTTAAAGGATAATTTTAAGCGGATTTAATAAATACAAATTTAATCAGTATGAAAAGACGATATTTAATTTTTACAATTTTCATTTTTGCAGGCTTGCAAATCCAATCTTTTGCCTGTACCAATTTTTTAGTAACAAAAGGTGCGTCCGTTGATGGCTCAACCTTTATCAGTTATGCTGCGGATTCTCATGTGCTGTATGGGGAACTTTACCACTGGCCTGCTGCAACCTACCCTGATGGCGCTATGCTTGATGTTTATGAATGGGATACCGGAAAATTCCTGGGCCGGATAAAACAGGTGAAACAAACCTACAATGTGGTTGGAAATATGAATGAACACCAGGTAGGCATTGGTGAAACCACTTACGGAGGCAGGGAAGAGCTCGGAACACAGGCCGGGGCTGTTGTGGATTATGGAAGCCTTATGTATATTGCCCTTCAGCGGTCGAAATCAGCAAGGGAAGCGATAAAAGTGATGGCAGAACTTGTAAACGAATACGGCTATGCCAGTTCGGGGGAATCGTTCTCGGTTTCTGATGCAAATGAAGTATGGATTTTTGAGATGATTGGAAAAGGAGAAGGGAAAAAGGGGGCCGTATGGGTAGCTTTAAAAGTTCCCGACGGTTATGTTTGTGCCCATGCCAACCAGGCCCGCATTATGACTTTTCCTTTGGCTGATGGAAAAAAATCCCTGACGTTCAGTCAAAGGGATAAAATTTTGAATCCGGAGGTGGAATGTTTTTATGCTGACGATGTTATTTCTTTTGCACGCGAAAAGGGTTATTTTAATGGAAAAGATCAGGAATTCAGCTTTTCGGATACCTATGCCCCGGTTACTTTTGGCGGAGCAAGGTTTTGTGAGGTCAGGGTATGGTCTTTTTTCAGAAGTGTAAAAGAAGGCATGGATACCTATTTTGATTATGCTGCAGGGCATGACCTGAAGAACAGGATGCCTTTATGGATAAAGCCCGACCGGAAAATCGCCGTAGAAGATGTAATGGATTTTATGAGAGATCACCTTGAGGGAACGCCTCTTGATATGACGAGGGACCTGGGAGCCGGTTCTTACGGAAATCCTTACCGGTGGAGACCGCTCACCTGGAAAGTAGATGGCGCAGAATATTGTAACGAAAGAGCTACAGCCACCCAGCAAACCGGATTTGTCTTTGTGACACAATCCCGTTCATGGCTTCCTGATGAAATAGGCGGTATTTTTTGGTTTGGCGTGGATGATGCCGCAAGCACGGTTTTCAATCCTATGTACAGCTCAATTACCAAAGTTCCCGAGGCTTTTGCAACAGGCAACGGCAGCATGATGGAATTTTCATTTAACGCCGGATTCTGGGTCTTCAATTTGGTCTCGAACTTTGCATATACCCGCTATAATGTGATCCACCCTGAAATCAGGGCCGAACAAACAAGACTGGAGGAAAAGTTCATTAATGAAACCAAAGATATTGATGTCAAAGCGCTTGCTTTATTTAATACGGATAAAACTGCTGCCATTTCTTTATTGACGGATTATTCTGTGAAAACCGGAAATGAGACTGTAAAAACATGGTCGGGTTTATATGTTTACCTGTTTACCAAATACATGGATGGAAATATTAAAACTAAAGTTGATGTTCCGGAAGGATATAAATATCATGTGCCAACGGTCAGCCAACCGGGTTATGGCGAGGAATGGTACCGGATAATAGCTGAAGAGACCGGCGATCATTTTAAAATGCCGGCGGGTGGAGGACATTAGCGGGGAGCAGGGAGCATGGGGCAGGGAGCGTGGAGTTGAGTGAAGGGATTTGGGAAATGAGTGTGGTTGCTAAATTAACAAAATCGTTTAAAATTAAATCATTACGATTGGGAGCTTTTGGCTCCCTTTTGCATTTAAAAGGATGTTGAATTTTGATTTGGATAAAATTCATATATTTATTGCCGTTTAATTTTGGAAATCGTAATCGTATAAAATTTTTTAAAATTACATTTGCAAAGTATATTTATCAACCAACTAATATAAATAGAAATGACACAGTCGTCAACCAACCCAAACGGCGCGTTGAAACCTGATAAAAATCCGGGTTCAGCCAAATGGATCATTGTTATTGTTCTTCTCATCGTTGTTATTGCAGCGATCCTTATCTGGTTTGTACCGATGAAGGAAAAGTATCTTTCGATAATCAATGAAAAGGAAGAACTCAGGCTCGAGCTGCAAAACGAACTGAACGACCTGATGATGAAGCACGACAGCATTAAAATTGAGTATGGCGCCCTTGCAGATTCTCTTGCTGTAAAGGACAGCATTATATTGGCCAACGCCAAAGAAATTCAGGACCTGCTTAATTACAAATGGGAATATGGAAAGGTAAATAAAAAGCTGGAGTTGCTGCGTAAAATTTCACAGGGGTACGTTCATCAGCTTGATTCACTGTTTACTGTGAACCGTGAGCTTAAAGAAGAAAATGAAAAAATAAGGCAGCAATATTCGAAAGAGCAGGACAGAACGCGTGAATTAAGCAAGGAAAAAGAAAAGCTGGTTGAGAAAGTGTCGCAGGCCAAAGTTTTAAAGGCTTACAGTATTGCATCAGGAGGTGTGCGGTTTACAGGAAGCGGCAAGGAAAAAGAAACCGATAAGGCGGGCAAAATTGAAAGGGTAAAAGTTTGCTTTGTGCTTGGTGAAAATAAACTGGTAGAGCCCGGCATAAAAACAGTTTACATACGCGTACTAAGACCTGACGGAGTTGTGGTTGTGCAAAAAGCGGGAGGGGATTATACATTTGAGTACGGGGGAGAAATGATGGAATACACCATTAAACAGGAATTGGAATATAAGAACAAGGATACTTATACCTGCATGTACTGGACGAAAAAAACGAAGGAAGACCCGGCAATGGTTGGGGTGTATAATGTTTTTATTTATGCTGATGGATTTGAGATCGGACAAACGAGCTTTGAATTGAAATAATAGAAATTTAACCACCATAACCCCAGTTTCTGAAAGATGAAGCGGGGGTTTTTTTATGAGTGTCGGTAACTATATCAGTTTCCTGATTTTCTCCGTTTCCTTTTCAAATCCCGGTTTACCAAGCAAGGCGAACATGTTGTTTTTATATGCTTCCACGCCAGGCTGGTCAAAAGGATTTACCTTGAGGATATATCCGCTGATGGCACAGGCCATTTCGAAGAAGTAAATAAGCTGGCCAAGATAATATTCGTTTACCTGCGGAACCTGAATCCGGATGTTGGGAACACCGCCATCAACATGAGCGAGTGCAGTAGCGATTTCAGCCATGTTGTTTACTTCGTGAAGCTTTTTGCCTGCAATATAATTCAAGCCATCCGGATCATTTTTATCGGTAGGTACAGCAAGATTTTTATTCGGTTTTTCGATGGATAAAACGGTTTCGAATAGTATCCGCTGCCCTTCCTGAATGTACTGTCCCATGGAATGAAGGTCGGAAGTGAAATTAACGCCTGCCGGGAAAATTCCCCTGCCCTCCTTGCCTTCACTTTCGCCATAAAGTTGCTTCCACCACTCAGTAAAGAAGTACAGGTTGGGTTGATAATTGACAAGGATTTCCACAAGCTTTCCATTTTTATAGAGCGCATTCCTCACTGCAGCATAAAGCGTCATCGGATTTTTTTCGATGGAAGAAGTTTGCAGATTCAGTTCCTGCATATCTCTGGCGCCCTTGATGAGTTTCTTTAAGTTAAATCCTGCAACAGCAATCGGCAGTAAGCCCACAGGAGTTAAAACCGAATACCTGCCGCCAATATCGTCAGGTACTATAAAGGTTTGATAGCCTTCTTCCGTAGCCAGTTTTTTCAAGGCCCCTCTTCCTTTGTCTGTAATAGCAATGATCCTCTCCCCTGCTTCCTGTTTCCCATATTTTTTTTCAATATGGTTTTTCAAAATCCTGAATGCAACAGCAGGCTCGGTCGTAGTTCCGGACTTTGAAATAACGGTAATCGCGTAATCCTTATGGTCGAGGATTTCGAGCAGATCGGCAAGATAATCTTCACCGAGGTTCTGACCTGCAAAAATGACTAACGGATTTTTATTATCTTTTTTAAGGAATTGAAAATTGTGGCTTAGCGCTTCGATGACAGCCCTTGCTCCGAGGTAGGAACCGCCAATACCAATCACCACGAAGATTTCAGCTTTTTTCCTGATCTTTTCAGCGAGATGTTCGATTGAGCTAATGATTGCCTCATCAATTTCTGACGGAAGATCAACCCACCCTAAAAAATCGTTACCCTTTCCGGTCTTTTTCAGGATCGAATAATAATGCCTGTCAATATCATGCTGATAGGAATGTATTTCATCTACCGCCAGAAAATTACCCGTATGCTGAATGTTAACTTTAATGTTCATGATTTTCACTTTAAATTATTTGCAAAATTGCATAATTTAATCCAATCAGATAATTTTCAGGAGCAATTAAACTTTCTTTAAATTTGCAATCCTTTAGATTGTCAAAGAATAGTCAGTATGCAAAAAATTGAAGCGTATAAGCCGAAAAATCATATACGGATTGTTACTGCCGCATCATTATTCGACGGGCACGATGCTGCTATAAACATCATGCGCCGAATTATCCAGGCAACGGGGGTTGAGGTGATCCATCTCGGCCACAACCGGTCTGTTCAGGAAATTGTGGATTGCGCCCAGCAGGAAGATGCACAATCTATCGCAATCACTTCATACCAGGGTGGCCACATTGAGTTTTTTAAGTATATGTACGACCTGCTTCAGGAAAAAGGTTGCAGCCACATTAAAATATTCGGAGGAGGTGGAGGAGTGATCCTGCCTGATGAACAGAAAGAGCTTCATGACTATGGTATCGTACGCATTTATTCCCCTGATGATGGCAGGGAAATGGGACTGCAGGGCATGATCAATGACCTCGTCCAAAAATCGGATTTTCCTACCGGGAAAAGCAACAGTATTACAACGGAAGATATAGAAAAGAAAGACATCAATGCCATTGCAAGGTTAATTTCGACCTGTGAGAATTATCCTGAAAAAGCAACAAACCTGATAACCCAACTGAAATCCAAAGGCAGGAAGGCGCCTGTGCTTGGAATAACAGGAACAGGCGGCGCAGGCAAGTCGTCACTGGTAGATGAAATTGTCAGGAGGTTTTTGGCAGAATTTCCGGATAAAACAGTTGCAATTATTTCGGTTGATCCTTCGAAACGAAAAACAGGAGGCGCTTTATTAGGCGACAGGATCAGGATGAATTCCATCAATAATCCGCGTGTATTCATGCGTTCACTTGCCACACGGCAATCAAATCTTGCGATGTCGAAATATGTGAGGGATGCTGAATCCATAGCTCAAGCAGCCGGTTTTGACCTGATCATTCTTGAAACCTCCGGTATTGGCCAATCGGATACGGAGATCATTGATCACAGTGATGTGTCGTTGTACGTAATGACCCCGGAGTATGGCGCTGCAACTCAACTTGAAAAAATAGACATGCTCGATTTTGCCGACATCATTGCACTGAACAAATTTGATAAAAGAGGCGCTCTCGATGCCATTCGCGATGTAAAGAAACAATACCAGCGAAACCACCAGCTTTGGGATAAGAAACCGGATGAAATGCCGGTTTATGGAACAACAGCATCGCAGTTCAACGATCCTGGTGTAAACCAGCTTTTCGAAGCAATCATTGAAAAAATTGCTGAAAAGACTGAAGTTATGTATAAACCGGGATTTTCAAAACCCGATGAAACTCATGAAAAAATCTATATTATTCCGACACACCGTACCCGTTATCTTTCTGAAATTTCGGAAACCGTAAGAAAATACAACAAGTGGACTGAAGACCAGGCTCACATAGCTCAACGGCTTTATGCAATCCACGAAACAATTGAATCCATAAAAGAAAACGGAAGTGCGCCTGAAGCGGTTATAAAATCACTGCAGGAGCAGATTAAAAAAGTTGAGATTGAACTTGATGGTTACAACCGTGAAGTCATTGAAAAATGGGAAGAGAAGGTACAGTCATACAAATCGAAATATTTCATTTACAAGGTCAGGGATAAAGAGCTAAGACTTTTGACACACACAGAATCACTTTCACATCTGAGTATTCCAAAAATTTCACTTCCGAGGTTCAAAGGATGGGGAGATATTTTGAAGTGGAATTTACGGGAAAATGTTCCGGGGGAATTTCCTTATGCTGCCGGAGTTTTTCCATTTAAACGTGAAGAAGAGGATCCAACCCGGATGTTTGCGGGTGAAGGAGGACCCGAACGGACCAACAAACGCTTCCATTATGTTTCTTTAGGAATGCCGGCAAGAAGACTATCAACTGCTTTCGATTCCGTAACACTTTATGGCGAAGATCCTGACCGCAGGCCTGATATTTATGGTAAAATCGGCAACTCGGGAGTTTCCATTGCCTGTCTTGACGACGCCAAAAAACTTTACTCCGGATTCAACCTCACCGATCCGAAGACTTCTGTTTCAATGACCATTAACGGCCCGGCTCCCATGATGGTCGGATATTTTATGAATGCCGCCATTGACCAGCAATGCGAAGTGTATATCAAAAAACACGGGCTTGAGGCAGAAACAGAAAAGAAGATCAGCGATTTCTATCAAAAACGCGGAACTAAACGTCCTCATTATCAGGGAGATTTACCTAAAGGGAATGACGGGCTGGGGCTGATGCTGCTGGGAATTACCGGTGATAAGGTCTTGCCTGAAGAAGTATATGAAAAAATAAAAGCAGATACATTATGCAGGGTAAGGGGAACTGTTCAGGCTGATATATTGAAGGAAGACCAGGCTCAGAACACCTGTATTTTTTCAACCGATTTTTCGCTTAAGCTGATGGGCGATATTCAGCAATATTTTACAGATAATAAAGTCAGGAATTTCTATTCCGTTTCCATTTCGGGATATCATATTGCAGAGGCAGGCGCTAATCCGATATCCCAATTGACATTTACACTTGCCAACGGTTTTACTTACATTGAATATTACCTTTCGAGAGGAATGAAAATTGACTCCTTTGCCCCGAACTTATCATTTTTCTTTTCCAACGGATTGGACCCTGAGTATTCAGTCATGGGAAGGGTAGCCCGGCTCATTTGGGCGAAAGCGATGAAGCTAAAGTATGGAGCTAACGACAGATCACAGAAATTAAAATATCATATTCAGACTTCCGGAAGATCACTGCATGCCCAGGAAATTGATTTCAACGATATCCGCACAACACTTCAGGCTCTTTATGCTATTTATGATAACTGCAATTCCCTTCACACCAATGCTTATGACGAGGCAATTACAACCCCCACCGAAGAATCGGTTCGCAGGGCAATGGCGATACAACTGATTATTAATCACGAGCTTGGACTTGCCAAAAATCAAAATCCTTTGCAGGGTTCATTTATCATAGAAGAACTTACGGATCTTGTTGAGGAGGCTGTACTTGCCGAATTTGACCGCCTTACAGAAAGAGGAGGTGTTTTGGGCGCTATGGAAACCATGTACCAGCGAAGCAAGATCCAGGAAGAATCGCTGTACTACGAGGAATTGAAGCATTCGGGACAACTCCCGATCATGGGGGTGAATACTTTTCTATCTTCAAAAGGTTCGCCGACCGTTACGCCGGGGGAAGTGATCAGAGCTACAAAAAAAGAAAAAGAATACCAGATTTCAATGCTTAAAGAACTTCATAAAACATATAAAGGTGAATCCGAAGAATGGCTGAAACGACTTAGGACAACAGCCTCAAAAAATGAGAACGTATTTGCCGCATTGATGGAAACCAGCAAATATGCTTCAATCGGCCAAATTACCAATGCCTTATTTGAGGTAGGCGGGCAGTACCGGAGAAACATGTAATACAGAAAATATACAAAAGAATTAAAAAACCATTTTTAGAAGAAAACAACAACAACATGATTGAGAAAGATATTTTGGTCATTTATCCCGAGATCGTTTCAACTCAAATTGCTTTGTACAAAGGCACGAATATGTTGTTCCTCAAAAACATCAAACATAAAAGCCAGGATTTGAATGAATTTCTGACCGTAATTGACCAGCTTAAGTTCAGGACCGACGTTATCATGAATGAACTGCAGGATAATGATGCAGAGTTAGACGATATTGAATACGTAGTTGGCAGAGGTGGTTCCATAAAGCCTACCAATGCTGGCGTTTATGAAGTCAATGAACGGATGCTTTTTGATTTGAAAAATGGCACCGAAGGATTGCTCTATACCAACCTTGGAGGTTTGATTGCGTACGAAATTGCTCAAAAGATAAAAGCAGTTCCTATTCTTGCCGACCCGGTTTCGGTAGATGAAATGGATGATATTGCAAGGATTTCGGGACATCCGCTGATTAAGAGAAAATCCATTTTCCATTCCCTGAATCAGAAATTTTTTGCACGCAAGTATGCCAAAGCGCAGAACAGAAAATATGAGGAATTAAATCTGATCATGGTGACTGTCGGAATGGAGGGAATTTCGGTAGCGGCGCACCGCAAGGGGAGAGTAATAGATGTGAATAATGCCTACGATGGCGACGGGCCTTTTTCAGTGAGACGAACTGGGTCATTACCTGTGGGGGACTTGTTAGCATTGGCTTTTAGCGGCAAATATAAACACAGTGAGCTGGTAACAATGCTTACAATGGAAGGTGGATATGCGGCTTACCTGGGCACCGGTGAGTTAAATGAAATCAATGCTTTAATGGCAGCGGGTGAAGAAAAAGCGCTTTTTATATCTGATGCCTGCGCTTACCAGGTTTCAAAAGAAATAGGAGCAATGTGGGCTGTACTTGAGGGAGAGGTAGATGCAATTATTCTTACAGGCAATATTTTTCACAGCGAGAGGTTCTTAAGTAATGTTAGAAAAAGAGTCGGGAAATTAGCTGATTTTGCACTATATCCGAGTATCAATGACATCGAAGCCCTTGCCGAGAATGCTTTCCTGGTGATGAAGGGCGAATTAAAAATACAGGAATATTGATTGATAGAACTAATAGTTTATCAAACCGTAAAACGATTGATTAATTGGTTTTTTAACATTGGATTGTTAATTTTTACTGAAAATGTAAAATATCTGTTTATAAAAGCCATGTATTTTTGAAAATCGTTTCTAATGAAAAATAGTTATTAATTGGCAATAAAATAGTGAGAAAAAGAAATACCTTTATTATAATCGGATTGCTCCTGTTTTCCTTCATCCTTTTTATTTCCGGTAAGGAAACCGTAATGATACCCAAGACAAAAAAGGCTTTTACGGCCGGAGAAAACATCTATTATAATATTCATAATCTGTATGCTGAAAAAAAATCAAAAGAGCTTGATAGCATATTCAGCAAATACAATAAGATGGGCGCTTTTAACGGCACGGTGATCTATGGAGAGCACGGCCTGGAAATATTTAAGAACTCTTATGGATATGCCGATATTGGTGAAAAAATTCCACTAAGTACCGCATCGGCGTTCCAACTAGCTTCGGTGTCTAAAATGTTTACTGCAACTGCTGTCATGTTGCTTAAAGAAAAAGGTAAACTCAGCTATGATGACACCATTACCCGGTATGTTCCTGAATTTCCAAACAATAGAGTTACAATCCGCCAGCTTCTAACCCACCGATCCGGATTGGCTAACTATATCTACCTCGCCGACGAACACTGGAGTACTGAAAAACCCATTAACAATGAGGAAATGATAGATTTGTTCGTAAAGTACAAACCGGAATGTTATTTCCAACCGGACAAGGGGTTTCAATACAGCAACACCAATTATGCGCTTCTGGGATCTGTTGTTGAACGTATATCAGGCAAAGCTTTTAATGAGTTTGTTAAAGAAAATATTTTCGATCCGGCCGGGATGGTAAATTCTTTTATTTATAATTTGTCGGACGATACACTTGTTCCTCCTTATGTATCTGCCGGGATTCCCGGATACCAAACCAGAGGAGGCAGGCTGGTAAAAATGCAGGATAATTATTTGAACGGTGTCATGGGCGACAAGGGGGTTTATTCAACCGTTGAGGATTTATTCAGATTTAACCAGGCTTTAGATAACGGAATCCTGCTCGACACTGAAGTTCTTTCAGAGGCTTTTACCCCCGGCAGCCCTGACTCAAAGAGGAGGAAAGACAATTATGGATTTGGGTGGCGGATACGAAATGATATGGACAGTACGGTTTATCACTTTGGCTGGTGGAAAGGATTTCGTAGCTATTTTATCCGTGATATGAAAAACGAAAAAGTTCTGATCGTCCTTACCAATACTACCAAGGGAATTTCATCAGACCTTTTATGGGATATCATTCGTCAGGATCCCAGAGAAGCAGAGCTTATTTCAGTTTATGAAAATTTGTCAAATGAAAACTGAAATCCGGCGAAAATTCTAAAATTTTCGTTGTAAAGATTATCCTTTCGGGTCAATAGTTATACACCATAATTTTAGTCAGGGATTTACCACTAACTTGAATCCTACTCCATGTACGTTGATCAGTTCAATACCGGGATCTGCCTTAAGAAATTTACGGAGTTTGGTAATGTAAACATCCATGCTGCGGGCATTAAAATAGCTGTCGTCCTGCCATATTTTTTTCAATGCCACACTCCGGTCGAGAACGTCGTTCATATTGTCGCAAAGCATTTTGAGCAATTCCGATTCTTTCGAAGTTAGTTTGTATTCAACTTCTGAAGTTTTTAAAATTTGACGGTTATAATCAAACCGGAATGATCCGATTTCATAAAAGTTACGGTTCGGATCTGGCGTTTTCGCTTCAGTTGTCCTTCGGATAATTGCCCTTATGCGCAGGAGCAACTCTTCCATGCTGAAGGGTTTGGTGAGGTAGTCGTCGGCACCCAGCTCGAACCCTTTCACTTTGTCCTCCTGCATTGATTTCGCTGTAAGAAAAAGGATTGGAATTTTGCTGTCAATCATCCTGATCTCCTTTGTTAAAGTATATCCATCCTTTATTGGCATCATTACATCAATAATACAAAAATCGAATCTGTCCTTTTTATACTTGTCAAAAGCCTCCTGGCCGTTGACACAAAGTGTAGTCGGAAATCCTTTTGCATTCAGGTAAGAAGTAAGTACAGAACCGAGGTTTTTATCATCTTCGGCAAGCAGGATTTTAATTTTATCTTCTTCCATGGATTTGATATTTTTTAGAATTCAATCCGGTAAAATTATTGATAAACGGAACCATCTGAATTCATGATCACTAATTTCAACTTTTAGAATTTATTGGTAAATATATAATAAAATTAGTTCTCTTGTTCAGTTCGCTTTCAAGGGTAATTTTTCCGCCATGTTGTTCAACGATAGCTTTTACATAACTTAACCCCAGGCCAAATCCTTTCACGTTGTGAATATTCCCTGATGGTACCCGGTATAATTTTTCAAAGATTTTTTTCTGGTTCGCCTTGCTGATCCCAAGTCCGTTATCTTTTACCGAGATCAGGATACCACTGTAAGAATTTTCAGTCGAAATTTCAATTTCAGGATTGGAAGGAGTATATTTATTGGCGTTGTCCAACAGATTAAAAACGACATTGGTAAAATGGATTTTATCGGCCATGATATAATGGGATTGGGCATTAAAGCTTGTCTTTATTTTACCGCCTTTTTTCTCAACCTGAAGCAAAATATTATTGATGGCTTCTGCAATAATCAAATGAACATCAAGTTCTTCAATCTTTAATAAAATCCGGCCTTTTTCAAGCGAGGCTGATTGTAGTATTCTTTCGGCCATGTTTCCCAGGCGCTTGTTCTCTTCACTGATTACACTGATATAGCTTTCGTACAAATTCTCCGATTTTATAACGTCCTTATCACTCAACGCTTCACAAGCCAGTGATATGGTCGAAACAGGTGTCTTGAATTCATGCGTCATATTGTTGATAAAGTCGTTTTTCATATCCGATATTTTCTTTTGCTTTAAAATAGTAATCACGGTATAAGCAAACGAAAGGATGATCAAAATTATAAAAATAATTGCGACAGATAACGTCCCCCAGAGTTGGGTAATAATAAACCTTTTTTCGTTTGGAAAATAAACCATCAGGTAATCCGGACTGCTAAACATATCGGATGGGAAAAGTGTAAAACTGAAACCATTATTCAGTAATTCTTTGGGATACTTTCCTGTTTTTTGAACCGGCATGAAGTTACGCGATGGGCTGAAAATGCCAAATTCATAAAGAGTATTTATGCCTTTTGCCTTAAGTGCTCCCGAAATCATCGAGTCCAAAACAAAGACATCCACTCTGTTCTCAACAGGGATATTACTGTAATCAAAAAACATATTATTAAAGATATCCTGCATGATTTTTGACTTCCTCAAAAACCTGTTTACATCGGTTCTTTCGAAAAATGAATTGTTTTCCTGCGCTTTTAAAAGGTTTAACGAATCTATGGTTTCCATCCATTGTTGCTGCTGCATAAAATTCATCTGATCCTTGAGCCTGTGTGCTGTCTCTTCTTTCTCGATCCGGTAAACAACAGATGAAACAGCCTCATTAACATCACGGACAAAATTGGCTTCCTTTACAGTTATGGCGCTCCTGATCCAAAAGGATTGGATAATCATTAACCCGATCAACGCGAGTGTGATAACGACAATGATCAATATAAAACCTTTTCGGTTCACGTTCACAAAAGTACGTTTTGGCATTGAGGATTATTTTGTTTTTAACGAATATTAACGTTTTAGAAATGAGTTACATCAGTAATTTATTTCCATTCTTAATTTTAATTTTCATAAAATTGTAATGTTTTTAATTGACATATTATGACCAGGCAGATTGTATTTATTATCACGGTGGCCCTTACTCTGGGCATCTTTGGCTGGACTATCCTCAGGATATATTCATGGTTCAGGATAACCAAACCCTTTCCCATCGGAGATTATGGAAAACGGTTTAAAATGATGATGGAGGTGGCTTTCGGACAAACCAAAATTTTCCGGCTTCCTTTTATTGGTTTCTTGCATGCCATGGTTTTCTGGGGATTTTGTGTCATCCTCATAGGAAGCATCGAAATGATTATTGATGGCCTTTTCAATACCGACAGGATTCTTCGTTTTTCAGGGATCTTTTACGACATCGTCATGGCTTCGGGTGATATTTTTGCATTCATCATTGCAATTGCCATCCTTGTTTTTCTAGCAAGAAGAATATTCGCAAACATGAAACGTTTTAGCGGGATCGAAATGAAACATGTTTCGCACCTCGATGCCAACATCGCATTGACCCTGATATTTTTATTAATGATTTCCCTGCTGGGAATGAATATGGTTTATTATATCCTGCACTCTCAGAAAACAGATTTTGCCGGTGTTTACCCAATAAGCAAGTTTCTGACCAGAGAATTCATCAACATACATTTTTTCAGTGTTCCCGTCCTTCTGAATCTTTATGAAATCTTTTGGTGGTCGCACATCCTTCTGATATTTTTATTTGCCAATGTTTTACCTTATTCCAAGCATTTTCATGTGTTTATGTCGGTTCCGAATGTCTTCCTCTCCCGCCTCGAACCACTTGGTTATTTGTACAACATGCCTGAAATAACAAAGGAAGTGAAGCTGATGATGAATCTGGATACAGCCTTCAGCGCCCCGACAGAAAATGCAGAATCCGTGGTCAGCCGTTTTGGAGTAAAAGATGTGGAAGATATCACATGGAAAAATTACCTGGATTCACTTACTTGTACTGAATGCGGAAGATGTACTGCTGTTTGTCCGGCAAACATAACGGGAAAAAAACTTTCTCCCCGCAAAATCATCATGGATGTTCGGGCGCGGATGAAAGAAAAAGGCCCGGGAATAGTTCGGGTGGGTAAAGGATTTGACGATCACAAAGCTCTGATCGGGGATTACATTTCACCGGAGGAGCTATGGGCATGCACCACTTGTAATGCCTGTGCACAGGAATGTCCTGTCAACATCAACCATCCATCAATCATTGTGGATATGAGGAGATATCTGGTCATGGAACAATCGGCCGCTCCCGGAGAACTGAACGCTATTTTTACCAATATCGAGAATAATGGCGCTCCGTGGCAGTTTTCGCCACAGGACAGATTACTTTGGGCAGAAGGGCTGAATGTACCGGTCATGGCTAATTTGGTAAATGCAGGTAAAAAACCTGAATATCTTTTCTGGGTGGGATCAGCAGGGGCCTTTGATGACAGGTATAAAAAGGTAACCCGTGAATTTGCTAAAATATTGGATTATCTGAAAACTGATTATGCCGTCCTTGGGACTGAAGAATCAGACAGCGGGGATGTTGCCCGGCGGGCAGGCAACGAAATGCTTTTCCAGATGCAGGCTCTGATGAATATCGAAGTGATGAACCGTTATGAGGTAAAAAAGATCATCACTTGCTGTCCCCATGATTATAATACTCTCTTAAATGAATATCCTGAATTTGGCGGAAAATATGAAGTCATTCATCATTCGCAATTTCTCAGGAATATGATTAATGATAAAAAGATCACCATAACAGACGGGATTTTTAAAGACAGAAAGATCACTTTCCACGATCCTTGTTATCTTGGACGAGGTAACGGCGAATACAAGGCACCGAGGGATATACTTGATGCCATTCCGTCAGAAAAGGTGGAGATGAAGCGAAACAAAAGCTTTGCCCTTTGTTGTGGCGCAGGCGGAGGACAAATGTTCAAGGAGGCTGAAAAGGGAGATAAAGAAGTATTTATTGAACGGACTGAAGAGGCCATCAGCACCGGAGCAGATATCATTTGTACTGGCTGTCCGTTTTGCATGGTCATGATGACCGATGGCATCAAATACAAGAATAAGGAAGAAGAGATAAAAAACTACGACCTTGCTGAACTGGTATCGAAATCGTTAGGATTATAATCGGATAAATCAAAAGTAAATCAGTATAAGCCCCGAAAAATCAATTTTCAGCTTTAAATTCTTTCACAGCCCTGGCAAGCTCAGGCAGTACTTTGAGTACATCGCCCACAACACCGTAATCAGCAGCTTCAAATATCGGGGCATCCTTGTCTTTATTAATAGCTACAATACATTTTGACGAGTTAACTCCAGCCAAATGCTGAATAGCTCCGGAAATTCCTGCTGCAATATACAGGTTGGGAGCTATGATTTTTCCGGTTTGACCAGTGTGTTCCGTATGAGGCCTCCAGCCTTCGTCGGAAACAGGCCTGGAACAGGCAGTAGCACCACCAAGCAATCCGGCCAGCTCTTCAATCGGTCCCCAGTTTTCAGGGCCTTTCATTCCGCGCCCGCCTGAAACAACGATATCAGCATCCGTAAGCAAAACTTTACCAGTCAGTTTTGTGCTGTCTTTAACAACCATTCCGAAATCCTTTTCTGAAAAATCCGGCGCAAATGATTCAATAACAAAGGTGCTTTTTGATTCAATTACCCCAAAAGAGTTTTGAGACAGGGTCAGAACTTTTTTTGGTGAATTTATTTTGACGTTAGCAAAGGCCTTGCCTGTAAAAGCTTTCTTCTTTACAACAAACGGGCTCAAACCTGATGGCAGAGCTGTTACCCCGGCAACCAGCCCTGCATTTAACTTTACCGAGAGTCTGGGCGCAAGCGCTTTACCTGTAAAATTGTTACTCAACACCACAACTTCGGCATTCTCTTTTTGTGCTGCCTGAAAGATGGCCGAACCATAAGCAGAATTGACCAGGTATTTTAATTTATCATTTTCTACCCTGAGTACCTTTGCTGCACCATAGTTTCCAAGTTTATTTATTTCTTCTTCAGAAACATTGCCTATGGAAATTACGGTAACTATTGTACCCATTAGCTTTGCCAGTTCTGAGCTGTATGAGACCAGCTCAAAACTTAATTTTTTGAATTTTCCATCCCAATTCTCAGTAAATACTAAAACTGACATAATCCTTTATTTTTTTGTTGCCAATGATTGGGTAAAATATATGGCAATAATTATTAAATCACTTTTGCTTCGGTATGTAATAAATGAACCAGTTCCTTCATGTTCTCCGGGTCAATCAATTTACAGGCTGATTTTGCCGGAGGTAAAATATAATCAATAAATTCAGTATGGGCTTCGGTTGTAAAAGGCCCCAACACTTTTAACGGCCTGGTCCTTGCCATCATGATCCCCCTCATCGAAGGAATGCGGGGCTCTTTGGTAATTCCTTTCTGAATAATTGACACAAAAGGAGGTTGAACTTCAATGACTTCAGATCCCCCGTCAATTTCTCTCTGCAAAACAATACCGCCGTTTTCCAGTTCTATCTTTGATACAGAGGAAACTGATGTAATCCCCAGTAATTCTGCGACCATTCCTCCAACACCTGAACCGTTATAATCGCTTGATTCAATCCCGGCAATAATAATATCATAACCCTCATTCTTAACAGCTTCTGCTATTTGGTATGCCACATAATAAGCATCCTTTGGTTCTGCATTCACACGAATTGCATCATCCGCCCCGATGGCAAGAGCTTTCCTTATTGTAGGTTCTGTTACCTGGCTGCCGACATTTATTACAGTTACTTTTTCCACGATACCGGAATTGGTTTCCTTCAGTTCCAAAGCTCGTGTTAAAGCAAGCTCATCCCAGGGATTGATGATCCACTGAACCCCGGTAGTATCGAAAGCCGTATTATTATTCACAAACCTGATCTTGGTCGTGGTATCAGGAACATTGCTGATACAAATTAATATTTTCATCTTTAATATTTTTTGTAAAATAAAAAATCGAAAGGCAAAGATAAAAACTCTTTGTTATTAATCCAGGTAAAATCTCATGGTTAGAAATCATTCAAAAGAGCTCTTGAAATAACAATTTTCTGTATTTCCGAAGTCCCTTCATAAATTTGGGTCAGCTTGGCTTCACGCATCAGGCGTTCGACATGGTATTCCTTCACATAACCATAACCACCATGTATCTGAACTGCCTCAGTGGTAACTTCCATTGCCATATCGGCGGCATATAATTTAGCCATGGAACCGGCAATGCTGAAGGGTTTTCCGTGATCCTTGAGCCAGGCAGCCTTTAAGTAAAGATTTCTTGCATTTTCAACTTTTACAGCCATTTCCGCTAATTTAAATGCTATTGCCTGATGCCGGGCAAGTTCGGTTCCGAAAGCTTTCCTTTCTTTGGCATAACGAATCGCCCTTTCCAGGGCTCCGGCAGCAATTCCGGTTGCCTGAGCAGCAATCCCGATCCTTCCGGCTTCGAGCGCCCGCATTGCAAATTTAAATCCGAATCCATCTTCCCCAATCCGGTTCTCCTTTGGAACTTTAACATCGGTGAACATTACCGAATGTGTGTCGGAGCTTCGCATTCCCATTTTATCCTCATGAGGCCCCAAACTTATTCCCGCTGTTTTTCTCTCAACAATAAAGACATTAATTCCGTGATGTCTTTTTTCCGGATGGGTTTGGGCGATAACGATATAAATATCTCCATGTTTGGCGCTTGTAATCCAGTTCTTTGTTCCGTTGACTAAATAATAGTCGCCTTTGTCTTCTGCCAGGGTCCTTTGCATAGTTGCGTCCGATCCGGCCTCAGGTTCGGAAAGAAGAAAGGCTCCTATTTTTTCACCCTTTGCCAAAGGACGCAGATATTTTTCTTTCTGCTCCGGCGAACAGAATTTGTCAATCCCATAACATACAAGCGAATTGTGTACCGACATAATTACACTTAATGAGGCATCAACTTTTGATATCTCTTCAACTGCAAGTAAATAGGCAGTTGTATCCATTCCACCACCACCTAACGAAGGATCTATTGTCATGCCAAGAAAGCCAAGTTCCTTCATGGTTTGAACATGCTTTTCAGGGTAAATACTTTGGGTGTCGCGTTCAATCACATCCTGAAGAAGGTCTCTTTGGGCAAAGTCTTTTGCCGCCTGCCTGATCATAATCTGTTCTTCGGTAAATTCAAAATTCATGTAATAAATATTTGTGTGGTGTAAAAAACGTAATCATTCCAGAATTTCCAAAAATAGATAATTATCCTCCAAATAATCAACCATCTTCAAATAACAATCATTTTTTACTTAAACGAAAAATTGGATAATTGTTTCCGTACCTGCTCAAATTCATTCACTATTTCTTCTATGATTTGAGCGGCAGGTTTAATTTCTTTTATGAATCCCGCAATCTGACCTATCTCAAGTTCTCCCGTATCCAGATCGCCCCCAAACATTCCAAGTTTGGCCCTGGCTCTTCCAAGGAGTTCTCTGAGTTCGTCTGCAGAAGCACCTCTATCCTCAGCTTCCTGTACCTGCTGATAGAATTTATTTTTCAGTATCCTGACCGGGATAATTTTTTTAAGAACAAGCTTTGTGTCGCCTTCTGAAGAACTGATCATTGCCTTTTTAAAATTTTCATGGGCCGATGATTCTACAGATGCAGCAAACCGGCTCCCAATTTGAACACCTTCTGCGCCAAGGGCAAAAGCTGCAAGTACCCCTCTGCCCGAAGCTATTCCACCCGCCGCAATCAACGGCAGTGAAATGGATTCTCTTACCCTGGGAATCAGACAAAAAGTTGTAGTTTCTTCAATACCATTGTGTCCGCCGGCTTCAAATCCTTCTGCTACAACGGCATCAACACCTGCTTCTTCGCATTTCAGAGCAAATTTCGAATTGGCTACTACATGAACGACCGTAACACCATTGTCCTTAAGCAACGAGGTAAATCTTTTTGGATTACCGGCGGAAGTAAAAACTATTTTCACTTTTTCATCGAGTATGATCTTAATATGATCATCAATTTGCGGATACAGTAACGGAACATTAATTCCAAACGGCTTATCGGTGGCTTTTTTACATTTAATGATATGCTCACGTAAAATTTCAGGATACATCGAACCTGAACCGATCAGCCCCAGGCAGCCGGCGTTGCTTACTGCCGATGCCAGCTTCCATCCGCTGCACCATATCATTCCCGCCTGAATGATAGGATATTTGATATTGAATAATCCGGTAATCCTGTTCATCAAGATGATTAAAAGCCTCAAAGTTATTTAAAATGGTGAATATGTACCCAAATCCTGGAGCCAAATCATTAATTTCTAATTTTGCCGGTCATTTTCGAATTATAAGATTGGTAAATGTTTGCACAAAGTGGAAGTAATGATGCTTATGCCGTTTTGAAGATAAAGGATTTCAGGAGTTTTATAATAGCACGATTCCTCCTGACTTTTGGTGTTCAGATGCAATCGGTGGTTGTTGGCTGGCAGGTTTATGAAATTACCCATGATGTTTTATCGCTTGGACTCATCGGCCTTGCCGAAGCTATACCATTTATCTTTTCGGCAATATTTGCCGGCTATGTTGCCGACCGGTACGACAGGCAAAGAGTGATGTCTCTGGCAGTGCTGGTTTATCTCGCCGGAGCAATCCTGCTCTTTGTTTTCAGTCTAGGCTATCACTCCCTCTTGGTGATCTTTGGAGCAAAGCCTTTGTATGTAGTTGTATTTCTTACCGGCATAGCGCGTGCCTTTTTTTATCCCTCTCAGTTATCCCTTATGGCGCAGTTGGTTCCACGAAAGTTATATGCAAATTCATCAACATGGAACAGTACAATCTGGCATATTGCTGCAGTTGGAGGTCCGGCAGCAGGAGGAATGATATTTGGTTTTGCAGGTAAGGAATATGCCTATGCCGTTGTAGTATTGTTTGTCATTTTCAGCTTTTTATTATTTAAGCGAATCGGTAAATATCCACGGAATCATAATTTAAAAGATGAACCATTTGTTCAAAGCCTTTCTACCGGTGTAAAGTTTGTTTTTGGTAACAAAGTTATCCTTGGGGCTTTATCGCTGGATATGTTTGCGGTATTATTTGGTGGGGCAGCTGCCATGCTTCCTGTGTTTGCTTCCGAAATCCTGTTTGTCGGGCCGCAGGGACTTGGATTTTTAAGGGCAGCACCTGCATTTGGCGCAATAATTATGGCATTGATTCTTGCCTACAGACCACCACTCCGAAAGGCAGGGATTTACCTCCTGACAACTGTAGGCTTGTTTGGACTTTTTATTGTCGCATTTGCAATTTCAAAAAATTTTTATATCTCGATCCTGCTGCTGACTTTAAGTGGAATGGCTGATAACGTAAGCGTCATCATCCGCTCGACTATTATTCAGATCATGACACCGGATTCGATGCGGGGACGGGTGGCTGCGGTAAACAGTATATTTGTGGGTTCTTCCAATGAAATTGGTTCATTTGAATCAGGCCTTGCCGCAAAGTTAATGGGATTAGTGCCTTCGGTTATTTTCGGTGGTGGCATGACTATGCTTATCACAGGTGGCATGGCTAAATTAATTCCTCAGCTGCGTGAAATTGATCTGACTGAAAAAACTAATAACTGAAGCTAAAAAATGAAAATAATTATAAGCTTCCAGGTATTTTTTTTGTCGAAACTTTTATTCATAAATTTTCATACTTTCGTTCATTCAATAAATTATTATAAAACAGTGAGAAGATCATGTTCATATTATCCCTTATAAATTTCATTCAAACCATAAAAAAAAGATCGAAGACTTTGACTTTTCAGGATTTTTCACTCCCCTTACCCATTGCTTGTTTATTATATATTCCAATTTGTTTTATCCAATGTTCTGATGCTTGTGCCCAGGAGTTGGGTTTTTATAAAAAGATTTTTTTTAATAATAATGTAAAAATACTTTCTGAAAAACATGGTGAAAAAATCAAATCTGAATGTACAATGATTTGTTATTGTTACAGGGAAAATGCTGGGGTGGATATATGTTTTAACCGGCTTCAGTATCTTACCGGAGTAAAAGTTTTTAGGTTTAACGATCACAAAGGGAAATATACGGAAATAGAACCGGTTTGTGATTTCAGCGATGCTGAAACAGATGCCAATTATACAGGATTAAAACGATTTATTGTTTATCTGCCGTACACAGGCAAATACAAGATAACCTATTCTCTGGCTGCTGATGATCTTATATTGGCAGGATTACCCAATCAAAATATAAACGAATTTGATTCATGTAGTTTTACTTATAAAATTCCATCAAAATACACTCTTCTTTATCGGATAGATGGTGACTCCTCCCTGATTTCTCATTTTAATGAAAAAAATTCGCATAATTTTAAAATATATACTGATCATAAGCTTTTCGAATACACAATTCTCGGTGAAAATTCTTTTTTTCAGGCGCCATTAACAGCAAATCTGAGAGTAATGGTAGTTCCTTCGGAATACTCTGTCACACCTGAAAAATATTTTAACCAATGGTATAAAAAGCAGCTTGATGAAAATGAGATATTAGGCAATGAATCCAAACAAATCATAGATTCGCTGTGTTTCAATATTTCCGACACCATCGAAATAGTTAAAAAATTATACCGCTTTATAAGTCTAAATATAAATTATGTCGGAATGTTTGATAGCTGGGATGCATTTATTCCTCAGCCTGTGGATGAAGTGATCAAAAAACGCTTTGGTGATTGCAAAAATATGGCTAATCTATTGACTTCCGTTTTAAATTATAAAAAAATCAAGGCTTATTACGGGATCACTTCCTCAATAAATCACTATTCCGATATGGATTTTCCTTCCCTGGCAAGTGCAGATCATGCCATTTGCGTTGTCAGGGTTTCGGATCAATGGTATTTTCTTGACCCGACAAATAAATCAGCCCGGGATTTAAGCCCGTCCGGTTTTATTCAGGGACGTTCGGTCCTGGTTATGGACAACGATAATCCGTTTTACCTAAAAATACCGTTTATGCCGGATAATTTCAGTGTAAAGAAAATATCCCACGAAATAAGTTTCCAGGAAAATAGTGTTGAAGGATCGTTCACTGCTACATATAGTGGATACCTACTTCAGGCATTGAGGGAATCCTGTTATTCATTTATGAAACCTGTATTTAGTCAACTTTTAGAAATTTATACACTTGGACATAATTCAACATTGACCATCAAAACAATTGATTATTGTTTAACTGACACAACCTGCAGGGTAACCGGAACTACAAATTTATCCGGTCAATGTTTATACACATTAACAGACAATAAAATTGCACTTTTCCCTGACTTTGTCGAAATACCGGATGTACTGGCAATGTCGAATAGGAAATTTAATATTAAAACCCAAATGCAGTTTTGGTATCAGCTTGAATATAATCTTCATTTTGGTCATAATGTTGAATTGCAACAATATGATCCGGTTTATTTTAATAATAATGGACTTGTTTACACATTTAATGTAATACAGGATAATCCTCAGGACATTAAAATTCTCACTGAATACAAAATGCCATTTAACATTATTAAGGGTGAAGATTTAAATACCCTTATGCAATGCTCCGGAATAATTCAAAAAACGCTTAAAAATGCTATTGAAATCAGATAAGTTGTTATTATTAACTTTTTGTATTCTTTTATTAGCCGAAATAAGGTCTCAAACTGATTTTGAAAATTACTATTGGAATTCAGGACAATTTTGGGCCGATACCAGTTTGTTTAAAGATGAAGACCTGCTTATCCTTATGAACAGCAGGATTATTGATAATGCAATGTTAAAGGATTATTATAACTATTTTTCTCCTGAAGTTGTTAAAGTAATGCCATTTACACCCATCAGTTTTGAATTTCACTATATGCAGATGTATGTCAGAAGTCAGCGCGGAGCAAGGATGATATGGCAAATGCAAATCCCGACAATGCATAAAAGAGTTCTTGAAAGAATCAAACTTCGTAATCGAAAACCTGATGGTAAAATAATAGATCTTGAACCGGAAGATATCAGATACGTTGCAAATAAAACCCTTAAAACTGAAAACTTTGACCCGGATTATACATTTATTCCTGTACCGGGTGTAGATGCAGGCGATATTGTAGAGATGCTCGCAATATATTATATTCCCGGAACATTAGTAAGCGATGAAGTCTTTTTCCATTCTTATTACCCCGTTTGCCGCAGTGAATTTATTTACAATCATACTCAGGATTATCATATTTCACTTTCGAAGTATAATTTCAATAACTTTAACTATACGGATACCGCATCATCCGAAGCAGGATTTAAGTTTGAATTTGACAATTTGCCAGGATTATATAGCCAACAGGGAATTATTCCGCAATTTGAACTTCCATTTGTTGCTTTCAGAATAGATTCTATATTTTATAAAACTCCGTTTGGAAGTGTTGAGGTGCCCATTGTTCCTTCAGAGTGGACCTCGTATCATAAAAAATCTATTAAAGATATTATGACGGGACCAAACAAAATTTCAGAAAAAGTGTTGACTGAAAATGGAAATTTTTTTAATGTCTTCAAAAAAAGATTTCCAGAGTCTGATAATTTTCAACTTGCGATTGACTGGCATAATTTTTTAAATGACAGTATAGCGTTGCGCTTTATTTCAGCAAAATCCGGTAATTTACCTTTAGAATACTGGCTGGAACGTAGAAGTGTAGATAGAACAAGACTCCTGAGCCTTTACCTTGAATTTTTTGATTACCACAAAATTGATTATTCAGTTTATATATCCCGGAATGTTGGCTATGGATATTTCGATACAACTTTTGTTTCATTTGCACAGGGTTTAGAGCTTTTCTTTGGAATCCACAACCACGATCAGACAAAATTTTTATATCCACATTATGAAGTCGAATGCTTTCCTCCCGGAGAGTTGCCTATAGCTTTAAAAGGAGCCCTGGCCATCGGTTATCGGCCATCCTCCCCCGATTCCAGTATGGAAATTATTGACATTCCATTTCTGAAAAAGGATGAAAACTTTAAAAAACGTAAATACGATTGTTCAGTTACTGATCCGAAATCCGAAAGGCTTTCGGTTAAACAAAGGAATATCTATAGCGGTGAATTCGGAAATGCAACATCCAATTTGTACAAACAACTTTTTACCGGGGAAAAGGATGAAACTGTCTTCGAAAACTTTTTTGTTGGTGATCCGGGAAATTTAGTTTTAAAAACATTTCACATTGATAGTATCACATCCGAAATACCAGGATTTTCCTTTACTTTTGAATATGAAAGAGATAATTTCTTAACAAGTCATTCCGATAGTTCTTATTCTTTCAGGTTAGAGGATGTATCATCTCTTGATGAGTTGCCTTATTTGCCTTTTAAGAGACAATACGGGTACTATCTTACAACGCCATATTCTAATTATTCCAAATTTTATATGCGATTCAATCAGAAAGTTGAACTTATAGGCAATGACACTGTTTTTGAATATTCCAATGGTTTTGGTTCAGTTAGTTTAACAGCTCGTATTATGAATGAGAATATTATTCTTATAGATACCTATTATTCTGCAGAATTGAATTATCTGCCAGCCGAAGAATATTGGAGAATCAAAGATCTTACAGATAAAGCCGATGAAATGCTCTCCCTGCATTTATTCTTCAGGTTTATTAATGAATGAAATCAAGATAATCACTTTTTACTCTGATAGATAAGAAATCCGGAAGTGTTTGCTTAAAAGATCCAATTAAAACCAGGCCTAAATGTTTATATATTATCATGTACTAATGAACTAAATCTCTTATAATATTTTTTAATTCTTTATGCCTGTAACACTCCACAAGATGGTCGTTCACCATTCCGGCGGCCTGCATAAAAGCATAGCAAATGGTTGAACCCACAAACTTAAATCCCCGTTTCTGCAAATCTTTGCTCATATTATCTGACTCTGAACTCTTAGCCGGTATCTGGCTCAGATTCGTCATTTGGTTGTCTATTGTCTTGTTTCCGGTAAATTGCCAGATGTATTTATCAAACGATCCAAACTCTTTCAGAATCTCTGTAAATCGAACTGCGTTATTTACCGTTGCCCTTATTTTCAGCTGGTTTTTGATGATGCCATCCTCTTTCAGGAGTTCCTGTATCTTAATCTCATCATACTTTGCAATTTTTTTATAATTAAAATTATCAAAAGCCTTTCTGAAACCCTCTCTTTTATTCAGTACAATCGCCCAGCTCAACCCGGCCTGAAAAGCATCGAGGACCATATATTCAAATAATTTCCGGTCATCGTGAACCGGGACACCCCATTCTTCATCATGATAAGCAATCATAAGCGGATTATTGCCTGGCCATCCGCATGTTTTTTTTTCAGGAGTTGTCATTTGGTCTGTGTTTTATAGAAAGTATTACCATTTGTTTTCTTTATCAATTTTGCTCCGTTGTGAATGAATATTCGGGCTATTCAATATTAATATCATCCGGATGATTAAGTATCAGAACCACTCCCTTTATACAATTATCTCCATCATTAGCTATCACCGGATTCAGTATTCCGCTTAGCCCAAAAGCATCTGTCTTATCAGCATTCCAAATCTTTTCAAATATGGCTTCCTTATTTTCCGGGATTCTCACCTCCAGATACATTCCGTTTCGTATATCCTGAAGATAAAATTTACTGACCGTAAAATATTCTTCCATTTTCGATTCTGATTCCACATCCTTTATAATTCCTTTTACAAGAGCATTTTTATTTTCCCATACCGCAGCTTCATCACATGAACCCTGGCAATATTGCAAAACATCTGCTACAGTAAGGTAATTCTCGTCTAATACAAGCAATGGCTGATCTTTATTGCATGAAAAGCAAAGCATCATGAAAAGCAAAGGAAGTGATAACCTGCACAACATTCTCCGGTAGAAATTACATTTCATTTTCCCTTTACAAACCACGATATTTGGTGATAATAACAATTTTTGTTTTTTTATACTTTAATTATTTTTTATGCGAACACCCAAACCGAAACAGGTAAGATTAACCTTACGGTAATATTCAAGCCGGGTGAAATCTTCATTCCTGTCAAGATAGATATAGTCGTATCTGCCGAACAAATAGAAATCAAATTTGTCCCTGGTTTTCCAGAGAATTTGAATTTCTGCCAATGAATTAAATCCTGCTTGTGTTTCTCTATAGTTATATTCCTTGTTTGAATTGCGCAGAAATGAATATCCTCCCGCCAATATTGTTACCAGATCAATCCTTCTGTTTACCGGAATATCGTAATTAAAATTTATTTTGGGTTGATAAATGATCAGTCCGGCCGTAGTATTGGTCCTTTTAAAATAATCAAGATGTATTGATAACCCTCCATAGAAATGCCGGATAATTCTGATGTAGTATCCGCCACCAATGTTTATAATTCCCGAGTATAAAGTGTAAAATCCTTTATGGTTTTGCGAAAGTCCGGCATCAAATGAAAAGAAATGTTCTCCTTGTGATAAACCGGTGTTCGCAAAGAGCAAAATAACCACAACAATTTTATAAATCTTTATCAAATATGCTTTCTTTTATTCAAACAATTTATCAATAGCAAAAAGCTCTGTTTCTGTTAATTCCTTTGCCTTGCCCAGCAGGGATGTTATGAGTGTTAGCCTGGCAGTCACTTCCAGCAATTCCATCCGGTCATAAGCCTGGAGAAGGTTTTTTCCCAAAGTGATAGCTCCATGATTTTCGAGTAAAATACAATTACTCTTTATACTTGCTTCTGCTGCTATATCAGCTAGTTTCTGAGTACCCATTAATGCATAGTGAGCAACCGCAGGGACACCTAAAACCGCCCTTGCTTCACCGGCAAGATTGGTTTTAATTTCTTTTCCGGTTATAGCAAAGCTTGTGGCAAAAACAGGGTGGGCATGAACGATGGCATTAACATCAGGGCGCTTCATGTAAATGGCAATATGCATTTTACTTTCCATACTTATTTTCAATGCAGGAGTGAGATTTTTACCATTCAATGAAAAAATTCCAACCTGCCCGGCGGTGATATTTGCCTTGTCCATTTGGGAAGCAGTAATGAGAATGTTATCACCGGTTCTTACACTAACATTTCCTCCTGATGAGGTAGTCAGCTTTTGTTCACAGAGCCGGCGCATAAACTTTGCAACTTCCCGTCTTTCTTTTTCAAACAATGTCATTCAAACAATTTTTTTATAGAATTACCATCGGCTTTTATAATCCCTTTTTCAGTGATAATTCCGGTAATAAACTTTGCCGGTGTTACATCAAAGGAAGGATTTAAAGCCTGTGATCCCGGATTGCTTATCATTATTTTTATTACATTTCCTTTTCCATCCAACCCTGTTTGATAGTGAACCTCATCCTGGCTCCTTAATTCAATTGGGATATCTTTCCCGGATTTGCAATTTATATCAAAAGTTGATAAAGGTGCAGCCACATAAAAAGGAATCCCGAATTCCTTTGCTGCAATTGCTTTTTCCAGAGTGCCGATCTTGTTTGCTACATCACCGTTTGCAGCAATGCGGTCGGCTCCGACAATCATTACATCTATTTTACCCTCCGACATATAATAAGCCCCGGCATTGTCAGGAATAATGGCATGAGGAATTTCTTCATTCTGTAATTCCCAGGCTGTAAGCCTTGCTCCCTGGCTTCTTGGCCGCGTTTCATCCACATAAACAAAAATATTTTTTCCGGATTTTACGGCCGTATAAACAGGTGAAAGAGCGCTGCCATAATCCACAAATCCCAGCCAGCCTGCGTTACAATGGGTTTCTATCCTGAATCCATCATGGATCAATTCATTTCCATATAGGCCGATAAGCCGGGCCTCTTCAATATTTTCATCAGCTAACTTTTGAGCTTCTGAAGCTGCATTATTAACCGACAAAAGTCCTGCACGGAACACGCGATCTGTTGCATAAAAAAGATTTCTTGCAGTCGGCCTGGTGGATTCAATTTCCTTTTTTGCCGATTGTACCAGTCCTTTATCATCTTTGGAATTTGTTTCAGCAAAAGCCTGTGCCATTGCAAATCCCGCTGTAGCACCGATAGCTCCAGCACCACGTGTAATCATCGTCCTGATAGCATTACAACAATCATGATACGATTTTGCCTCATAAATTTTAAATTCAAACGGAAGCAGATTCTGATTGATCATGAAAACAGAATTACCTTTCATCCAGACTGTCCTGTAATGTTTGCCGTTAACCCTCATTAAATCTTACCCTCATATTAAAGTGATAAAAGTTACTCTGGCTAAAATAGAAAATTTTTTCGTTGGATTGTTAAAACAAAAATGTGACTAACCAAATAGTTTTACGTCTATGTATAACAAATGAGAAAACATGACGTTTTTTGACACAATGAAATTTAGCCGGTTTTAAAAGAGATTGTTAAAAGATCGCTAAGACATTGTAAATCAACATTGAATTTGTTGAAAAAAAATTTGTTAAAAATTTTTTAAGTAAAACATGAGCATCTATTATTTTTCATATTATTGCGTGCTTTTTTTAAAACGCAAATTGTTTAGTAAACAACTATAAAGCAAGAGATTATAAATAGAAAAACCGTAAAGAAAAGTTAATAACTTTAAAACTAATGATGAAATCAAAAGAAAAAGATGCAAAGACTTCTGTTTTCCTTGAGGAAAAAGAAGCCGAACCTCCGAGTAAAAGCCTTTTTACATCGGAATTGAATCAACTTCTTGACCAGGTGAATCGCGGAATCAGTGAATTCCCTGTAAATCCAAAAACACAAAAATTCAGGACCAAACACTTTCCTCTTGCCTCCGACAAAGATTGGAATAACTGGCAATGGCAATTAAAAAACAGTTATACAAACTTTGAGCAGATACAGTCATTTCTATTTTTGGCAGAGGATGAAATTAAACCTGCTTTAAACGGGAATAATCTGCCCATACGAATGACTCCATATTATGCGAGTTTGCTTGATCCTGAAAATCCAAACCAGCCATTGCGTAAATCGGTAGTGCCTGTACTTGATGAGCTTATAACACTCCCGGAAGAAAAATCGGATCCTTTGAGTGAAATGAACAATAGTCCGGTAAATCAGCTTGTTCACCGTTACCCGGACAGGGTTTTGTTCCTGGTTTCAGGCTTTTGTTCAACGTATTGCCGATATTGTACACGTTCTCATATGGTTTCGAAAAAAGATAAATGTCATTCTTCGAAGTATGAATGGGATATCGCACTTGACTATATCAGAAATCATCCTGAAGTTAGAGATGTAATTTTATCAGGTGGTGATCCTTTGACTATGTCGGATGGTAAGCTGGAGTATCTGCTGTCACAGCTCCGTGCGATAAATCATGTTGAAATTATCAGAATTGGTACAAAAGTTCCTGTAGTTCTGCCCCAGCGTATTACACTTTCGCTTACCAGGATGATAAAAAAATATCATCCGGTGTTCATGAGCATACATTTTACACATCCTGATGAACTTACCCCTGAAACACAGGCTGCATGTAACCGTCTGGCCGATGCAGGAATTCCGCTTGGAAGTCAGACTGTATTGCTCAGGGGAGTCAACGATGATGTGGAAGTATTCAAAAAACTCATGCAAGGATTACTTAAGATCAGGGTAAGGCCCTATTATTTATATCAGTGCGATCCGATCCCGGGGTCGGCACATTTCAGGACTCCTATAGAAAAAGGACTGGAGATCATCAGGGGATTACGCGGATTCACTTCCGGTTATGCCGTTCCTCATTTTGTGATTGATGCTCCCGGCGGCGGCGGTAAAATCCCGTTACTACCGGAATACTATCAGGGTAAAAAAGATGGATTTGTAGTATTAAAAAATTATGAAGGTAAAACTTTCTATTATCCTGAATCTGAATATTCCTCTTAATGAAAATCGGACTGACGTATGATCTTCGTGAAGATTACCTGAAACAGGGTTTTACTGAAGAAGAAACAGCAGAATTTGATCGTCCTGAAACCGTTGATGCAATTGAAAAAGCAGTTCAGAATGCCGGTTTCGAAACAGAAAGAATAGGTAATGTAAAGGATTTATGCCGGGATCTTGTCAGCGGTAAAAAGTGGGACATGGTTTTTAATATCTGCGAAGGATTTTATGGAATTGGACGTGAAGCCCAGGTTCCTGCCCTGCTTGATGCCTGGAATATTCCTTATGTTTTTTCCGATCCGCTTGTAATGTCACTCACTCTTCACAAGGGAATGACCAAAGCAGTGATCCGGGATGCCGGAATTCCTACTGCTGAATTCTGTGTAATTAAAAAGCCTGCTGATATTGAAAAGGTGAAAATTACCTATCCTCTTTTTGTAAAACCGGTGGCTGAAGGGACAGGAAAGGGAATCACCGCCAAATCGGTTATTGAGTCTTATTCTCAATTAGAAGAAATGTGCAAATACCTTCTTAAAACTTTCAGACAGCCGGTTTTGGTTGAAAAATTCCTTTCAGGAAGAGAATTTACCGTGGGGATCACGGGTACTGGCAATGAAGCCAAAAGCGTTGGGGTAATGGAAGTCATTCTCAGGCAAAATGCCGAACAAAATGTGTATTCCTATTTCAATAAAGAAGAATATAAAACAGTAGTCGAGTACAAACTCGCCGAAGGATCTATTGCCAAAGCCTGTGAAGAAGTTGCACTGAATTCATGGAAGGCTCTTGGCTGTGAAGATGGAGGCCGGGTAGATCTTCGGTGTGATGAGAAGGGAATTCCCAATTTTATCGAAGTAAATCCACTTGCCGGGTTACATCCTGTAAATTCAGATCTTCCTATACTTGCAGCAAAAAAAGATATTTCTTATGATGAGTTGATCAGAAGGATCATGAAATCGGCAATTAAAAAAGTCAAAAGAAAATAATCAGCAGATAAAATGAAAAAAGCTTTAATTCTGATCAATAAAATTTCAGAGGAACCCACAGAAGATGAACTGGATGTGTTGGATCAGGCTGCAGTTATTGAAGAAGCGCTTAAGGAACTCGGATACGATACTTTCAAGCAATTTCTCGATCTTGATTTCCAGGAAGCAAAAGAAATGATCCTCGCACTTAAACCGGATATTGCCTTCAATTTGGTTGAAAGTGTTGACAATAAAGCTGAACTGATATTTCTGCCAACTGCTTTTCTCGAAAGCATCAATATTCCATACACCGGCTGCAGGCTGCACAGCATGTATTTAACATCCAATAAAGTGCTCGCAAAAGAAAGGATGAGTTTACTTGGCCTTTCTACAGCACAATGGTTTTCGCCTTCGGAACTTGAAAAACTGGCTCCTGATAAGCGCTATATCATAAAGCCATTATGGGAAGATGCTTCTGTGGATATTGACGATCATGTGGTTTTTAGAGGATCGGACAAAGGGCTTAGCAATTATTTTATTAAGAACCCGAAGAAAAAAGCATTTGTTGAAGAATATATTGACGGAAGGGAATTCAATATTTCGGTACTGGGCGGTAATTCAGGTCCGGAGGTACTTCCACCGGCTGAGATCATTTTTATTGATTATCCTGATGATAAGCCAAAAATTGTCGGATACAGGTCAAAATGGGATGAAGATTCTTTCGAATACAAAAATTCGGTACGTTCATTTGAATTTAATAATCAGGACGAACCATTATTAAACGAATTGAGAGCTATTTGTGTTGAATGCTGGAATGGCTTCGGTTTAAAAGGTTATGCACGGGTTGATTTCCGGGTTGATCCGAATGGCAGGCCCTTTATACTTGAGATCAATGCCAATCCATGTATTTCGCCCGATGCCGGATTCTATGCTGCTGCCAGGAAAGCCGGATATAAATTTACTGAAGTAGTTAACCGAATCATTGAAGATGCATACAAATTATAAATTCCGTTCGGAAGTTTTGTTTTCCGACATTGAATCAGTAAGGGAAATTGTCACATCAACCGGATTTTTCAGGGAAGATGAAATACCTGTGGCCGTTGAACTGGTTGAAGAAGGATTTAACAAAGGCAAAGAAAGCGGTTACGAATTTATCTTCATGGAATATGAAGGAACTACCGTTGCTTACAGTTGCTTTGGTTTGATACCCTGTTCACTGTTGTCGTACGACCTTTACTGGATCGTAACACACAACGATTACCGGGGAAGAGGTCTGGGCTCATTGTTACTTAAAGAATCGGAGGACCGTATCAGGGATTTGGGAGGAAAAACCGTTTACATCGAGACCTCCTCTAAAGAATCTTATTTGCCTACTCAGAAATTCTATGAAAAAAACAAGTATGATCTGAAAGCCAGGTTCGAGGACTTTTATGATTATGACGATGACAAGCTCGTTTACATAAAAAAGTTATAGGCTGTAATTAGCAATCCTCCATTTTGCAATCATACTGTATAAGACACTTGTGTTTGCAATATATTTATCTTCCTGTTTTACGACAAGTCCCAGTTCAAATAGTTTTTCAATATCCCTCCGGATGGTCTTTTCGGAAATGTTAGAATAGATTCTTGCAAGAGGAATTGAAATATTTGGAATGTCAGAAACTGAAACTTGTTTCCCCATTGGTAATTCTAACGCAAGCGTTCTTTGGCGTTTAAACACATCTTCAGTGACGGATGACCGTATCTCATCAAACTTCCCGTAGATTAAACTTTTCCAGGTGGTTTCAAATTGACTTCTTTGAATAATCTCTGATGTCTGAACCAATCCATCTCTGAATCCCAGCAATGCATACTCAATAAAACTTGACAAATCTTTTTCCTGGGTTGCTTTTTCAATTTGCCGGTAATATTCTGTTCGTGTAAGATTGTAATAATTGGACAGTATATGTGAGGCAATATCCGGATTTCCACCCCTCAATAAAATATAAAATTCAACCAACCGGCCTGTACGGCCATTACCATCACCAAACGGGTGTATCCATTTAATATAAATATGCGATACGATTGCCTGAATTACAACTTCAGAAAAACTCTGCTCTTTTTCCTTATATTTAAATTCATCTTTTAGCCATTCACACATTTTTTCCAACAGTATTGACACATCTCTATAGTCGGGACAACGATAACTTCCCACAACTACATCATTGTTCCTTAACTGTCCCGGAATTGCAATAAATCGTTCTCCCAAATCTTTGCCGACCATTTTATGAAATCGTTTCAACAAATCAACAGTAATAATCTGTTCTATTTTGTCATTAATCGTTTCGTTTAACAATTCATTAAATGCTTCAAGAATATTTTTTACTTCAATTTCCTGATATGCTTTACTTGGAGGTAATTTTTGATGCTCCATAACTTTTTTCACCTCTTCATCCGACAAAGTATTACCTTCAATTGCTGTTGTTGCCTGCGCCCCTGTCAATAATGTCACATTCATCAATTGCTGATAATGATGTGGTAAAATCGGCGTGTTATTGATTGAACGGATATATGCCTCACACTGACCAAGATAAATAAATGAAATTTCGGACAACGTCCAATGTTTTTTAAATAATAAATGCGGATATTCTCTTTGTAATGTACTCATAATCAAATTATATTTTAGGACAAATTTATAGACAACCTTTAAGACAAAATAGTGGACAAATATACAGACATTAATGGAATTTTGTTTCGGACATTTTATTTAGATCATTACTTGTCGAAAATGGAGTGTATTTTTAATTGGCTCATCATTAACACAAAACCGTTATAGGAATGTGTGAGAAAAGAAAAGGCTGCCCTTTTCTGACAGCCTTTATCATTGAAATCAATACATTAATATTAACTTATCTTTCTTTTCAAGTTTTCCGATTTTAAGGCGATAGTAATAAATTCCGCTATTCATTCTGATACCTTCATCATTCGTACCGTCCCAGCAAAGCTTTACATTACCCTGTTTAAATGAAGTTGAAGTAACCGTTTTTACAATTTTTCCATCGCTGCTGAAAACAATAAAACTGACATCGGTGGTTTTTTTGAGTGAAAATTCTATGAAAACTTCTTTTTGAAAGGGATTTGGATAAATGGATACCGATGGTTCCTGAGCGTTGATATCTGCTTCTCCTGATGCATAGTCCACATGGAAATAGACGGGTAATTCCAGGTATGAATAATCAGGATCATTCGATGTAATGAAAATGGTGCCTTCATAATCTCCAAGCGGCATCACGGTTCCATTGCATATTGCATGGATTGTTTGATTGTTTCCCGGATTAACTGTTCCCGAAACAGGCTCAACCGTAAGCCAGGGATAAATCTCGTAAGTCTTGGTAACTGTAATTGTAATATTTGAAGCCTTATGCCCGCCGTCACCATAGGAATCCGTGATCCAGACTTTCCAGGTACCCTGCATCTGTTCACCGTTAAATACATCCAGGCTTGTCGAATAATCACCTGTTGTAATTCCCGCAGCTATAATAGCCTGGGTCCCCGATGGAGACTGTACCCTGAATGTACCTTCTTCGGGATAGTTATCGGTTTGCCAGTGATAAACAATTGACCAGTCACCAATTTCTCCGGCCGTATTGTCAATATCAAATTCCGTCCAGCCAAGCTCGGTAAAAGTATTGCTGTTCCAGGCATTTTGATTGGGACTGTTTGGAACTGTATAATCATAATCCACAAAAACAGCAGATGTCCATTCTATCGAATAGTTCAAATCTATTTGACCTGCATTGGAAATAATAAAATCCTCGGTGTCAATATAGCCCTGGTTTACCCAGGCATTGATTTCAGTCACGTTAATTGCGATTTCCGGAAACAATTGTTCTCCCATAAAAAACACATGCGGATCCGGTTCACCAATGAAAGGATGGTTTGCCGAATTCCCTGACTGGTCGGTTGCAGTAATATAATAATCAATTTCGGAACCGTAGGTTGCACCGTATAGTGTCGCAGAGTATAATTTTCCTCCTTCGTGGGTCATGATCATTTCTTCGTAATTTCCACCGTTAATCCGGTAATGAACCTTAACCTCGTTGTTAATAATCTGCGAACCGCTGTATGCCGTTAATTCAGCTTCCAGTTCATATTGGGTTTGCACAGGCTGGTTGCCTGATAAGGGATAATGTTCGATAAAAAGCATGTTTCTGTCTGCAATTCCGTTTGCCCTGCAATGCAACGCATCAGTAGATTCCCATGAGCCGGTAAATCCAAGGATGTCGTAGCCCGGCATCGCTTCCTGGTATGAGGCAATGGCCTCATCATCCCATTGTGAACCTGTAACCGGTACAAATACCCGGTCATTTAAAATCAGAGAATTGGTATAAGGTTCGTTGTTGGGCGTCCAAACCCGGTAAACCTGAAAAGGGACACCCCACGCTGAAGTTTGTGAAGCGTAGTAAGCAGCCGTGGCTTCGATTTCATCATACTGGGCATGGGAAGGAGGCACTTCGCGGATCAGAACCTTGTCAACATCGAGAAATTTTCCCCAGCAGTCAATATGATCTATGTAAGTATTGTTGGGATCAGGAATTACGTGATAAGTTTCTATCCCAAGATAATCCAGCACTTGCTGGTCTATTTCAGCATGAGTCATCGTCGGATTTTCTTCCCAGACGAGTTCAGAGGATGAAGAAATGCCATAACCATCGGTCATATAATTTCCACCGGTGTGGATCACATCCATGCCGAACCACTCTTCACCAAGAAATACGGCGATTTTCTGCGGAATGGTATCATCATTCGGCCTGTTCGGACGGTTATAAATAAAATCAACCACGCCAATCTCGTCATCTCCATACCTGATGTACATTGGGCCGTAATCCCTTGTCCAGTAAGAATCGGAAGGGGCGACTAAAAAATTAACATTGGCCATATTAACTCCGTGCGATTGGTATTGATTGGTTACGTAAGTTTGTTCCGCTGCATCTTCAACTATTGTTGTGACCATTATTTCCTCAGAAAATCCGGCAATAACATCATAAGAAATTCCGAAAGGGTAACGGATCAGAACCCCTTCCATCTTTGCGAATTCCGCAATGTTTCTGACTGGACCGGGTGGCGGGTCGGTGGCTTTAAAATCTTTACCTACAAGATAAAAATCAGCCTTATCCTGCTCCGACATTTGATGGGTTAACTTAGCCTTATGCTTGTCAGGCTGCTGTGCCCTTGCTCCTGAAAAAGAAATTAAAATTAATCCGGTTAAAAGAATGATAAAGTAGTATGTTTTCCTCATCGCAGTATAATTAATGATTTAATAGACTTTTGCCATAAATGAAAGGTTGCATGCAAAGATAGGTGTTTGGCCTTAAGCAAGGGGGAAAGATTAATGAACCATTTGTCACTCAGTTTAATTAAAACAGCACCATGAAGAATAAACCTGAGAATAGCATTCAATAGGGGGATGAAAGTTTAGGGAAAGGAGGCCGGTTTGGGAAAAGGAAATGGTAAGGATTGGCCTTAGCCCTAACCCTAAATCCACCCCGGCTTCTTAACCTTTACCCAACCCATTTTACGCTTAGTTATATAAGAGATAAAAATAGTTGTATATTTGTCACCTAATTTTAAGGATATGATTTCAAATTTTCTGATAGGAGTAGTCGGTCCCTGGCAAATAATTCTGATCGTTGTTGTTGTTCTTTTGCTTTTTGGAGGTAAAAAAATCCCGGAACTTATGAAAGGATTGGGCAAAGGTGTGCGTGAATTCAAAGATGGATTAAGCGGAGATAACCCGCCGAAAAAGGATGATTCCCCGGAAGAAAAAAAGGACTGACCCAACCGGCAATAAGCATTAGGTACGTTCAGTTTATTATATTTATTTTTCTATAAAACCAACCACACGGCAGAAAAACCTGTACTATAAATACTATAACAGCCTGCCTTTTTTCCTGGAAAGTAATTAACAACCCATTCTTCAAAAAGCGCTAAATTAATTGCTGATTTTCCGAACTTAATTTTTAAATTTGCAACGAAAGTATAATACAATCGTAAGATTTGTGTTATTTATGTATTCTTAAAAAAATCAACGATAAAGATGGTTAGATATCCTGCACTTTTTATACTCGTTACCTTCTGCACAATTTTTCAAATTGAAGCAGCAATTTATCCACCTCAGCCCGACTCAAGTATTGTTGACGACACGATCACTGTTAATTTGGAAAATGCATTTTCAATTGAGCAGGATTCTCTTATTTTCAGCATGACTCACGCCGATGATCCGGTAAATCCATTGATTTTTGATATGCTCGACAGCCTTGTGAGCCTGAAGTTTTTCTCTAACTGCACTTTCCCTGAAGATACCACGGTACTGAATATAAAAAACTATTCACCCGAAGATGTACCGGTGTTCAGTGATTCCGTATTGCAAGCCAGGATTGAAACGTTGAATCAAACATCCCTTATTGAAATATCCTATAATAAGTATGTTAAATCATACCTGGAAGTTTATGCAGTGAGGAAACGTGGGCTTGCTTCGAGAATACTCGGCCTTGCTGAAGTTTATTTTCCATTGTTTGAGGAACAGCTTGATAAATACAATCTGCCGCTTGAACTCAAGTATCTTGCTGTTGTTGAGTCAGCGCTAAATCCTGTAGCAAACTCAAGGGCAGGCGCCAAAGGATTATGGCAGTTTATGTACAATACAGGTAAATTGTACGGTTTAAAAACAAATTCTTTGGTTGATGACCGTTTCGATCCTTATAAATCCACAGATGCTGCATGCCGTCATTTAAAAGATCTATACAATATTTACGGTGACTGGTCGCTTGTTCTGGCTGCCTATAACTCCGGAGCCGGAAATGTAAATAAAGCCATAAGGAGAGCAGGAGGTGTCAAAAATTATTGGGCGATATGGCCGTATCTTCCCAGAGAAACACGTGGCTATGTGCCTGCTTTTGTGGCGGTAATGTACCTTATGAATTATTCTTCCGAACATAATATTTATCCTGCCCGTCCTATGTTGTTTTTTGAACAAATTGACACGGTTATGATCAATGACGCTTTATCCTTTAAACAGATTTCGGAATATCTTAAAGCGCCGGAAGATGAGCTGAGGTTTTTAAATCCGGCTTATAAAAACGGAATTATACCGGCTTCAAAGGAAAAACCGTATGTCCTTCGGCTTGACTACAGGTATATCCCTTCTTTTGTGGAATACGAAAAAGAAATTTATGCCTACAAAACCAGGAATGGGATAGAAAAGGAAAAGCTGTTGGCTGAAATAAAAAATGCCAAAGAACAAAGCATTCATGTGGTAAGGTCGGGTGAAAGCCTTGGCGTTATTGCTAATAAATACCACTGCTCGGTAAATTCAATTAAAAGCTGGAATAACCTTAGAAGCAATATGATCCATCCCGGACAAAAGCTTGTTGTGAACGGTAATGGAAATCAGCCGGAATATGTTGCTTCCAAAACAAAATCAAATTCAAAACCTGTGGTGGATAAGAAACCGCAAGCAATTGTAAAAGAACCTGAAAAAGTTCAGAATAATATTATTACCAGCGAAGATTATATCTACCATATCGTAAGGAAAGGGGATACCCTGTGGGATATTGCCAGGCAATATGGAGGTGTTACCGTAGAACAGATCAAACAACTCAATAATATCACCAACACTAAGAACCTGAAGCCCGGGCAAAAACTCAAGGTTGGGAAAAAGGGGTAAATGCATTTTCAATCAAAATCATGAAACGATTTCAAGTTCAAACGGCTTTATTATTAGTAAGTATAATCCTCTGTTCCTGCGGGAATGATAAGCCCGGCAAACCTCACTCTTCGGGAAAGACCGCTGAATTGATCGTAGTTACAAATACCAAAGAAGAATGGAGCGGTAAAACAGGCCAGGCAATCCAGGATTTTTTTAACCAGGAATACCAGATATTGCCCCAACCGGAACCTCTGTTTGAAATGGCAAACATTCCTCTTGGCAATTTCGAAGAAACGGCAATGTTTCAGGCGCATCATAATATATTCATAGTGGACATTGATGACAGCAAGGGGAAGGCGGCAATAGAGGTCCGTAAAAATGTATGGGCTATACCGCAAAGAGTAATTCTGATTACTGCCCCATCTGAAGAAGTGTTTGTTGAATTTTTTAATGAAAAAAAGGCAACACTGCTGAATGTTTTTACAGCTTGTGAGCACGAACGGCTTATTGATTCATTTAATAAATTCAAAAACAAGGAAGTTGCCGGTGAAATTAAAAAAGACTTTAGCATTGAAATTGAAATACCCGAAGGATTTTATATTGCAAAGAAAACCGCTGATTTTATGTGGGTCAGAAAAGAGACTAAACAGTTCAGCCAGGGCTTTTTATTTTACAGATATGATTTTACTGACACTGTGGCTTTCGAACCGGGAAGGATCATTGCTTTCAGAAACAGCCTGACGGAAGAATATGTCCCAGGCCCTACAGAGAGTTCATTTATGAAGGTGAGCGAAGAATATATGCCTGTGATTTCAAAAAGGATAGATTTTAATGGCTTTTTTGCTGTGGAGACCCGTGGCCTGTGGGAAGTTGAAAATGATTTTATGGGTGGGCCATTTATTAATTATACCCTTGTTGACGAAAAACGGAATAAAGTGCTTACTGTTGATGGCTATGTTTATGCCCCGAATGCGCCAAAACGCGATCTGCTGATTCAAATGGAATCCATTATCTATTCATTAAAGTTTGGTGACTGAATTTTACCTTGAACTTTTCATTTGAAATTTCCTTCACCGAGTGTTCTGCAGGATCACTCGAGAAAATAAATCCGTCGGCCAATGAAGGCAAAGGCATGGGCGGGCACGGATTTTCTGGCCGGCGCACTTTAAATACTTCGCATTTATTAGGTTGAGGTGGCACTTGAGGTAATTGGGATTTTTTATTTGACAGGCTATAGCCTAAAAGGATATATTCAACTAAGGCAGAGGCTTAGCATAACTTGGGAATATTCTTTTCTTGTTCTTTTTGCTTGATCAAAAAGAACTAAAAAATCAAGAAAATCCGATCCAAACCTTCCCCGCAGGCTACTCGCCGCATGGCGGATTTTCGGGCCAGCGCACTGTAAATGCTTCGCATTTATAAGGTGGGGGCAAGGGAAGCAATTGGGATATAATATTTGAAAGGCGGTAGCCTGAAAGGATATTTTCGACTAAGGAATAGCCTTAGCTGAACAGGGGGTGTAAAAACAGGCAACATTTTTAAAGCACATACATCAATAACTAATAGCCAATTTAAGTTCTCAAGTTTCATTTCTCAAATCTATTTTGGCATTTTTAAATTCTTTATATTTGTGAGGTTTAATTTTGAATAAAATGAATCGTGCTATAAACCTTTTGTTTCTTCTTTTACTTTTCAATTTTGTTAACGGGCAGGAATGGACTGAACCTGTGGTAATAAATCCCACTCAAAGCCAACTTGGTTCTGTAAGACCAGATTTCTGTATCGATAATGAAGGTCATATCCATTGCGTTTGGAGCACAATACACGGAATGAATTTTTACCGAATATGGTATTCGAAGTCTGAAGATGGCGGAGAAACCTGGACGTCGTTGTATAATGTATCGCAAAATAATGCGAAATGGATGGCAGAACCTCAAATAGTAAGTGATAGCCTGGGAACCCTTCACCTAGTCTATGAGGATGATGCTGGAAGCAGTAGCCATAAAATAATATATAAAACAAATGATGGAATTGATCCTGGCATTTGGTCCGAGTCTGACACCTTGAATCAAGGATATTATGGGGCTTATCGTAATCTTTTAGTAATTGATCATAATGACCGGCTCTATTGCTTTTGGTATATAGATAGCGGATACGGGAAAATGTATTATCGTTTCATGGATATTGGTCTCACCGATTGGAGCGATGTAATTATGCCTTATGATACAGCTTCTTTTTACCGGATTGTTGTTGGCTCTGATAATTCATTAAATATTGCTGGATCAAGAAAACACCCAATGGAAATTACAAAAAGGGTTACTTTTTATAAATTGGATACTTTTTATAATTGGGTAAAACCAGAGATTGTCAGCCCACAGACAAGTACTTCTTCTCCTGATTTGTCACTTGATGCTCAATTATACCCACATATTGTGTGGATGCAGTATTCTCTTGGTAATATTACAGGAATTGACAGTTCCATGTATTCTTATAGAAATACGTACGGCTGGCAGCCTTATGAATTCATTCATAGTGATAACGTTGATGTATCAATTATAGTTGACGATTCCGCCAATAAACACATTGTGGAAGTAGAAAAATTGAATGATATAAATGTGCTCACAGAATATGCGAAAACGAATGAACAGTGGGAAGCGAGTATTATAGAAGAGAATAATGCAATGGATCATATTCGTTTGCTATATAAAAGTGGAATTATGTACTTGGTTTATGTCAGGATAGATTCAAATGATGATAATAATATCGTGTTTCGTAAAAAGGAAGTTTTATCCACGGCTATTCATAATTCATCAGAATTTTATCCTCTGGTAAAAATCTTTCCTAATCCTTCAAATAATGAAATTTCATGCAGTTACATTTCAGAAGAAAATCAATACCTGTTTGTAAAGATTTACGATCAAAAAGGAAATGAAATCAGATTGCTGTTTGAAGATGAAATATTGGCAGGCGAAATACAAATAACCTGGGATGGAAAAGATCGCAATGGAGAACCTGTAGGTAGCGGAATTTATTTGCTTAGCGTAGAAACCGAAAAAAATAGGATTACGAAAAAAATTATTATGCATTGAAAAAATTAACACGGGATTTCTATTTTGAAATACCCCTAAAATAATTACAATATGAAAAAAGTCAGATTTATTTTAGTTTTGGCTGCGATCAGCCTAGTGTGTTCATTAAATGCTCAACTTAGGGTGGCAGTTTTAATTGTCGGGGATTATAATCCCTCATCTTTTGAATACCAATGGAATGGTGGAAATTTGAATGGGCAAAATAATTGGAAGGAATTTTGGAATGACACCTATTTGCTTTGGGAATTATTAATTATTAACCCACCTTATGAGTTAGGGTATGGATATGATTATATCTACGTTTATTTTGCAAATGGCGAAGATTATGATCAAGGAGATCTGGATGAAAGGTACAAAGTGCCTCCAGGTGCTACCTTTACTGATGCAGCCGCTTCTTTGTATAATGTTCAACAACTTTTAACAGGGCTTGCTACCGGTATTGGAAATTTTCCTCAACTTGAGCATGATGATTTTCTTTTTATCTGGACAATGGGACATGGCGGAAACGATGAAAACGGATCTTATATGAACCTCTATGGTGTTGACGTTTTAACTGATGTTGATTTTGGAAACCGTGTTAATAGTATCACTGCGCAAAAGAAAGTGATCTTTATGCAACAAGGATATGCCGGCGGATTTGCGAATAATTTAACAGGGAATAATGTAATTTTTTATTCCGCTTGCGATGATAATACCAATGCCTATCAGGCAGATGATATACCTTATCTTGAGAACGAAATACTGGGCGATGAGGAGGAAACATATTATCATGGCGAATTTGATTTTCATACCTATTCACCGATGGCAGGAAAATCTCCAGATGGTGTATTGCAGTACAATGGTATTCACTATTCTACTGCTGATGCAGATGTCAATAGAGTTGTAAGTATAGATGAAATTCATAATTGGGAGACAAACTGGACAGGTATTGGTTCTTTTTTTCAGGATCCGGGAGGTATTGCATCCACTACGTCATTGAAGTATCCGAATATTTTACCAGAAATTGTTAGCAGTGATTTAGTATTATCAGGATATATTGGTATTACAACTTCTGTAAGGGTAGCAACGGGTGTAACACTTACTTTTGACTATGATTCTGAAGTTTACCTTGACTATGAAGGAGAATTGATTATAGATGAAGGTGCAACACTGATAATTCGTAGTAATTCAAAAATTAATTCATACTGCAATTATGGCAACAGAAAAATTATAATTAATGGAAATCTAATTGTCGAGCCGAATTTAACATTTATGAGCTTAAATCCAATTGGAGATACCTTGTTCGGCTAAGGCTCTGCCTTAGTCGAAAATATCCTGTCAGGCTACAGCCTGCAAAAATAATCCATACCAGACAATAAAATGCTTATATTTGGTGCAATAAATTCAAACGTATTGTCAACAGGTTACAAAATAAGTGATGGGCAGGCATTGTATTTTCTCACTTTTCAAATTGCAGGATGGGTTGATATTTTTACACGCCGATTATACAAAGATATCGTAATTGACAGCCTCGGGTATTGCCAGTTGAATAAAGGACTAAACCTTTTTGCTTATGTTATCATGTCGAATCATATTCATCTATTAGCACAAAGCGAAACAGGCGATTTAAGCGGCATTATCAGGGATTTTAAAAACTTTACAAGTAGAAAGTTTTTGGAAATATTAAATGATGGAAGTGAAAGCCGGAGAGACTGGATGAAACTTGTATTCGAATACCATGGAAAATATAAAAACAAACAGACCAACCAGGTTTGGACACATGAAAATCATGCAGAAGAAATTTATAGTCAAAAATTTATTGAACAAAAGGTCGAATATATTCACAATAATCCTGTAAGGGCTGGTATTGTAGTCAGACCGGAAGATTATTTATATTCAAGTGCCAGGAATTACGCAGAATTAGACTATGTATTGGATGTAGTAAAACTTGATTTCTTGTGGAAAACAGTATAAGTTTTGGAGGCATAAGCCTGCCGGTGATATGTTCGACTCAGGCAGAGCCTAAGCCGAACTGGGAAAGAACATTGTATCGGTAATGGAAAAAACCGAGTCGAAGCTGGCTATGTTCAAACTCAAAAAGGCAAGGGCAATGAATGAACTGGGAAGGCGCTTCAGTAATGATACATTAGCATGTTTGGACAGCCTTGTGGCATTGTATTCCGCCGATGGGGACCTTGAATCGAAATATAAGCTGGCTTTTCTGAGCATGGAGCAGGGAGCATGGAGCGCAGGGTTGACTATCCTTTACGGAATTCCTGCTCAATATAATTTGAGTGCAGAACAACAGAACGGGCATGAGCGAATTATCGAATTCTGCGAGTTGATTTCATCCTTTGACGGATATTCAACTGACAGTACCGGTGTACAGGAACTCACCAGTATCATGGAATCGGAAAACGGAGCAGCTTCGATGTATGCGCTCAATATGTTGATTGATTTGGAAGAAGTTAATTACGAAGAACCGATTGAGATGCCCGATTTTATGAAATCGGCTGCTGAAACCGGTACGTTTTACAGTTTGAATAATAGCAGTAATGGGATGACGCGGATGCTAAGGGTAATGCCTAATCCGGCAGAGGATTACATCATAGTTGAGTATAATCTTGAAATGCAGGAGGAAGGAATAATTTCAATAGCTGATGTTACGGGAAAGCCTGTTTATTCAGTGCAGGTTTCGAATCCGAAAGACCAACTGACCCTTGATACCAGGAACTGGAAAAGGGGCATTTACATTGCCGCGTTAAAAACCAGGGGAATCTTGAAAGAAACCTTTAAATTTACATTGAGCGATTAAAGAATCGGAGCAGGAGATAAACTCAGGATGACATGCATCCTGAGTTTCATCCTGCCTATTTAAAAAACTATAAAAAATGAAAGCAAAAATTCTGACAATATTTACCTTGTATTTAAATGCAATCGCTTTTACCCAGAACACAGATTGGGAGGTGCATATCGGTTTGTCAAACAGAGATGAAGGTGCAAGGGATTTAATTGAATATTATGATAAAGGATATTACATTGAAGGTTGGGCAGTAATAAATGATTTGGGAAAAGGTTGGAATATAAAAACAACCATTAATGCCGATTTGTTATGGGATAATCTATTAGAACACGATCTTTATACAATGTATGGTTGGAGCGTTGCTTTGGATAATGAGGGAAACAGATACATTGCCGGAAATAAATACATTGATGGCACATGGCCTTTTGTTACGAAATTCAATTCTTGTGGCGAGGAATTATGGTGCAGAATTCTTCAATATGACGATGAATTTGAAGATGGCTACAGTATCGATATGATAATTACAAAAGATAATGAGATCGTTATCCTTACCAGTTTCGATTCTGCGGAGGAAATTGATAAAATCCATTTAGCAGGCTTAAATGAAAATGGTGATGTTTTATGGATTGAACCGTATGCCTCGAAAAATGATCATCCATGGATACTTGAACCAAATGCTTACCATTTGATGGAACACAACCATGAATATTACATCTCAGGTTATTGTTATTGGCCTTTCCCGAGCGATACTACGCATTACTTTTTACGTCCGCTGTTTATTGGAATTGACAGCCTGTTCAATGAGAAATGGATTTTGCCATTCTATGCATTGGATTCGGTGTTTGGTGATGCTTATTATTCAATTCCATTGAATGATTCTGTAATTATTGGTGTTGGCTTGAGAAGAGTTGGGAATGATGCGAATTCCTTATTAATGTTTTATTCTAATGATGGTGTAGAAATAGGTTATAATCAAATTGGAAGCGATCAAATTGGATCGGGAATAATTTCAAATTATATGCGCGAGGTTACCAAGATCAATGATTCTCTTTTTATTGGTACTGGTTTTTATGAACCTGAATATTCAACATTTTATGATATGGATTTCAAAACAGATACCTCTGCAAATCTTTTAAATTTTCAACTTCACCCAGATGTTTATGGTATTCCAAGCCTGATAAAGTCTTCCGATAATAATTATGTTATCGCCTCAACTATTACCGAGCCGAATAACGACAAGAACATTTACTTATACAAGATTGATGAAGATCTCGAATTCGTTCCTTTCGACACAAACGTTTACACTTATGACAGCCTTTGCCCTGAACAAATTCAATCCGGAATCATAGATTTATCGGATTGCCTTGTTTGGACAGGAACGGAGGAAATACCATCACCGGAGGAATATTATTCATTTATAGCCACTATCCCTATTATAGCCTATCCCAATCCGGCAGAAACGGAAATAACCATTGTCTTCCAAAATACAGAGCATCACAACAATATGCTTCTGGAGTGCTACAACATTTACGGGCAAAAGGTTCACAGCGAAAAGATATGGAAAAGGCAGCAGGAGACTAATATGGATTTGCAAGGATTGACAAAGGGGTTGTATTTTGCGGTGGTGAAGAACGAGGGGAAGGTGGCGGGAACTTGTAGATTTGTGAAGAATTAGCTGTCCTAATTATCCCCCGCCAGCCAAAGAGACGGATTGAGCAGTGTTTTACCCTGCCACAGCTCGAAATGCAACTCGGTTTTCGCTTCCTTTTGATCGGTATGAATGCTGCCAAGTTCCTGCTTGGTAGATACTTTATCACCTTTTTGTACAAACACTTCGGAAAGGTTCGAATAAACCGACAGGAACTCACCGTGACGGATCATGATCACATAATTGTAATTGGGAACCGACATTACCCGTGTGACTTCACCGCTGAATACTGCCCTTGCTTTTCCATTTTCATCGGTTAGGATGTCGAGCCCGTTGTTTTTGGTCATCACATTTTTTAGGACAGGATGCGGATGCTCGCCAAATGTGCCGGAAACGATTCCCCGTTCGAGGGGCCATGGCAAAATTCCCTTGTTCGACTGGAAATCGGTTGACAACGCCAGCTCTTCGGGGGTAAGGTCGTAGCTGCCGCTTTTGGTTGTGCCCGATTTCTTTGAGGCAAGGTTGATCTCTTCGGCTATGATCTTTTCAATTTCCTTCTGTAGCTTTTTAGCCGCCTTTTCCTTATCCTTTATCGTAGCCAAAAGTTCCTTTTCCTTTTTGTTCAACTGAACTATGGTAGTGTTGTGCTCGTCTTTTTCCACATTGAGATGCTGCTTTTCAGTTTCAACGGAGCGCAACAGGCTGATCCGGTCATTTTTGTATTTATCCAGGGCTTCGATGGTACTGCTTATGGTATCCTGTGTTTGCTCGATGAGCTGAACCTGTGTTTTACGGTAGGACGAATATTGCTGAAAATATTTAATCCGTTTGTATGCCTGGTTAAAATCTTCGGAAGAGAAAATAAACATCAGACGGTCGTAAGTATCCCGGTTTTTGTGCGCATAATATATCATAGCTGCATATTCATTCTTCAGCTTCTCAAGATCGCGCTCCAAATTGCCTAATATTTCGTTATTTGCATCTATCTGCCGGTTAGTTGCGAGGATCTCCTCATTGATATTGTTGATCAGTTTTTGTCGTGAAGTGATTTGCTTTTTGAGTACAACAAGCTGATTTAAAGTAGTTTTTTGAATTTTTTTAGTTTCATCTAAAAGTTTTGAATTGTATTGAATTTCGTTTTCAATTTGCTTCTTGTCATTTTCCAGCTTTGCCTTCTTATCCTGTGCTGTGACATGCGTTCCGGAAATAAACAGCACGAATAATAAAAATAATGGGAAGACTTTATGGTTGAAGATATTTTCAAATCGAAGGTTCATAAGCAACTCAGCAAACTGAATTTTCAAAAGTACAGGATTATTGCATTCGTGTATAATTCGGCGCTATTTTAAATGGGAATTCCTGAAGTTTATCAATTTCAATCTTTGAATAATTCAGGTCCACCTGAACGGGTTTATCAGCCATAAGGTCATAATAAATATGGTATGGAAAAAGTTGCTGCCCCATGGCCTGAAAATTACTGTAAGTTGCATCCAGCTTTTTGTTTTCTTTCTTCAGCTCTTTGGTCCTCATCTGGGTGATCTTAAAAGTTTGAGGGTCAAGAAAAATATTCTGAATGTAGATCCTTTCCTCGTCTTCGCGGGTTTTGACATATTTTTTCAGTTTCTGCCGGCCGGCAGTTACGAGGTGATACTCCCGGCTGTCGTAAGTTGCCCTGAATTTTCCATCTTCATAGTAGGTAAGGTCATTGCCAAGTAAGATGGATTGGAAAATGTCGAAATCAATGTTGGCATCGAGCAGGGTTTGTACGTTTTTGAAATCACCGATATAATAGGATTTATTAATACGGTTGATAAATTTAACGCTGTCGGTGGTAATGATCAGCCTGGCCATTTCGATGCCCAGCGCCGGCGAAAGGGAGACCCAGATGGCGCTGTCCTTTTTCATTCGTATCTGGCCGGTGAAGGAGGTGTTTTTTTTATCAATCACCAGATCGAGGTTGAATTTGGCTGAAAACCAGTCGAATTTTAATTCGTTTTCCTTGAGTTTGGTAAACAGATAATCAGCCCCGTATTCCTTTATCGGTTCTTTGATGGTTTTACGGGATGTGTGGCAGGAGAAAAGGACAAGAGATAGCAATAATAAAGTAATATTTACTAATGGCCGGTATGCCCGTTCTTTGTGAAACTTACTGTTTTCGTGTCGGCGTGGCATTTAATTTTGTTACTTTTTTATTTTTATCCCTGCTGATTAGTTAAGAAGACTTTAATTATTCAATCAGTTGTTTTTCCTCAACTTTCCTTTCCAGAAATTCGGACCCCTTTCCTTTTTCTTCAGCTTTAAGCCAATAAAGGATAGCATTTTCTCGGTCCCCCAGTTGCCATAAAACATCACCATAGTGCTCTAAAATCACTGCACTTGATTCTGCTTCATTCTCAATGGCTTTTCCGATCCAGACTTTGGCATCTTCATATTTCCCAAGTTTATACAAAACCCAGCCGTAAGTATCCTGGTTAGCCGAACTATTGGGCTTTAGTTCGGTTGCCTTTTTTGCCATTTTTTCAGCTTTTTCAAGATCCGTATTTCGCAATGAAAGGTAGTATGCATAGTTATTCAGGACATAGTCATTATCCGGATCAAGCTTAAGAACCTTTTCGTAAGATTCATCCGATTTTATATCATCCCCTAACTGGTTATATGCATCTCCAAGGTAAGCGCGGAACTGAACTTCCATAGCCTGGTTATTAAACACATAACCCAGACCGGTATTCAGAGTTTCAATACACTTATCCCAGTTTTTTTTCTGGTAATGAGCGCCTCCTGCAAACAGGTAGGGAAGAGGGTGTTCGGGGAACAATTCAATGGCAATGGTACTCTCACTGAGCACCGCATCCTGATCTTCCAGTTGAGATTCGGCAAATAACAGTTGTTCCCACACAAGGTATTTACTGCTGTCAATAGAGATTACTTTTCGAAAAACATCTCTTGCCGCTTCGTATTGTTTATCCTGGTAAAGAAAATCACCATACATTGACCAGGATTTGGGATCGGTAGCGTGAACAGTTATGAGGATTTTAGACAACTCAAAAGCCTGTTCCTTCAGGTCGGAATATATTTCAGTAATTGTATAATAGTTCAGCAGGATTTGGATTTTCGTATCAATGTCAAGGTTTGGATTGGAAAATCCGGCCTTTAACTCTTCGAAAGATTTTACCGTGTCACCGTTTTTCTTATAATAGTCGGCCAGTGAAATATGTATGTAGGGATTGCCCGGATCTATTTCAAGAATTTTGTTATACGTCTCAAGTGCTTTCTCTTTCATGCCATTATCGAGGTAAAGTTCCGCAAGGATTGAATAGTACTTACTTTCGTCCGGAAACTGTTTGATCAGGTTTTCAATTTCAATCTGAGCCTTATCAATCTTTTTGGCCTGTATATAAATGCTGTATTTTTTCATGGAAATTTCTTCCGTCACTCCGATTTTGCTTTCAAGGTCATTATATACTTTAATGGCATCATCCGTTTTGCCATCGTACAAATAACTGATCGCAAGCTGGTTGTAATAATCCAGGTTGAATGGGTTTGTTTCGGTGAGTTTTCGAAACACCTTCGAAGCTTCGCTGTACTTGTCGAGAGAAAGCAGCAGGCTCGCGTAAAGCACCTGGTAATAATCATTTGATGGATCAACAGATACCGCTTTTTCAAGCAGTTCGAGCGCCTCGTCAGGGTTATTCTGACCTATTTTGATTTTTGCAAGCTCATACATTGAAGCATCATCCGAAGGATTGATTTCAAGGCATTTATTAAAGAGCCGCCCGGCTTCTTCTATATTCCCGAGCAATTTTTGTTTGTTGGCTTCAATAAAAACTTCCGAATTATCACCTCCCTGCTGTACCCCCCGTGACATATTCGCCGATTCTGTGGGAGTAGTTGTTTCAATTCCTGTTTTAGTGGTTTTACAAGCAAAAAGCAATGAAACGAGGATAATTAAAAGTATTTGTAATGGTTTTTTAAACATTATGTTTTTGTTAATGATTTGGGTGTAGTGTATATTAATCATTATTTAGCGCCGGTGCTTCCAAAACCACCCTGGCCTCTCCCGGTCTGATTTAGTTCAATCACTTCCTGCCATTCGGCATTTTCATGTTTGGCAATAACCATTTGGGCAATCCTTTCACCATCAGTAACGATGAAATCTTCTGCTGAAATATTTGCGATGATGATCTTAATTTCACCCCTGTAGTCGGCATCAATTGTACCCGGGGCATTCAACAAGGTAATCCCCTTTTTTATAGCGAGGCCACTTCTGGGCCTGATCTGTGCTTCATAGCCAACAGGGATTTCAACATAAAGCCCGGTCGGAATAAGCGCTCTTTCAAGTGGTTTTAACGTGACCGGCTTATCCAGGTTCGCCCTTAAATCCATTCCTGCTGAGGCTGGGGTTTCGTACGACGGAAGGGGGTGCCTGGATTTATTCACTATTTTGATAAACATATACAATACAGAATAAAAGAACGCAAAAGTAGGGAAAAAAGTTGGTGGCCAAACATTAAATAATGTTAAAGAGCCATTGCAAAGGGTGACCTGGGATTACAAATCGTGGAGAAGGATGAAAGAATACAACGGTTTTTTAGCAGCGGATCATGGAACCGGAAGATTCAGGATTCATTACGTTCCGGAATCTTAATAAAATGATATTTTTCGTTAAAATAAACCAAAGAAAGAAATACCGTGATCAGTATGGTGCTTAGTAATAACCGGTAAAACAATACATCGGTTTTGATCCAGTAGCTTATTCCGAAAAGTACCAGCGCTGTGGAAAAATAGCTAAGAATATTCACCAGATCGTATTTTATAGGATAATACTTTTTCCCCTGGTAATAGGAAAGGATCATCATAAAAAGGTAACAGGTAAAATGTCCCCATGCAGCTCCCAGATAACTATATCGAGGAACCAATACTAAATTCATTGCAATGGTAATGGCCGCACCTCCAAGCGCAAGATAGGCCCCGAATTTTGTCAGATCCTGAAGTTTATACCAGATTGACAAATTGAAGAAGACTCCGAGAAACAGATTTGCTAATAGTATAATGGGTACAATATACAATCCTTCCCAGTGTTTCGGACCGATAAAATACTTGAAAATATCAATGTATAAAGTAACTCCAAGAAATATAAGCAGCCCGAAGATCACAAAATACTTCAATACATCGGCATAAACCTGTTTGGCATTGGTTTGCTTCGACTGGTTGAAAAAGAATGGTTCGGCAGCAAATCTGAACATTTGTACAAACAGGGTCATTAATACAGCAAGCTTATAATTCGCCCCGTAAATTCCTAATTGTCCCATCACATAAGAATTGGCATCTGCAATTCCTTCCGGAATATTTATCAGGTATTTAAAAATGATCTTATCCCAGACTTCATTAATCATCCCGGCGATACCCACAATGAGCAGAGGAAATGCGTACCGGAGCATTTGTTTTAGCAACCTTTTGTCCATCGCCCATTTAAAGCGGAACAATTGTGGAGAAAGAAGCAGGGCGGTTACAATGCTCGCGATCAGCGTGGAAACAAATACATAACCTATTCTGAAGTGAGGGTCATAGAAAATCAGAAACGGTGATTCAGGATTTGATTTATAAAGGGTATCACAAAACCATATAAAATATAGGTTTAAACCAATGTTTACAATCACACTTATAATCCTAATGGCCGAAAACAAAATGGGCCTGTTTTGCTGACGCAGATAAGCAAACTGGATCGAGGTAAAGCAATCTATGGCAATAATGATTGCAGAATAAATGATCAAATCCTTTTGATCGGGATATTTCAGAAACGAAGATATTGGATCAATAAAAACAATAACCACGACAACGAATAAAACCGAGGTGGAAATCACACTGATTAATGATGTGCTGAACACTTTTTTGGGATCCCCTTCCTTTACGGCATATCTGAAAAAGGCGGTTTCCATTCCGTATAAAAGAAGGACGAAAAAGAATGCAATGTACGATGAAAGTTCTGTTATAGTGCCGTATTCATCTTCCAGAAACAAGCGTGTGTAGAGCGGAACCAACAGGTAATTTAATAATCTTGGAACAATTGTTCCAAGTCCGTAAATGGCCGTTTGTCCGGCAAGTTGTTTTAAGGGGTTCAATACAGGTAATTTATCATTACGTTTAGCAAAAGTATGCAAATGTTCTGTTTCCAGCCACCTGATAAAAAATTATAACTGATGTTACGCAAGCAGATTTTTATTTGAGTTAATTTGAGATTCCTCATTTCGCTTCGCTTCATTCGGAATCCGCCTCCGGCGGATGAGGAATCTCCTTTTTATAACCTTAATTTATGATCTTTCGAAACATCAGTTATAATATAAAGGCAGGAAAACTATTGACACTCTGTGAATCTCAATTTAGTCGAAATAATCCATAATCGATATAAATTACATTGGCTTTTTGCGGGGAATAAAAAGTGTTATAAATTTATCGCTTCAATATTTTTATGGTTTTTACCATTCAGGTTATCATTTAAATTTATAATTATGAACAAGTTTTATCAATTTGTATTTATTTTGGCTATTCTGATTTGTAGCCACACAAGTTACTCACAGGAGTTTATTTATACCGATAGCTGGGGAAGCAATGGATTTACCCTAACTCAGGAAAAACCGAACTCCGTTAATATTAACTATTCAATTTCAGAGTTTTCAATGAATGAAATTGCACTTGACGGCGAAACATTAAAAACCGTCAATGTTCCGGGTATATTTTTACCAAACGACGAAGGCGCACCTGATCTTCCGGGTACCGGAAGATTTATTGCTATTCCGAAGGGGGCTACTGCCACCATTAATATTGTTTCGGTGCGAACCGAAAAAATAACTGGTGTAAACATTGCTCCGGCACCACGGATTCCTCTCGATACGGATAAAGGACCACTTCATTATGAAAAAAATCTGAAAATTTTCAACAACAATTCTTTTTATCCCGCTGAGAATATTCAGCTTGGCCAGGCCACTCAAATCAGGGGTGTTGATGTAGTAATGGTTGGAATTACTCCTTTTCAATACAACCCGGTAACCCAGGAGTTGATCATTTACCGAGACATTGAGGTAGAGGTTAGTTTTTCTGGTGGAAATGGACATGTAGGCGACGACCGTTTAAGAAGCCGGTGGTGGGATCCGATCGTATTAGATGCTGTTTTAAATCCGAATACTATTCCTGTTATGGATTACAGTAAAAAAGCATCTTTCAAGGATACACCCGATTATGAATATATTATCATTTCCCCTGACGATGCTGTTTTCCTTTCCTGGGCCAACCAGATTAAAGACTGGCGGCAATTGCAGGGAATTAAAACTGGCGTTGTGACAACTACTGAAATCGGTGGTAATACAACAACAGCCATCGAGAATTATGTAAATAATGCTTATAACACCTGGGATGTCCCGCCTGCTGCTGTTTTGCTGCTTGGTGATTATGGAACAACAGGAAATACGGTAGTTTCTCCGATTTATGACAGCTATTGTGTTTCGGATAATATCTATGCTGACATTGACGGAAACCAGTTGCCGGATGTCGTTTTTGCAAGGATGACGGCTCAGAATGCGACTCATCTTGAAACAATGATTTCAAAATTCCTTGACTATGAGCAGTCTCCTCCTACCGATCCCAATTTCTATGACCATCCGATCACTGCTTTGGGTTGGCAAACTGAGCGTTGGTTCCAGATATGTTCTGAAGTGGTTGGTGGATTCTGGAAAAATGTTCAGGGTAAGAATCCGGTCAGGATAAATGCAATTTATAGCGGCACACCGGGAACAACCTGGTCAACTGCCACAAATACAGCAACTGTAGTTAGTTATTTTGGTCCTGCTCCGACTGGTCTGGGTTATATTCCAACCTCTCCTGCCACATTGGGCGGATGGAGCGGTGGCACTGCTGCGATGGTAAATACCGCTTTAAACAATGGTGCATTTGCTTTACAGCATCGTGATCATGGCGGAGAAACCGGATGGGGTGAACCTGCTTATTATTCAAGCAATATTGATGGACTGACCAATGTTGGTAAGTTATCATGGATATTCTCTATCAACTGCCTTACAGGAAAGTACAATTACGGCAGCGAAGTTTTTGCCGAAAAATTTCACAGGTACACTTACGGAGGGCAAAATGCAGGAGCATTAGGAATAACTGCTGCTTCTGAAGTTTCCTATTCCTTTGTTAACGATACCTATGTTTGGGGTATGATGGATAATCTTTGGCCGAACTTCATGCCTGCTTACGGAACAACTCCGCCTTCAAGGGATGTTCTTCCTGCTTTCGGAAATGCAGCAGGTAAAATTTTCCTCGCCGCTTCTTCCTGGCCATATAATACCGGTAACAAAGAAGTTACATATCACCTCTTCCATCACCATGGAGATGCTTTTAGTACGGTCTATTCTGAAGTTCCGCAGAGCCTTACTGTTGTTCATGATGCGGTATTGCTGGGCGGGATCGGTTCATTTACAGTTACAGCGAATACCGGTTCATTTATTGCTCTTACAGTAAATGGAGAAATTATTGGAACAGCAAATGGAACCGGATCACCCGTTGTAATCAGCATTGCACCTCAAATACCCGGAAATACGATGATTGTTACTATTACAAAACAAAACTATTACAGGTATTCGTCCGTAGTTGATATAATACCACCGTCCGGGCCTTATGTTGCTTATGAAAACCATACAATCAATGATGGTTCAGGAAACAATAATGGATTAGTGGATTTTGGTGAACCAATCGCATTGAATATGACGCTTAAGAATTTAGGTAGTGTGGATGCCAATAATGTCAATACAACCCTGATTTGCAGCGATACATATTTAACGTTTTCAGACAATACTCAACTTTTCGGCACAATTACAAGCGGTTCAACGTTAACAATAAATAATGCGTTTGCTTTTACCGTCGCTGACAACATTCCTGATCAGCATGTTTTCAATTTTGAACTTCAGATTACAGGTGCCTCAGATGACGTCTGGACTTCCTATTTCAGCATAACAGCCAATGCCCCTTTACTTGAACCATCATCAGGTTTGGTAATTGACGATCTCTCCGGTGGCAACGGCAATGGCCGTCTCGATCCGGGAGAAACAGCCAATATAACGGCATCTGTATTAAACAACGGCCACAGCCTGTCGCCATCAGCTACAGCTACTCTTACTTCAGCATCACCCTACATCACCATCAATTCAGGTAGCGATGCCCTCGGACAGATAGCCGCTTCAAGCTCTGCAGATGCAGTTTTCAATTTAAGCTGTTCACCATCCACCCCGGTCGGCCAGTCGGTTGACCTTGCCATGGATGTAGCAGCAGGCAATTACGGCTTCAGCCAT
>JAGVPB010000046.1 GCA_020052415.1 Bacteroidales bacterium | reverse complement strand
GGTATCAAATCATTTCGATAAATATTTCTCACGGTATAAATAAAATTCCTGCCGTACGTTTAGTAGTTGTTGATGGGGAGCCAAACAAAGCGGACTTTTCGGTAAATTCAGGCAATGATTTTAAGCCCGGGAAAAAGATTGAGATCAAACTGGGATACAGAAACGAGCTTGAAAATGTCTTTTCCGGATTCATCCTAACCAATTCGCTGAGAATACGGAATGATCGCCCGGAAATGATTCTGGAGGCAAGAGATAAAGCTTTCAGAATGACCATCAACAAAGGAAACCGCTATTTTTCAAACAAACTTGACAGTGAAGTTGCTGAGCAGCTATTTCAGGAAAACGGAATTACCGAATTGCAAATTGAAAATTCGGGCTTCAGGCAAAAGCAATTGGTTCAGCCAAATACGAGTGACTGGGATTTTATGATCAGCCGGCTCGATATAAGTGGATTGTTTTGTTCAATCGCAAATACACAGGTTACCATCCGGAAGCCTGATTTAAATGCTGAATCAAAGTTAAAATTGACTTTCGGTGATGATATCCTCGAGCTTAAAGCCGAAATGGATGCCCGCAACCAGAATACCCTTGCAAGTACCAGTGTATGGGATTTTGCTTCTCAAACCATGGTGACCGGGGAAAGTGAAACGATTACAATCGCCGGTGAAACCAATACGCTGTCAGAAGATTTAGCTCAGGTTGCCGGAAAGCCTTTTGAAATGCGCTCTTCCATAAGCCTGAGCCAGGAAGAGGCCAAATCAATTGCCGACACAAAAAAGATCCGACAGGGGTTATCAAAAATCAGAGGAACAGTCGTTTACCAGGGAAATAACAAAATCACCCCTGGTGACTTCCTGCAAATTGATGGTGTAGGTTCGAATTTTTCAGGGAAGCATTTTATTTCGGATGTTCAGCACGAATATTCCGAGGGCGACTGGATCACACAGGCTACACTCGGATGGCAGGAGCAGTTCTTTTCGGAACAGATCAGCCCGTCTCAATCCATTTCTGCAACAGGGCATATCTCGGGTATTGATGGGCTTCAGATTGGAATTGTAACCGATATCGTGGACAGCGATGGTGAATTTCGCGTTAAGCTCAGGATGCCGGCAATCAATGCTGCTGATGAAGGAATGTTTGCACGAATTTCCACATTGGATGCCGGGAATAATCGCGGTACTTTTTTCAGGCCCGAGGTCGGGGATGAAGTCATTGTAGGGTTCATCAATAATGATCCGAACCAGCCCATCATTTTAGGAATGCTGCACAGCAGCGCCAAATCATCGCCACTGAAACCTGATTCTTCAAATAATCAGAAAGGATATTTCTCACGAAACGGAGTGAAGCTTTTGTTCGATGATGGTGAGAACAGTGTGAAGATCGAAACTCCCGGGGGAATGACATTCGAAATGAATGATTCCGGGAGCACAATTACAATAAAGGATAGCACAGGAAATAAGATATTAATGGAAACAACCGGTATTTCACTGGAAGCGCCGGTGAATCTAACACTAAAAGCCGGGGCAACCCTTTCATTGGGAGCTCCGCAATTGTCCTTTAAAGCTGACGGAATCATAAAGTTGGAAGGCAGCGGAGGATTGAATATGAACAGTGGTGGTGTTACAGAAATCAAAGGTTCATTGGTTAAAATAAATTAGAAACTATGTCTTTAGCGGCAAGAGTATCCGATATGCATGTATGCCCGGCAGTGAATGGAGTTGTTCCTCATGTCGGCGGGCCTGTTTTGCCGCCCGGATGCCCAACAGTCATTATCGGTGGATTGCCGGCGGCAAGGGTTACGGATTTATGCACCTGCACAGGTCCGCCCGATACTATTATCATGGGATCCACAACCGTGCTGATCGGAGGGATGCCCGCAGCGAGGATGGGTGATTCAACGGCTCATGGCGGGGTGATTATTATGGGATGTCCAACGGTAATCATAGGAGGTTAATGTATGGCAGGAATTACAAAATCATTTTTGGGAACAGGGTGGGGATTCCCACCGGAGTTCGGTAAAAATACACCGCAGCCCGGAATGCTGAGTGATGAAGCCGATATTCAGAGCAGTCTTGAAATTCTGCTTTCGACCCGGCAGGGAGAGCGAGTCATGCGACCCGATTACGGATGTAACCTCGATGAACTGGTGTTTGAACCGCTGACCACAACTTTCAAAACGTATATCCAGGATTTGATCCGGACGGCCATTTTGTATCACGAACCGAGGATTGATGTGACTAAAATTGACCTGGATGATGCAGGTGAGGTAGAAGGCAGGATTCTGATTTCCATCGAATATACCGTAAGAACGACAAATTCGAGATTCAACTTTGTGTTTCCATTTTATAAAAATGAAGTTTCAGGATAAAAATAAAAATCGCTCAAAACAAATCCAGCTATGCCGTGTGATGAAAAAAATCCGTTGATCCGTGAAGGAACCAGCACCCAGAACAGGGTTCTTGCGGCTTTATCCGTAAGCTATGCAAAGGTTGATGAGAGGGATACTTCCGATTTGATCCTTTTTGCAAAACGGTATGCTGCTTACCTGAACTATTATAATGAAAACAATACCAACAATGGGACATGGGAAGACCTGATGAAAATGGATGTAAGCGTAATCCTTGCTACGCTTGACAATATCAATGTTTCAGGAATTTCGGATTACAAAAGGCTTCTTTACAAGCGGATAAAGTTGGCGGCAGATGAAGCGGAAGCCAGAAAGGTCTTTAAATTTTTATTCGACGCCCTTTTTTCACAGGTCGTTCTTATTGATGATCAGTACAAATTACTGCCTGAAGATTATGAGTATAAAATTACGATCCGTGATTTGATTCAGAATAAATTACAGCAACCGCTTGCCAATCTGGAGAAATGCTTCAACGATTTTAAAGCTGCCGGATTGCTGGATTATTCAGTTCAGGAGCTCGACGGACAATCGCCATTTCCGGTGACCTCGGATGAAAACTTCAGCAGGGTTGATTTAAGTATCGAATGGCAGACGGCTGTTGCCGATCTCAATATCACGCTTCCGGGATTTTCGGATGACAAAGCGATCATCATTTACCTGATCAATCATAACCTTTTCAACGCCCAGGCAGAAGCTTTACTCAGCGGGATTGCTGCACTTGTGAAGCAGGCCGGAATACTTTTCGAACAGTCAGTAGAAGCGTTTCCAAAACATTCACCGCATTATGCCTTATTCATCACGTTTGTCAAACTTTTCCAGTATGCACAGGATTATCTGAACAATTACACCAAGCGTCATCTTGATTTTTATTACAAGGATGTTTTGCAGCTTTCGAATAAAGCTCCCGAGCCGGATTCGGTGCACCTGACTTTTGAACTGCAGAAAACAATTGAGGAGGAATTGCTCGCAAAAGGAAGCTTGTTCAAAGGCGGCAAAGACATTATAGGCAAAGAAATTCAATATTCGCTGACCGGGGATATCGTCATTAATAAAGCCAAAGTCAGCAAAATACAATCCTGGGAAAAAGCCGAAAGAAACAATAAGGCTGTTCTTCTCGCTTCTCCGGTTGCAGATTCGGAAGATGGCAAGGGCGAAAAACTAACTTCGTTTGATAAAAGTTGGTTCACTTTCGGAGATGTAAAAAAAGCCGGAACTGCGAAAGCCGGATTTGCCATTGCTTCCAATTTGCTTTTTTTAAATGAAGGAACGAGAAGCATAACGGTTAACATAAACTTCACTGATGACATTTCTTCATTAGGCACCTCGGGCTTCGACCTGAATTGCTTTTCTGCAGCACTAACGGGGAAAAAAGACTGGCATATTATTGAAACTGTTCCTGCGGCATTTCCTTCGAATACTCAAATGCAATTTGTCATCAGTCTGAGCCCTGATGACCCGGCAATCATTCCATACAGTGAAAAAATCCATAAATCAAACATGGAAATTGCTTTGCCGCTGATAATGATTTATCTCGATCAGGAAATTGCAAACGCAATTCCCTATACGGAGCTATGCAGCCTTCAGATTTCGTCAATAGTGGTCCGGGTCGCAGTTTCAGATGTTAAGGACCTCGTACTGAGCAATGATTCAGGTTCTGTAGATGCTTCAAAGCCCTTCAAGCCTTTTGGCGATTTTCCGGGAGTCGGAAGCTCATTCTATATAGGGAGCAAAGAAATTTTTCAGAAGCAACTGACGGAGTTGAATTTGAATACCGAATGGAAAAGTACGGTTCCATCCATTAATCCGACAGTCAATTACCTGCGGCAGTCCAATTATTCTGATGGATTTACACTTAGCGGCAATAAGATCACTTTTACCTCTGCAAATCCTTTTAAAAATGCAGTTGCTGATTTCAATCCCAATGAAGCGCTGAAAGCGACAACGCTGGAAGGTTTTCTCAGGATTAAAAACAACAGCAATTTCTCTCAGGATATTTTTCTTCAGGCTCTGGGTACAAGCCTCAGTAAGACAACCATCACTCAAACCGACAAAACCTTTGCTCTGCACATTGACAAACCGCCTTCACCAACCGAAGTGATCCTCAATTCATTTTCGGTTGATTACGTTGCGGAAGAGGTTATCTCTTTCTCCGAACCGGTAGAAACAACGAACAATCTTTTTATTCATGTTACACCATTCGGATATTACCAGGTTCATCCCGATTTGTTCGGAGAGGAAGTGACAGCGGCTGAGAAAGCTGAAAAGCTTACCCTGATACCCAACGTGATCAATGAAGGGGAACTTTTTGTCGGATTTGAGAACTCAGAATCTGAAACTGTGGTTACCATTCTATTTCAGGTTGCCGACGGAAGCTCCAATCCGCTGAAGGACATGGAAGAACTGAACTGGTATTATCTCACCGAAAACAATAACTGGAAGCTTTTTGACAAGCGCGCTGTAGTTGACAACACGAAAAATTTCACCCAATCCGGGATTGTGGTTCTGACTTTTCCCAAAGATATCACCAACCAGAATTCTGCGTTCGAAAAGGGATTGCACTGGATCAAAGCTGCGGTAAAGCAAAATACCGATGCCGTTTGCAAAATGATTTTGATACAGGCTCAGGCGGGCAGGGCAGAGCTCGTGCAGGACGATACCAAAGAAATCGAGTTTCGGCAAACGCTTCCTGCAAGCACGATTTCGAAGCTTGTTGTCAGCAATTCCGCTATAAAGAAGATCGAACAGCCTTTCGATTCTTTTGACGGAAGGATGCGGGAAAGCGATGAGCATTTTTATGTACGGGTGAGTGAGCGTCTCCGGCACAAGCAAAGAGCCATCAATATCTGGGATTACGAGCACATCATACTTGAGGAGTTTCCGGCGATTTATGAAGCCAAATGCCTGAACCATTCCGGTTTTTATTCAAAAAGCGGGGAAGATATTTTCTGTGAGAATTTCCCGGGACATGTTACCATTGTGACCATCCCGGACTTTAAAAACAAAACGAATGTAAATCCTCTCCGGCCTTACACGCCCATAGGATTGCTGACCAACATCAATGATTATCTTAAGAAAGTCACTTCTCCATTTGTGAAGCTGCATGTCAAAAATCCGCAATTCGAGGAAATACGCCTGAACTTTAAGGTGAAATTTTATGACAACCTCGATGTGTCGTTTTACCAGCAATTGCTTAACCGGGAAATAGAGAAATTCCTGTGTCCCTGGGCGTCAGATCATGAGGTTCAGATTTCGTTCGGAGGGAAAATCATCAAAAGCGTGCTGCTGAACTTCGTGGAGGAAAGACCTTATGTGGATTTTGTGACCTGCTTTCAGATGGATCACATCATTCAGCGGAATGGTTCTATAATTATAAAAGCTAATTTCGATATTGAAGAAGCCGAAGCCTCAACATCCCGATCGGTGCTGGTTTCATACTACAATGAAGACGAAACGGATGAGACCTTGAAGAGGCATTTGATTGACACCAATGTAACCTGTGACTGCTGATGGAAGAAATTTTGACTATATTGAAGAACAAAAAGCTCCCTTTGCCACAGGATTACGAATTCCTGAGAGCCGAAGGGATGAAGCACATCGAAAGCCTTGCGAGTGATCTCTGGACCGACTACAACACTCACGATCCGGGAATTACCATACTTGAAGCTCTGTGCTATGCAATCACTGAACTAGGTTATCGCACAGGGTTCGAAATGAAAGATTTGCTTTCGGATGAGAACCATAAGATTTTAGAGAACCAGAATTTCTTCACAGCAAAAAAAATTCTGACCATCAATCCGCTGACGATCAATGATTATCGTAAACTTTTAATTGACCTTGACGGGATTCACAATGCTTTTCTTTTCGCCGATGATAAAAAATATGATGATAAAAAGAATGAGCTTCCTGTAAACGAAGTTCCTGTTTATGCCAATTGCAAAGACGACAAATTGCAATTTGATCCGCCGACTCCGGATGTTTTATTTCTAAACGGTCTGTACCGGGTTTTACTGGATCTTGAATTCGATGACCGGCTCGGTGATCTGAACAGCGGCGACATTGTCATCAATAATCCGAAAACAGCTTCTTTCGAGCAAGGCGAATTCGTTTTTACCATTGACCTGCCGCCATGGAAAAATGCTGATTTCGATTTTGCAGCCAAAGCAAAGGATGAAAATAATCTTTCGAACTCCATCGTGACCGAAGAATCTGGAAGCTGGCTCGTTGAAATTGAGCTGACTGATGCCTCGGCTTTGCTTTTCCCGGTTTCAGTTGCGAAAAATCCTTCTTCCGGAAAGGTGACTACGGCTGATGTTCAGGCAATGTTTGACCTCACTGTTGCAGGCAATAAAAGCTTTGTTGCATCCATTTTCAGTCTTTACCTGAGTAAAATTGAAAAGGCAAAAAAGATCGTGCAAACGGCCATCAAAACCCTTCATGATCACCGGAATTTGTGCGAGGATTACCTTGAAGTGACTACGGTTGATGATGAAGAAATTTCCTTCTGTTTTGACGTGGATGTGAAACCGGAGGCGGATATTGAAAAGGTTCAGGCGGAAATGTTCTATGCCATTGAAAACTACCTGAATCCTTCGGTTGATTTTTATTCTCTCCGGGAAATGCTCGATAAAAAAGTACCGGTAGATGAAATTTTTAAAGGACCCGCCCTGAGTAACGGCTTTGTGGAAACAGCCCAACTGGAAACCACCCAACTTCGGCCGGTCATTCATACTTCAGACATCATCAACCTATTGATGGACATCGAAGGTGTGATCGCAGTCCGCAATTTTATCATGACTAAATATGATACCGACGGTAAGATCGTTCCCGGATTCGTAGGATTGAAATGGTGTATGGATATTACACCTTTTCACAAGCCCGTGCTGAGCACCGGTAAATCGAAAGTGCTGCTTTTCAAAAACCAGTTTCCGTTTCTTGCCAGGTACGATGAGGTTCATGATACGATATTGATGCTTCATGCACAGCGATCCCGGGCAAAATTAAAAGGGCTGAACAGCGATATAATACCACCACAGGGTGACCAAAGAGATACGGAAAGTCACTGGCCGGTTCAGTATGATTTTCCCCTGACTTATGGCATCGGTGAAGCAGGGCTTCCGATCACAGCATCGCAGCACAGAGTGGCGCAGCAGCGACAACTTAAGGCTTACCTGATGTTTTATGAGCAGTTGCTGGCTGATTTCTTTTCCCAGCTTTCAAATGCGTATAAACTGTTTTCGACAGACGATATTGTTCAGTCGTACTTTGCTCAATTCCTGAAAGACATTAAAGACATCGTACCTGTTTACAATACCTCCGGGCCTTTTGGCAAGCTCGAAGATATACTCGCCACGCAGAATTCCACGCCGGATAATAAAAACGGCTGGCAGGATTTGTACGAACCAATGAATTTATTCGAGGACAGGAGAAATCGTTTTCTTGATCATTTGCTTGCCCGCTTTGCCGAGTCATTCAGCGATTATGCAATGCTGATGTATTCCATTAATTACGATGAAAAAACAGAGGAGAAAATTGATTTTGCTGAATTGACCGCCGCAAAAATCCGGACATTGAAAGAGTATGATATCATCAGCAGTCAGCGGGGGAAAGCCTATAATCATTTTCCGCAAAATGATGATTTTACAGTTGATACTTCGAAGCTTTGGGATACGGACAATGTTTCCGGCCTCGAAAAGCGGATCAGCTTTCTGACCGGTATCAAAGATTACACGCGAAGATTTTTATACTGCATCAGCAATATTGAACTGGTCTGCAACCAAAAGGAAGTCGAAGAGGAAGGAAATAAAATTATAAAATGCTTCCTCAGTTTTTCGGTGACAACGCTTTCCGGGCTTACCATGCATTCGGTAGTTGATTATCAAACGACGGAGGAAGCAAACCAGGCTGTTCTTGATGCTATCGAGCTTGGTGCGGATATTTTAAACTATCTTTTTGATACTTCGGAAATGACCCTGCAGATCATCGGCCATTCCAATGAAGTGCTGCTCGAAACGGAAAAAACCTATCCTGATAAGGAAACAGCTATGAAAGATGCGGAAGAATTTGTTTCTGAGTTTTCGGCTGAATGCAGCGATCCGGTAGGATTGCATCTGATCGAACACATTTTATTGAGACCCCGCGATGCAGGTTTTGACCTGATACAGGTTTGCCTCCATGATTGCGATTGCCTTTGCGAACTGGATCCTTACTCTTTCAGTGCATCGGTTGTGCTTCCTTACTGGCCCGGACATTTCGACAATATGGCTTTCAGGCAGTATTTCGAAGATAAGATTCGTGAGGAAGCGCCGGCTCACATCAAACTGAAAGTATGCTGGCTCAATAATGACCTTATGCGAGAATTCGAGATCCGATATAAAAAGTGGATCGAAACGCTGGCGGATTATTCATTTGATAAAGCTTCGAACCATGCAGCATTTACGGAAGCAAACAACAAAATGATAGAAATTCTTTCCCGGCTTCACAGCGAATATCCGCAGGCAACCCTGCACAATTGCTTTGAGAGCGAGGAAGGAAGCAACACCGTTCAATTGGGCAAAACGGTTTTAGGAACTTTTAAAACATAACCATTATGAGTATTGTTAACACATTCCCGGTATTTGAAGCCGACCAGGTTCTGACCAATAATCACCTGAACAGTCTGTTTAATTATCTTGACCAGCAGAGCCGGCTTACCCGTATCAAGCTAATAGGAAGCGGAATTGTTTGCGGACTGGAAATCAAAACTTCCAAAGAGACAATAACCGTAACCAAAGGCGTTGGTCTGACTTCGCAGGGTTTCATGATAATGATGTGCGACACCGATTACAAATATTATATTCCCTTTGTTTCACCAACTTATCCCAACGACCTTCAATTGATAACCCAGTGTTCGGACAGCGACGACATCAGCGGAAGCAATTTCCTTTTCTATGGTGAATACGGAGGGGCTGTTTTACAGTTGATAACACAATCGCAATTTGACAATCTTGATGCCGATGAAAAATTGACAGCAGTTGCACTTTCTAAGACGAAAAAGAGGTTTTTAGATAATTACGCTGTTGTATTGTTCCTCGATATTGAGGAAACAGCATTGAAAAACTGCGATACCAGCGATTGTGACGACAAAGGCAGCCGGATGGATTTGGATGTGAGAGCTTTGCTGGTTGATAAATCGCTTCTTGATAAGTTGAGCGGAGGAATGACATCGGATAAATCGGTCTTCCATCATGTGGAATTAAAGCGTTACAATGTTCCGGTTCAGGAATTAAAAACCGCCGATGATGTGCTGAATGCATTTACAAAACTTGTGGACGACAGCGATAAAACGCTCACCCGGCTTTCGCACAATCTCAGTCTTAGCTGGAGCCATTATCATTTTTTATTGCAGAATGAGCCTACGAACCCGTTTACGAACCTGCTGACCGATCTAAAAGCCATACGCAATGATATTCTTAAGAACTTCCCGGTTTTGATCCAGTACTTTTACGATTTTATTGATGATCTCATCAAAGCCTATTATGAGTTCAGGTATGAAGTTTCGGGGCGAATCGGAGAATGTTGTGGTGATGAATTGAGATTTCCTTTCCACCTGATGCTTGGTGAGGCTGATGCCAGCACCAGTGCTGGCATCACCGGCAAATACAGGCAGTATTTTATTTATTCAGCATTGTTCGATCCCCAGAATGAAAAGCAGGGAAGGGTTCAAAGCTTATTTAAACGGATGAAGCTGATGGTTTTGGAATATATCCTGAACAACAAGCACAAGGCTGAAAAACGCGACCTGGTTAATTTTGACAACAAAACAATCGAAATCACTCCCAGCCAGTACGGACGCACTTTTCTATCGGACCGTTGCATCCCATATTATTACAAAGTAAATGATGAAGGGAATGAGTTATACAATTTCTGGGATTTTGACAAGACCCGGAAAGGAAATGCCCGGTTTAATCTGGGTTACAATTCGAATCTTTATAATGCAGCGGATGTGGTTGTTCATCCGCTATTATATGATATCGAGTGGTTTAATTTTTTCCGCATCGAGGGCCATATCGGCAAACCCATTTTTACTGCATTGACTGTTGTCAAAGAGATCCAGCAGAATTTCAATCTGCCGTTTGATGTGGTGGCTTTGAGCGCAGATTTTATCGGAGCCATTTTAAAGGGCGAGGATCCGAAATGCATTATTCAGGACCTGGAGGCTGATTATCGTGTACTGATCGCAGAATTTGTCTGCAAAGTGCACGATGCCTTTTGCTTCGGGGCAAGGCTGCCATTTCAGATACCCGACAGGATTTTCCGGTTCACGGCCAGCAGTTTTGCAAATGCAACCCGTGCCGATGCTTCCAACATACGAAGCACGATTTCCTTTAATCCCAGCCTTTTTGAAAAAATCAGCCATCCGTTTGCATCTTCGCTGGTCAATCAATTCCAGGCTCTAAAAAGATATGTCAAAGGGGACACTCTTTCAAAATTATGCAATCCTGCAGCCGGAACAGCCGGCGCTGCCTATATCCAGGGAATTAAAGACAACAACGGAAACTTTATCAATCCGGTCACTGTTAATCCCGATCAGCCTGTGACCGCTGTGATGTACCATGTTTTCGAATTCATGGATGCAGTGGAAAGTATGCTTCAATTGGTCATGACGAATGACCTTGGAGAAATTGATGTCAATGAACTGAAGAGAAGGAACGACCGGTTCGAAAAGGAAATCACCATTCTGACCATGTTCACGATTTCGTTTTTGCAAACCCTGCAAAACAATGAAAACTCGAATTTATCCGAACTGGTGAGCGATCTTTATCTCGATTTACTGATATTCAATCTGGAGATGCTTTTGCACCTGTGCTTTGTCGAACAGGTTGAAGCCATTAAAAATGAGTACCAGAGAAGGGTTGCACAATACAGAGTCGCTCAGAATTTCAATTTTTATTTTAAGCAGCATGGCGGGATCGAACACAAGGCCGGTGTACCGAAAGGCGGAACGTTCATTCTTGTTTATCATGAAGAACGCCGGAACCGGTTTATTGATGTAAGGTCGCTTTTCATTAACACCGACCTTAGTAATTTACTGCTTACCCGTTTCCAGAGTCTCCTCAATCCGGCTGTAGATATCACCGAGATGGAAGTGAATACCCGGCTCATGCAGGTTGCCACACTTTACCGTGATCCCGAATTATTTCTTAAGTTTAAAGACGTAATGACTCAGTTCCTCGATGATTGCAATGATATCCCGGCTGATAAGTTGCAAAGGCTGAGGGCAATCATTAATGAACCACCGCCACGGCAGCAGTTCGACATAAAAAACGGAATGGTGATCGCTGATTTCTATGTGCCCTATCTGTGCTGCAGCGATTGTCCGCCGATAGCTTATATTCTTCCGCCAAAGCCCGTTGATGAAACGGAGGATCCGACCATTAATATCGATCTCCGGCAATTTTGCAGCAATGATCAGAACCAGTATTCCGTAGTTGTATCGCCTGCCGGCGGAGTGGTCAGCGGATCGGGAATTCACATACTGGCTGATGGAAGCTTTGTTTTCTCTCCATTGGGTTTGTTAGCCGGTCAGTACACGCTCACTTACACAGCCAATGGCAAAACTGCTTCGGTGATGGTGGAAGTGATTGCCTCTCCAGAACCGAAGTTCAGCATTAAAACTAACGTTCAGGATGGGTTGATGACGGTTGAATTTGTCAATGAATCAGGAAATACAAATGATCAGACGATCTATGAATGGCTGCTGGATGGGAAAAAATTCTCTGATAAAAAAGATCCCGACCCGATCAGCTTCAAAGTGGCATCGCTTCCGCACACGGTTTTATTAAAGGAATCAAACGGAGTCTGCAGTGCCGAATTCAGCCTTGATATAAAGCTGGAGGTTGAAGACAGGAATATTGCACTTTGCCGTGATGTAAAGGAATTCAAGCAGGAGGAACTTACCGGATTTGATCAGATCCAGGTTCTGAGTAACGATGGAATCAAGATGAACGATACTACCCTTGAAGTTTTTCCTTCGGCGACAGACATCACGGGAACCACAACATTTCATGTTTCATACATGATTAACGGAAAACAGGTGAATGTGACCATCACGTTAATTGTTGTAAATGCTGATTTCAACATTTCTATTGCCCGGTTTATAGTCGGCAATTCTGTCATCATAGGACTTGTGCTCGAATCAAAGGATAAGAGCTATACAACCAACCTGTGGAAAGTTGTTCCTGAAACGCCCGGAATTGATATGTCGGCTGATCCTCTTAAAGATATACAGATGACGGAGGCGGACATAAGGAAGAACAAAATGATCCACATCGAACATACTGTAACGGTCAAAACCGATGCCAGTACATGTGAAAACACAGTCGTTTATGAAATACCATTTGAGAAACTCGGCATAGCTATAGACATTGGGAATTTTGATAATCATCGTGAGTTGTGAAAAAGCAGAGCCAGCATATCATCCGGAATCTCAGCCTGGAGATTGATTTTGAAAGACCGGAGGATGCCTTCGGACTTCAAAACCGGATTGCAGAGCTTTTTTATGAAAGGCTTCAACCTGCTTTGGAAAAGTTGCTGGATGAAATGGCTGGTGAAAATTATTTGATTAAGCTGGACAGGCTTGAAATTGATTGCGGGAAAATTCTGGAAAAAAACTGGGAACAGGACTGGGTTGAAGCCACTTTGAATAAAATCAAAATGGAACTGTCAGAAGCTCCTAAAAAGAAGTGGGATGATGCTTTATCTTCTGATTCTGCGAGCAGGATATTTCTTTACTTTCTCGAAAACGGTTATTTCCCCTGGGATAACAGATTCGGTTCGAACCGGGAATTGGAAAATCTGATCATTGCTGATGACCAACTGTTGGAAAAGCTAAAAGCGATTTTCAGGAAATCGCCTCAGGCTGCCAAAAGACTGGCCTTCTGTTTTTCGGAGGAATTCACCGAAAAGATCATTCGCGAATTAGCGGCTAAAAATCCTGAAGGCTTTCAGGCGCTAAACAAAACAATGGAGCAAGCCGGGAAGTCAGGATTTGACAAACGCACAATAAATGCCGCTCTAATTAAATTCCTGGCAAATTATTCCGGAATAGATACCACAAAGGAATTTCTGAGGGAACTTCAAATTCAAAATGAAGAACCGATAAAGATTTCCGGTGAAACAATTTCTGAACTCAATCCCGAAACGGGTACGGAAAAAAATAAACCCTTAATCAGGAACGAAAAGGAGTCCGATGCGATTTACATCGAAAATTCAGGCCTTGTTCTTTTGCATCCTTTTTTTACTGAACTTTTCGAAGACTTGCTTCTGGTTAAAGATAATCAGTGGACCCATATTCAATCGCAGCAAAAGGCAGTCTTGATTCTTCAATATCTCGTTACCGGAAAAGAAGAGATAAATGAACATGAACTTCCACTGAATAAAATTCTGTGCGGACTGGAATTAAACGATTTCATCGGATTTTATGACAAATTGATTTCCAATAGCAAAACGGAATGTGATCATCTCCTTCTTCAGGCAATTAAACACTGGAGTGCACTGAAAAACACCGGCATCGAATCTTTCCGTAAGACCTTTTTAAAACGAAACGGTAAACTCTCAAAAGTGGATAATGGCTGGCTTTTACAGGTTGAACATAGAGGTGTTGATATTTTACTGAGTCATTTGCCCTGGGGAATAGGGATCATCAAGACTCCCTGGATGAATGAAGTGTTATATGTTGAGTGGACTTAAATATCTTTCAGGATAATAACAATGCAGGCACACCTATCATCGGATTCAAAGCAGCAGGGGACGGCAGTCGCAGCTAATAAATCAAGACATCAGCCGTTCTTCGCACCGGTAATGGTTCACCCGAAACTTGCGATTGGTGCTGTTGATGATTCCTTCGAGCGCGAGGCAGATGAAACGGCTGATAAGGTACTCAGAATGCCTGTTGATTCGAGGGCTTTTTTCAAACCACGCGGATTGGGGCTTCAAAGTAAAATAGCTGTTAAACCTAAATGTAAATCCTGTGATGAAGAAGAAAAACTGAGGAAGAAAAATAAAACGGATTCTGAGGGTCAGACAGAAGCTCCTGAAATCATTCATGATGTTATCAGTACGCCCGGAATTCCTCTGGATCATAAAACCCGGAACTTTTTTGAACCGCGATTCGGTTACGATTTCAGTAATGTAAAGGTGCATACCGGGAACAAAGCCGCATTTTCTTCCGAATCCATCAATGCTCATGCTTACACGGTGGGCAATCATGTTGTTTTCAATGAAAACCGGTTCGCACCACAAACAGATTCCGGTAAAAAGCTTCTTGCACACGAATTAACTCACGTTGTCCAGCAAGGCAATGCTAAAGTAAGGCCCCTGGTTCAGAGGGATGAAGTAGAGAAAACCCTATCGGATAAATGGCCAGATTATATTATCCGGCATATCCAAAGGGCGTTAAGAAATCATAAACTTTTTACCGGCGATACAACGGGCAAATTGGACCAGCAAACGGTTGACGGTTTAAATAAGGTTTTTTATAAAGATTCCTGGAAAAATTATGATCAAAAAGCAGTTTTGGGAATACTCACCTCGAAGGATGTCGGATGGCTGATAAAAAACAAACCCGATGAAGCAACATTGAATAAGGCCAGGGATGTGAAAATGCCGGACTGCGATCTTGCAAAAGGAGAATTTTTATTGAAGGTCGAGGAAGACCTTACTAAATCGAAGTGCATTTTACAAACCGACCCCATTTTAAATAAATATATTGATAACAATATTGCGGATTTCAATGCTCAATTGCTGCCTGATACCAATATGTTCAATATTTCCCACGACAGAATCACTTCCTTCAGGGCAATTTATAAGGACGGAACACGTGTGGATTTTTCGCCAAAAGACCTTCCTAAAAGCAAAACCAGGTCAGGTTCGGTTCAAACCAAATTTTTATTTGACTATGAACTGAAAAAGGACGGAAAGGTTTACCCGGTTCGTACCGGAAGATTGTACCTGGTTGACTTCAGCGTGCCCACTCTTTCTTACCTGAACGGCGAATTACACAGGTCGGTTGATTATGTAATAGTTGAATTAAGGAAACATGGCCAACTCATGGAACTTGGTGCCGGATTTGCCAAATTAATAGCTGCCCTTGGCGGAATGGCATCCTTTAATAAAGTCTGGATAGACCATTTCAGCAAACCATATACGGTTCGCAGCGGACAAAGGCTTGACGACCTGGATATACCTCCGCATTTCACTACAAGTCTGAAGGCGAAGAATGTACCAGATGCATTTAAGGAAATTGTTTTACGAATGTCAGCTCTTAAGCGGAATAAAGTTATGAGGGCTAAGCTCTTTGAAGAACTGAAACCGCAAATGAATAAATTCGACAGGAATTGGGGAGCCGACAGGGTGGATACTACCGACGGTTCCATCATGTACCTCGGATTAAAAGGATTTGCGCTGGTTATAGATAATAATGGAAGGATTTTCCGGGGTCATATAAACAACCCGGCAGAATTTGTTAAAGTCAGTAAAACTAAAATTATCAGAGGGGTTCCGTTAAAGAATGAATTCACCGCTGACTATACTCCAGTTTACGGGAAATTGACGGAAATTGATAGCATTTAGTGTAAACTTGAACTCTAAAAAATGATGTTTACAGAAGACATTCGGAAAACTCACAGTGAGCAAAATCAATCCGTTTCAAGAAATTTCTTGTTTCGTCCTAAAACCTTCTTTGGTCCAGATGCAGGGGTATTCAGACAACCAAAGGATAAAACACCGGGTAAAACAGCGACGGTAAAAGCCACCGCTCCAACTGTACTTAAAGGATTAAACCGAACTTTATACGTGGTTCAGAATGACGTTTGGAATGATTCACCTGAAAAGGTTCGGACAAGCGCCGTCAAAGAGCTTGAACGGCTGTTTGCTTTTGTCGGAAAAGTGAAAGGCGAAAAACCATTTACCATAAAAGTAATGTCGGCTCAGCAATTACCCGAGCAATTCGATTTTTCTGAATCCGTCGTTTCGGTGATTGATGGTGATCCAAAGGGGTACGTTGACCAGGCATTCGACCTACAGAAAAGCCAGATAAAAAAGTGGCTGGAACAGCAAAAAGTGCAAGTACATGCAGAAAAAGACAGGGATTTCGATCCCGGAAAACCTGAAACACTGGGCAGGGGTGGTGCGAGTAAAACAATTTTAAAAGACAAAAAGCAAGTATATGCAATGCCCGTAATGGCGGGAGCAGTAAGCCTGCCTGAAATTCTCGAAGCTTTTTTCGACAACATTGATGATTTGCTCGAAAAGCAGTTTTTACGGCTTGGGATTGACAAAAAGAATCCCAAAAAATGGCCCTCGAAAATCTCCACTAAAGATGGAAAGATGAGCTGGGATGCTCTCGAAATGTTGGGCATTGCTGTAGGACGAGCCATTGCCCACGAAGGCCGTCATGAATATATCGGTGGAGGTCATGCTGAAGCGGGATTGGGAGCCGACAGCCCAATCATTTTAGGAGAAAAGAACTCTGAAAATTTTTCGGAAAAGGATCAAAAAGAATTTTTAAAGAAAGTACAGGATCTCGAAAAACAACAGGGTAAGGCTACGATCGTTCCTACATTTCCTCAGGAGAACCGGTCGAAGAAAGAGTTGTTTCCGTTTTGAGATTTAAAACGATCTTTTTTTATAAGGACATTTTATATGACCAGGCAATTCAAATTAGAAAAATTCTCGTGACGACTATTTTTTAATAAATCTTTGAACTGCTATGGTTTTTTCACAATCCTTGATCCTGACGAAATATACCCCCGGCTTCCAATCCTCTACCTGAATCGTTTCATGAAACAACACATCAGTTCCGGGTTGGTAAACTTTTGAGTAAACCTGAACACCAATACAGTTCAGAATTTCGATATTAATTCCGGATGGTGATTCTTTGTTAAGGTCGCATTCAATATTTATAATCTGATTCGAGGGATTCGGATAAACCCGTAATGAATTATGTTGAGGAATTTCTTTTAAACCTGTCCCAATTCCCTCATACGCCCTGACATCAGTGCCTGTCCCGCACACCACAAGGGTTCCGTTATTTCCGATGGCGGGCCCTCCCACGTTGACATTGGTGATGTTTTCTGACCATCTTAAGGTCAGGTCGGGATTGAAGGAATATAAAGCACCACCGGTAAAACCACCATTGGTAACAAAAACATATCCCTGAGCGTCAATTGCCATGCGGGGCTGGGAAAAATCGCCGCCAAGGACAACCTCTGATGTGTCCAATATGGTACCGTTTAATGGATCTATTCTAAGGACTTCATCCGACTGCGAATAGGTATAAATTGATCCGTCAGGTCCAACTCCGAAAGTCGCAAATGGAACATAACCCAATGGAATATTCCATTTTTCTTCGAAATAGGTTCCTTTATCAGAAAGGGCAAATAAAAAATCGGTAGTGACATTGTTCATTGTCCGGGGTGCATAAACAGTTCCATCCGGTCCTATGAAAAGTCCTAACTGCTGTATGAGTCCTGGTGTCAAGCCGCCATTCGTCGAAAAAAGATATTCCCCTGAATCAAGATCAATTGCGCTGACCATGGGCCCGGTGGGACTGGCTTCCCAATAATATCCATGGTTTCCGTAAACTGCCACTTCCTGTCCGTTGCTTGTCGGGCAGATCCTGCTTGTTTGCCAAACCGTTGTTCCGTCCAGACAATTGATCCGGATAATATTATCAAAGTTCCCGACAATAAGATCCCCGTTTTCAGCGAAAGAAGCCCCTTCGGTACTACACTCATTAACCAATCCTTCCGATTTCCAGAAAACTGATCCATCCGTCGCATTAAGTGCGTACATATAAGAATAATTGGTATTCCCTGCACGGGTGGCATAAATAATTCCATCTTTGAAAGCAGAAACACGGCTGCGCCAGTCGGTTGCCGGAAAGTCAACAGGCAGGATCGTAGTCCACATTGTATCACCGGTAATAAGGCTTTGCGCCACTATTTTAGTGCCCTGCAAAACATTGTTGATATTGAAAATCCGGCTCATGGCGACGATATCGCCATCAATGACAGCTTGCTGCGCGATAACGGAGGTGTACCCGTTTTGCCAAAGAAGAGCGTTGGTTTGCGGGCCTATTTCGGAAGATAAACTATTCCGAGAAGGTTTGCCTCCGGGACCCACCTGCCAGTTATCGGCTGAAACGAATGTTGTGGAAAATATTATAATAAGAGCACTGTAAACCATTTGGTTTCCCAAAAACCCATATCTGAATTTTTTCATAATGATAAATTTTTTAAGATTTAAACGGTCATACTCGATAGCCTAATCAACTTTTCGATGGAAATATTCTAAAGATTAAATCTTACACCCAATGTAGTATTAACAAATGAAATGATCCTTTTATCCGTGTAAGGTCCGGTGGAGGAAGTAAAAGTAAATCCAAGCTCATCATAAAAAGTTTCGGCATCAAATACCAGCCCAAAACATGGTGAAATATCGTAACGTAATCCGGCGCCCGCCTGCCAGGAAAATTTCCAGTCAGTGGCTGAAGTGATTTCATAATAAGATGGGCCGGTCATGTAATATTGGGGTTTATAAAGCTGGTAAGGTGATTGACCCCACAGCAGTCCCCCAAGAATTTTTCCTGTAAAATGAAATTTACCTTTAATTGGCAACTGTGTATAGAAACCAGCCATTGCAGTCATTATTACATAAGGATCAGATCGGATATACACATCTTCAAGAAACGGATCGGCTAGTACTTTTTCCCAACCCAACGGACCAACATCAACAGGGTGAAAATTCAAACCCGCCGAGGCCCCAATTCCAAATTTTGGTTTGAAAAACCAGGCTCCTTCAGCAGAAATATTAAAACCGGTGAGGGTAAAACTTCCACTTTCAAGATTTTTATAGGTGTATTGTCCAAAAGGAATTGAAGCTCCTCCCCTGATCGCAATAAAGGAAGGTTTTTTCTGTGCATAATTGATTCCTGTAATTAATAAAAGACTTCCCAGAAGGATCGGTCTAAATTTGGCTATTTTAATATAAAAAACAGAATCGCGTTTAGACAAAAAGTATGGCCATCTCAAATTTGTTTTCATTATTGTACCGAAGCTGCTTCCTGTATTTTACTTTTCTCTATCGATTCTTTGTCAGTTGTGGGTCTTTTTGTGACAATTGTCATTTCATCAATAAGCCGGGTCGCACCGGCAAATTTATCAATGATGAACAAAACATACCGGATATCAACATTAATCGTTCTTTGCAATTCAGGTTCATAGGCAATATCGCCGCTCATGGCTTCCCAGTTGCCGTCGAAGGCCAAACCAAGCAATTCGCCGTCCCCGTTCATGACGGGGCTTCCCGAATTTCCACCGGTAATATCATGATTGGTCAGAAAACAGACTTTCATTGTCCCATTTTCACCGTATCTTCCAAAATCTTTCTTTTCGTAAAGATCTTTTAATTTGTCAGGAACCACAAATTCCCAGTTATCAGGATCTTCCTTTTCCATTACACCTTTCAATGTAGTAAAATATTCATAATGAATGGCATCGGCAGGATAGTAATCCAACACCTGACCATAAGTAAGGCGCATAGTGGAATTGGCATCGGGATAGAATTTTTTATCCGGGTACATTTCTCTCAGGCCTGCGATAAATGCACGATTGCCAACATCAAGCAAATCATAAGCTGCAGTTAGCTTTGGCTGAATAATTTCATTATAGTAATTACTCATTCCCTTTATGGTTTGATAGGCAAGGTCTTTGTCAATCAGCTTCACCGAGGGATGATTCAGAAATTCATCAACTTTTTGCCTGCTAACGAATAATGAAGTTTCAAAAACCTTATCTGCAAATTTCGAAAAATCGCCCTTATACTTTAATGCTATTGATTTAATGTAGTCGGGTTGCTGATTGGCCGGAACGTTTCTATAATACATATCAAGGGTTGCAGCCAGCATTTTCTTATCTGTCGGCGCATTATAATCTTTAAAGTAAGCTGCTGACCTTTCTTTCATCTGAGCAATAATTTTATCTGTCTTTTCTTTATTCACTTCTTTTTCTAATAGTTCTGCTTTCAGATTTGAAAATTCACCTGCAAATCCCAGAATTTCACTACCCTGCCTGACAACTTCAGTTTGATAAACTGATACCAGCTCATTTTCACTTAACTGCTTATAAGCTGATGCTATATTTTCCAACACTTTGCCATATTTTTCTATTCGCTCAGGACTGGCTTGTATCCACATTGCAAATTCATTTTCCTGGGCGACTTTTTTGTCATAGACATTTAGTCTCTTTAAACCCTTTGATTGTCCTATAAAGTATTTCCAGTAATTTGAAATCCGTGCATATTTGCTGGCATATTTTATCCTGATTGCATCGTCAGACTTCATGTCTTCCATCATAATTTCCAGCTTTTTGTCCCTGATATCAACCACTGTTTGATTATGAATATCCAGAGCCATTTTCACACCATAAGAAGTCAAATACCGTTCTGTAGCTCCCGGATACCCCATGATCATGGCAAAATCACCTTTCTGAACTCCGGCAATTGACACAGGTAAATGATGTTTGGGCTTCAGGGGAACATTGTCTTTCGAATAACCGGCTGGCTTACCTTCCTTATCCGCATAAATCCTGAAAATTGAGAAATCGCCTGTATGACGCGGCCACATCCAGTTATCGGTATCGGCGCCGAATTTACCGATGGATGATGGGGGCGCACCGACAAACCTGACATCCCTGTATGTTTCAGTTATGAACAGATAATATTCATTCCCTTCAAAAAAACTTCTGACCGAGGCATTGAAATGAGTATCACCTTTAACCTCTTTTTCAATTTCTTCCGCGATGGTCTTAACTTTTGAGGATCTCTCTTCTTCAGTCATAGAACCGGTGAGCTGAGACAGAATTTTGGAGGTAACATCCTCTATTCTCACTAAAAAAGTTACTGTCAGTCTCTCATTTGGAAGCTCTTCATCCATGCTTTGAGCCCAGAATCCATCTTTGAGATAATTGTGCTCGATAGATGAATGCGCCTGTATGATTCCATAACCGCAATGGTGGTTGGTAATCAGCAATCCCTGATCAGAAATGACTTCGGCTGTGCAGCCTCTTCCAAACTGGACAATGGCATCTTTTAAGCTTGAATTATTAACACTGTAAATTTCTTCAGGGGTGAGATGCAATCCCATTTTTTGCATATCTGTATAATTAAGGCGCTCAATAAATATGGGAAGCCACATGCCTTCATCAGCCTGTGTTTGAGGCTGAAATCCAACGATCAATATTACAAAAGCAAAAAATATTTTTTTCATTTTATATGATTTTTTATACGAATTTATCACCCTTTTCAATCTTTACTGAATTTACAATCTCTCTTATGTTTTGTTCATCGGGTTTACGGCAAACGAGCAAAATCCCGTCATCCTCAACAACAATATAATCATCGAGTCCCTGTAAAATAACAAGCTTGTCTTTGGGCATATTTACGATACAATTCATCGAGTTGAAGGTCATGACATTATTACCCATGATGGCGTTGTTAAATTCATCTTTCGGCCTGGTATCGAATAATGAACCCCAGGTACCCAAATCCGACCAGCCAAAGTCGGAGGCCAGAACATAAACGTTATCAGCTTTTTCCATTACTCCATAATCAATTGAAATGTTTTTACAGACCGGATAAGCCAGGTTATTGATAAAGTCGGGTTCCTGTTTCGTTCCATATTTACCAAATCCTTCTTTAAAAATTACGCTAACATCGGGCAGGTACTTTTCGAATGCATCCAGGATACTATTTAATGACCATATAAAAATTCCTGAATTCCACAAAAAATCACCACTTTCCAGAAAGGTTTTGGCAAGTTCAAGATTAGGCTTTTCGGTAAAGGTTTTGACTTTTTTGATACGTTCATCATCCTCAAAAGGCCGTGACTCAGAAAATTGAATATATCCGTAGCCTGTATCGGGGCGCGAAGGCATAATTCCTAAAGTAAGCAGCCAGTCGTTTTTGGATGCTGCATTGAGTGCCGAAAGTATTACATCAGTAAATATGTCCTCTTTTAAAATAATGTGGTCGGAAGGAGCTACAACAAGGTTGGCATCAGGATTAACCATATTGATCTTATAGGCAGCATAAGCAATGGCAGGAGCGGTATTGCGGCGTAAGGGTTCGCAAAGAACCTGGTTTTCACCTATTCCATCAAGTTGCTGTAAAACCTGGGATTTGTATAATTCGTTGGTAACAATGTAAATGTTCTCACGGGGACAAACCTTTAAGAACCGTTCAAAAGTCTGTTGAATTAAGGTTTTCCCGGTTCCGAGAATATCAATGAACTGTTTCGGGCGTGATGTTTTACTCATTGGCCAGAACCGTGCACCAATCCCGCCGGCCATGATAATACAATAATTGTTTGGGTTCATATTTTACTGATTTTTAACTGAATAATTTGCAAAGATAAAAAAACACACTTACCAGGCATTTTTTCGGATTCATATAGCATGTTTTAACTTTCAAAGTGCAAATTGGAATTTATAAGATTAATGACCTCTTTTCGCATGATTTTACCATTTGCCGTCACCGGAAATTCAGAAAGACTCATAACATTACGGGGGATTTCAAATTTTGACAAGTTTGCTTTTTCTGCAAGTTTGGAAATAAGATATTTAACCGGTGAAGAACCTTCAATGATCAGAGTAACTTTCTGACCCAGTCTTTTATCGGGCAACCCGGCTATAATGAACCTCCCGTTGATATAGGGTGAAAGTTTTATCTCAATCTGCTCAGGCGAAACTTTTGCGCCTCCTGTATTGATGATGTTGTCGTATCGCCCTATGGTTTTAAATTCATTATCATTCTTTAAAACAACAATGTCGTTGGTTACAATTTTCTCATTGCTTAAAAAGGGTGCATAGATTATCAGGCAACCTCTGCCGTCCGTTTTAAAGCTGACTTCGGGCAATGCATGATAATATTCTGTTTCTCCCGGAGGGTTCAGCTTTCTGACTGCAATATGTGTGATTGTTTCAGTCATTCCATAGGTTTGCCAGGTTTCATTTTTAAGCAACCTGATCTTATTTAAAAGTTCCGGATGAATATCAGCTCCTCCAATGATCAGTTTGGTAATCCGGTTCAAATTCTCAGCACCAACCGTTGCCTCTAAAATATTGTTAACCTGCATGGGTGTCATTGCTGCAAAGTCAAATTTTTCATTGATTTTTTCGATGGGATTTCCCGAAGGTTCAACAGGTATAAGGTTTAATCCAATCACAAAAGACCTGACGACCATCATTTTCCCGGCTATAAAATCCACCGGAAGGCAGAGAAGCGCTTTGTCATCCGGTTTCAGTCCGAAGAATTTACCAGTCATCATAGTGCTTTGAATCATTTTTTCTTTTGAAATCCGGATTTGTTTTGGCTTTCCGGTTGAGCCTGAAGTTCGAGTGTTAACAAATGAATCAGTTGAAATCCATTCCACGATGAATTGGTAAAATTTCCGTTCCCATTCAGGATTTCTTTTATCTGAAAGTTTCAGCCTGCAAATATCCGGCAGGTTTTTTTCATCTGAAAAAACTCCATTGATATTTATTGAGGTATAAGGCATTTTTTTCATTCAAGTACTTTTGGGATTTCCCATTTTTGTTCAGGATCAAAAAATAATCTGCCAGAATTTATTTTTAAAGGAGAATGGATATTGTTCACATAAAGCAGTCCGGTTCCCAATCCCTGTGGAATTTTATTTCCAAGAGTATAAGCCCATTGTGCAATGGCATTAAGCCCGATGTTTGATTCCAGAGCTGATGTTATCCACCACCCGATTTTTCTTTCAGAGGCAAGGTTAATCCATTCTTCAGAGGCTTTAAATCCACCCAAAAGACTTGGTTTTAAAATGATAAACCGGGGTTGAATAAAATCAATTAATCTCTTTTTTTCATTATAATCAGTAACTCCGATCAGTTCTTCATCAAGGGCAATAGGAATTGGTGTTGTTTTACACAGTTCAGCCATTTTATCCCATTGGCCTTGCTTTATCGGTTGTTCAATCGAATGAATATTAAATTCGGAAAGCCGATTTAACTTTTCCATGGCTTTTTCCGGTGAAAATGCCCCATTTGCATCTACCCTTAATTCAATATCTGAAGAAGGAAAATTTTTACGGACTGAACGAATGAGTTTGAGCTCTTCATTAAAATCTATCGAACCTATTTTCAACTTGATGCAGGTAAATCCGGATTCGATTTTTTCACGGATTTGTCTTTGCATGGAATCAAAGGTTCCCATCCAGACCAATCCGTTGATCGCAATGGAATCAAGTCCTGAAGTGAAATCCGACGGGAACGGAATTTTTCGCCCTCCATGGTTTAAATCCGCCATAGCCATTTCAAGCCCAAAATTTATGGAAGGACACTCTTCCAAACCTTCTATTTGATTTACGTAATTGTCAATCATGCTACAGACTTTCTCCAGTTTGAATTCATAATCCAAACGGTCGTCAATGCTCAAACCCTTCAATGGGCCGCATTCCCCGATACCTGAAATTTCCGGATAGTCGTCATCGTAAATTAAAATAAACCAGGAAGTTTTTTCATGTAAAATACCTCTGGATGTGCCGGCTGGTCGCTTTAAAATCAGGTTATATTTTTTGTACCTGGCTTTGATCATGCAGGAAATTAAAATAATAAACCGATACCGAAAGCAAGCGAAAACAAAAGACTGGTAATAGCAAGCCTTTTAAGAAAAGGGTCGAGGTCTTCAGGAACCTTATTTTTAAAAACACCAACAACATTTATCCAAAGTAATGGAATGGTAATCAGAAAAAGCATCTGAAACGGAGAATGGTAATTGATGAGCATATACGTAAGACCGGCGATGACTGATCCAGCCAAAAGTGAAAAATGATACCACCTGGCCTTTTGAATGCCGATCTTAACAACAAGTGTGTTTTTCCCGGAAACCTTATCATTTACCCTATCCCTCATGTTGTTCAGGTTCAGAACACCGGCGCTTAAAAATCCCATTGCTGATGCCGGAAGGAGGATTTCCCAATTCAATTTATGAGTGTTGAGATAATATGTCCCGATGACCCCTGTAAGGCCAAAAAAAACAAAAACAAAAAGATCACCGAAACCCGAATACCCATAAGGATGATCACCAATGGTGTATTTAACAGCTGCGGCAATTGCGCCTAAGCCCAGCACAATAAAGAGTACAACATTTATTATGGGTATTCCCCTGGTTCCTTCATAAATAAGCCATAACCCGCTGACCAGTGATAATGCCATAAAAAAGATCACCACTTTTTTCATTTCCTTTGGTGCGATGACGCCGCTTTGAACAGCTCTTAACGGCCCGACCCGCTCTAGGTTGTCAGTTCCATGTTTTGAATCGCCATAATCGTTTGCCAGGTTCGATAGGATTTGCAAAAACAAGGTGGTTAGCACTGCCAGAATACTGACCTTCCAGTTTAAAGAACCGTCATAATTAGCAACGAAACAGCCCAGAGCAACACTGGAGAGAGCCAGCGGCAGGGTTCGCAGGCGAAAGGCTTTTATCCAGGGTTTAAGGTTCATAAGTATCAATCAATAATTTAATTCTCTCCAGAAAAGCTTCTGCTTCAATTAACAACGGTTCCACTTTTTCTCTTGTTAAAACTAACATATCCTGATAATCTCCGGATAGTCTTAAATCAAAAATCTGAGAATAAAATTCACCATAATGGTTTTCAATAATATTACTTTTAATGAAATGTAATTGAAACTGATTTCTGGTTCCTGAATGAGTTTTTGAAAATATGCCCTGATTTAAGAATAATGCATTAACCGAATAGAAACATGCACAATACAATCTGTTTACTACAGCATTCCATTTCTCATTTACAAACAAAATTTTTGCTTCATCAAATGTCTCGTAAGCCCTTTCAAGTCTGTATTTTATTAGCTCCTGTTTGGAGTAGTTCATATTATTATTCCCTCTTCAGAAATGAATTTATAGAGTGGAGAAAAAATAAATTTTCCCCATTCTTTTTTGTTATGTACTACTGTATTAAAAATTTCTTCTGTTTCTAATTCCGTGTAAAATAACTTTTTTCGAATTGACTGCCAAATTTCCCAGTCTTCCGTTTTTTCAGTGAGTATCAAAAAATCCCAGTCCGATTCCTTCTGAAAATCACCACGAGCTCTGGAACCAAAGAGAATGATCTCGGCATTTTCATCCACTTCATGAACCGCATTTTTAACTAACTTAAGAACTTGTTGTCTTTCCATTGCTGCACTTTAATTAATTGTGTTGCAAATTACGGAAATTTTGGAAACTTTTTAAAATCCGGATCCCGCTTTTCGAGGAAAGCCTTTTTACCTTCCTGTGCCTCTTCGGTCATGTAATAAAGCAAAGTAGCGTTTCCGGCAAGTTCCTGGATTCCGGCCTGCCCGTCAAGTTCGGCATTCAATCCCATTTTGATCATTCTCAAAGCCATCGGGCTTCGCTTCATCATGATCCTGCACCAATCGAGGGTAGCTTCTTCAAGCTGTTCTAACGGAACGACCATATTCACCATTCCCATTTCCAATGCTTCTTTTGCCGTATATTGAAGGTTAAGAAACCAGATTTCGCGGGCTTTTTTCTGACCCACATGCCGGGCAAGATACGATGATCCGAATCCGGCATCGAAACTGCCAACCTTTGGTCCTGTCTGTCCGAAGATGGCATTTTCAGAGGCTATTGTGAGATCGCACATGACATGCAGCACATGGCCGCCACCGATGGCATAGCCATTCACCATGGCAATGACTGGTTTCGGCAATGACCTTATCTGTCGCTGAACATCAAGTACATTCAAGCGGGGAATTCCATCCTTATCAAGATAGCCACCATGGCTTTTATAATTCTGATCACCTCCGCTGCAAAAAGCTTTATCACCGGAGCCTGTCAGAACAACAATATAAATTTCCTGGTTTTCCCGGCATATTTTAAAAGCTTCGCTCATTTCAGAAACGGTCTGAGGGCGAAAGGCATTCATTACCTCCGGACGATTAATAGTAATTTTTGCGATCCCTTCATAATATTCAAAGAGGATATCTTTAAAGGGTTTTAAAAGCTTCCAATTAATGTTTGCAGCCATTTAGAAAATATTATAGAACTGCAAAAATCGTAAATTGTTTAACACGAATCTTTTAGTCTTTAAGATATTTGAAATAGAATCTCAGGATTTCACCATTTTTTTCGGATGGAGTGAAAATTTCAAGGATAGCTGGTTTATCGTCGGGACGAAGGTCAAAAAAATATCCAAGAACAAATTCCAGTTCCTTCAAATTTGAAGCATGACTATAAGGGATATTAAAATTTCTGGCAATAAATTCGGCATTCCATCCATGGGTCGTTTCAAAAAATTCTTTTAAATGACCGGTTTCATCCGGTCCCGGAATAAACCTGAAAATCCCGCCGCCTGAGTTATTAATGATGATAATCCGAAGATTATTATTCAGGTGGTGGTTCAACAATGCATTGGAATCGTAAAAAAAGCCAAGATCGCCGGTGATTAAAGTTGTGGGTCTGTTTGTGGCATAACATGCACCAGCCGCCGTAGATACAGTTCCATCAATCCCGCTCGTACCCCTGTTTGAATTATAAGTCAGATTTTTAAAGGGCCTGAATAATTGGGCATACCTCACCGGTGTGCTGTTCCCAAGCTGAAGATTGCTGTTTTCAGGAATCGCTTTAAGAATAGATTCAAACACTTTGAGATCGGAAAATTCACAAGAATCTAAAAAATCGCTGTGCCATTCTTCTGATCTGTCATTTCTTTCTTCCCACATTTTTTTATAAGAGCTGTTTGCGGGTATTATCTGATCCCTGATTTCATTGAAGAAAATATACGGTTCGGTTTGAATGCCCGAAGTAAGACATTGATAAGTGTCCATTTTATAATCTGCCGGATCAATATTCCAATGTGCGATAGGCTTATTCTTCCTGATGAAATCTTTAACCATTTTCGAAACCACATTACTACCAAAGGTGACCAGAAGTTCCGGTTTGAATTTTTCAGCTTCTTCCGGCAAAATTGTAGAAACAACCTTATCAATGCAGGGACAGGTACAGCAGTGATTAAGATTCGAAGTAGTCTCTGTGAGTAAAACTACGGACGGATCGTCGGAAATTTTTTTAAGAAGTTTGGCAAATACAACGTTCGGATCCATCATTCCGGCGATCAGCAGTTTTTTTTCATATTTATTCCATGATTTGGCAAAAGTTATCACTTCTTCACCTTTGAGGTCAAACAGCCTGATTTTGGGTCTGATATTTTTTATTAGCCAGTTGTGAGAACTTACCTGGTTATAAATGGGCTCTTCGAACGGAAGATTAATGTGAACCGGTCCGTAATCAGGAAAACAGGTCAGGTTTACCGCTTTGTTAATCAATTTAACAGCAGATTCGAATTCATCATTATTGTGGAAATCTTCCGGAATTTCAAAGCTGGCTTTAATATAATTTCTGTAAAGATTTTTTTGCCTTATAGTTTGACCATCACCCTGGTCTATCATTTCTTTCGGTCGGTCGGCTGTGATCACCAGCAAGGGTATTTTTTGATAATATGCTTCGGCAATGGCCGGTGCATAATTCAATGCCGCAGTTCCGGAAGTGCAGGCAATGGCAACTGTTTGTTTTAACTGCTGGGCCATTCCAAGGGCAAAAAAAGCAGCGCTCCTTTCATCCACAATGCTTATGGCTTTGATATCAGAATGATTGGTAAAGGAAAGTATCAGCGGTGCATTGCGTGAACCGGGAGAGATAATAATATACTTCAGGCCTTTCTTAACAAAAATCTCAGCCAGTAATGCCGCACTTTTTTTATCCGAAGTCATAAGGCAAAGGTCAGGATTTTAATATTATGGATAAAAGAGTTTGAGATTTTAATTCTGTCTCCTCCCACTCTTTCTTTGGAACCGATTTGGCGGTTATACCGCCACCAACATATAGTACAAATGACTGATCAAGGATTTTCATACATCGCAGATTGACAAATAAATCAGTCCTGTCTTTTACATTGAATAATCCGCAGTATCCTGAGTAGTATTCCCGGTTATGATTTTCAGTCTGTAAAATCAGTTCCAATGCCCTTTCTTTTGGAATGCCGCATACAGCCGGTGTCGGATGCAATTGTTCCAGAAATTCACCCATCCGGTTCTTCAGATAGGTTCGGTCAAAGATAAATGATGTAGCTATATGAATGGCATTTCCGGCCTCAATGGTTTGCGGTCCCTCAATTTGATAGTCTTTTATCTTAAATTGATTCAGAATTTGAATGATGAAGTCGGTCACGAGCCGCTGTTCTTCCATTTCTTTTTCATTCCAGCGGATTTCCTTTGAATCAACAGGTTTTACCTGAGTTCCCGCGAGCGAAACAGTTTTGGCATATCTTTCATCTATTCTCAGCAAAGTCTCCGGTGAAGCACCGGTCCAGGTCCCTGCCCCGGGAATATGAATGAGATGACAAAAGGCCGATGGGTATTTGTCCTGCAGCCGGATAAAAAAATTACCCGCATCAAAGCCCGGTATTTTCTTAACCAATTGATTTCTGGAAAGTACAGCTTTCTTTAAATCTCCCTGACATAATTTAATTAGTCCGGTTGCTTTTTGCAAATATTCTTCTTTTGAAACCTGCATGGATACCTGTTCAGATGATCCGGGATAAAGTGGGCTCAATCCGGCTATTTTATTAATGATGGATTCAGGGATATCAAAGTTTTTAATGATCAGCTCCGGTTCAAAAAAAACGACCGGAAGATTGGTTCTCCGGTGGAAGGGTGCATATAAAAATCCGTGTTTATCAATGATTTCATTGACACTTTCAGCAAAAATGATCCTGCCCGACAACTGTACCCAGGTATAAATTGATGTTCTGCCAGGCAACCTGAAACTGACGAAGGGAATATTCTTCTCAAGGCATAAATTGATCAGCCGGGTAAGCTTTGAAATCACTTTGTTATTCGATTAATCTTGTTGAATATTTTCGCTTTGTTTTGGAATGATCATTACCGTCATTCTTGCAACAGACACTTTATTTCCGTGTTCATCCTTAATTTCCATGTCCCAGACATGGGTCATTTTTCCGTGGTGTATCAATCGTGCTTCGCCAATCACCCACCCCTTTGTGGCTGTACCGACATGGTTAGCCGTAAGCGATGCCCCTCTGATTTCAAATTTTACCGGATCAACAAGAGCCAGCGATCCGAGCCCTGCCATGGTCTCAGCAAAAGCCAGACTGGCCCCACCATGCAGGATTCCCATCGGTTGTTTGGTCCGGTTGTCCACCGGCATCCGCCCTTTGACGTAGCCTTCTTTCAGTTCCAGGTACTCAATGCCCAATTGCTCCATCAATGAGCCTTTGTTTATCGAATTCAATTCTTCTATCGTACTTTCAATAGTAAGCATATATGAAATTTTCAGCAAAATTAACCAAAGCATTTATTTAAAGTGTATTATTCGTCAAACTCTTGTCAAAAGTGCCTGCCAGTGTATTAAATTGAATTTATTTCAAGTAAATGACACTGCACGATTGTTTAGACTTGCCGGACGAATTGTGTATGATACAACTTGTGTATGATAAATCAAAGACAACTTGTGTATGATACACTTTTTGTCTTATCTTTGCAGAAAATAAAAAAATGGCTGAATTACAAGTAGGAAAACCAGTTACCGGAGACCAGTTAATTGGCAGGGAAAATGAGATTTCTGCAATTCTTGAACTTTTAAATCAGGGACAAAGTATCGTTTTGATTGCTCCAAGAAGATTTGGCAAAACCTCGGTTATACTGGAATTGTTAAGCAGGGTGAAAAATAATAGCCGGTACACAGCCTTTGTTGATATTTTTACAACTCCCGATTTGCCTGCTCTTTCACAAAAAATTACCGAGCAGGTTTTGAACAATAACCAATTGGGCAATGTGTTCAGAAAAATTAAAAATAATATAACAGAATTGATCAGAAATATTGAATTCAAACAAACCATCGAAAGTTTTGAATTTATATTGAAATTTACCAAAACAGACACCGATAACTGGGAATTACTATCCGAAAGTCTTGATTTCATTAATGCCTACGCAGGAAAAAATAATAAAAAGATAATCTGTGCCTTCGACGAATTCGGTGATATTGGTAAATTTGATGGTGACAGGATCGTAAAGATGGTCCGGTCAAAAACACAATTACACGATAATGCCGTATATATTTTTTCAGGAAGTTATGAATCTGTTATGGACACGTTATTTGTACACCCTAATTCCCCATTTTACAGGTTTGCGCGAATAATTAACCTCGGTTATATCGGGCACAAGGATTTTAAGAATTATCTTATACAAAAGCTTGATTCTGAAAAAATTCACACGGATGAAAAACTTTGTGATGAAATATTGACATTTACCAAAGGTCATCCTTATTATACCCAATTGATCCTTCAATATATTCTTATTAACCACAAAGCCGGAATGGATATTGGCAGTTTAAGCATGACAAAGATTCTTCAGCAGGTTACAGTTATTGAAAATAATTATCTTGAAAAACAATGGGAAGAAATAAGCAAAAGCCGCGAGCTGGTGCAGACCTTACTTGCGGTGGTACAGCATAAGCAATCTCTTTATTCGGTGGTGGATACAAAAAAAGTGAATTTAGGAAGAGCTTTAAAAAAACTCACGGGTAATGGTACACTGTACTATGACGATAATGGATATTATATGTCAGATCCCTTGTTTGAATATTGGATTAAGGAAAATGTAATAATGAATTGATTGAAGATGGAGAATTTCCGTATTGAAAATCCCACTGTCCTGCATTTTGGCAGGGATGTGATAAAAAACCTTGGCAGAACCATAGCACCCATCGGTAAAAAAGTTTTACTGGTTTATGGAAAAGGCTCGATAAAAAAGAACGGAGTTTATGATGCCGTCATGGAGCAGTTGAAGCTGATCCAGGCCGAAGTGGCCGAATACAGCGGCATCAAATCCAATCCTGTGATCGAAGATGTGGATGCAGCCGCAGAAATCGGCCGTAAGTTTCAGAGCGATGTGATCCTTGCTGTTGGCGGCGGAAGTGTGATTGATTCGGCTAAGATCATTGCTCTGACCATTCCTGTTGATTTCAGTGGCTGGAAGTTTATAGCAAACCAAACTATTGCCAGAAAGGCTGTGCCTTTGATTTCAGTACTTACCCTGGCTGCAACAGGTACTGAAATGAACCAGTTTGCAGTGGTTCAGAACCACACTACAAAGCAAAAACTGGGTTATGGAAACCGGCTGATTTACCCGAAGCATTCTTTCCTTGACCCTCAAGACACTTTTACAGTTCCGCGGGATTATACCGCTTACGGCATTAGTGATCTCGTGGCTCATGCTATGGAAAACTATTTCGGGAAAGGGGATGCCTCGCTTTCCGACCGCTTTGTTTATGCAATCATTAAGGAAGCTATGGAAATCGGTCCCAAGCTATTGGATGATCTGACCAATTATGATTACCGGGCAAAGATCATGTATGCTGCAACCAGCGCTCTCAATGGATTAACAGCTTACGGCCGCGTTTCCGGCGACTGGGGCGTTCATGACCTGGGACATGTGATTTCGCTTCTGTACGATACGCCACATGGAGCAACGCTTTCGGTGGTATATCCCGCATGGCTCAGAAGGATGAAAGAAAGGATTCCCGGCAGAATCGCAGATTTCGGAAGGAACGTCTTTAACGCAAAATCCGATGAGGAAACCATCGTCTCCTTCGAACATTTCATGAAAAGCATCGAATGTCCGGTTCGGATGAATGAGATCGGTATCGGATACGGAAAGAAAACCGAAATCCTCGAAACCATGATGCATTGCAAGGTAAACGGTTCGAACCTGAAACTTTACAAGGATGATATACAGATGATTTTAGAGTTTATGTACAGTGCTTGATCTCCGGTTATTGTCTAATTTTGAAATCATTTTCAGTAGAAAATAACCCATTGCAGAACCGATAAGATAATATGGAAAATCCAACCAATTAAAGGAATTGCCAAGAATCGTTCTTCCAATGAAATTGTCGCGGATGAATTCCAGGAACACCGGATGCCATAGCTGCAGGATTTCGAGCAGGCAGGTAATCATGAAAACTGATACTGCAACAACGATAGGTTTGTTCTTTGGAAAGAAAAAATATATGACTAAGGACCAGAAGATTTCATACAATAATCCTCCCAGCGAATCATTCACCCAGACTTTGGCAGGACCATCATAGAATTTTGTAAAAAATCCAATCGGAACAACCACAATCAAAAGGAGCAGGATGAGAAATCGTTGTTTGGATAAAATAATCATATAAAAAATTTCCTGTAAATTTAATGCTTAATTTTAGACTTTAATCCATTGTTATGAAAACAGCCCTGATTGCAGGAGCCACCGGACTGGTAGGCTCGCAACTTTTAAAGTTGCTTGTTGAAAGTGATCAATATCAAAATATTCACTTGTTATCGAGAAAGTCCGTTGGAGCTTTATCGCCAAAAGTAACCGAGCATATAACCGACTTTAATGATCTTTCCGGATTTCAAACCGGAGCCAGCATTGATCATGTTTTTTGTACACTGGGAACCACCATAAAAAAAGCTGAAACAAAGGAAAACTTCAGGAAAGTTGACTTTGATTATGTTGTTGAGCTTGCGCAACTTGCAAAAAGAATTGGGAGTGAAAAATTTCTCGTTGTCAGCTCACTGGGTGCAAATGCCAAATCCCCGATATTTTATAACCGTGTAAAAGGTGAGGTAGAAGCGGCACTCAGGGATTTGTCATTGCCACACCTGTTTATTTTCAGGCCATCTTTGCTGATGGGGGAAAGGAAGGAACATCGCACCGGAGAAAAAACAGCCATTGCCGTCTATAAGGTTATATCTCCTCTCTTTTGGGGGCCATTTCGAAAATATAAAGGTGTTGAAGCTAAACAGGTAGCAAAGGCAATGCTGATAACAACTCTGGAAAATGATATTCCATTTAAAATTATCGAATCCGATGAAATTCAAAAATTTTAGTACAATTAAATTTTATTAACCTACTTCACTTATTTGTTGCAATTTTGAATAATCAAGCACTTTAAAATTTTTACCTTTCATTTCAATTAGCCTCTCTTCTCTGAAATTTTTCAGCATTCTTATCACAGTTTCCTCGCTCATGCCTGATAATTCTGCCAAATCCTTGCGCGAAAGTTGTAATTCAAATTGATCTGATTTAAAAACTCTATTCGAAAGACAAAGAATAATATCTGCTAACCGGCCGTATGATTGTTTATGAGTAAGACAAAAGAACCGCCCATTAATGAGGACACTATTTGAGCTGAGTATATTAATAACCTCTTTTGCAAAATCGGAATTTTGCGCAACTAACTGTTTAAAAAAATCAAGATTTATCAGCTTTACTTCAGAATCAATATAAGCTATGGATGAATATTGAAAAGTGTTATGCTCATCGTTAATTGAAGAGAGTCCAAGCAACTGCCCCTCCGGGATTATTTTTAAAACCAGGGAATTTTTCCCATCATTAAGAATTACCTTTGCCAATCCTTTTTCCATATACATAACATGAGAGGCAAAGCTTCCCTGTTTACAAATTGTTTCACCTTTTTTGTACTTAATCGTTACGGATTTATCCTCCAAAAGCTCTTTTTCCTTTTCAGTTAGCTTATCGAAGCATTGGCAGATATGGGTGCTGATTGTACATCCTGTATATTGTTCGTTGTTTACCATTATAATTGTCTGTAGGGGCAAAAGTACAAAGAAATCATGAAAATAACTGATTCATATCAGTAAATGTACTAATGCAGGGCATATTGTTTTGCTACTTATAGCAGTAGATTTTTTTTTTGCATTTGCATTAAATAACAAACCTTTACAAACGAAATAATTTTTCATTTTATGGAATCATTAAAATTTTGTAAGTGTGTTATAATATTGACCCTTATTACATTAATTCTATTTGTTTGTGGTTGTTCCGATAAAGATATATCGGACCCGGTAACAAATACAGTTGCATCCTGCGAAGGTTGCCATATTAATTATGCCTATCTGCAACAAGTTTATACACCTGACACAGGAGCTCCTCCGGGTGGCTGCGGAGGCGAAGCCCCGCATTATGAACCCTATGACAGAGTCTATTTGGGTGGCGAAGGATATGATGAATACAAACTTTCAGGGCATTACTCTTTGGGTTGTATTACCTGCCATAACGGAACAGATAACACTGATAATAAAGAACTGGCACATTCAGGAGATTTTATTTCTCATCCCTCCATATTCGCTGAGGAAAAATGCGGTTCATGTCATCAGGCTATTGTTGATAATTTTGAAACAAGCATACATCACGGCACAGGACAGAAAAGGAAAGTAACTATCCGCAGCGGGTTAACCGGTCCGGAAGATTTTGATCAGCTTCCGCAACACCAGATTGAGGGATATAATGCAAATTGCGCTACATGCCATGCCGGTTGCGGCGAATGTCATATTGTTCGTCCGATAATGGGTGGTGGTGGCCTTGTAAGCGGTCATAAATTTATCAAAACTCCGGATATGATCAGTATTTGCGTTACCTGTCATGTTTCGCGCGGAGGTCATGCCTACCTTGGAGTAGCGTCCGGTACCCAACCCGATGTTCATTTGACGAGTGTGGATTTTGTTTGCATAGATTGTCATGATGCAGATGAACTTCATGGAGACGGAAATCCGGTTGAACAACGATATGCTTATGATAAATTACCCAAATGTGAAAATTGCCACTCGAATCTGAATAGCATCAACAGCTATCATTCTATGCATTATGATGACTTCAATTGCCATGTCTGCCATTCACAGGTCTATAATAACTGCGGGAGTTGTCATATTCATGGTGATGGAGCAAGAATTCCTTCATACCTTGGTTATAAAATTGCCGAAAATCCGCTTCCTGATCTCAAACCAGGTTTTAACTTCACTCTTGTTAGGCGGACTCTGGCGGCACCCGACAATTGGGATTTGTACGGAGTTTCGCAATACGCCAATTTCAACGTATTCCCTACCTATAATTATACCTCTCCTCATAACTTGTTGAGATGGACTGACAGAACGAATGTAGCTGAGGGGAAAGTTTGTTCCTCTAATTGTCACATCCGTAATGAAGGTGGAGTATTGATTAACAAATCCTTATTCCTCTTCCAGGAAGATCTTCTTGAATGGGAACAGAATGCAACATCAGGTATTACTGTTGACGGTAAATTACCTGAATCATGGTTTGAGCAAAAGTAAAATATTCGATTAGTAAATAAAATAAGTTTAATAAATTAAATTTTTAAAGTATGAAACACACAAGATTATTATGGTTTATTCTATTTGGGATTTTGTTTTTTGCAGCATGTAGCAAGGATGATGAAGAAACACCGACCCCAATTAACGAATCTGAAGTACTGGCGACTTATCTTGAATCAACAAGTTCTCCGTTAGGAAAAGATTTCGTTAACACCGACATGCCGACAATTATAACAGCAGAAGAAGTTCACACCTTAAACCTGACTGGACAGGTATATATTATGGATATCAGGTCGGCAGCAGATTTTGCAACAGGTCACATTGAAAATGCAGTCAATATAACAGTATCTAATGCGTTGACTCATATTGACGGCGTTGACCTTACTCCTTACACTAAAGTTGCTATTGTATGCTACACTGGTCAAACAGCCGGATATGTAGCCAGTTTATTGCGGTTGATCGGTTATGATAAAGTGTTTTCCATGAAGTGGGGAATGTGTTCATGGCACACAGATTTTGCAACTACATGGCAAAATGCTGTCGCCAATGGAAATACCTATGCCTCTCAATTCAGCACAACAGCGGTTGATAAAAATGCCAAAGGTTCAATGCCGGCTTTGTCCACAGGAAAAACTACGGGTCAGGAAATTTTGGAAACCCGCGTAAATGCATTACTGGCTGAAGGGTTTGACCCGGGCAAAATTACCAATCAAACCGTATTTGGAAATCTTTCAACTTATTACATTTTAAACTATTGGCCTGCTGCCCAATATGCCGATCCGGGACATGTTCCGGGAGCCATTCAATACACTCCCAAAGAAACCATGAAACTGGCAGTTGATTTAAAGACCCTGCCAACGGACAAGACCATCGTGGTTTATTGTTACTCGGGTCAAACAAGTGCATACCTTACAGCCTATCTTCGCCTGTTGGGTTATGATGCAAAATCATTACTGTATGGCGCCAATGGTATGATCTATGATTTGATGGTAGCTAATGGCGGCATGACGGCTTCAATTTTTAGTGATGATGTAATTAAGGGATATGAGTATGTAAACTAATCCTCTAATTATTCTAGCAGAAGAGGCTCTCTCAAAAATGAGATGGCCTCTTTTTTTAGATCCTTTATACCACAGTAAAAGCAAATTTTTTATACATGGCTTTCAAATACGATCGGATAGTATAATTACTGATATCACCCGATATTCCAGCCTGAAAAATATTCATTAAGCCTAAATTCTTGAAATTAAATTCGTGTTTAACCCTTTATCTTTGTTTCATTTCTATTATATTGAATTAAAACTCAATTCCTTTTCTTGCTTTAACTCCAAGAGCGTAATAGTGCTTTACTTCCTTCATTTCAGTCACCAGGTCTGCGATTTCGATAAGTTCTTGTGGAGCATATCGGCATGTTAGAATGATTTCTGTCTCCTGTGGACTGGTTTTAAGCAATGCTATAACCTTGTCAATCTCGAACAGATGGTAGTAAAGCGCGATGCAAATTTCATCGAGAATGACCATGGAATATTTGTTTTGGGAGATAATTTCAGATACTTCTTCCAATCCTCTTCAGGCTGCATCAATGTCTTTTTGCGTAGGCTGATTTACGATAAAGTAATCCAGTCCGTATTGTTTGAGTTCAATTTCAGGAATGTGCTTTAAAGAATCCATTTCGGAGTAATGCATTCCTTTGACGAACTGACCGATAAAAGTCTTCTTTCCGGCACCGGCAGCCCTGATCGCTAACCCTAATGCTGCCGTGGTTTTTCCTTTTCCATCGCCGGTGTAAAGATGAATATAACCGGTGAATTTACACCGCTTTTCAATTGCTTCCGGGTCGGGATTAGATTGCATACTCTGTTTAAGGGTTTTGATCATTTTTGAATTTTCGTAAAAAATATTCCTGATCATTGTAATCAACTCTTCTGAGGTGCCCTTCTTCAATCAGTTTATTAAGATCCGCTTTCGTTGCATTTGATTTGGACATTAACTCCATCATAGCATCTTTTCGCATGGGATGAACCGCCGTAATGCTTAACATATCATCTTCGAAATTGCCTGAAGAAGCAAATGCATTTCCTTCATATCCGGTAAGCAGTTCAGTATTCAGTTTGTGCCGGTTAAATATTTCATAAGCCACTGCTACTGCCGCTTCATCTGGAGGAAATGTTCCCTTGTATGCCGTCGGACGTGTTGGAATGGCGATATAGGCAAAGTCGGGTTTAACTTCCCGGAGAAAATTTGCAACAGGCTCCACATATTCCCGGGAATCGTTTATGCCTTTTATCAGCATGGTTTCCGATACGAGTATCCCCTGGTAATGAGCGGAAAAGTGAAGGATGGCTTTAAGAATTGAATCGAGATTGAGGCTTTTGTGCGGCTTGTTGATTTTTTTCCAAACACTTGGGTTGGTGGTATCTGTTTTAATCGAAATGTAATCGGCTTGCGAAAGATCAGCCTGAACATCCTTGTTTTCAAGAAGCGAGCTGTTGGTTATCACAGCAACCGGCAATCCAAACCTCTTTAACCCCCTGATCAGTTCACCCAGGTTGTTGTCCAAAGTAGGTTCCCCATCGGGAACAAGGGTGATATAATCAGGCAAATCAGTAGCTGATAAACTTTCAAGTTTTTGTTTTACCTGACTGACAATTAAATCAGGAGGATAAAATTCCTGGCGCTTAATCTGCATTTTAATTGCTTTTCCAACCTGGCAATAAGCGCAGGAGTAAGAACAAACCTTGTGAGGAATATTGTTAACGCCGATGCTTCTTCCCAGCCTGCGCGACGGAATGGGACCAAAAATAAGTTTTTCCATTTTGTTATTCCAATATAAATGCGTCAACCGGACAAACCATTGTTTTGCATGGGATTCCTGCCTGGTGGCTTACGGAATATCCACATTTACCGCAGGTGCAATGACCACCTGATCCTTTGCCTTTCTGTCCTTTTCTATGGGCATGGTGTCCTCCGTTATGATGATGATTTTCCATATCTGTCTAAATTTCTTTGAGATTGCCGTCTTTATAATTATTATAAGCTTGCCTGAGTGTCATATCATGAGCATTTACAAATATTTTCATTTTTAAGTGTTTTAGTGCACCGGATGCGTTGTCACCCGGACCATTGCCGGTAATCAGAACATCGGGTTTGAGTTCAAATATTTTCTGGGACGTAGCTGTTCCTGCCCCATGCGTCTCATTTTTTACCGCCCAGTTATCAATTGATATTAATTCCTGGCTTTCTTCATCGTGCAATACAATGAATTCAGTTCTGCCAAATCTTGGGTCAATCATCGAGTCCCAACTTGTTCCTGTAGCTGTAAATGCGATTTTCATATTTTTACTTTTTTATAATTATTTGCTCTTTAACGTTATACCAAACCTCTTCTATCAATTGTTTTAGTGGAGAAGAAGTTTCAACAATGGTTTTGCCTTCTGTCATCGCTTGTGTAAAGGCGATGTCGTAAGAAATATCTGCGAGATGATGAATCTGAAGTTCCTCTAAAAAATGTTTAATTTCAACTGTTTTCTCTAAGTTTAAATCAAACTTGTTGATAATGCAACCCGATTGAATGCGAAATCTGCTGATGACTGCGTGTACCCGCTTAAGATCGTGCAGTCCCGATAGAGTTGGTTCAGTAACCAGGATAACATAATTCGCCCCGGATAGAGAGGATACTACCGGACATCCTATTCCGGGTGAACCGTCAACAATTATAAATTGTTTGTCTTCCTTAATGGCAATAGATTTAGCTTCATTTTTAACGGCGGCTACCAACTTACCTGAATTTTCAGCGCTAATATCCAATCTTGCATGAACCATCGTACTTCCAACCTTCGTTTTAGAAATATAAACATGACCGGATTTACGTTCATACATGGCAATGGCATGGGTAGGACAAACTCTTTCGCAGTAGCCGCAACCTTCACAATCAAGATCGCTGATCAGATAATGATCATCTATGAATGAAATCGCTTTAAAACGGCATACCTCGGCGCATTTGCCGCAAACGGTGCACAATTCCTGATGTATGGAGGCAAGTTCACCACTATAAAATTCAAAGGTTTTCCCAAAATCGGGCTTTAACAACAGATGTATATTTGCAGCACCCACATCACAATCGGCGATCACAGCGCTATTACCTGCCAAAACAGCCAATGATGCTGCAATGGATGTTTTTCCCGTGCCCCCTTTACCCGATAGGACTACGATTTCATTCATGATTTCCGTGGGTTTCATCAAGGTATTTTATAATTTGACGAAGGGAGGTTTCAACGTGTTCAACTTTGGCATAAACCAATTCTCCTTTTGAATAGCATTTAGCTATTTGCCGGTCGAAAGGGATTTTTGCAAGAACCGGAATTTGATTATGAGCGCAGTAACTTTCTACGTCATTGTTCCCGATACCGTGGCGATTGATTATTACACCAAGAGGTTTGCCGAGTTTGGATATCGTTTCCACAGCCAGTTTAAGGTCATTGAGTCCAAAAGGAGTAGATTCGGTAACAAGTATAACATAATCGGTGTTTTTGGCAGCCGCTATAACCGGACAGGAAGTTCCCGGTGGACAATCGAACAGTTGAAATGGAATCTTATTGTAATCTTCATCCACAAGGTTATGCGTCTGATGAATTAACGGAACTGCCTGCTCTTCGCATATTTCCAAACGACTTTCGATAAATGTGAGATGTCCGTCCGATCGTTTTGATAGCTCTCCAATTTTATGTTTTTGCATTGGCAATGCCAACTCCGGACAAAGCTCTGAACAAGCATAGCAGCTATGGCAAAGCTCTTTGAATACGGCGATAAAAGTTCCAAGCTGCACCACCGCATGATATTTACATACGTTGCTGCAAATACCGCAGAGTGTGCATTTGTCTTCGCCCCATTCAGGAATCATTTTATATTGGTCGGATACTGATTCAAGAGTTCCTTTGATAAAAATAAAGTCATTGGGTTCTTCAACGTCGAGATCAACAAGTAAAGTACTGCGGGTTTGACTAAGGTAAGCAGCAAGATTGGTTGAGAGTAATGTTTTACCCGTACCGCCTTTGCCGCTGGCAATGGCAATTTTAAAAGGTTTTTTTTCAGTCATAATTTAACCTTGTCTTTTCATCGGTTAACGTTGGAGCGGTAACCCTTTGCATGAATGAATCATGCCACGTATTCAGTTTTTTGTGTGTTAAAAAATATTTCTGCGGAATTGGATGAGTTCCAAAAATTACGTTCATTCCATACTTCTCTGTAATAAATTTTTCAAAGTGCTCCATATAAGGGCAGGGAGGGTATCCCACTAAAAATCCAGTAGCAAAGTGAACGTGTGTTACACCGTTTTTTTTCATTTCTTCGGGCGCATATTCGATGTTACCACCTGGGCAGCCGCCGCATGTGGTATAAGCAGCAAGCTCAACTTCCTGGTTTTTATACCTTTCAAAAGCCCCTTCCCGGTTTTTAAGCGATCGGAAGCACTTACCACCTGCGCAGGTGTGATATCTGTCGCAAATGATTATTCCAACTTTGATTTTTTCCATGACTTTCATAATTTTAATTGTAAACTCACATAAATAATCAGAATTCCAACGGTTATCAACATCACCTGACTGAGGGATGCTTTGAATGATGTTTTGCGATGCATTTCAGGGATCAGATCGGCAAGGGCAATGTATAGAAAACTTGCGGCTGATAAAGCCAGTGCATAAGGTATTAATGATTTTAGTGATTCAAGGGTGTAAAATGCCGCCACTCCAAATATGATGGCAGTTGCACCGCTTAGTGCGTTGTACCAGAAAGCTTTGCTTCGGGAAAATCCACTCTTTATCAGGATACCAAAATCGCCAAGTTCCTGCGGAATTTCATGAAGTAAAACCGAAAGGGTGACGAAAATGCCCAGCTCAGTGGAACTGAGAAACGAAGCGGCAATAACCACACCATCAATGGCATTGTGAAAGGCATCACCGATCAGGATTATCGGAGCGGCTGCATTGATGTGTCTTTCGCAGTTTTTATTTCGGCAACTTCGCCACAAAATGATCTTTTCGAGTATAAAAAAAAGCAGAATTCCAAACATAATTGTCTGGAGTACCTGTCTGGTATCCGACATGCTGATAGCCTTCGGGATCATCCCCAGAAAAGCTGCCCCCAGAAGGATGCCTCCGGCGAGATACATCAGGTAGGTCGAGACTTTTTCCAGCTTTTCATTGCCAAGCAGAAGCATTAATCCTGCTAATGCTACACTCCCTATACTGCCTAAAAACAGAGCTATAATTACATTTGCTATTTCCATCCCTTTTCTGTTTGATTGAGCACAACAAAACTTCCTTCTTCAACATTAAGGAGTTCAGTCATTACATCACACTTAACCATAAGCAGAAAAAAAATTGAAATAATTTAGAAAATCCTGCTGTCCCTGTTGGGATGTATTGAACTTATCAAATAATCTCCGGTATGTTCGTAATACGCAATCGCTGCATCGCGAATCAATTGTTGTGAATGTTTCAGTGCTGGAGTCCATGTCCATGGTGGTCACCATTACCATGATGGTCGCAGTAGTTGGCGCTTAAGGTTAATTTTCCTGCGAGAAAATTAGTAACCAGATTGGTGGGCGTATCCACCGGCGCTCCCGCAAAAACATTCACCCCGGCTTCATTAAACAGATTTACCGCCATCGGTCCCATACCACCGGCAATCACATCGGTAGCTCCTTTGTCGGCAATCCATCGGGGATAGAGTCCGGGGACATGTTCCGGTGGTGTTATTTCTTGTATATCTGTAATCAAATTATTTTCAACATTCACAATTGCAAATGTTTGACAATGCCCAAAATGAGCACATAATACTCCATTTTCTAACGGAACTGCAATGATTTTTTTCATTTTCACTCCTTTTTTTTAAATTGTTCAATCGCTTTTTTTAAAGTCAATACGGCTAATCTTGAACAATGAACTTTCTGCTCCGGCATCCCGCCAAGATGGTTTAGTACATCGTTCTCATCCAACTTTTCACACTCCTGCAAGGTTTTATTAGTTATCATCTTAGTAAGCGCAGAACCTGAAGTGAAAGATCCTGCGCATCCGATAGCTTGAAATTTTGCGTCTGTTATAATACCCGATGCAATTTTCAAAAATATTTCCATCGTATCACCGCAGGGTCCCGTAAACATATATTGGGCATCCGGATTGTCCAAACTTCCAACATTCAAATGATTTTCATAGTATTCAATAGCCCTCTCCGAATACCCCGATGTTTTTAATAAATTCCGCACTTCACTCATGATTTTAATGTATTTATTATTAAAATGACAAATAAAGCATGGAGGGAAAAGTCCTCCATGTTTAATTAATTGCCGCCCCTGAAACGATTCTGTCGTCCCATACCACGACCACCACCGCTGCCACCTCCAAAACCAAAACCTCTTTTCCAGCTAAATCTCCATCCTCTTCCTGCCATGTTTTCAGGTTGGTTACTGTTCTGGCTACTGTTTTCAGCATCCGATTGATTGTTTGGGTTTACACCATTTCTGGTGCAACGTCCCATCTTGCGCCCTGTCATTGGACCTTGTCCCATGGGGCCTGTTTGATTAAATCCGGGCATAATGACCTCCTTTATAAATTGTTAATACTATATAAAACCGCTTTTTAAACGTTTTCCTTTCCCTTTACCACCTCCTGACCTACGTTTTCTCCCTATTCCTTTGCCGAGTTTTTTTAGCTTTTCATTGTCTGTGTCGGTGCTGCATTTTCCTAATTTTCTTCCTGTTTTAGATCCTTTCCCATCAGGTCCGGTTCCATTAAGCTGTGGCATAATTTTAATTATTAGTGATTTAACATTTCAATAATGTCCTTTATCTTTTTATCTAAGTTTTTGAGAACGATCATTTGAATTTTCTGACTATCGAGCAGTGGTTTAATTTTCAATCCGAACTCACCCGATATAATTTTTTTAGCATTTCTTGAAACCACTAATTGCACTGATGCCTGTCCGGCATTTTCTTCGATATCTTTGTTCGGGTTAGGAATAAACTCGATGGATTTGCTCTCAGTATCATAGATGATGAAGTATGAGCAACGACCAAATCTCAAGTCAATTGTCGCTTCAAGTGAGTTTCCCGTTGAAGTGATTGCAACTTTCATATCGTTTGTTTTTTTCTGCCTCCGTGATGAGGGCTTCCTGTTCTTTTCATAATACTTTTGCATTTTGGACAAACCTGACTACTGCATGGCTTTCCAAATTGGTGTTCTTCTTCAAAACCGCAGTGAGGACAATAACAGTATTCTCCAAACTGTTTGCTTTCACCTTCTTCAATTTCGTTTAAATCAAAACCTTTAATTTGATTACTTCCACACAGTGGGCACTTTTCAATTACTTTTTCTCTTTCCGGGTTATTAAAGTAAGATTCACATCCGGCACATTGATGCCAATCGCTATCAAAATAAACCTTACCACCTTCGATGGAAATTTGCCTTCCCTCCACAAAAGCTGTTGCAATTTTTTGAAGTGCGGAAGCGTAAATTCTTGTAAATGTTGGCCTTGAAACACCCATTATGACTGATGCTTTATGATGGTTAAATTTATCATAATCAGACAAGCGCAGGGCTTCATATTCCTCATACAAAAGAATAACAGGATTTGAATTTTGTTTTCCTGATTCGGCTCCGAATGGCTTAAAACCCTTTATTAACGGAGGGTTTAATACTCTTCTTAATATTCTGATTTTTGCTGACATAATTTAAATGAACAATAGTTCGCTGCGAAATTAATGAACAATAGTTCATAAAGCAAATTATTTTTAATATTTTTGCAGAAAAAAATAAAATGGACGAAAGGATTCAAAAGTCAGAAACAAGGCTATGTAAATTGATTAGTCCAAAAACATTAAATGATCATGATACCTTGTTTGGGGGAACAGCTATTCAATGGATGGATGAAGTTGCTTATATTACAGCCACTCGTTTTTCCAGGAAGAAAATGGTAACTGTTTCTGTAGATGAAGTTAATTTTCTGGTACCAATTTATTCAGGAACAATAGTTGAAATTATCGGTAAAGTATCCTTAATAAAAAATGTAAAGATTAAAGTTCATGTTGAGGTTTATGTAGAAGAAATGCATGCAGATAACAAACAGAAAGCCATTAATGCTTTATTCACTTTTGCCGCCATTGATAATAATAACAAGCCAATCCAAATTACATAAGGATTTATTTTTTATGATTGTGTCTCCGGTAACCTGGTTTTCTATAAAAATGTATTTAGGAGCTGAAGGAATACGGCCATAGGCACTTACTTTCCGGGCCTGTATGATTCAAGAGTGGCATTTTTGTTAAATTATTTTTTCAAAATTGTATTTTCAATGTCTTCTTTACTGATTTTTTTTGTACAGAAGAACCAATCATAGCATTTTAGATCTCCTTTTAATTCCATTCTTTCTTTTGCTACACCACAGGAACCGGCAGTCGGAATAATTACGTCGTTCCCGGGCTGCCAATCAGCGGGAGTTGCAATTGAAAAGGCATCGGCAGCCTGCATGGCAATCAACGCCCTGTATAGTTCGTCAAAATTACGTCCCAGGCTGAGCGGATAATAAATGATTGCCCTGATGATTCCTTTCGTGTCGACAAAAAATACGGCTCTGACTGCTTTTGTGTTGCTTTCACCGGGTTGAATCATACCGTACTTTTTGGCTACTTCCATTGTAATATCCTCGATCAAAGGGAATTTGACTTCAATATCCTTCATCCCGTTGTATTCGATTTTTTCCTTAATGGTTCGTAACCATGCAATATGACTGTATAAACCATCGACTGACAATCCCACCAATTTGCAATTCGCCTTTTCGAATTTTGACTCCAAATGGGCAAACGTCATAAATTCCGACGTACAAACAGGCGTGAAATCGGCAGGATGGCTAAATAAAATCACCCAGCTGCCCTTGTAATCCCCGGGAAAATTAATAATACCCTGCGTTGTAATTGCCTTGAATGAAGGCGCATTTTCACCAATGCGAGGCATAGAAACGGCCTCTTGTTTAAGAATATTTTCCATAATTTTAATTTTTAAATTATTTCTAAACCTTGTTTTAAATCTAAAATAATATCATTTACATCTTCAATACCTATGGATAAGCGAATTAAATCATCTGAAATTCCGGCTTTAAGTTTATCTTCAGTTGAAACTTTGGAATGGGTCATGGAGGCAGGATGCTGAATGAGCGTTTCTACTCCTCCGAGCGAAACTGCCAGTAAGGCCAAATGCAGATTATTCATTAACAATTTTGCACCTTCAAAACCACCCTTCAATCCAAAGCTAATCATCGCACCACTACCTTTCATTTGTTTTTTAGCTAATTGAAATTGCGGATGTGATTGCAATCCCGGATATTTTATCCAGGCAACTTTTGGATGCTGTTCAAGAAATTCAGCGACTTTCACAGCGTTTTCCTGGGCACGTTCGATGCGGACTGATAGCGTTTTTATACCACGCAATACCAAATAAGCCTGGTGCGGATCCATGTTGCAACCCATATTGATCATCATGTTGCGGAGCTGAGTGTACAGGGCTCTTTCTTTTGCAACTATGATCCCGGCTACAACATCTGCATGACCATTAATAAATTTTGTCATGGAATGAAAAACGATATCAGCCCCCAAATCAAGCGGATTCTGCAGATAGGGACTACAAAACGTGTTGTCAACAACCAAAAGAATCTCATTTTTATGAGCTATTTCTGCGCAAGCTTCAAGGTCAGTAATATCCATGGTTGGATTGGCAGGTGTTTCAATGTATATAACTTTAGTAATCGGACGAATTGCCTTTTTTATTGCTTCAGGATCGGTTGTTTTAATATAAGTTGATTGAAACCCGAACCGGATAAATTGTTTTTCCATAATGCTCCGGGAAGGTCCGTAAATTGCATCTGTACTAACAATATGGTCGCCTGAGCTGAGTAAGGACAGGTAAATGGTCGTTGCTGCAGCCATGCCGGAACTTACCGCTATAGCACCATAACCATTTTCAAGCGCGGCCACCTGGCGCTCAAGTGCATTAATTGTAGGATTACCAATTCGGGTGTAAATATATCCATCGCTGTCGCCCGAAAAGCATGCTGCTCCATTTTCAGCATTTTCAAATGAAAAGGTCGATGTCTGATAAATTGGTACTGTTGCTGACCCATACTGATCCTCAATCTCGCCGGCATGGATTAATTTTGTATTAAATCCTGATTCAATAATATTCATCTTAGAGTATTTAAATTTATTAATTCATTTTTATTTGCAGATTTTCGTAATCAGCCTATTTTATACTTTCATCTTTATCAAATTGAAGTTTGACATTTTTGATTTCACACAAATGCATTCCGAAAGGTTTGAACCCGGACATTATGGGAGGATCGCAAATTTTTTTGCTTCTAACAGGTCTTGGCATTTTTTTTACGATTGAAATAATGTTTAATGCCAGGGAAAATTAAAAAAATAAAGAGTACAGATGAAATGAATAAAATTATTTTTCCTATCATACAATAGGTTCCACAATAAAAATCATTACCAACACCAAACAGGCAGGTTGCACAACCTAATAAAATCATTAAAACGTAATCAACGATTAGTATTAAGGGTAATATCAGAAAAATTTTGAATAGAATTTTAGATTTCATTTCAAAAAATTTTTACAAAAATAATGAACCTACGTTCATAATTCAAAAAAGTTTTTAATATTTTTGTTTAATTTTAATACTTCAGGTAATTGAGGTATTTTTATTTGTTTGAACAATTTTCTTGAGTTATTAATTAAGGAGAAACATATTGATACAAGGAAACTATCGAACGACGGATACTGGGGCAATCAAATTATAGGACTTCAAAATATTTTTAACATACTGCAAGTTTTCATCTAAATAAGTGTCATAAAAGAAATCATTAAAACAAAAATAATTATGAAGACTCTGCTTTACACAACTGTTATTTCACTGTCAGTACTTCTTTTTCCCATTCTGATATCTGCACAAAATCAAAACGAGGAAAATCAAATGGAAAAACAGGAGAACGTTACCAGCACGAAGGTCACACAAAGGGGAAATAATTTTGTAGATGAAAATAAAAACGGCATTTGCGACCGGTTCGAAAACGGAAATAAGACCGGAAGGGGTGTTAACTTTATTGATGCTGATAATAATGGAGTTTGTGACCGCTTTGATGCCGGATCCGGGAATGGAAACGGGAAAGGCAAGGGATGCCGGAATTATAACAAACAGGGTAAAGGATGTTGCGGTAATTCCGGCTGTTGTGGCAGAAAAGGGAGCCGTCACAGTCGCGGATGGAAAAGATAGACGATAATAACCGTTGATTTATTGCTCACTAATACCATTAATACTCACTATTTATCCTGAATTTTGAAGGATTGACGAATGGAGAATTCCCCTGAAAAGTTAATAATAGACAAAATAATTGGTGGAGATCGTCAAACCTTCAGAGAAATTACAGAAAGGTATCACACCATGGTCATCAATACATGCATCGGATTCCTTCACAACAGGCAGGATGCTGAAGACATCGCTCAGGAAGTTTTTATCGAAGTTTATCACTCATTGAAGCATTTCCGGCAGGAGTCTAAATTATCCACCTGGATATACAGAATAGCTGTGAACAAATCACTGAACCAGGTTCGGAAAAACAAGAGATGGCGATGGATACAAAATATTGAGGATGTTTTTGCAAAAGGAACGCATGATACCGCGGTTGGCAATGACGGGTATTCCGCTGACAGGAATCTGGAATCCAGGCAACAAGAGGCTGTTTTCCATTCTGCCATGAATTCAATGCCTGAAAATCAAAGAATTGCATTCACCCTGAATAAATACGACGAACTCTCTTACAAAGAAATCGCTGAAATAATGAGCGTTTCTCTATCTTCGGTTGAATCGCTGATTCACAGGGCGAAAATTAATCTACAGAAAAAACTGATTCATCTTTATGAAAAATAGAAAATCTTATGAGTTGTAATGAAATAAGGGAAAAATTGGTTTTTCTGAACGCTGGTGATCTGACAAGTGAAGAGGAAAAACAAATTTTCACTCACCTCGATAATTGTGACGGGTGCCGTTCACTTTCTGAGAAGCTGACCGCTTCGTGGATGATCATGGAGAATGAAAAAATAAATTACAATGATGTGGTTTTTGTGAACCGGATTATGCAGCGAATTGAAGCGCAGGAACTAAAACACAAAAATAAAATTTCATCGCCGTCAATTCGGATTTTGAGACCGGTAGCCGTTTCATTGCTCTCAGCAGCAGCTATTTTCACAGGGATTATCCTCGGTGAGAAATTTTCAGTTCAGTTTACTTCTCCCGAAGATCAAAGATATCTGGAAATAGAAGCATTTGCCAATGAATATTTCCTTGACGAATTGGAGGAGGAAAATATAGAAACCATTTTATTCACGCAAAATACGGAGTGATATGAACTTTTTTTTAAAAAAACAGGTTTCGGTCTGGCTTGTAGTTATTCTCATTCTCATCAATATTGCAGCAATACTTACGATTGTTTATCATGTTTATTTTGATGGAAAACGGGAACCATCAACTACAGAGACAGCAGATCCCGGGAAAATCATAACAAGGGAACTAAACCTGGACCAGGCTCAAATGCAGCAATATCATAACCTTCAGAGTGATTTCAGTCAGGAGTCGCAGCCGGTTGTGGATCAAATGACAGAAGCAAGGCTTGGGATTTTAGAGGAATTATCCCGACCTGACTCCAACCCTTCGAAACTCGATTCTCTGGCTTCAGTCATCGGGGACCTGCATTACGAATTAAAGCGAATAACAATCCATCACCTGTTGAAGGTGAAGGCTATTTGTGATTCATCCCAGCAGAATCAGCTCCATAATTTAATCCGGGATATGATGCAATCTGAGGGTGCATTCAAGGGGATGGGTAAAAAATTCCAGCTTCGTCACGGCAAAGGTGGAGGACGGGGATGGCAAAATAAAAATTAAATTTGCTGTAAAAACAGCATGAACGGACAACCCGAGCTTTACAGGATTTTAAATGAATTAAATATCCCTTTCGAATATTACGAACATCCTCCAGCACCCACAATTGAAGAAGCTATTAAATATTGGGAAGACCTGAAAGCTACACACTGTAAGAATATCTTTTTCCGCAACCACAAGGGAAACCAACACTATCTTGTGATCCTCGAACACAAGCAAGCATTGGATATTCATGATCTGGAAAAAAGACTGAAGCAGGGAAAACTCACTTTCGCTTCTCCCGAGCGACTGATGAAGCATCTTGGTTTGACGCCGGGTTCAGTGACACCTTTTGGTCTGATCAATGACAAAGCCAATCACGTTTATGTTTTTTTTGACGAGAACCTGAAGAAGTCTGACAAGATCAGCTTTCATCCCTGTATCAATACGGCTTCGCTGGTAATAGCTTTTTCCGATTTTGAAAAGTTCATGGCATGGACAGAGAATGGGTATGAGTTTATCAAACTTTATGATTAATACAACTGCAACTAAATTTTAGGCATAAATGATACTTTCTCAATGAAATGATAAATGGTTTCATGTACTTTTGTTTTAGAAAATAGTTTTAAATGAATAAACAAAATCAAACTGAAATTAAATTCCTTGGTGCCGCCGGTACGGTGACTGGCTCCAAATTCCTTCTTGAGATTGAGGATAAAAAAATTCTTATTGACTGCGGCATTTTCCAGGGACTGAAGCATTTGCGTGAACTCAACTGGCTTGACTTTCCGGTTCCTGCCTCATCAATTGATTTCATTCTGCTGACCCATGGACATTTGGATCATATCGGGTATTTGCCACGACTGGTAAAACAGGGATTCAATGGAAAAGTATATTGCACCGAACCCACTGCTGATCTTGCGGAAATTATTTTAAAGGATAGTGCAAAAATACAGGAAGAAGATGCCGAAAACGCCAACCAGTATGGATATACAAAACACAGCCCGGCTTTGCCATTATTTGATTTGAAAGATGTCCAAAACACATTACCATTGATAAATGCCTGCCCGGAAAACGAATATATTGAGGTGGCAAACAGAATCAGATTTCGGTTCAGAGGTAATGCTCATATTCCGGGAGCTGCATTTATTGAATTGGCAGTAAACAATCAGCGAATTCTGTTTTCAGGAGATATGGGCCGTCCGGGTGATCCTATGCTTCAAACACCTGAAAGACCTGATAAGGCTGACTATGTTATCGTAGAATCAACGTATGGAGACCGAATACATCCCAACGATTCTACTGAAGAAAAATTATTAATGATCATCAAGAGGAGCATGGAGAACCATGGGCCGTTGCTTGTTCCCAGTTTTACTGTTGACCGAGCTCAGGATTTCATGTACCTCATCTGGAAACTTAAACAGGAAAATAAAATTCCGGAAATCCCGGTTTATCTCGACAGCCCAATGGGAATTGATGTGAGCAAGCTGTTTCTTAAATATCCTGACATTCTGAAAATCGGAACCAATGTATTTACTCAGGTTTTCAAAAGTACAAGGATGGTTACCTCCATCGAGGAAACCCGCCATCTGGCAAAAAATAAACATCCAATGATCATCATTGCCGGCAGCGGAATGATGAACGGAGGTCGTATTCTGCATTATCTTGAAGAACAGATTGGAAACCCAAATGCAACCATCATTATTCCGGGTTATCAGGCAGCAGGAACCCGCGGTAGAACAATCAGCGAAGGGGGATCTGAGGTTAAAATTCATGGGAAATATTATAAAGTCAGAGCCCATATCGAACACATACACACTATGTCGTCGCATGCCGGGCAGGATGAGATTATTGACTGGTTGTCAGCTCTGCAAAATAAACCTAAACAGGTATTCATCGTGCATGGCGAACCGCATTCTGCTAATGCACTCCGGCTTAAAATCAAAGACACACTCGGATGGCAATGCGCAATTCCTCAATTAATGGATTCCTTTACCCTCAATTAAACCGATGTTCCGAACTCTACCCGGATTTTTTATTCGACCCTTTCTTAGTGAACAATCCTGACATGGCGGGGTTAATGTCTTTTGTTCAGAATTGATATAATAAAACAGAAAAAATGGAAGTTACGATCAACACAATTTTCACAGTTCAGGGGGTTCGTCATTTAACCGATTCAACATATATTGTCAGACTGGATCGCAAAGGAATGATGTTCGTACCCGGTCAAAACCTAAACATTGGATTGGCAGGTGATCCGGAAAAGAGAGATTATTCAATTTACAGCAGTTTGGAAGATAATTTTCTTGATATTCTTGTAAAAGAAGTGGACGATGGACTGGTATCAAAAAAACTGAAGAAATTAAAGCCCGGGGATTCCATTGAAGTGGATGGACCCTTTGGATTTTTTACAATTAAGGACGAAGATATTTCAACAAAGAAATTTTTATTTATCGCAAGCGGAACGGGGATAGGACCATTTCATAGCATTGCACTCTCATATCCGGAATTAAATTATAAACTGATTCACGGAGTTCGAAATAGAAATGAAACATACGAAAAAGATCATTATCCGGCAGGCTGTTATATAGGTTGCCTTTCGAAAGATAAAAAGGGTGAATTCAGGGGAAGGGTGACCGATTATCTGCGCCAAAATCCTGTTGACCCCGATACTTTGTGCTATCTTTGTGGTAATGTTAATATGATCTACGATGCTTTCGATATCCTTAAGGAACAGGGAGTTCCGTCAGGGAATCTGCATGCGGAAGTTTACTTTTAGTTGCTGGATACTGGTTTCTGGTTACTTGATTTATTCGTATTCACTTACTAGAAACCAGTAAACGAGCAACAAGCAACTTTTAAAAAATGAAATACCATCTCATAACCTTGGGTTGTCAAATGAACATGTCGGATACGGAGCGCACAAAGCCTGTGATCGAGAGGATGGGTTATGAGTGGACGGACAATGAAGACGAAGCCAGCCTGTTAGGGATTCTGGCCTGTTCCGTAAGACAAAAGGCGATTGATAAGGTATATTCCAGGATATCGAAATGGAACAAGCTGAAAAATAAAAAAAACCTGCTGACTTTCGTCACAGGTTGTATCCTCCCTTCGGATAAAGAAAGATTCCTGAAGTTATTCGATATTGTATTTCCAATGAGCGAGCTTCAGGAACTTCCCGAAATGATCGGACAATATGGTATTGTTACACCTTTCAGTCTCCAGTCACCGGTAAACGGCCATGCTGTTTTTGAAAATCCCCGCGTTAAAGAACTTAAGGCAAAAGCCGCTTCATTAAAGCTGAATGAACACATTCCCGATTTCTGGCACATCCATCCAACTTACGAATCCTCTTTCGAAGCTTTTGTCCCAATTCAAAACGGTTGCGATAAGTTTTGCACGTTCTGCGCTGTGCCTTACACCAGGGGTCGGGAGGTTTCAAGGCCATCGGAAGAAATACTTGCTGAGGTTCAGATTCTGATTGAAAAAAACTATAAGTCCATAACTTTATTAGGCCAGAATGTGAATTCGTACGGCTTGGATAAAAAAGGAGAAGAGATCACATTTCCTGAATTGCTTAGGAAAATTGGTGAAATAGGCAAATCGTCCGACAAGGAGTTTTGGGTATATTTTACTTCGCCCCATCCTAGGGATATGTCAGATGAAGTCATCGAAGTGATCGCCGCTTACCCGCACCTGGCAAAGCAAATCCACCTGCCAATCCAGTCAGGTGACGATAAGGTTCTGATCAGGATGAACCGGAAATATTCAGTGGAGAAATACACAGAAATTGTCAAAACCATCCGGCGGTTGATTCCTCAGGCTACATTGTTCACCGATATCATTGTCGGGTTTACTGGCGAAACCGATGAACAGTTTGAAAATACCAGGAAAGCAATGGCTGAATTTAATTATAACATGGCTTACATTGCGCAGTATTCCCAGCGTCCGGGAGCTGTCAGCTCAAGATGGGTGGATGATGTTCCTCATGATGTGAAGAAAAACCGCTTTCATAAATTGACTCATGATCTTGAAAAAACCTCCGCTGCCCATAACCGGCAAATGATTGGCAAAACTTTCAGGATTTTGGTTAGAGGATTAGAACGAAAGGGTGATTTTCTCTCCGGATTGACCGAAGGCAGGATCAATGTGAGAATTCCTTCGACCGACACCTCCTTAATCGGCAAGATGGTTGATATAAAAATTACTTCCTCAACGGATTTTTCGGTGGCCGGGGAGTTTGTTTTAAAGCCTGAATTGAATACCTATGGCTCGTAAGATCGCATTCAAAACTCTCGGTTGCCGGCTCAATCAATACGAAACGGATTCTGTAACAAGTGATTTTATAAATGCCGGTTATGAAATTGTCAATTTCTCAGAGGAAGCGGATGCTTATGTCGTCAATACGTGTACGGTAACCAATATGAGTGATCATAAATCACGGCAAACATATAACCAGGTTTACAGGAGAAATCCAGATGCTGTTCTTGTAGTAACCGGGTGCATGGCCAATAACCATAAAGAAGATCTCGAATCAAACAACAGAATAACCTATACCATCAAAAACGACCGGAAAGGCTCGATTTTCAATTTGCTTGACAGTCATTTTAAAGGTGAAATTATTTCCCCGGATCAGTTGAAAGCCGATCGCTTTGGATTCGGCGCTGCAGAAAAAAGCATCCGCACACGGAGCATGATCAAAATACAGGACGGCTGCAACAATTTCTGCACTTTTTGCATCGTGCCTCATGTAAGGGGAAGGGCTGAAAGCAGGCCTTACAGCGAAATTGAAAAAAACATAAAGCATGCATTGGAATTTGGATATAAGGAGATTGTTTTGACTGGAGTCAATATCGGGAGATATGAAAGGGATGGGTTGAATTTTGAAGATATTGTTGGAAAAGTGCTTGAAATTCCGGGTTATTTCAGGGTCCGTATTTCAAGTATTGAGCCAGAAGGATTTGGCGATAAGCTCTTCAATCTTTTCCAGAATCCAAAATTAACCCCGCATCTGCATTTATGCCTGCAAAGCGGTTCGGAAAAGATATTGCTTGCCATGAGAAGGCAATACTCGGTAGATGATTTCAGGATCATGGTTTCAAAAATTCTCAACCGCATCCCCGACTTTAATTTCACAACCGATATTATGGTTGGATTTCCGGGCGAAACAGAATCAGAATTCCGGGAAACCTGCAAGGTTGCAGAAGAAATCGGGTTCAGCCATATCCATACCTTTAAATATTCGGTCAGAAAAGGAACAAGAGCTGAGCGAATGCCCAATCAGGTTCAGGAGAAAGTTAAAACGGAAAGAAGCCTGATCATTCGTGATATTGCAGAAAACAACAAGAAAAAATACCGGAGTTCTTTTATAGGCAAAACACAAAAAGTACTGGTTGAAAAAATTGATAAAACAGGTTTTGCAAAAGGATATGGAGAACATTATTTCCCGGTCAGGTTCAAGGCTGATGAACTTACTCAAACAAAGGATTTTAAACTGGTCAGGGTAAACGGATTATTGGATGACCAGGATTTTACAGTAACAGCAAAACCTGTCTAAATCATCGTTTCAAAAGTTTTTTTAAATATTGCGATTGAAAACGCAAAATTTATATGAAATTTGCGTTTTGAAACACATGCTTTAATCATTTAATCAGGAAACAATGGAAATAACCGGAAAAATCATTCAAATACTGCCGGAAGAAAAAGGCGAAGGACGCAATGGTCCCTGGAAAAAACAAAATTTCGTTCTCGAAACTCAGGAACAATTTCCCAAAAAAGTGTGCATTGCTGTTTGGGGAGATAAAATTGATCTGAAATCAATTGGAACCAATGAACCTGTAAATGTCGGTATCAATATCGAGAGTAGGGAGTTTAACGGAAAATGGTACACCGATGTTAAAGCCTGGCGTATAATGAAGGGCACTTCCGCAAATTCAGCTCCTCCAGTACCGGAGTATATACCACCCGAAAAAGAACAGGCATTTGAGCAGGAAGAAGGGCCGGTGAATGATTTGCCATTCTAAACAAAAGAGGCTGTCTCAAAAGTTAACTTTTTTATTAATCTTCGTCTTGCTGAGATTCTTCATAAGCTTTCAGCAATTGAACCTGTATATCCGGGGATACGTTAGAGTATTCAGCAAATTTCATCGAATACATTGCGCGACCACTTGTTATTGAGCTAAGAGCTGTAGCATATTTGTTCATCTCAGCCAGTGGTACTTTCGCCAGGATTTTCTGGTAATTACCTTCACGATCCATACCCATAATGATGGCTCTTCTGCCCTGTAAATCAGTCATTACATCGCCCATCTTATCTTCGGGAACAAGAACCTCCACGTCGTAAATGGGTTCAAGAATTTGTGGCCCCGCATTTTTGAAGGCTTCTTTGAACGCATGACGGCCGGCGAGTTTAAATGAAATTTCATTGGAATCTACAGGGTGCATTTTACCATCATAAACGTAAAAAACAATATCGCGTGCATAAGAGCCTGTCAAAGGTCCTTCCTCAATCTTCTCCATAACACCTTTAAGGATGGCAGGCAGAAACCGTGCATCAATTGCACCACCTACAATACTGTTATTCATAATAAGTTTACCACCCCAGTCGAGGTTGATCTCATCAGTACCTCTAACAGGAAATTCAGTCGTCCACGACATGCCTTCCTTGTAAGGCTCGATCATCATGTGAACCTCACCGAATTGGCCGGCGCCACCTGATTGCTTTTTATGACGATAGGTCGCCTTGGCTGATTTTGTAATGGTTTCCCTGTAAGGAATTTTGGGAGTAATAAATGTGATAGGGATTTTATCAAGGTTCTCAATCTGCCATTTGGTAATATTCAGGTGGAGTTCTCCCTGGCCTCCTAAAATTAATTGTTTTAATTCCTTTGAATATTGAACCATGAGCGTTTGATCAACTTTGTGCATGGCACTTAGGACAGTGGACAACTTTTCGTCGTCTGATTGATTTTGCGCTTTAACGGCAACCCTGTATTTGGGTTCAGGGAATATGATGGGTTCTACTACATCATCGCTGTTTTTCGAAGCATTTAAAGTTGAATTGGTCGGGGAATTTTTGAGTTTTACCGTAGCGGCAATATCACCGGAAACGACTTTTTCGAGCTTTTCCCGGTTCTTACCAAATACTGCGAACAATTGACCAAGCCGTTCTTTTGAATCCGTATTTGCATTGATCAGGTCTGCTCCTTCGGCAATTTCTCCATTATAAACCTTAAAAAAAGAAACTTCACCAAAATGAGGCTCGAGGGTAGTTTTAAAAATGAAGGCAACTGCCGGTTCTTTCGGATTACATTTTAACTCTTTTCCGTTAACCGTTTTTATGGCTGGCATTTCATCAGGAGCAGGGGCATTGATTTCGATAAACTCCATTAACCTGTTAACACCCATGTTATGTTTAGCGTTGATGCACAAAACAGGGAATAAACCTCTTTTTTTCAATCCGATCCTTAAAGCCTGCTGAATTTCTTCTTCGGTAAGTGTTCCGTTTTCGAAGAATTTTTCCATCAGTGTTTCATCACTTGAAGCAAGATCCTCGATCATTGCTGCCTGCATTTCTTCGGCTTTGCCCTTTTCATCAGCAGGTATGTCAAGAATTTCAGGTTTGCCTCCATTTTCATGGAATTTGTACATTTTCATCTTCAGAAGATCAATGACCGAGTCAAATCCATGTCCGGGATTGACCGGATACTGGCAAATTGCAAGGCTGCCTCCGAACCGGGTTTTCATCTGCCTGATGGTTTCATCGAAATTTGAATTTTCATGCTCGAGGTGATTAATGGCAAACATTACAGGTGTATTATTTTTACTGGTGTTTCGCCAGGCAATCTCAGTTCCGACTTCCACACCATTTTGCGCATTCACTACGATAAGGGCGGTGTCGGCAACTTTCAGTGCCGATACTACTTCACCTACAAAATCATCAAATCCCGGAGTATCTATGATATTGATTTTTTTACCGTTGAATTCGGCGTAAAGAAGGGATGAAAAAACGGAATTTTGCCGTTCCAGTTCTATAGGCCTGTAGTCCGAAACCGTATTTTTGTCATCAATAGTACCTCTTCTGTTGATTCGCCCGCTCTCAAAAAGCATTCCTTCAGCCAGTGTTGTTTTTCCCGATTTGGCTCCACCGACGAGAGCAATATTTCTGATTTCTTTTGTTTGATAAACCTTCATTTCCTAATGTTCTTACGTGATTAACTATTGTTAAAAAAGAGGTGGCAAATGTATAAAAATATAAATAACTACTAAACAAACTGTTGTAAAAATTCCTGATAAAATGTTTACCAAAAACAACATTCGTTTAAATCTTGCTGATCAGGCGTCTAATATCTTTCCATTTTTCGTCATTCATTTTCGGACCAATAACTTCAATGGTTTTACCTGCGAGCACTGAACCGATCGCTCCGCATTTATCCAATGAATATCTGTTGATAAGCCCATATAAAAAACCTGCGGCAAACAAATCGCCAGCACCGGTGGTATCAATGCTTTCAGCTTTTATCGGTTTGATCTTGTAATTTTGATCTTTTGTTTGAACGATGGATCCTTTTTTGCCTGTTTTCACAACAGCAATTTCACAAAGGCCGGCTAATTCCTCAACTGCAGCTTCAGGTTCCTTTCCGGTAAATGCTTTGGCCTCTTCCTCATTGGCAAATACGATATCTATATAATCCGTCAGCATTCTTCGCAGAAAATCAAGGTTCTGCTCTACTACATTATAACTGGCCATGTCGAGCGAAACTATCAGTCTTTTTTGCTTTGCCAGCTTCACCGCCTTTTCAATAAGGGCATGGTTCTGAACCAGGTAACCCTCGATGTGAAAATAATCATATCCATCGAATTGTTCCGGAGTTATGTCGTCCGGCGATAATTCAACCGCAGCACCGAGGAATGTTGCAAAGGTGCGTTCCGAATCAGGACTGATGAGCGCCATAGCTTTGCCAGTAGCAACATTGGCATGAAGCAAAAGCGGTAAGATTTTGTTTTGCTGCATGTCGGCATAGAAAAATCTTCCAAGGTGATCATTTCCGACTTTTCCGATAAATGCTGTTTCGACTCCCATAACTGCAAGGCCGTGGATTGTATTGGCTGCTGATCCTCCGGATGTAATTTGTTTTTTAAGATGGTCTGTAGCCTTGTGAATTGTTTCGCTGAATTTATCGTCAACAAGCTGCATGCTTCCCTTGGGAAGGTTATATTTTTCCAGGATTTTATCATCCTCAAGGCGGGTCATAATATCCACCAGGGCATTGCCCATACCAAGAACTTTTAACATTTTTATCAGTTTTATAAGATTGAAATGTGAATTGGTAAAAAGTCACATTCTGAAAGTAACCCGTAATCATCGTTAACTGATTTACAATAAAATAAAATGAGGTAAGATGAACTAAGGGTAAAATTTTTGGCAAATGTATTGCTATTTTACAATAAACAACTATTTTTGCACACCCTTTTTAAAGGATTCCTGAAATTATCAGGATATGATCCCCAATAGCTCAGTTGGTTAGAGCGGCTGACTGTTAATCAGTAGGTCCCTGGTTCAAGTCCAGGTTGGGGAGCGAAAGCCGCTCACATGGGTGGCTTTTTTCTTTTTACTAATATGTTTTTTATCTATTTTC
>JAGVPB010000019.1 GCA_020052415.1 Bacteroidales bacterium | reverse complement strand
TGTCATTCCGAGTGAAGCGAGGAATCTTAACAAGGTATTTATATTTTTATCGTTCATCATTGATTGATAATTATGACATTTATGAACTCTATTAATAAATAAAAAAGCCGGTGAAAGTTTACCTTTTACCGGCTTTAATATAAAGTTATGTTTAATCAGCGGAAAATAAATAATAAGTTCAAATTATTCTTTCTTTTTCCCAAATTTTATGATCAAAATAACGGGTATTGCAAACAATGCTAATAGCACTAATGCAACAATTGCTACTGATAAATTCATTTTTTTTCTGTTTTTTTGTTAATAAATACATCCCGCCTGTTTGGGTAAAACAATAAAATGAATAACCGGAAAACGGGCACAGATGGATAAAACCCAATAGTTCATGGTTTGATTCTATGAACCAATTAATAAATCAGAAATGAGTTTACCCGAAAAAATGGAAGGGAAAGATGATCACTCTTGTTTCGAGGCTATAGAAAATGTTTTTTGAAATGCTAATGTATCCGGAACCTATATTGGCAATAGATAATTCTGAATGCTGCCATGAAGAGCTGAAATCGTTAATAATGGTCATTAAACCGGAGACGGTAAGATTTTTTAAGGATTTCAGATGTTTTTTAACCTGCCCTGTTATAATAAAAAGATCAGGCGCTTCAGCATACCAACATGCCGGAAGGTTTTTGGATTCACCGGCCAGCAATTCATTATCCGGTAAAAAATACCCATAGTTTGCACTAACGCTGAGGTAAAGCAATATTGCTGATAGCACAAAGGCGGATATTTTTGACCCGGTAATCATACTGCAAAAGTAAATTTTTTCATCAATAAAAACTTCCCGGTACTTATAAATCCTTTTCCATTATTCCGGTCAATAATTTTTATTTCAACTCCGGTTCAGTGCCCGGATTTTCTTTTTTCTCCTCCCGGATAGGAGAAGCTTCCTGGGAAGGGGAGGAGCCTCGTTTATAAGCATCCGGTATAAAGGGATCTTTCAGGTTAACATTGACATCCTTCTTAAAATTATTCATCTCTTTGGTAAACTCGCTTTTGATATCATCAGTGGCCCGGCGAAGGTCATTGATGCCCTTGCCGATCATCCGTGCGACTTCGGGGATTTTCTTAGGCCCAAGGACAAGGTAAGCTACTATAATGATCAGCAGTATCTCACCTCCACTCATATTCAAAAACAAAAAAAAGCTTTCCATTTTTTAAACGAAAAAGCAAAGATAGAAAATTTACCGCACAGGAGAGTAGAATGGAAGAATGGAAAAATGGAATGTTGGAATGATGGAATGATGGAATGATGGAATGATGGAATGTTGGGCGTTATAACGAGTTCAACCGATTCAACAATTTCAACCAATTTAACCACTTCAGTCCACGAATTACACTAATGTCACGAATTTACCGATTTAACCAATTCAACCAATTTAACCAATTCAACAGATTTAACCAGTTTAACAATAGAACAAAAAAAAAGTCCCCCCGGAGGAAGACTTTCTAAAGTGTTTTGCTTTTAGCTCTTTTTCTTTAATTTTTCAAGTTCAGCTTCCTTCCTTCTTTCTCTGCCTACAAGGAAGTCATAAACTAGGGGTGTTGCATTGAACAAAGATGAATAGGTTCCCATAGTTATACCCACCAGCAATGCAAACATGAAACCCCTGATGATCTCACCTCCGAAAATAAACATGACAAAAACGGTTACAAGAGTTGTACCGGCTGTGTTCAATGTGCGGCTAAGGGTACTGTTCAAAGCACCGTTGATATTGGTTCTCAGATCTCTTTTCGGGTGAACAATACGCCATTCCCTGATCCTGTCGAAAATGATCACAGTATCGTTGATGGAATACCCGATGATCGTTAAAATGGCAGCGATAAATGCCTGGTCGGCTTCCATATTGAACGGCAGGATGCTGTAAAACAAGGAGAATGCACCCATGGTGATGATCGTATCATGGAAGAGCGATATAACCCCTGCAAGGCCAAACTGCCAGCGCTTGAACCGGATGGCTATGTAAATAAATATACCGATGAGGGCGAACACAACGGCTAAAAACGCTGCATTTCGTATGTCGTCGGCAATGGTTGGCCCGACCTTGGTGGAACTTAGGATACCAAGCAATTTGCTTTCTTCTTTTGATGAAGTACTGAAGTCTTCATATCCTATTGTCTGGTCCTTGTAAAATGATTTTAATCCTGCATAAAGTTTTGACTGGATAATGGAATCAGCTTCCGGCAATTCACTCTCAATCATAAACTTTGTTGTGATCTTCACCTGGTTGTTTGGGCCAAAGGTTTTTACCTCAGGGGCGATGTTTTGTCCTTTTTCATCCACAAAGTTAGCTGTAAGAGCACTCCTCACTTCAGCAGTCTTTATATCCTGATCGAACCTGACAACATAAGTTCTGCCTCCGGTAAAGTCAATCCCTGTGTTAAGACCCCGGATAGCAAGTGACGCTAAGCTTATCACAAACACCGCGATCGAAAACGCATATCCATATTTTCTCAAACCGACAAAATCAAAGTTCACTTTGCTCATCATGTTTTCCGTGATCCTGTTTGAAAATTTGACTGCAATATTCCGCTTGAGTTGCCACATAAAAATCATTCGTGAAATAAAGATTGCAGTAAACAATGAAGTGATGATACCGATGGTAAGCGTAGTTGCAAAACCCTGAACCGGGCCCGAACCAAAAATATACAGAATAACAGCAGTAAGCAGTGTCGTTACGTTACCGTCAATAATTGCGGAATAGGCATGTTTATACCCGTCCGTAATTGCAAGGTTCATTCCTTTACCTGCCCTTACTTCTTCCTTGATACGCTCATAAATGATAACGTTCGCATCCACAGCCATACCAAGTGTAAGTACAATACCTGCAATGCCCGGCATAGTGAGTACTGCGCCAAACGAAGCCAGTACTCCGAACAGGAAAAATACGTTGGCCATTAGTGCCAGATCGGCAACAAATCCCGAACGGTTGTAATATAAGTACATGTACATTAAAACGAGGATAAAAGCGATGATAAATGACCACAATCCTGCACTAATGGCTTCTTTACCGAGTGATGGACCTACAACGGCTTCTTCAACAATTTTAGCCCTAGCCGGAAGTTTTCCAGCTTTTAAAATATTGGCAAGGTCCTGTGCTTCTTCAACAGTGGTGTTTCCACCGGAGATGGATGACTGGCCGTTAGGAATTTCTGAATTTACATTGGGTGCAGAATAAACGTAGTCGTCGAGAACAATGGCAACCTGCCTTCCGATGTTTTCGCCGGTCAGCCTTTTCCATGTTTTTGCACCATCTGAATTCATTGACATGCTGACTTCAACCCTTCCATTCTGGTCGTAATCCTGTCTGGCTTCTGTGATCACTTCACCGCCCAACGCCGCTTTCAGGTCACGATTCGTGGTTTTAAGTGCAAGAAGTTCCAGAACTCCTGAACCCTCCACACGCGGCTCGTTGGTCCAGGCAAGCTTCATATCACGCGGAAAAACATTCTTTGTAAGCCTTAAGTAATGATTGACCTTCGCCGTATCTTTGATCTGGGAATATCCAACGGTTGCCGATTGTCCCGGATAATACTGACCCTGTTTTTGTTCATAATTAGGATTCAATACTGCATATAATGGATTTTTCTTCGCATATTCTTCAAAGTCCTGATCCTTATCCGTTAATTGGGTTGTATCCTTTTCCAGTTGGTCGAGCAATGTAGTGGCAGAATCAGTTTCAGTGCCAGTGATCTCTTTTTGATCTTTATCGGCAGCAGCATCAGTTTCTTTGTCAGCAGCTTTGGTGCTGTCACTTTCAGTCAGAACACCCTGAAGTGTAGCGATCCTGTTATTGGCTTCGCTGAAATATTGATAAACTTCGTTAAACCTGTATGTTTCCCAGAATTCAAGTTGTGCAGTACCCTGTAAAAGTTTTCTTACCCTTTCAGGATCTTTTACACCGGGTAACTCAACAAGTATCCTGTTGGATGCAACAATTTTCTGAACATTCGGCTGGGTAACCCCGAATTTATCTATACGTGTACGGAGAATGTTAAAGGTGCGGTCAAAAGCTCCGTTCGTTTCTGTTCTAACGACTTCGAGAACTTCATCATTGCTTGAATTTGCCGAGATTCCCTTATCCTTAAACTCGAATAAAAAGATGGAAGCAAGGTTGAAATTTGGATCTATTTCTTCAATGGATTCGCCAAACAGTGTCACGAAATCTTTCTGGCTGTCCTTCTGCTTTTGATAGGTCTTTTCCATTGCTTTCAGGAAGGTGGGATTCTGGCTGTTGCCGGATAAACCTCTTACAATATCACCTATCGAAACTTCCATGGTCACGTTCATACCGCCTTTAAGGTCAAGTCCCAGGTTGAGTTCACGTTCTTTACATTCCTTATAGGTATATTTTCTCAGAAGGATGTTATAAACCACTTCATTCGACATCGAATCGAGGTAATAGTTTTCCCTTGCCCTGCTGATCGAATCTACCAGGTACGATTTCATCAATTCATTTCCTTTTGAAAGTTCAATTGCCATGCTCGTTGTGGCAGTGCTGTTGGCATAACTCTCTGCTTTCGATTCAACCCTGGATGTGAAAAATGTAAATGAGAGTTGAAATAAACATACGATCGCGAATAAAATAGCAAAGAATTTAATAGCTCCTTTGTTCTGCATTTCTTACTGATTTATAATTTTTATCTTTTAAAATTTTCCCTCAACAGGTTTTAAGTCTGAAGTTCTTTAAATCCCTTAATTCACGGGTGAAAAACAATATTTTTACCCTGATTTTTTGAGGGTGCAAATATAGAACAACAATATTAAATAACCAATTATTAAAATTTTGTTATCAATAATTTTTTAACAGGCTTGCAGTATGTGGAATTGCGATTAAAGAGTTATCGAATCAGTACCTCTCTATACAAACTATAATCGAATGAAAACAAATAACCTGCAAAAAGTCGGTCTCGCCACAAGCGAGACAGTCGGCAATCGGCAAAAGGAATCTGGTCAAACTCAGAACCCGGAACCAGTTACCACTAACCAGCAATCCCAACCTTACATGTTGGATCAGAAAGTGAAGTGATGGGCAGGTTATTGGTTATTACTTTTATTTTTGATTTCGTTGTTCAGCTTGCTTTTCCGGATTCCATAAGTAAAATACAGTACAAATCCAATTGCCATCCATATCAGCAATCTCATCCAGTTGGCCCAGCCCAGGCCAAAGATCATGGCGCCACAAATAATAATCCCAAGAATGGGCACCAGGGGTACAAACGGTGTTTTAAATTGCCGGGGCAGTTCGGGAGATTTAACCCTCATGATCCAGACTCCGGCGCTTACCAGTAAAAAGGCAAACAGTGTTCCGATACTTGTCATATCACCTACGATATCCTGCGGTACGAAACAGGCAAATAATCCCACAAAAAGGAAAAACAACAAATTTGATTTATAGGGAGTACGGAATTTCGGATGCACATCTGAAAATATCCCTGGCACAAGTCCATCCCTGCTCATGGAATAAAATACGCGTGACTGTCCAAAAAGCATGACCAGGATAACCGATGAAAATCCGGCGAGGATAGCCACCGTTACAAGTTTTGCGAGCCATCCGTATCCTGTCATATAAGTTTGTATGGCAAAGGTTACCGAAGCTTCTTTCCCTGCGGTTCTGAAATCTTCTAAAGTAGCAACTCCGGTTAATACATAAGAAAATAAAATATACAGAATCGTGCATATCGCTAGGGAGCCAAGTATGCCAATAGGCATTGCTTTTTTTGGATTTTTTGTTTCCTGAGCTGCCGTTGAAACTGCATCGAACCCAATGAAGGCAAAGAAGACGACGCCTGCGGCTCCTAATATTCCCAGTATCCCGCCAAAATTATGGGATACACCCTGGTCATCCACAAAAATACTGGGTTCAGGTATAAATGGAGTATGATTTTCAGGCCTGATAAACGACCATCCGAAGACAATAAATAAAATTACAATCGAAACTTTTGTAATCACGATAATTGCATTGACCAGTGAAGATTCCCTCGCTCCTCTTATTAATAAAAGTGAAAGAAGAAAAACGATAAACAGGGCGGGGATATTTATAATGCCGTGAGCAATCACCTCTCCGCCGCCGTTTCGTAAGACTTCAAAAGGCGAATGGCACAATTCGTACGGAACTTTCATATCGAAATATCCAAGCAATTTATTCAGGTATTCGCTCCAGGCAATACTCACAGTAGCAGCGCCAAGGGCATATTCCAGGACCAGGTCCCACCCGATGATCCAGGCTACCATTTCGCCCATGGTCGCATAAGAATAAGTGTAAGCGCTACCGGAAACAGGGATCATGGAAGCAAATTCTGCATAGCATAAACCGGCGAGAGCACATCCTATTCCGGCAATTACAAATCCGATTGTGACTGCAGGGCCGGCATTGTTAGCTGCTGCGGCGGCGGTCCGAACAAATAATCCCGCACCAATGATCGCCCCGATTCCGAGCCCTACCAGACCAAAAGCTGTCAGTGTCCGTTTTAATCCATGACTATCGTCAACTGTTTCTGCCATTAACCCGGGAATAGACTTGGTAATAAATAAGCGTTTAAACATCGTTAAATAATTTAATGATAGATTAAATTGCGACGCAATATTAATAAAATAATCGAAATTTATTTTAAATGTTTAAAATAGTAACCATTCAGCAACAATTATAAGACACCACTAATTTAGCTTTATCAATTCATTTGTATCTTTGGCCGAAATTACCAGCGGAATATTTTAAAAACAATTACCCCGGATAATGGACCCCGATTTTTTATTAATGCAAAGTATAAGTGATTTTTTTGAAGTCCTGTTAAACTCTGAAAAGCTGATCCAGACAGGTGGATTGGTTCTTCTGCTGATTGTTGTTTTTGCAGAGACCGGCATTTTCATTGGTTTCATTTTTCCGGGAGATGCCTTGTTGTTTACCGCTGGAATCCTGTGCGGAACAAAGGATTTATCCATCAATATTTTTTTATTGCTGATTCTTGTTTTTATCGCCGCAGTTTTAGGTAATGCGGTTGGATTTGCCACTGGAAAGTATTTAGGAAAAAGACTCTTTCTTAAGAGAGATACTTTTTTCTTCAAGCAAAAACATTTGGAAACTACACGGCTGTTTTACAAGAAATATGGCGGTATCTCGCTCATTGCCGGAAGATTTATCTGGATCGTAAGGACATTTGTCCCAATTCTTGCAGGAGCCATTGACATGAATTTCTGGAAATTTAATTATTACAACCTTATAGGAGCAGGCATTTGGGTTGGTTCATTAATTTCACTAGGATATTTACTGGGCAGGCAATTACCGGAAGCGGCTCAAAACCTGGAATACATCATTGCCGGGATCACAATTATAATAATGACTATTCTTATTATGGGTATTAAAAAGTTAAGTAATAAATCCAGGTGATCGTTCTGGACAAGGATTGAAACAGCTTTAAAATGGTTACTCTTTTGAAATAAGTTGAAATTGGCAGATATTAATTGAAATTGATCGTAGGGTACAATGGTATTGGTGAACTTGCGGCAGTGGCAGTAACAGAGATTGCAGATTCAGTCTAATGCTTAATATCCTTTTCCATTTACCCATTCCCAAACCCATCATCACTGCTTGCCCCAAGTTCCATGCTTACTGAATAACGAATGAAGAACAATTGATATAAGAATAGCGAATTATGAGGCAACGATTGTGACACAAAGCACAGAACTCATGGTTGACAGTTCCGAACTCAAAACTCTGAACTCCGAACTTCGAACTTCGAACTCCAAACTCCAAACTCATCAATACCTTATCCACTTCCACAACTCTTTATAGCTGATTTTCTTTCCATACATTAGAATCCCTGTTCGGTAAATTTTTGCTGCCAGCCAGGTTGCTCCTAAAAATCCAAGTATTAATAAGGTAATCGAAATTAAAAGATCGGTATAAGGTACTCCGAAAGGTATCCTGATCATCATAATAACAGGAGAGGTCAAAGGAAAAATGGAAAGCCAGAATGCAGCCGGTCCATCAGGATTGACCATGATAAACTGTGAAATCGCAATGGATAAAATGAGTGGAACAGTGAGCGGCAACATAAATTGTTGCGTATCGGTTTCACTGTCAACAGCAGAACCGATGGCAGCAAACAATGCCCCATAAAGCAAATAGCCACCTACAAAGTAAAATAAAAATGCCCCGATGAGAACAACGAAGTGTATGGATTGTATCGAATCAAAAACAGCAGTAAGGGATTCATTTATTTCGTCTGCAGGTATTGATGTTTGGGTTCCGGTTGGCGGTACAATTGTATTTTCCTGTAATTTCAAATTACTGGATTTATAAGTACTGAATTCATGGGAATAAACAGAAAAAAATACTGATACTATGATCAGGGTCAATATGATCCATAGCGCAAACTGAGTAAGTCCCACCATTGCTACACCGGTGATCTTTCCAATCATTAGTTGGAACGGCTTTACCGATGAAACTATAACTTCAACTATACGATTTGTTTTTTCCTCGATTACTCCTCTCATCACCTGGGCACCGTACATAAAAATAAAAATATAGATCAGGATGCCTCCAATAAAACCAACAGCCATGCTCAGTTCCGTGGAGCTATTTTCCTCCTCGCCACCCTCATTCATTTTAACAGTCACCAGGTTTATATCGGTTTTTATAGAGGTTAAAATCGCAGGATCAATACCCGAAGCCTCAAGTTTAAGCGACTCGACCTTTTTCTTCATGATATTGCTGATAAACCCCTTAACAATAATATTGGGCTGTTTCGGCGAATACAGTACCGCTGATTGTGGCAGGCTTAATTCGGTTTTCGGAATATAAAGCAGAGCATATAATTCATCAGGAACAATTCTTTGTTTGGCAGCCTCAATATCTGAATCGAGTATGATAAAATTAAGATTTTCAGTGCTGCTAAATTCATGGGTAAATAGTCCGGTTTCATCAGCGATCCCGATTTTTTTTATTTCTCCTTCCATTTGGGCAAAATACACCGGGACTATAAACAAAGCAGCAAGCATGACTGGCCCGAGTATCGTCATAACGATAAAGGATCTTTTTTTGACCCGCGTGAGGTACTCCCTTTTTATTATCAGAATGATTTTGTCCATCAGGGAAAATTCAGATTATTTATTTTCTTTGACCTTCTTGATAAAAATGTCGTTCATTGTCGGCAGGATTTCATTGAATGACAGAATTGTGAAATTTGGCAGCAACTCCGACAAAAGATCGTTCGGGCTTCTTCCGTTTATTATCCTGATACTAGCCTTATTCCTGCCGTCGGATGTACTGTGATTGATCAAACTGAAGGTACTGCCTGCAAAGCTGTTTAGCCTGGCCTGATTCCCGGTATATACAATTTCAAAGGTGTTTGCCTTGTATTCAGACTTAATGTCTTTTACAGTCCCTTCCAAAATTTTCTTTGATTTATCTATCAAAGCAATGGTATCGCATAATTCTTCAACTGAGGCCATGTTATGTGTCGAAAAAATTATTGTTCCGCCACGCTTTTTAACTTCGAATATCTCATCCTTTATAAGGTTCACATTAATGGGATCGAATCCACTGAAAGGTTCATCAAAAATCAGCAGCTCCGGTTCATGAATAACGGTAATAATAAATTGCACTTTCTGTTGCATTCCTTTCGAAAGTTCCTCTACTTTTTTATTCCACCAGGCTTCAATTTCGAATTTCCCAAACCAGTATTTCAGTTTTTTCTGGGAATCTGACTTCGACAAGCCTTTCAGCCGGGCAAGATAGATTGCCTGTTCGCCGACCTGCATTTTCTTATACAATCCCCTTTCTTCGGGTAAATAGCCAATTTTGTATATATCTTCAGGTTTAAGTTTCCTGGAATGAAAATACAGTTCGCCGGAATCAGGGGCAGTTATTTGATTTATGATCCTGATCAGGGTGGTTTTCCCAGCACCGTTTGGCCCAAGTAAACCATAAATGCTTTGTTCGGGAACACTAATACTCACCTGGCTCAGCGCCCTGTGATCAGCAAATTGTTTGGTTATATTCCTGGCCTCGAATAAAGTATTCATTTTATCCTTCCAAATCTATCATTAATGCGCAAAGTACTCTTTCATTCTTGAGAAAAAGCTTCTTTCATTGTCACCCGGATCAGGTATAAAATTAGGTGATTTTCTCAATTTTTCAAGAATTTCACGTTCCTCTCTCGATAAATTTTTAGGGGTCCAAACATTGATATTGACCAGCATATCACCATGTTCATAAGAATTTAATGAAGGCAGTCCTTTTCCTTTAAGCCGTAATACTTTTCCGGCCTGTGTCCCCGGAGCGATTTTGATTCTTGCCTTTCCATCCACTGTCGGAATATCAATTGAAGTACCCAGGGCAGCCTCAGAAATGCTGATAAAAATATTACTGAGCAGGTTTTTGCCATCCCTCTCGAAATTTTCATTTTCTATTTCCTCGATAACGATTATCAGGTCTCCCGGTATTCCTCCTCTTGCGCCGGCATTTCCTTTACCGCTCATTGAAAGCTGCATATTATCTTCAACGCCGGCCGGAATTTTAATATTGATAACTTCTTCTCCCTTCACAATTCCATCGCCTATACATGCGGGACATTTGTTAACGATAGTCTGTCCTTCACCTCCGCAGGCCGGACAACTGGATGAAGTTTGCATCTGACCCAGAAAAGTATTTGTAATGCGGGTTACATGGCCTGTACCACGGCAGGTCGGGCAGGTATTATAAGATGAGCCTCCTTTTGAGCCGGTACCGTGACAGGAAGTACAACTGACGTATTTATTGACCTTGATTTTCTTTTCTGCCCCTTTGGCGATTTCTTCAATAGAAAGCCTTACTTTGACTCTAAGATTCGTTCCCCTGTTTACATTTCTTCCTCTTTGTCTGCCACCACCAAATCCTCCAAAACCACTGAAAGCCCCACCAAACGCATCACCGAAAATATCTCCGAACTGACTGAATATGTCGTCCATAGACATATGGAATCCATTGGCGCCGGCTCCTGCGCCCAAACCTGCATGCCCGAACTGATCGTAACGTTTTCGTTTGTCAGCATTGCTAAGAACTTCATAAGCTTCGGCGGCTTCTTTAAACTTTTCCTCAGCCTCTTTGTTATCGGGATTTTTGTCAGGATGGTATTTAAGTGCCATCTGACGATAAGCCTTTTTTATCTCACTGTCAGAGGCATTTTTCGATATACCAAGTATTTCGTAGTAATCTCTTTTTGACATTAATAATTATGTATCAAATAACGTTTGTCCGGGGTTACAGGATTTTTTCTGTCTGGATTATTGACCTATCACAACTTTTGTGTACCTGAGAACCTTGTCGTTCAATAAATAGCCTTTTTCAAGTTCGTCAACTATTTTATTTTTCAATTCATCAGCAGGAGCAGGCGTATATGTTATTGCCTCATGAAAATCAGTATTGAATTCCGAACCTATGGCATCTATTGGTTTCAATCCCTTCTTCTCCAGAATGCCTTTGAATTTATTATAGATCAGGTTGATTCCTTCCCGTAGGACCATACAATCTTCAGTTTCATCCGAAGACCTGACAGCTCTTTCAAAATCGTCTAAAACCGGCAGCAGATCAAGGATTACATCAGATGAGGCCGTTCTGGAAAGTTCGATCCGTTCCTTTATGTTACGTTTCCTGTAATTATCAAATTCCGAATACAGCCGGAGATACTTGTCGTTCAGTTCATCAAGTTTTTCCTTTAATTCCAGTTCCTTTGATTTCTCAACCTGTTCTGATTTTTCTTCAGCAGTTCCTTCCTCAGATTTATTATTTTCACTTATTTCCTGTTCCGGATGCTCAAGCTTTTTCCCTGCTTCAGGCTGATTTTCCTTATCTTTCTTTCTTCTAATATTCATTTTGAAATCGCTTTTGCCTCTCTTTATTTAACGCTGTTTTACTATAAAATTTTGAACACAGAACCAGGTCGGATATCAAATATATTGCCATTGGATAAACTTGACAACTTGGCAGAATAAACTATTCCGCTTAATTTCCGAATTTTCATGCAAATATTATGGCTGCTCCAATCAAATAAAAAGCCCTGCAATAAATAAGTACAGGGCTTTTCTTAATTTATTCCGCCTCCTATTGGTTGATCCTCATTTTATAGAATGATCGGTACACAAAATACAGGGCAACCAGCAGGAATGCGATTCCAACATAATGAGCGGCCGGCCTGAAATTTTCAGCCATGGCAATCTCCATCGCAAGCAAACCAAAAAGGGTGGTAAACTTGATGATTGGGTTCAAAGCTACGGATGAGGTATCCTTGAACGGATCACCAACTGTATCGCCAACAACTGAAGCTGCATGCAATTCCGTTCCTTTTTCTTTCATATCCACTTCGATTACTTTTTTGGCATTATCCCATGAACCACCTGCGTTCGCCATAAAAATTGCCTGGAATAGTCCGAAAAATGCAATGGATATCAAATAGCTGACAAAGAGTGAAACCGGCATGGTAAATCCTATTGCTTCGGCTCCTGTCATGCCATCTTCAAATCCGGTAGGTGATGAAAGAAATGCAAATGCAAGAGCAAAGGAAAAAATAGCTATAAAAATATTCCACATGCCTTTTTGAGCATAAAGAGTACAAATCTGAACTACCTGCTTGGATTTTTCAACATCGGCTTTTTTTGGAGCATTCGGATCAAGGTTAATATTTTTCTTGATGAATTCAACAGCTCTTGCTGCGCCGGTTGAAACCGCCTGGATGGAAGCGCCTGTGAACCAATAAATCACAGCACCACCAAGTAAGAATCCCAGTATAGAATATGGATTCAATAAATTCAGAATTTCTTCTGGCTGAACACCAAGCGTGCTTTTGATCAACAGGATCAGAGAGAAGATCATTGTGGTTGCACCGACAACAGCCGTTCCTATCAAAACCGGTTTGGCTGTGGCTTTAAATGTATTGCCTGCCCCATCATTGGCCTCAAGGTAATGCTTGGATTTTTCGAAATCTGGTGTGAACCCGAAATCTCTTTCAATCTCAGCAGTTACGACTTCCCTGTTTTCTTCAATAAGCGAAAGTTCATAGATGGATTGTGCGTTGTCAGTTACAGGACCATAACTATCAACAGCTATCGTAACTGGTCCCATGCCAAGCATACCGAAAGCGACAAGGCCAAAAGCAAAAATAGAGGGATACATCATAAAGTTATCCAATCCGAAAGTACTGGCATAATAAGCAATAAACATCAAAAGGAAAAATACCATGCCTTGCCAGAATGCACTGAAATTTCCAGCCACAAGACCCGACAAAATATTCAAAGAAGCGCCGCCTTTTTTTGAAGCTTCGACAACCTCTTTAACATGAGTGGATTTAGGACTTGTAAAAAGTTTGGTAAACTCCGGAATCAATGCGGCTCCAAGAGTTCCGGCACTGATGATGACAGAAAGTGTAAACCATAAATTATTAGGTAAAGAACCAATGGTAAGATAACTGATTGCAAAGGTAACAAGGATAGATAAAATGGAGGTTGTCCAAACCAGTGATGTAAGGGGTTTTTCAAAATCAATATCATCAGCTTTGCCGTATTTGGCTTGTGTGATTGCACCATTGATCCAATATGAAACGATCGAAGTCACAATCATTAAAATACGCATAAGAAAAATCCATGTTAACAACTGAACCTGGTATTCGGCTGTTGTTACAGCTAAAAGAATAAAGGATATCAAAGCAACACCGGTCACACCATAAGTTTCGAATCCATCCGCAGTAGGGCCTACGCTGTCACCTGCATTATCGCCTACACAGTCGGCAATGGTTCCCGGGTTTCGGGGATCGTCTTCGCCTATTTTAAAGATCACTTTCATCAGGTCGGAACCAATATCCGCAATCTTTGTGAAAATCCCACCTGCTATCCTTAACGCAGATGCGCCAAGAGACTCACCAATGGCAAAGCCGATAAAACTGGCTCCTGCATAATTTCCGGGAACAAACATCAATATGATCAGCATCATTATCAACTCAAGGGAAATTAAAACGACTCCGATGCTCATTCCTGCTGTCAGGGGGATATTGAGCAGTTTGATAGGTTTTCTTTCCAGTGAGGCAAAAGCCATCCTGGAATTTGCAAGGGTATTCATCCTGATTCCAAACCAGGCCACACTGTATGAGCCTAAAATACCGATGACTGTCCAGCAAAGGATCATCACAACACCGAAAAAGCCAAAATTCGCTTCAGAAAGGTAACCGAAATAAAAGGCAACTGCGGTACCAATGAAAATAAACAGTATTGCCAAAAATTTTCCCTGCTGGATAAGATAGATTTTTCCAGTTTCATAAATGACATGGGCTACGTCGAGCATTGACTGATGTGCCCTGATTTTTTTTACTTTCATGAACTGGAACAAACCAAACATGAAACCTGCAAAAGTGATGAGGAATCCCCAATACAGGATATTCTGTGATTTTACTCCATCCGGAATGATCAGGCTGGCCTCACTTGCAAATGAAAGGACAGGAAAAGAAAATAAACCTAAAAGAGTTAGTAATCGTTTCATATATAAATATTTAGTTTTAAAAATTAAGGCGCAAAAATAGAAAGTATTTTTTTAAGATCAATTTTAAATAAACGTTTGTTGATAATTTATGAAATTTCTTAGTAAAAAGAAAATGACAGTTAGAAATAATTAATACTTTTACCTGTCAGTTTTTAAAATTGATACGATTAATTACCTGATGGAGAAAATAAAGCTTGAAATCATCGGAATGTCTTACAGTCAGTCGCAAAGCGGGGCTTACGCCCTGATCCTTGGAGAAGCCGGCGGCAAAAGACGATTACCGATCATTATTGGAGGATTTGAAGCTCAGGCCATAGCCATCGAGCTTGAAAAGATGAAACCTTCCCGGCCACTGACTCACGATCTTTTTAAAAGTTTTTCGGATACTTTCAATATTAAAATTCAGGAGGTTATTATAAATAAATTTATTGAAGGTGTTTTCCATGCCGAACTGATTTGTACTGACGGTAACCGTGAATTTCAAATTGATGCCCGAACCTCGGATGCAGTTGCAATAGCCCTGAGGTTTCAATGTCCCATCTATACTTATGAAAAGATACTTTCCACGGCCGGGATCATTGTTGACGATCAAAAGGATCAGGAAGAAAAGGAAAAGCCCGGGTCAAAAAAGGCAACCTCAAGCCTTTATGAACAGTATTCACTGGAGGAACTTAAAGATTTGCTTCAGAAGTCAGTAACTAACGAAGAATATGAAAAAGCTTCAAAAATACGGGATGAAATCAAACGGCGCGAAGGGCTGAAGAAATAATTCCAAATAAAGCAAAATTTCCGGGAGATTATACTTGTTATACGTTTCCCGGCTTTTTTTCAACTCACCATTATACTTTTCACCAAATCTTTAATTTTGTCCAATTTTGAAAATGTAAAGTATGCGACAATATCTTGAATTATTAAATCATGTCATTGACAAAGGTGTCCTTAAAAAAGACAGAACAGGAACAGGCACAAGGAGTGTTTTTGGTTATCAAATGCGATTTGACCTGTCGGAAGGATTTCCGGTAATGACAACAAAAAAACTGCATTTACGCTCGATCATTCATGAACTTCTCTGGTTTCTAAATGGTGAGACAAATGTCAAATATCTGAATGAAAATAATGTAACGATCTGGAATGAATGGGCGGATGAAAATGGCGATCTTGGACCAATTTACGGGGCTCAGTGGCGCAACTGGAACAATGACGGCATTGACCAGATTTCCGAAGTGATACAGTTGATCAAAACCAATCCCGACAGCCGGAGAATGATGGTCGCCGCCTGGAATCCGGGTGTTTTGCCGTATGCCGGTAAAACGTTTGCTGAAAATGTAGCTGCCGGCCGCGCTGCCTTGCCTCCATGCCATGCTTTTTTCCAGTTTTATATTGCCGAAGGAAAGCTATCCTGCCAGATGTATCAGCGAAGTTGTGATATTTTTCTTGGAGTGCCATTTAACATTGCCTCTTACGCACTGCTCACCATGATGGTGGCACAGGTGACAGGATTTGAACCGGGCGATTTCGTCCATACATTGGGAGATGCGCATATTTATCTGAACCATATCGGGCAATGCAAATTGCAATTATCGCGAATGCCATATCCCTTGCCAGTAATGAAAATCAATCCTGCAATAAAAAATATTTTTGATTTCAAATTTGAAGATTTTGAGTTGGCAGGTTACCAGTCGCATCCGCATATTAAGGGGGAGATATCTGTTTGATTTGAGATATTAAATTTTAGAAATTAGATTTACTTGATAAAAAATATTTCAATTTAAGTGACTAAAGTTAGGAGTGCCTAAATTGACTAAAATTATATGAAGCAAATATCAATTATTGTTGCAGTCGCAATAAACAACGCCATTGGTAAAGACAATAAGCTGCTTTGCCACTTATCGGAGGATCTGAAGCGTTTTAAAAAACTCACTACAGGTCATACAATTATTATGGGTAAAACAACTTATTACTCATTACCCAACAGGCCTTTGCCAAATCGCAGAAGTATTGTGATTACGGATGTAAAGGATGAACAGATTGATAATTGCGTGATGGCTTATTCAATCGAAGATGCCATTGCCAAATGTGATCCTGAACAGGAAAACTTCGTCATCGGAGGGGCTTCCATATACAGGCAATTTTTGCATTATGCCAATAAGCTCTACATCACCTGGATTCATCATGAATTTGAAGCAGATACTTTTTTCCCCCATGTGGGTGAGAAAGATTGGACGGTTATTTCAAAGGAAGATTTCAATGATACCGATGAAAAAAATCCATTTCCCTATTCCTATGTTATTTATAAACGAAAGTAATCCGGTGCAATCACTTCTTTTTTCCGAGCATTGATAATATTCCGTTAATAAAAGTAAGCGGATGTGCAGGATTTCCGGGGACATAAAGGTCAACCGGGTATTTGTCAAGGAAACTGCGGTTTACAGCCTGACTTCCTTCAAAAATTCCTCCACTGATTGCATCTGTTCCAACAAGAATAATGATTTTTGGATCCGGAGTTGCATCATAACAAATTTGGGTTGCTTCAGCCATGTTTTCCGAAATGGGACCCGTAATCACAATTCCATCGGCATGCCGGGGTGAAGCAACGAACTCGATTCCATATCTTCCCATGTCGAAGTTAACATTCCCCGAGGCATTTAATTCCATTTCGCAGCTATTGTCGCCCGCTGCTGAAATTTGTCGGAGCTTCAAAGAATTCTTAAAATATTTCCTGATTTCCCTCCTTACAAGATCAGGATTCAATTCAATGGTTTTATCCACACCACCTTGTACAACCAGCCTTTTTCTGTCATTGGTTGCAATCTTATAATCGTTTGTAAAAACAATCTTGTCAGGAAGCATAAACTGACATTCCTTGCAAAAAACACATTTTCCCAAATCAATTCCGAATGGCTCTGGTAGAATTGCTCTTGTTGGACAAAACCTGACCACCCTTTCAATTTCCTTGTTATCCGGCAGGCTGCTGATAACCGGCCTTCCCCTGAAAAGCGGTGTAAGTTCCACCGCCGTCAGGTCGGGGACGAACTGCTTCCCATGCTGTTTTATTATTTTAAGTTCTTTGAACATTGCGACTGTTTTTATAAATCATTTCCGCAATAAGACAGGTTAAAGCTTTTATTGCAAACCGGGAAATCTGAAATTTCCTGGTTCCTAACTGCCAATGCGAGCGCCATCCAGTTGTGAAACGAGGGATCTTTAATCTTATAATGAATTATATTTCCGTTTTTGCCCGTAACGGCTGAATGGCAAACTTCTCCACGCCAGCCTTCTGTTAACGAAATAGCAAAAGATTCAGGTTGCAGTTTATAATTGTAATCGGGCTTTTTATTACTTTCTTCCGCCTCATTTAATTTCTTAGTCCATTGTTTGATCAATCCAATGGACTGCCTTGCTTCAAGGTTGCGGAGCATCCCCCTTGCGAGTACATCACCGCTTATCTGAGTTACCGGTTCAACCGGATGTTGTCGAAAATACTGGAACGGATGGCTTTTTCTTATATCTCTCGCAATTCCTGTGATCCGTGCTGCCATGCCGACTGCACCAGTCAATTTTGCCTGTCCCTGTGTGAGGATACCGATCCCATCGAACCTAGAGAGCACGCTGGGTAGCGAATAGATCCTGTCAGTAATATCTTCATACCTCCTTAATGTTTCTTCAAGGGTACTTAGCATAGATTTGATAAAATCGTCTGTTGAAGGGTAATTACTTCCTCCGGGCCTTATCAGTCCTTTTCCGAAACGGTTGCCGCACCATAGCTGAGTTGTATTTATAATTGTTGTCCGAAGCGCCTCGTTCACCACCTGCCCTAACTGGTAAGCTACATCCATGCACAATGCAGCCGTGTCACCAATGTGGATTGCAATTCTTTCAAGTTCAAGTGCGATATTCCGTTCGATCTGAAGTCTTTCGGAAACATTATGCTCTGCAAGGGATTCAATGAGTCCTGTGTGAGCCAAGCCATGCGCAATGACGGAGTCACCTGCAATACTTTCCGAGAGGATCATTCGCTGAAACGGATCATTCTTTTGAATCATCAGCTTTTCGATACCACGATGCTGATATCCAAGTTGAATTTCGAGATGAAGAACCTTTTCACCATTGCAGATAAACCTGAAATGCCCCGGCTCGATCACTCCCGCATGAACAGGGCCAACACCAACCTCATGCAACTCTTCACTTTCAATCTGATAGAAAGGATAATTATTCATTACATTGCCCTTGTAGAAACGGTCGGAAGGGTAGCGGATGGGTTTCAACCAGGGATGATTCCTGAATTGAACTCCGAAGTTTTCATGAATCTCTCTTTCGTAAACATGCATTGCAAAAATTTCGGAGGTCAGTGATAGTAAAGCAATTTCATGATTCTTCTGTTCATGCGACAAAACAGCTATACCTGACGTTTTATCGTTGGCAATACAACAAATGAATTTCAACATATTTTCCACCGGAAATGCATAATATGCTACGCAATGAGAATCGGGATCGGACAGCATTTCTTTCAGAAGATTGTAAAAATCCGGGTAGTTGAGAACCGGGATATTTTTCAGCAGGACCGGTGAGCCATTGTTTAATATTTCTATATAGTTCTTTTCGTTCATGGCAAATTATTTTGGAAGACCTGCAATGCTTTGGTTGATCAGGTCAACTAAAAACTGGGGTTGATAAAAACAAATAAAAATTACAATGCTTAAAAAAATGAACTGGCTAAGTGTTTCCACGGGATGAAGCTTTATAAAATCCTCATCACCGAATCTTTGCGGTCTTGAAAATACCATTTTCAGGATACGGGTACTCATAGCAAAAATGATGAAGGCTAATAAGAACAACGAAAGTATCAGTACGAACCAATGGCCGCTGCTCACAAGCGATTTAAAGATTAAAAATTCAGCGACAAACAGTCCGGAAGGTGGAATGGCAGCAATGCAAATCAATCCGATAAGAAAAACCAGTCCCCCGGCCGGATATATCTTCATATAATTACCGCTTTCATCAACCATGTGGGTGTTCAGGATGCGATACATCTGTCCTGTCTGGAAAAACAGGCTTGATTTGACCAGTGTGTGTAAAACCAGTAACAGGATCGCAGCATAATATCCGATTCCGCCTACACCGATGGCAATTGCAACGAGACCTGTATTTTCCAGGCTCGAATAAGCAAGCATACGGGCGCTATACCTTACCTTTAATTCATAACCGGCTGCAACAACCAGCGAAAACACTCCGACGATGATAAAAATGTGATTCATCCAATCAAAAATCGTTGTTCCAGAAAGTGAAATATAAACCCTGAAAATGGAAATAAAACCCAGGTTTACCAATCCTGTAGAAATCAGGCCGCCAATAGGAGAGGGGGCCTCGGTATTGGCATCAATCCCGACCGTGTGCATTGGGAACAATTCCATTTTTGTACTGTAGCCAACCAATACGAACAGAAAAGCTATTTTTAAATAAAGCGGATTGGCATGGGCAGCTACTTTACTAATACTTTCGAACGAAAGATCCTGTATTCCCAATCCCGTCATGGTCATGCTTAAAAATAAAATACCGAGGTAAGCTATTGCAATTCCTGTCGAACAAAGGAAAATATATTTCCAGGCAGCTTCAAGCGCTGTGGTTGTCTTCTTATGATAGATCAGTACAGAGCCTGTGAGTGTCGTTGCCTCGACCAGCACCCAGACGGCGGTAACATCATTGGCGAAATAAGCTCCGGTTATGGACGCAATCAAACCGATAAGGGCTGAATGATAATAAAAGAAACGTTCAGGACTACGGTCGCTGAAATACCGGAATCCGTGATAAACAACTGCAATGCTGATCATTGTCAGCACGATCAGAAAAATTGTTCCAAGCGCATCAAATGTGAAATAGGTAAGTTCCGTCTTTCCGGAATTTTGCATGATGTGCAGGGTAAACAGTAGCTGTACCAATAAAAACACAGTCATAATGATTTTTGTGACGCTTTGCTTTTTAATGAACAAAGCAGCCATACTCAGGATCAATGCTGCTATATAGTAATAAAGTACCATCGTGCTAATGCTTTAGGCTTGTTAATGTATCAGCCATGAGGTCCCTGTGCTGACTTCCGATCTTGTTAATGAAAATGCCAAGGATCAATACGCTGGCAAAGATATCGAGTAAAATACCGATGTTGATGAGCATGGGCATTTCTTTTCCGGCTGCAAGTGAAAACATGAACACTGCATTTTCTATGACAAGAAATCCGATCATGTGGGAGAAAAGAAGTTTATGTGTAACAATGATCAGCAATCCTGTAAAGAGGGTGAAAAGGGCAATGGTCAGGTAAACCGTATCAATGAATTTATCCATGAGGGTATTTGCTAAAATTATGCTTAGAAATAAACCCATGATTGTGAAAAGCAGGGAATAAAATCCTGGCAACGCCTTGGAGTGTACTTTATAAATTCTGATCCGGTTGATGATCCTGTAAAGTATCATTGGAACGACTATCGCTTTAAAGACCACAGTTTCAGTGACAATGAAGATCAGGTTAGCCGTATTCACCTCTGTGAGTTCAAGGAAGGCAATCCCGAAAAGCAGGAATCCCTGTATGGCAATGAGCTTTGAAAACGACCTGAACCTCTCTGTAATGCTCAGATAAATTAGCGTAAGGGCGAAAAGTATGGTGAGAAAGCTTAACATCTTTAATAAAGACTTATTTATTTATCCAAAGATTTAATTTAAACGATTTATAATTTATTTGTCAAAATCAGCACAATCACAAAAGCTATTATCGCAATAGCAGAAACCGTAAGTATATACTGAGAGTTCTTAACCATTTTATTCCTTGCTCTGAATGACTCAAGATAGCCAATAATCGTGGCAAAGAAAACCTGTATGCCAATAAAAAGTGCGACCTGCGCTCCAATATTCCATCCGGCAGGAACCAGGTAACTACTGATCAAAGCTCCGTAGATGGAAAACTTCAAAAAGGTACCAATATGAATTAAAGCTTTATCAAATCCGCTGTTGTCGAGGATGATCACTTCATGGATCATTGTCAGTTCGAGGTGGGTTTTCGGATCGTCAACAGGAACCCGGCTGTTCTCTATCATCGCGATCTGAATAAGTACATAAAATCCGAGGATGCTGAATATCATCACATAATGATTATCCGTGATGTGAAAATGTGTCATGATGTCTGAAAAGGAAGTATATCCAGTAAACATCGCGAAGGTTGCCAGTAAAATAAAAAAAGCAGGCTCAATTAACATTGAAAATAATGCTTCACGGTTGGCGCCCATCCCTTCGAATGCGCTACCGGTGTCGAGCGCAGAAATAATTGTAAAAAATTTGCCCAATGCAAGAAGGTAAGCAAAGAAAACAAAATCGCCCTCAAATGCAAACACGGCATCCTGGTTTGCAACAGGAACCAAAAGTATTGCAATGACTACTGTCGCCAATGCAATAGTTGGTGCTATCTGGAAAATAAAACTTGTTGTTTGGCTGAAGACACTTCCTTTCATCAGTAATACCCTGATGTCCTTTAGGGGCTGAAAAATACCGGGGCCTTTCCGTCCGCCTGCAATGCTTTTGACCCTCAGGATTATCCCCGGGAAAATAGCTGCTGCCATAATAATCAAAAAGATACCCGCAAACTTCATATCGCTTTAAAAAAGGTTAATATGAACACGATCAGCATGAAAACAAAAGCATATAAAATATAATGCTGGATTTGCCCGGTCTGCATTATGGCGATCTTTTTCAGCAGCTCCTGCATGACGGTAATTGGATTGTCAATCATATACCGCTTAAAAACATCAAAGTTGTGCGTAAGAAATTTCCTCTTTCCAGGAAAAATATCGTTGGCTTCTATATTGCGGAAAACCTTTCTGTTCCCCATTACAGGATTGGCAAGATAACCGAAATTGTCTGCATACGAAGTGGCGGTGTACTGTTGCTTGTGCGACCCGGCAGTGTAACCGCAGCCCCATGTAGGCCCGTAGCTTATGACCTTTGTCCTTAGATGAATCCTTCTGTAAATCAAAATTGCAACAATCAGCAGGATGAACATCCCGCCCAGTATGCTTATCTGCTGAAGGCTGTTGATTGAGGTTAAAGTTACCGGAATATCACCCTTGAGATGAAAAACCTCTGTGATCAGCTTAAAGATTGGTTTTACAAAAAGGGACGATCCCAGTCCTATCATTAGAATTAAAACAATAATAATGACCTGCGGGACCAACATGCCTTTACCAGATTCGACAGCATTTTGAGCATTTGCACTCCTGTGTTGTCCAAGGAATACCATTCCGAAAGCTTTGGTAAAGCAAAAGACCGCGAGTCCGCCTATCAATGTAAGGCCGATTATGCTGAATAGTATTGTAATGATTTGGTACAGGTTGGCTCCTGAAAGACTTTTAAACATTCCTAAGTAGATCAGGTACTCAGATATAAATCCGTTGAATGGTGGCAGTCCGCAGATTGCTAGCGAACCGATAAGGAAGAACACAGCGGTATATGGCATTTTCTTTATCAGCCCACCCAGATGGTCAATAGTGCGGGTATGGGCAGCCCGATAAACCGATCCTGCTCCATAAAACAGCAGTGACTTAAAAAGAGAGTGGTTCAATACGTGAAGTAAACCACCGCTGAGCCCAAGCAAAGCAAGCCCGTTATTACCGGTAGCTTTTCCGATGATCCCGAGCCCGATACCGATGCCGATGATGCCGATGTTTTCGATGCTGTGGTAAGCAAGGAGTCTTTTCAGGTCGTGCTGAATTATGGCTGTCATAACACCTAAGATGCCTGAGATCAGTGACACTGCAAGGATGATGGTTCCTATCCATAAAAGATCAGATTGAACAGATAATAAAACCCTTAATAAACCATAAATACCCATTTTAATCATAACTCCTGACATCACTCCCGAAACATGCGATGGGGCAGCGGGATGCGCTTCGGGAAGCCAGGTGTGCATTGGTATGAACCCGGCCTTAATGCCGAAACCGATGAAAAATAACAGGAACAACAATATATTCGGACGGCCTGAAAAGTATTGGGTAAGCGCATCGAAGCTCATTGTGCCGGTCGCTTTTTCAGTGATAAGAAAAGCGATAAGGAGCATTGCGAATCCAACATGCATTTGAATAAGATAGTTGATTCCTGTTTTAAGCGTTGAACGGTCTTCGGCATCGAATATGACGAGTAAAAAGGATGACAGCGACATTAATTCCCAATTGATAAGGAAGGCAAATCCATCGCGAAGCATAACAACAAGCAGCATCGAAAAATATAGCCATAGATAGGCAAAATAATGGATAGTAAATGACAATTGCCGCTTTGTATTCTGGTAAGGCTCCAGGTAGCCTTTTGCAAAAAGGATACCCGTAAATACAGTAATGTTGATCACAACAATAAAAAAAGCGGAAAGACGATCAATGGTAAGTAAGGGAAAATCAAACAAGCCAGCTATGCTGTACCGGATATTAAGAACTTCCTCAGCGGTGTTGAAGATTTCGAAACACCAAATGGAGGTTAGGACGGTACTTGAGGAAATGAGGAGCAAAGTGAAGTTATACTTGACGGCGCGAGGCAGGATAAAAAGGAGAAAAGAAGAAAAGAGAAAAACAATAAATACCGGTGCGTCCATTTAAAAGTTGATAATTATGAAGGTGCAAAAGTAAAATTTTTAGGACGAGATAAAAAAATTTGTGATCATCGTACAAAACAAAAAGAAAGTAAATTTGTAGAATTAGAAATTATATGTGTAAGCAGCCTACATCAAACATTTGAAATATGAACCTATTAGAGCAACTGAAGACTCAAACCAAAGTCGTAGCCGATTCAGGGGACTTTGAATCCGTAAAAAAGTTCAAACCTGTTGATGCGACTACCAATCCATCACTTATATTAATCGCTGCACAGGATCCAAAATATTCAGGTTTGATTGATGACGCCATCGGGTTTGCAAAACATCAGTCCGGTAATGAACAAGTCAGGTTAAAGTTGGCTATGGACAGGCTTATCACAGGCTTCGGACTGGAGATTTTGAAGATAGTACCAGGCAGGGTTTCGACAGAAACCGATGCCCGGCTGTCATTTGACACTAAGGGTACTGTCAGCAAAGCACAGGATCTTATTTCAATGTACGAACAAGCAGGAATTGACCGTAAAAGAATATTAATAAAAATAGCTTCTACATGGGAAGGAATAAAAGCCGGAGAACAACTTACAAAAGAAGGTATTCATTGCAATATGACCCTGCTTTTTTCATTGCCGCAATCCGTTGCTTGTGCTGAAGCCGGCATACAGCTTATCTCACCATTTGTAGGACGGATATTGGACTGGCATAAGAAAAACCTGGGTGTTCAGCAAATTCAGGCAGGGGAGGAGCCAGGTGTTTTACTGGTTCGGAATATTTACAATTATTATAAAAAGTTCGGTTACAAAACTGAAATTATGGGAGCCAGCTTTAGAAATATGGGTGAAATAACAGAACTGGCAGGCTGTGACCTGTTAACAATTTCTCCTGAATTGCTAAAGGAACTGGAAAAGGCAGAAGGTCATCTTGAAAGAAAATTACAACCTGAAAAAGCAATAGCATCCAACATCGAAAAGATTGAGATGGATGAAAAGAAATTTCGCTGGTTGATGAACGAAGATGCAATGGCAACCGAGAAGCTTGCTGAGGGTATCAGAAAGTTTACAGAGGATATTGTGAAACTTGAAAATTTGATCAGGAAGAAATTATAGACATCATTTGCATTCTTCTTAAGAAAAAGACTATGAAACTGTTATTGCGTTTTCTCAAGTTAATATTACCTCCTTCGACCCGGCAATTCTTAAGGGCGATTCACCGTCAATTTATTTTCCACAGGGCGATGAAAAAGTTCATTAGAGCACCAGGAACATGCACTCAGCCTGGAAATCCTGTCCTAAATGATTTGGTTTACGGCTGGGGCAATGAAACCTGGAGCGCACTGGATGAATATCTGGCAGGTTGTGTAAAGCATGCACTTTCATCACCAGGACCTATTTTGGAATGTGGCTCAGGATTATCTACAATTGTGGTTGGAGCTATCGCTCAAAAATACGGCAAAAAGCTATGGACACTTGAACACAGAGCCGAATGGGCATTAAAATTAACAACGTATTTGAAAAAATATAAGATTGATTCAGTAACACTGAATACAAAACCACTGAAGGACTATGGCGAATATTGCTGGTACGAACCAAACCTGAGGACAATGCCTGATCGTTTTACCCTTGTAATCTGTGACGGACCACCGGGTACAACAAAAGGCGGGAGGTATGGGCTTGTTCCTGTAGTGGGAAACAAGATTAAGCCAGGCTGTGTGATACTCCTTGATGATGCAGGCAGGAAGGAGGAGCTTGCAATTGCAAGAAAATGGGCGTCAGAGCTTCATGCTCCTTTTAAAATTCTTGGGACTGCCAAACCTTATATAGAAATGCTGGTTCTGAACGGAAGGTTTTTGCATACAGCCGAATAATTTCATCTATTGTATTCCAGCTTATTACAGTTGAAATCTATTAGTTCAAAAATAGATCACATTGGTATCAGGTCATGTCGGACTGGAATCCATTATTTCCCGTTCATCTGCGACTGAATGGCAGTGATCAAAACAGTGTTTACTATATCCTTCACAGTGCAACCCCGGCTCAGGTCATTTACAGGTTTGTTGAGTCCTTGTGAAACGGGTCCCACAGCCAGTGCACCTGATGCCCGTTGCACTGCTTTGTATGTATTGTTACCTGTATTCAGGTCGGGGAAAATATAAACGGTGGCTTTTCCTGCAACCTTGCTATCAGGCATCTTTTGTTTTGCAACAGTGGCATCAATAGCGGCATCGTATTGTATAGGTCCTTCTATTTTCAATTCAGGACGGCGTTTTCGGGCAATATCTGTGGCTTTCCTTACTTTTTCAACATCTTCACCTTTTCCGGATTCGCCGGTAGAATAAGAAAGCATTGCAATCAGTGGTTCTATTCCAAAAGCTTTGGCGGTATCGGCGGAACTTATTGCAATATCGGCCAGTTGCTCTGAATTGGGATTGGGGTTCACCGCACAGTCAGCGTAAACCAGTACTTTGTCTTCGAAACACATGAAGAAGCAGCTCGAAACAATCGAAAAACCGGGCTTTGTTTTTATGAATTCAAATGCCGGCCTGATGGTGTGCTGCGTAGTATGAACAGAACCGGAAACCATACCGTCAGCATGACCTTTGTACACCATCATGGTACCAAGATAGCTCACATCGCGCATGATATCAAAAGCTGCTTCCCTGGTTATTCCTTTCTCTTTCCTGAGCTTAAAATAAGTCAAAGCATAATCATTGATCAAATCATTATCGAACGGATCAATAATGTTGGCACCGGTAAGCTTCAGGTGGAGTGAATCGGCTTTTTTAAGGATTTCTGCTTCATTGCCAAGCAAAGTTATATCAACCACATTTCTCCTCAGAAGAATTTCAGTAGCCCTGAGCATACGCTCTTCAGTGCCTTCCGGCAATACAATATGTTTTCGATGAGCACGAGCCCTTTCATAGAGCTGGTACTCAAACATAATGGGTGTGACCACACTTGAAGGCGCAACCGAAACGATTTGTTTAAGTATAGATGCATCCACATGAGCATCGAAATGTCCTAAAGCGATGGCCATACGTCTTTCATTATCATGTGTAAGCAATGGCCTGATTTTACTTACGTTCATCGCTGTATCAAAAGTATCTGTCTCTACTTTGAAAACAGCTACCGGTAGTTTCTTTATTCCCCTGATCAGCTTCATCAGCTCTTCGTTTGGGCGGTATCCGCCTGTCAGTATGATGCCGGCAATTTTAGGGTAATTGTCAGATAAAAGTGTCATGAACAGTATTGTCAGCACATCGGTCCTGTCTCCGGGAGTAATCACAAGAGTCCCGTTATTGGTCAGCTTAAGGATGTGTTCCACATTCATTGCACCTATCTTTAAGTCGTTTACATCATAATCGAGGACCTCATCATCACCATAAATCCAGTCGGCATGAAGTGCATCTATAATATGTCGAATAGTAATTTTTTGAAGCAATGCCTGTTCCGGGATTACAAAATCAATTTCGCTGTCGGTTTTAGACTTTTTTAGTACCTCAGTTACTGAGAGTCTGTCTTCCGGATTTACCCGGTTAACAAACATCCCAACATAAGAGCATTTTTCGCGTGTGAGAACATTTTTAAACATCTGGATCGTATCCGCTATTTCCCCTACAATTTTTCCGTGACCATTCACTACTGCGATAATGGGCGCACCAAGGTTATTTGCTATCTGTGCATTGAAGTCGAATTCGAAAGGTTTCAGGGAACCTGTAAAGTCGGTTCCTTCGCACAAAACAAAATCACACTGTTGTTCCAGTTTTTTATATTTGTTCAGGATTGCAGAAAACAAGTCATCCATATAGCCGCCCTGTATCAATGCCTGAGCCTCTTCGGAAGTGACTCCGTACATGGAATTCTGTTCAAAAGGAAGGTTATAGAGTTTGGAAACCAGTTCAATATCGTGATCCTGATTCTTTTTGAGACTAACGATAGGCCTGAAAAAACCGACTCTTTTGACATACCTCAACAGGATATTCATGATTCCAAGGACGATCAGTGATTTACCCGAATCGGCTTCTGCTGCTGCTATATAAAGATTTTTAGACATGAATCAATAACCTCTCATTTTTAATCTTTGACGGCTGCAAATATAGAAAATAGGTTTAATGTTTAAAGTTTTATGTTTCAGGTTGGTTTTTGTTTGACCCTATTAGTTAATTTTTTCAAATAGGGATTATATACAAGAAACAGAAAAACCGCCCGGTCAAAATCAAGCGGCTTTAGTTTAAGTTTGTAATAAGCATCTCGTTTGTATTAAGCGGATGCTGCCGTCCGTGCCTGTACGTTTTTGCTCCTCTCAATAGATTGAAGTGCAAGATACTTATCTCCGAACTTTTCGAGGTTATCCATTTCAGTGTCGTATTGGTCGAAATGTCGTTCTTCGTCAGCCACGAGGGCTTCGAAGATTTTTTTAGATGCGGAATCCGCGTTCTGGGCACACTCGTTAGCCCACAGGTTGTAATCCCTGGCGCTTTCTTCTTCCATTTTTCGACCCATCATCAGCATTTCCTTAACCTCGTGTAATTTCTTAACCTCAACGCTGGCTTTCAGTTCAACTTCTCCTTTCAGGAATAAAATACGATCCGCAAGGTTTTCGATATGCAGCATCTCTTCGATGGCAGTCCTTTTGAAAAGGCCTGCAAGCAGGTCGTAACCCATATCATCGCAACGAAAATGAAAGTACATATACTGATGTACTGCCGCCAGTTCGTCACCAACGGCCTTGTTTAATAGTTCAATACTTTTTTCTTTCATAATGTTTATTTTTAATATTACGGTTTAAAATCAATACCGAGTCCTTCGGCAACTTTCAGCGCCAATTCAATGTCGGCCTTGTAAAAATAACCCAGTTGCCTGTTTATAATCTCTTCCCTTTTATGAGTACCTATCTTGCTCATCGAGCTTACAAAGTTATGAATTGTATTTTGTCTTTGATCGTCCGTCATCACTTTTCTGAAAAGCCAGCCGGGTTGCGTAAAATGATCATCATCATTTTCATTCCGGTCGAACCAGTAAGCCATATCGGAATCCAGTTTCTGTGCCGGCGCTTTGTAGCTTTCGTCGGCAGCAATATCATCGAAGCTATTGGGAGAATAATTGGGTTTATCATCTCCGTTACTGTCAACGCGCATGTGGCCGTCTCTTTCGTAATTGTTAACCTGGTTTATTGGCCGGTTTACAGGGATCTGTTCATAGTTCACACCCAGGCGATAACGATGGGTATCGGGGTAGGAGAGGAGTCTTCCCTGAAGCATCTTATCATACGAATAGCCTATTCCGTCCACCACATGAGCCGGTTCAAAGGCCGATTGTTCAACGTCCCTGAAATAATTCGACGGTATTTCATTCAGTTCCATAATACCCACATCTATCAAAGGGAATTCCGTGTGCGGCCATATTTTAGTCAGGTCGAACGGATTCCACCGGAACTTTTTAGCCTGCTCATTAGTCATTGTCTGGATTTTCATAACCCACTTAGGAAATTCTTTTCTTTCGATGGCTTCCACCAGGTCCCGCTGCGCCCAATCCATATCCTTCGCTTTCATCGCTTCAGCTTCCGGCCCTGTAAATGTTTTAATTCCCTGCAAGGTTTTTACATGAAACTTCACCCATATCCGTTCATTTTTGGCGTTGATAAGCGAAAAGGTGTGACTTCCGTAACCATTAACATGTCTGTAGCTGTATGGTGTTCCCCTGTCGCTGAAAAGGATCATCACCTGGTGAAGGCTTTCAGGATTAAGGCTCCAGAAATCCCACATCATTGTCGGGCTCTTTAAATTTGTTCTTGGATCCCTTTTTTGAGTGTGAATAAAATCGCCGAATTTTTTCGGATCCTTTATAAAGAAAACCGGGGTATTATTTCCGACTAAATCCCAGTTTCCATCTTCAGTATAGAATTTCATGGCGAACCCTCGCGGATCGCGTTCGGTGTCGGCGCTGCCTTTTTCGCCGCCCACAGTCGAAAACCTTACAAAAACACGACACTCGTTTCCGATTTTACTTAAAAGTTTAGCCTTGGTGTATTTTGTAATATCATGCGTTACTGTAAATTTACCGAAAGCGCCTGTTCCCTTTGCGTGGACTACCCGTTCAGGAATCCGTTCCCGGTTAAAGTGTGCCATTTTTTCGTGAAGAATAAAATCCTGAAGCAATATCGGTCCCTGTGGCCCGACGGTCATACTGTTCTCATTTTCAGTATAAGGGATACCGGATGCCGTAGTTAGTTTTTTCTTTGCCATATTGTAAGTTTTAGCGGTTAAGGTTTGAATTTACCTTTTATCTGTAATTTAATGTTTTCAATCTCAAAACCCGGAATATTTTTTTTAGTAAAATATTTTTTCAGAAACAGGTCCAAATCGTTGTCAAAGTAATCCTCTATACGATTTGAGTCGCCACTGTACAGATGATGATGGTTCTCAAGAATCGGGTCATATCGCATAATATCTTTTTCGGTATTGACTTTCCGCAATATTCCAAATTCCACAAAGGTATCGAGAATGTTATAAATGGTGCCGATAGCAATGTTCGGATGATTGTTTTTAATATAAACCATCACATTATCAGCAGTCGGATGATTATTCAAAGTCTTCACAGCTTCAAGGACAATGAGTCGCTGGGGTGTAATTTTCAGACCTTTTTCAATAAGTATTTTTCTTAAATAAGCAATATCCATAATTAATTATTCTTAGTTGAGAATAATTCTTAAATAAGAAAAAACAAAATTAGGCATAGATTGTTTTGGATTTTCAAAAAAAAAGGTTAAATTATATTGTTAAAACAATGTGAAATTCTAAACTTTAATATTGAGGAGTTGTTTAATTTTTTATTTATAAATAAAATGAAGTAATCATGAAATATCTTATGAAAATCAAAATGCCAAATGAACGGGGAAATGAAAATATCAGGGATCCGCAGTTTGGGGTGAAAATGCAACAGGTACTTGCAGAAGTGAAAGCTGAAGCAGCATATTTTACGACAATTGACGGTTGCCGCGGAGCTTATGTTGTTATCAATATGAATGATGCATCCCAAATGCCAGCCATTGCCGAACCATTTTTTATGTGGCTGAACGCCGAAATTGATTTTGTTCCGGTTATGACCCCTCATGACCTTGGCTCAGCCGGCGATTCTATACAGGCAGCGGTTAAAAAATGGGGGTAATCCCGGCGTTAATTTGTATTAAATTTATCCGGAGGGACCATTTCGAATGAATGGCCCCTTATTGTGTGAGAATATGGTTTAATAATACGTAATTTCACTTTCTCATCATTTTTTAAATTATAAAAGATTTCAGGGATTTACGGGAGTTTTACGATAACAAAATATTAACAACTGCAAGTCATTTAAATATTTAATTTTGTAATACTAACTTTAAAAATATAACACATGAAAGCATTAAAAATTATCATTATTGTCCTGGTGATCATACTTGGCGTTATTTTGATTCCGCCATTATTTATGGCAAGTGAAGCTAATCTTGAACGATCACTTGTAATGAAAGCCCAACCCGAAGTAATTTATGAACAAGTCAACTGTTTAAAAAACTGGAGATCATGGAGTCCCTGGGTTGAATACGCCGTTAACGAACGATTTGAAGGCCCGGAGTGTGGTGTCGGAGCAAAGAGTCTTTGGGATGATGAAGGTGGAACATCGAGCCAAACCATTGTCGAAACGACTGAAAATGAATTTATAAAAACAGAACTTTTATTTATGGGAACCGAAACTGTTTTGTGCACATGGACATTTGAGCCGACCGATGAAGGCACTAAGGTAACATGGACATTTAAAGGCGATGCCTCTTATCCTGTCGGAAGGTGGATTTCGAGCATTATTATCGTTCCGGAGGTCGGTAAGAGCTATGAAAAAGGATTGGTTACCCTGAATGAATTAACAAAAGATATGGTACCAAAACCAAAATATAAAACCGGAGATATTACTGTTACAGAAGTAAACAGCATGATGGCTCTTGCAGTAAAGGTTGAATCCGGCGTGCAGGATATGTCACAAATGATGGGCATAAGTTTTGGAAAACTAATTGATTATATGGGTACCAAAGGTGCTCAGATGTCGGGAACACCGTTTGCCATTTGGTATCAGTGGGAAGACACTTCAAAATTTGTCTATGATTGTGCAATCCCCGTTGGGACAAAAGTTACGGGTGACGGAGATATACGGTTTATGAATACTTATAAAGGGAAAGCTGCATCTGTAGAACACTGGGGTGATTATTCCACATCAGGATATTCATGGGAGAAACTGATGCTGTACGTTGGAGATAATAAGTTCGAGCAAAACGGCGATCCCTGGGAGGTATATATTACGGATCCGGGTTCTGAGCCTAATCCGGAAAAATGGCTGACCGTCTTGTATTATCCCATAAAATAAAACCATTTACGATTTAATAAAAACCCGGGTAGTACCGGGTTTTTTGTTAGAATTTTTTAAAATCCACTAAATCCGGAAAAAAGTTCAAAGAACCACTGTGGGAAAATACCCAGCCAAAGAATACCGGTCGCCGTGATGAACAATACAAGTTGGCCGGGAATTGAAATAACAGGAAATTTCAATGCGTTCGCCGGTGTAAAGAGTGTAGTAATAATCCGAAGGTAGTAATATAAACCGATAACGCTGTTAAGGATCAGGCTTACCACGAGCAGCCAGAGATTCGCATTTACACCTGCAAACACAATATAAAATTTAGCCATAAATCCGGAAGTGATTGGTATTCCGGCAAGGGAAAGCAATGCAAGGGTAAATACGACGACCACCCAGGGGCGTTTCCAGAACAATCCCTTATAGTCTGTAAGGTTTTCAGCCTCATAATCTTTTCCGGAAAGGAGGCCGATAACACCAAAGGCTGCCAGAGTAGTTATGATGTAAGAAATGAGATAAAATGCTGCAGCCTGGATTCCCAGGTCGCTGCCTGTAAGTAAAGTGACAAGTAAATAACCCAGGTTAGCAATGGATGAATAAGCGAGGATGCGTTTTATATTTTGCTGGCGCAGTGCCAAAAAGTTTCCGGTAAACATGGAAAGAACCGAAATGATTGTGATAATGAGGATTACTTTTTTATTTCCGATGGCATCGAGTTCATATAAAAACCTTAATAAAAATGCCATTACTGCTCCTTTGGAGATGGTCGCAATGAAGGCAGTAACAGGTGCGGGAGCACCCTGATACACATCCGGTGTCCATGTATGAAACGGAACCAGAGCCAGTTTAAAGCCCAAACCCACCAGCATCATCCCGAAACCCGCTAATAAAACCGGTGTTGAAAATCCGGAAGAGTGCAATGCTATAGCTATTTTTTCAAATTGCATTTCTCCGGTATTGGCATAAATTAAACCCATCCCGAAAAGCAGGAATGCCGATGAAACCGAAGCCAGCACAAAATATTTTACTCCAGCCTCAATGGCATGGCTGTGGATTTTACGGTAAGCAATTAAGATAAAAAGTGCAATGCTCAGGGTTTCGATCCCGAGAAAAAAGGAAATGAAATGAGTTGCAGATACCAGTATTATTGATCCGAGTACAGCCACGAAAAGCACGATGAGATATTCGCCCTTTTCGCTTTCCTGATATTGAAGATAGTTATACGAAAGCAAAGTCACCAACAGGCTTGCGAGGATGATGACCATCATGAATACGACGCTGAATTGGTCAAGAACCAGCAATGAGCTTACATGATGCGGAATCGAATTGCCGGTAAAAAAGAGAGAAATGAAAGCAAGTATCATTGCTCCGAGCGAAAGGCCGTAGAGTATCCTGAAGTTTTTGGTTAGGGTAATAATGAGCATCATCAGGATTGGCGCTCCGGCAATAATGATAAAGGGAACAAGATAGCTGAAATCTGCCTGATTCATAAGTTGTGTCTTTTACTGGTTTGTGCTGACCGGTTCCGGGACGAAATTGTATGTACCGGATTTCTCATTTTTTCCCCCTGAGCTCTGATTATTAATTGAGTTTAAAGATTTTGCTAATGCAGGTTTAGCCGTATTGAAAATCTGTTGTGGCAAAAGTCCGAGATACACTATTGCAACAATGAGCACTCCTGCAATCATCCGCTCCCGTAAAGATAAATCTTTAATGACGTGAACTGTTCTCTCCTTTCCATAAAATACTTTTTGCAGGATCCGTAACGAATACAGGGTGGCTCCCACGAGTCCCAGGCTTGCCAGGCATGTCATCAGAACATTGGCTTTAAACGTTCCCATCAGGGTTAGAAATTCAGCCACGAAGTTTCCAAGACCCGGCAATCCAAGTGATGCCATTGAAAAGATGAGTCCGATGGCTCCCATCACAGGTACCTGTTTCCATAGACCTCCCATTCTGTTGATGTCGCGGGTATGAATACGCTCCTGCAATTGCCCGACAAGGATAAACAATGCTCCGGTACTAATGGCATGAGCGATCATTTGCATCACCACTCCCTGATAGGCCAGTTCGTTAAAAGCATAAACACCTAAAATCACAAAACCCATGTGACTGACACTGGTATAAGCAACGAGTCGCTTCAGGTCGGTCTGGGCGAAGGCCAGTTTGGCTCCATATAAAATCCCTATCACTCCCAGCAGCATCCCAAAGGGAGCAAATGTCACGGAAGCTTCAGGAAATATAGGTATTACAAAACGGAGTAAGCCGTAGGCACCGGTCTTCAGTAACAATCCTGCAAGGATAAGACTGCCTGCTGTAGGCGCTTCGGTGTGGGCATCGGGCAGCCAGTTGTGCAGCGGAACAACAGGTAATTTAACCAGGAATGCGACCAGAAATCCAAGCATAAGCAGAATTGCCGTCGCAGGAGACATGGTGGTTCCGATAAGTTCCGGATAACTGAAAGTATAAACCCCGGTATTTTTCCCATGAATAAAATACAGAACCAGAATAGCCAGAAACATGATCAATCCGCTTGCCTGCGTATAAATAAAAAATTTATAAGAAGCATAAATCCTGTTTGTGTGACCCCAGATACTGATCAGAAAATACATGGGTATGAGCATCAGCTCCCAGAAAAAGTAAAACAGAAATAGGTCCAGGGAAAGGAAAACACCTGTTATTCCTGAAAGAATCCATAAAATGTTAAAGTGAAAGAATCCGGTATGTTCATCGATTTCTTTCCAGGAAATCAAAACCGATATAATGCCGAGAATAAAAGTTAGAAGCAGCATAAGAATGCTCAGTCCATCCAGCGCCAGATACAGGCTTATGCCAAAATGAGGTATCCAGCTTGCAGAATAAACGAGCATCCAGTCATTTGTATCTGAGTTACTGTATTGCAAATAAATCATGACAGTCAGGAACAAATCTGTGAAAAGTGCAAATAAAGCGATGAACCGTGGAAGCTCTTTGTTCCATTTACCGGCCAGCCAGGCAATCAATCCTCCGGCAATTAAAATCAATATCAGATATGCAAGAATCATAGGTTAATCATTACGGTTAAAATGAAAGCGATTCCAATCGCTACTGCCGTCACGTACCATCTTAATTTACCGTTTTGTAAGAGGCTTAAAATGCGATTAAACATAAAAGTGACTGAAGTGATGCCGGTAAAAAATGAATCAATAAAATCTTTTTTATCAATTTCAGAAAACCATACCACAGGCTTTACAATGACAAAATCATAAAGTTTGTCGAATCCCCATCCTTTATAAAAGAAATGTCCGATACGATCAAAAGATGGAGACTCCGCGGGTTTCAATTTTTTAAGATATATAAGCCACGCAATATAAATACCTGACATCGCAACAACAGCCGAAAGTATCTGGAAAAAGATTTCAGGAATACCTTTGTGTGAAAGCGAAATGGTTGGAAACACTTTATTCAATGAATGAGAAAACAACTGAAGATGAGCCCAGGATTCAGGCAGTTCAATAAATCCGCCAAGAATCGAAAGTACAGCAAGTATCGTTATCGGGATCATCATAAATTTGCCGGGTTTATGAGTTGGTTCTGTTCCGGTTTCACCAAAAAAAGTGATAAAAACCATCCGGAATGTGTATAATGAAGTTAAGAACGCGCCGACTATGCCAGCGAGCCATAACCACAAACTGCCATTTTCGGATGACCAGGCAAACCACAAAATCTGATCTTTGCTGTAAAATCCTGCCGTAATGAGGGGCAAAGCAGAAAGGGAAGCCGAACCGATAAGGAATGTTATGAATATAGCCGGGAGTTTTCTTCTGAGGCCCCCCATCTTAATTATATCATGCTCTTCATCGAGCACTGCAATTACAGCGCCGGCAGCGAGGAATAACAAGGCTTTGAAGAAAGCATGGATCATAAAGTGAAAAATTCCCGCCGACCAGGCGCCAATACCAAGTGCAAGGAACATATATCCGATCTGGCTGATGGTTGAATAAGCCAGTATTCGTTTCAGATCGTGCTGAGCAAGAGCGCTGAATCCGGCTATAAGCAGTGTGAGTGCTCCGATAATTGCAACCGCTGTCTGCACGACAGGTGCAAGCATAAAAAGAACATGAGATCGTGCGATCAGGTAAACTCCGGCGGTAACCATAGTAGCCGCATGGATCAGTGCACTCACCGGCGAGGGACCTGCCATTGCATCCGGCAGCCATGTCTGCAAAGGTAGCTGTGCTGATTTTCCGAGCGCACCTCCGAGAAGAAGTGCTGCGGCCAGAACCGGCATCATTGAACCCTTTTCCCAAATCAGGGGTGCCTGTGTCATTAACTGATCAATATTAAGGGTTCCGAAACTGATAAACAGAAGGAATAATCCCAGAAGCATTGCAGTATCTCCAATCCTTGTAATTATGAAAGCCTTCCTAGCAGCGTCTCCATTGGCAGGTTCCTTATACCAGAACCCGATGAGAAGATAGCTGCAGAGTCCAACACCCTCCCAACCAAGATATAAAAGAACCAGGTTGTCAGCCAGAACAAGGATCAGCATTGAACTTACGAACAAATTCATATAAGCGAAAAAACGGGCAAAACCATCGTCGTTCTTCATGAATTCAATGGAGTAAATATGGATCAGGAATCCGACGAATGTAATGACAAAGCAGAAAATGAGAGACAATGCGTCCATCTTTAAAGAAATTTCAGCGCTGAAACCGCCTGCATTCATCCATTCCCAAAGGCGAACGCTGATTGCTCCATCTTCGGTAGGAGAGGAAAGAAAAGCAATACCCTGAATAATGGTCAGCAGGGCTGAAATACCAACGGAACCGGCTCCAACAATGGCATTGGCTTTTTGCGACAGCCGGAATCCTGTCAGTGATAAGATCAGGAATCCAAGTAAAGGGAATATAGGTATGAGTGCCAGGTAAATTTCCATTTTATGATTCGTTAAAGTTCATCTTGTGTATCTTTCAATTTGTTAAGGGTATCTGCGTCGAGTGTCTTGTAATGATGGTACATCTGGAGGATGAGAGCCAGTCCGACAGACACTTCTGCAGCGGCAACCGCCAGAATGAAAATAAACATCACCTGTCCGTCGGGTTGCAGCCAGTGTGCGCCTGCGATAATGAAGACCAATCCTGCACTGTTCAGCATGATTTCAACCGACATCAGCATAAAGATGATGTTCCTTCTTACCAGAAGTCCTGCAAGCCCTATCACGAAAAGAATTCCTGCAAATAACAATTGAGTTTCGATTGAAAGTGTGACCATTTCTTTAAAATGATAGATTATTAATTTTTTTCCATGAACCTGTGGATGACTTTCTTCTTTTGGCTGCCTAAGTGGTACGCCCCTATAATACCCGCCAGCAGAAGAATTGCTGCAATTTCTACTCCTATTAGATAAGTGGTAAATAGTGAAATTCCAACTTGTTTGGGAAGAACAACCACTTCTTTTGTTTTTTCAAAATGAACCGTTTTGAGCATGATCAGAAAATTGATCAGCAGAATTGCAGCCAGTATTGTTGGTAATATCCACATTCGCGGTCGAAGCCATTTTTTTTCCATTTCCTTTTCAAGACCCACATTCAGCATCATGATCACAAAAATGAAGAGCACCATGATAGCGCCTGCATAAATAATCACCTCAAGAGCCGCAATGAAAGGAGCTCCAAGTATGTAAAATATGATCGAAATGGAAAGTAGGGACAGTATCAGAAAAAGGAGGGCATGAATGGCATTTTTGCCTGTGATTGCCAGGCCGGTAGAGATAATGGAAACGAATGCCGCAATGTAAAATATCATATTCATAGTCTCATCTATGGAATTAAGTTAATAAACTTTTTATATCCACCGGAGGTTCTTCATTTTCCCCTTCCCCTTTGCCTTTTACACCCATATCCACACCGGCCTGCCGGTAGTAATTGTAACCATGATATTTTCCCTGGCCATCAATAAGCAAATGTTCCTTTTCATAAACCATATTCTGCCGGTTGTATTCACCCATTTCAAAATCGGGGATGAGTTGTATGGCATAAGTAGGGCATGCTTCCTCGCAAAATCCGCAGAAGATACACCGTGAAAAATTGATCCTGAAAAATTCCGGATATCGTCTTCCATCATCATCCTCGGCGCTTTGAAGAGAGATGCAATCCACCGGACAGGCGGCAGCGCAGAGATTGCAGGCTACACATCTTTCCTTTCCATCCGGATCACGGCTGAGGATGATTCTGCCTCTGTACCTCGGCGGCAGATAAGGCTTTTCTTCAGGATACAGCACTGTTTCGCGCTTGTGAAAAGCATGCAGGAAAGTCAGCCAAATGCTTCTGATTATACTGTACATGTTATTTTATTCTTCCTGATTTCAAATAAGTCGCTTGTTATAAAAATAATATTATCGCACCTGTAGCCAGAATATTGATCAATGCCAGGGGAAGCAAAATTTTCCATCCAACTTCCATCAACTGGTCGTAACGCGGACGCGGTAATGAGGCTCTGAGCAATATAAAGAAACAGATGAAAATAAATGTCTTGAAAAAAAACCAAAACACCGGTGGTAGAAATGCCGGGCCCATCCATCCGCCAAAAAACATGACGACGATAATGGCCGAGATAAGCGTGACACCAAGGTATTCACCGACAAAGAACAATCCGAATTTCATCCCGGAATATTCGGAGTGAAAACCGGCAACAAGCTCTCCCTCGGCTTCAGGAATATCGAACGGAAGTCTGTGCGTTTCAGCTATTCCGGCAACAAGAAAAACCAGAAATCCGGCAAATTGCGGAAAAATAAACCAGGTCTTTTCCTGAGCTTCCACAATTTCTTTCAAACTGAATGAATCGGCCATCATCACTACACCCATGATCGAGATGCCCATAAAAACCTCATAGGTCAGCATCTGTGCCGAAGCTCTCATGGCTCCAAGCAAAGAATATTTATTGTTGGAAGCCCAGCCACCTAAAACAATGCTGTAAACCCCAAGAGATGAATTGCCAAGAAAAAACAAGATGGCGATGTTTGAATCAAAAACCAGAAATCCCGGAGCAAAAGGAATTACTGCAAAGGTAAGGAGTATCGTAGCCATGAGAATGCCCGGAGCCATCACAAAGACCGGTTTATCTGAAAATGGAGGTATCCAGTCTTCCTTGAAAAATATCTTGATCACATCTGCCAGAACCTGCAAAATGCCGAATGGCCCCACACGGTTCGGGCCGTAACGATCCTGCCATAACGCAAGCAACCTGCGTTCAAGCCAGATCAGTAAGGCAGCTATATTAAGCACAACAAGTAAAACACCTGCTATAATGAAGGCATAATTCATGGTCTTCCCGGCTTTTGATTATTACTGTTTCCTGATGCAAACTTAATTTTTCCCGAACAGGGTAAATTCAGAAACGGCATTCCAGGTAAATTCACTGTTAATCCTGCAATCCCAAGCGGAATATCAGGATCAATTTTTATTTTTACAAAAATTTCTTTCCCTGATATATTAATGTTTGCCGATCCATTTTCATTCTTATCTGAACCTGCAATATCCTTTTCGTTCATCAGTACATAAGGCTCGGGAATTCTTTCGGCTACTGCTTTGGCTTTCGAACTCAGTTCCTCCGAACCGAAAATCCGGTAAACAGGGATAATCCAAAATTCTCCCGGCTTTTGTTCGATGTCGGTGATATCCGGTTCGAAAAATGATACCTTGGCATTTTTATTGGCTTCTATCAGCCTTATTCCCGGATCGCCTCCTTTCATCGAACCGTTCGGTTCATCCAGATAAAAATTAATGGATTGTGCAGAATTCCATCCGGGAGTCCAGTAAAACGGAACAAGCGATGAGGGCGGAACCTCATTCGAACCCTCCATACTGAATGCAAGGGGTGAATCATGGTCCTGAGGCAGTTTTGGTTCGTTCACAGCAATGTGCGCACTATTGGCTGTCCTACCGCTGAAACGCAAGGGTTGCCTTGTGATTTTCTCATTCAGAATCCTGAACCCGTTACCTGGCATTTTCTGATGGATCACAGAAAACTCAGGTATATCATCACCCATTTCTTTTGCAACCTGATCAAAGTTTTTCCATGGATGATCTATTTGATCCCGGACAATTTTAATCATTTCACCAATCATTCGCCAGCTTTCGGGAACCGATTTCTCTGAAGGGAAAACCTTGTAATAGCGCTGGGCCCGGCCTTCATTACTGACGATTGTTCCCTCGGATTCGGCAAATGATCCGACCGGAATTAGAATATCTGCCTTTGATGCTGTATCGTTCATCAGATGATCAAGGACAATCACATGTTTGCATTTTTGAAAAACTTCATCCACAATTTCCTTTTCGGCTCTGCGGTATAGGTCATTTTCAAGGATAACCAGGGTGTCCGCTTCTCCCTGCTCAATCCTTCTATAAGCATCCTCCAGCGATTTTCCCCCGATCATTCCAAGTCCCATTGAATTGGATTCGGGAACAACTAAACACAAGGATGATTTTATTTGAAGGGCTTCGAGTGCAAAAGCTATGTTTGCTGCAGCATGAAGCATTTCTTTATTGCCACAATGAATCCCGGAAATGATCACAGGATTTTTTGCATTCTTTAAAGCCACAGCAATTTCTGAAGCCAGCATATATTGCCTGGTATCCACATCTTTCACAGAAGTGGCATTATCATTTATTTGGGCGGCTACCGCAAACCCAAGTTTTGCTATTTCATTGATAGAAGCATGATAAGGTTCCCGGGATAATTCATCGAGTTTAGTCTGGTAAGGATTGGCAACAAATATCGGACTCTTAATATCCTGGGTTCTGTCGCGCTGAGCCGCATCATGCCAGCGTGGAATTCCGGTTTTTTCTCCAGCCTGTAATGGAATATTCCGGGCTGCCTGCCTTACAGCCAGAGCAATCATCGGAGCTGTTTGTGTCAAATCCTCTCCTAAAATAAAAACGACATCTGCATTTTCAATTTCTTTTAAGGATGGTGAATGAGCTGGTCCGTTTTGTAAAATATGAAGTGCAGTTTTAGTCAGTTCATAATCACTTTTTGAAATACCGTGGTAAAAATTCTCAGTGCCTACTAGGTTCATTAATGCATAATTAGCTTCAAGAGAAGCTCGTGGCGAACCGATTCCGATGATTCGTTTGTTATCTGAAAGGGCTGAATTTAATGAAACCTGTAGCTGATCATTTTCAGCGACCACCGGATTTTCATTTTTTGAAAGCCTGATTTTTACCTTTTTTAACCGGTTTTCGTGGTTCACAAATTCATAACCGAACCGTCCCCGGTCACAAAGAAAATATCCGTTCACTGAACCATTATAACGGCTCATGATCCGCCTCAGGATTCCATATCTTTCACCTGCAATCGTATTGCATCCCACACTGCAATGAACACAAACCGAAGGTGCATTTGTAAGGTCCCACTTTCGGGTAAAATGGCTTTTCAGGGTTTTATCGGTAAACACACCTGTCGGACAAACCTCAACAAGATTGCCGCTGAATTCGCTATCCAAAATACCATCTTCGTGACGGCCAAAATAAACATGATCATGCGAAGCAAAAACGTCAAAGTCCTTTCCACCGGCATATTCCTTGTAAAACCTCACACAACGGTAACATTGTATGCAGCGGTTCATTTCGTGATGAATGAAGGGGCCGAGATTCTGATTTGTGTAAGTTCTTTTTTTAAAATTATAAGATCTGTAATTATGACCCGTCATAACCGTCATATCCTGCAGATGGCATTCGCCTCCTTCATCGCACACCGGACAGTCGTGCGGATGGTTGATCATCAGACTTTCGAGAACAGCAGCCCTGAATTTTATGACGTCGGATTCTTCAGTCCGTAGGATCAGGCCTTCTGTAACAGGTTCCATACACGACATGATTAACCTGCCTTTAGTGTCAGAAGCGTTACGATATTTTTTTACTGCACACAACCTGCACGCACCAACGGATCCCAATGCAGCATGATAACAAAAATGGGGTATATTAATGCCCAATGAAAGAGAAACTTCCAGAAGGTTTTTTTCTGCTTTCACCTCATAATATTTACCGTTGATCTCTATTTTAATCATTCGACCTCCAGGGACAATGTTTTTCATTAATGTGCCGCATAAAATCATCATGAAAATATTCAAGACCACTTTGCAGAGGCTCCATAGCGCCGGGTGCATGAGCACAAAAAGTATTTCCGGGACCGCAGTATGTGGTATGAAATTTCAGACTTTCAAGATATTCTTCCTTGCCATTTCCTTCTTCGATAGCCAAAAGCATTTTTTCAACCCTCGGCAATCCTTCGCGGCAGGGTGTGCACCACCCACAACTTTCCTGTGCAAAAAACCTCTCGATGTTGTGAAGAAAGGCGACAGGGCAGGTTTTGTCATCAAGAACGGTCATGGTTGCAGTTCCCATACGGCTTCCGACCGCTTTGAGAGAAACGAAATCCATTTTTACATCCAACTGTTTTTCCATTACAAATTCGGTGGACGCTCCGCCGGGAATAACTGCCCGCAAATTGTATCCGTCAGTCATTCCACCGGCGTGTTTTTCGAGGATTTCGCGCATAACGGTTCCCATAGGCAATTCATATATGCCGGGTTTTTTTACTCTGCCGCTTACGCCATATAGTTTTGTTCCACCCTCACCATTAAGGCCAAGGTTTTTGAACCAGTCAGCACCGTTTTCGATGATGTGCGAAATCCAGCAGAGGGTTTCAACATTATTGATTACTGTAGGTTTGCCGAACAATCCGCTGGTGGTAGGGAAAGGCGGCTTGGCTCTGGGTATTGCCCTCTTGCCTTCCAGTGAATTGATAAGTGCGGTTTCCTCACCGCAGATATAGCGGCCTGCGCTTGTGTGAACATAAATATCCAGGCTGAAGTCTGATCCAAGAATATTTTTCCCAAGATAACCTTCCGCATAAGCTTCGGCAATAGCTTTTCTGAGAATGGTTTCTGCTTTTTTGTATGCCCATCGTAAAAAGATGTAAGCTTTCTCAGCCTGAATTGCGTAAGCTGCGCAGATCATTCCGGCAATCAGTTGGTGGGGATTGCCTTCGAGTAGAAACCGGTCTTTGAATGAACCCGGCTCCATTTCATCTGCATTACAAAGCAGATATACCGGGCGTGGGACATCGGAACCTGTTGGGACAAAACTCCATTTTAAACCTGTTGGAAAACCGGCGCCGCCTCTTCCAAGCAAGCCTGCATCTTTAATCAGATTTATGACATCCATTGGTTGCATTTTTTTCAATACAGTTTGAACACCTGTATAACCGCCTGCGACTTCGTATTCCCTTATATTCAAAGGAATTCCTTCAGCTTTTATATGTCCGGTCAACGGCTTTTCCATCGGATGCTAAATATATTTTTCTAGTATGTCTTCAAGTTGTGTGATACTCAGGTTATGAAACAAATCATTATTGATCATCATGGATGGTGCATGGTCACAATCCCCGAGGCACGAAATGGGCAACAGAGTAAAACGCCCATCCGTTGTGCTTTCACCCCATTGGATTCCAAGTTTTTTTGCCAGGTATTCATAAACGGATTGATAACCCATTACCATACAACTCATACCGTCGCATACAAGGATTACATTACGTGCCACAGGTTTCCGGTAAATTCTGCTGTAAAAGGTAGCAATACTGTCCACTTCTGATGCAGAGATGCTGAGAACTTCAGCAATATCTTTAACCGACTCATCCGAAACCCAACCCCTGTAATGCTGCACGATCTTTAGTGCTTCAATGCAGGCCGCATGGGCATAAGGATAGAGTTTGATTTCTTCCTTTATTTCATGTATTTCCAACTCAGTCAGCATATCACTAATATTATAATTCTATTCTCATTCTTTTATCTGTCAAGATCAGCAAGCACAAAATCCATTGCTCCCAGTATAGCCAGCAGATCAGGGACTGTGTACCCTTTACTGATATAAGGAACCATCTGCATGTGAGGGAAAGATGGCGCCCTGATCCTTGTCCTGTAAGAGGAAGTTCCTCCGTCGCTGATCAGGTAATATCCGTTACTTCCCTTTGCACCTTCAATGGGAATCATTGCTTCACCTTCCGGGATGACCAGTCCCCAGGTAACACCAAGAAAATGGGTGATAAGTGTTTCAATATCTTCCATAGTTCTTTCCTTACGCGGCGGCGTGGCAAGCGGATGATCCGATTTATAAAGGCCTGCAGGCATATTATCAATACATTGATTTATGATCCTGAGACTTTGGCGCATTTCTTCGATACGGACAAGCGTACGGTCATAGCAATCTCCGTTTTTACCCAACGGAATATCGAACTCAAATTGGTCAATGCCTGAGTAGGGCCTTTTTTTACGATAATCCCAATCAAAACCTGTTGCCCTTAAACCTGCTCCGGTGACACCCCATTCGATCGCTTCTTCTGCTGTGTAAACGCCTATTCCGATGGTTCTTGCCTTGAAGATGCTGTTCTTTATCATTACCTGCTCATATTCTTTGATCCTCTTTGGAAAATAGCTGACGAATTCTTTTAATTTCTTTTCCCATCCATTCGGTAAATCGTGGGCTACACCGCCAATTCTGAACCAGGAGGGATGCATCCGTCCTCCGGTAATGGCCGAAACAATGTCGAAAATTCTTTCCCTGTCGTTGAAAGTGAAGAAAACCGGCGATAATTGTCCCATATCCTGTGCGAATGTCCCTAACCATACAAGGTGGCTGGCAATCCGGAACAGTTCGCTCATCATGATCCGAATCACGTTAACACGATCAGGTACTTCAATCCCAGCAAGTTTTTCGACAGAGAGTATATATGCCAGGTTGTTCATTACACCACTCAGATAATCAATCCGGTCAGTATAGGGAATAAAGGTATGCCATGATTGCCGTTCGCCCATCTTTTCAGCACCCCTGTGATGGAATCCGATATCCGGAACGATATCCACAATATCTTCCCCATCAAGTTGTAAAACCAGCCTTAGTAGTCCATGTGTGCCGGGATGCTGCGGCCCGATATTCAGGAACATGAAATCGGTATCTTCACTTTGTTTCTCTAATCCCCATTCTTCCGGGCGAAACCGGAGTTCGGCATCTTCCTCGGTCCGCATGTATTCTTCCTGGACATAAGGTTCGAGTTCTGTAGCCCTTGCAATATGCTCCTTTCGTAAGGGATGTCCTTTCCAGGAACGGGGCATAAGTATCCGGCGCAGGTTTGGATGATCTTTAAATGTGATCCCAAACATATCATATACTTCCCTTTCATACCAGTCGGCGCAGGTCCAGATTTCGGTTATGCTTTTAGTTGCCGGAAATTCACCGTTGAGTGCAGTTTTAATCCGAATATCCTCATTCCGCTCAAAAGAAGTTAAATGATAAATGACAGTGAATTCGGATTCAGGCTGGCCATTTCGTTTGAGTCTTTTTCGTTCATCAACAGCAGTGAGGTCATACAGAAATTTAAACGGAGAGGTAATTTCATCTTTTAAATAGCTTAAAGCTTTCCTTATGTCGTCAGGATTCACCCATATTGTAGCCGTACCGTCAGAGGTTTTCTGCTCTGCCGTTATTATGGATTCTCCGAATTTACTTCTCAACAGGGAAATTACTGATAATGTTTCGTTCATAAATTCAATAAAAGGGTTTTATCACATTTCGTTCATGGGTCTTATATTATTCATTTTTCTGCGTTCGACCATTTTTAAATCACGCTGACTTGGTTGATATTGCCGCGTTTGGATTCCCTGGGGTCCAATAACCCAGCTGAGTGGACGCTTCTCTTTTCCGATGGATTCACGCAACAGCAGCAATCCTTCCAGAAAGGCATCCGGTCTTGGAGGGCAACCAGAAACATATACATCCACCGGTAAAAATTTATCCACTCCCTGCACAACGCTGTAGATGTCGTACATTCCGCCTGAATTGGCACATGAACCCATAGAGATCACCCACCGGGGAGCCATCATCTGTTCATGAAGCCTCTTGATGATCGGTGCCATTTTAATAAAAACAGTACCCGCAATCACCATCATATCTGCTTCACGGGGAGTTCCCCGGATGACTTCGCCTCCAAACCGTGCGATATCGTACCTGCTTGTAATGGAAGTAGCCATTTCCACGAAACAGCAGGAAAGTCCGAAAGCAAAAGGCCAGATAGAATTCTTCCTTCCCCAGGCTAACAAATCTTCCAAACGGGTAAGCATGACTGTTTTATTCACCGCTTCTTCAGTAATTTCATGATTTAACGGATTGCCCATCTGGTCAGTTTTTAGTATTTTGACATTCATTTCAATTTATTTTTATTCCTGAGGATTTTTTTACCCTGAGGTCCAAAATTCAATGCCCCGATTTTTAATTCATATAACAAAACGGCAATAAGTATAAAAATAAATACAACCATTCCGACATAGCCCGCGACTCCAACCTCACGGAATGATACCGCCCATGCAATGATGAATGCTGCGTCCAGATCGAAAATGACAAAAAACATGGCTATGAGGTAAAAATGGGAAGAAAAACGCAATCGTGCATTACCCGTTGGTGGGATTCCGGATTCGTAAGGTTCGCCGGTGGTTTTTTCGTAGTGCCTTTCACCCAGAACATGAGAGAGTCCTATCATAATTCCTGCTATTGCTATTACAGCAATTGCATACACCAGAAAAGGCCAGAATCCGATACTCAGAGTAAGCATTATCTTTAATTAATTAAAGATTTTTAATCGCCTGTTGGCACTTATTAAACAGGTATATCTACAAAATTAAAAGTAAAATGTTTAAACCGGTTAAAAATTAAATCAGGTAGTGATACATCTCAGCCGTTAAAAGTTCAAGAACTGCCATTTTCTTTTGCGACTTTAAAAGACATTTTTCCTTTGTGCGGGGATTAAATGATGAACGATTCTTTAATTCGCTTGTTAAATTAGCAGGCAAGGGAAATTAAATTAATAAAATACAAAAATGAATTCAACAGAACTGAGGAACTTACAGGAACCACTGAAAAACAAATACAAGTCTGATCCCGAAACTGCGCTCATTACTTTGAAAGCAAAATCAACAATGAGCGACGGAATTTCATGTAAAATTGAAACGGGCAAAGCTCTGATTGAAGCCGGACTTCATCCCGCTTCAGGTGGCGATGGACTGATGGTCTGTCCAAGTGACATGCTACTTGAAGCCCTTGTCGGATGTGCCGGAGTAACACTAAAAGCCATTGCAACTGCCCTTGATTTTAATTTAAAGGATGTCGCGATTTATGCTGAAGGGGATATTGATTTTAGAGGAACGCTTGCCGTTGACAGACAAGCTCCTGTCGGGTTTAAGAATATCCGCCTTAAATATGATATTCAAACAGATGAACCTGAAGAAAGGATAAAGACTCTAATAAGGCTAACAGAAAGATATTGCATTGTATTTCAAACACTTTCAAAAGCAAATAATATCGAAGTTTAAATAGAGTAAAAAGCAATTATATCAATAAAAAACAAGCAATGAAGTTGTTCCTCTCCAAAAGATAAACATTTCTTATTCAGCCTGTTAATAGATAATAATTGTTTCAGTTCTGACCATACTATCAAGTGATACCATCAAATAATATATTCCGGGATGTTGTGAAAATTCCCAGGAAAAATCACCACCTCCCAAGGCGGAATTTACTAAAGTTTTTAAGTGCTGTCCCAATGAATTGTATAAAATAATTTTGACTTTTGATCCGGATACCAATCGTAAGGTAATCTTAGCACTACCAATAGACGGATTAGAAATTATCCATGGATCATTTTCATTCGGTGAAATGTGCGGAACCTCCGTGACCGGGTCAAAGACTGTTGTTTTAAATGCGCTGTTTGAAAAACTTGATGCACAAAAATGCCAGGAATTATCCGGCTCCATAAAAGGATCAGAAAATGCCGTAATATTACCGGCAACAAGACTATCATTTGAGGATTCCCAGGAAAGTCCGGCATCAGTACTGATATAAACTCCATTTTGTGTCGAGGCGGCATAAACGACCTCGCTGTTCAAAGGACTTATCAGAATGTCCGATATTTTCGAATAAAAATCAAGGCTTAATGGAGTAGGTAACCATGAAGAACCGCCATCAACGGATTTGTAAACAGTACCATTCAAATCACCATAGCCCCCGATTCCGCCATACAATATATCTGAGTTCAAAGGATCGCAGACGATAGAGCCTGACCATTTGTTTGTTCCTGGTATGCCGGTATTTATATCAATCCAATTGCTGCCGCTATCATTGCTTTTTATAAACCCGGCATGATCGTTCTGAGTAGCGAAAGCCCCATAAACGACCTGGTTTCCTGAGTTTGGGTCAACAAATAAATATTTGAAGCTATCGAATTCAGGACCCACATAAACATTCTCCCAAATTTCACCTCCATCCACAGACCGATGAACAACCGATTCCCAACCATTCACGCCAAAATTATTTCCACCTATGAATATTAAGTTTGGATCCGATTCAGAAACGTCCAAAGCAAAAATTTCTGTTTCGAAAAGTCCGCCAATATTCGGACCCATATTGTCCCAGTTGGTACCACCATCAACCGATTTATACAATCCTTCCTGGGCAACACTCGAAGGTCCATTTGACCAGGCAAAAAGAGCGCCATCAATTCCGATACAAACTTTTGAAAAACGTGTACCGGGCAAACCTTCAACAAGTTGCCACGAATCACCTCCATCATTGCTCAAATAGCAACCACCCGAATTTTCCGCTTCGAAACCAACCAGAATTTTCAAAGGATCGTTCGGATCAACTTCAATATCGTTGGTGAGAAGAGTAGCTATGCCATGGTTTGCAAGCTCCCATGATTGTGAAGCATCAGGTGATTTACAAACTCCAAGGCTCAGGAATCCCGCATAGATAACGTTTGTATTTCCCGGTTCAAACACCAGGCAACGCGCTGCACCAGTATTTCCTGCTCCACTGGTCGAATAAGTCCAGTTTGATCCTCCGTCAGTCGTGAAATAAATACCGTCACCTTCCGAGGCTACATACATTTTATCGCTATTAACCGGATCAATCAGAATGGCGTTAGAAACTTTATTCGGAAAACCTGTCGAAATATTTTGCCAGGATTGTCCATAATTAACGGTTTTATAAACCCCTACAACCTGACCACCGAATAATTGACCACCTGCAATAAAAACATTTTGATCAGAAATAGCAAGGTAATTCAGTGGTTTTCCAACAGGAAGGTTGCCCGTTCGGTTTTCCCATGTCGCTCCGCCATCGAAAGTAGCTGCCACAATTGAATTGCTGAACCCTTCATTGCCAATGGCAAAAATAATCTGGCTGTCGGAAGGATCAATAGCAAGATTTACAACCGAATAACCGACCGGTAAAATATTTATCATGTTAAACCAGCTCCAGTTGTCACCGCCATCAACCGATTTGATTATTACATTATTGGTTGACGATCCAATGACCGAAGTGAGTCCGGCATAAATAATATTAGGATCCACGGGATCAATCGCAATGTCGAGCCCTGCACCATTTACCGGAATGGCTTTTTGAACCCAGGTTAATCCGTTATCGTCAGACTTAAAAATTTTATAATAAGTGTAAGGACCAGAGGCATAAACAGAACCGTTTGAAGCAGCCTCGATCGTACCAATACCGGTCGGCGAAAGATTCATCAGGTTATCCATCACAAGCCAGTTTTGACCACCATCAGTACTTTTATATGGGACACCCGCAGCAGCAAAAACGATTTGTGGATCCACAGTACTGACTGCCATATCAAACACATCGCCACCAAAGGGTCCGATGGAAGTCCAGGCATTTCCTGCTTTACCCCCATTAATTAACTGTCCGGAGATCTCTTTGAATACCTGGTTTGGAGTCAGTCCGTTTTCGTCAGTCTTTATATTTCCATCCTGACCAAAAAGATCAGAAAAATAGAATATTACAATCAATGCATAAATTATTTTTTTCATGGTTATATTTTTTTGTTTGCAAATTTTTTTATTCCGCTAAATTATCAAATTAACCTATAAGATTAACGACTAAAGAAAGCTAATGTTAGTCAGATCTTAAGTATCTGTTTTGAACCAAAAATTGAATTAAAGTCCAACCTTCAATAAACAGAACAGGATTTATTTAGTTAATTTGTAAAAAATTGGAATATCAATTATGATGAAATTACTGCTTCTGTCAATTTTAAGTTCAATATGCCTGACAAAATTAGCCAGGTCACAATCACCGGATCCATTTATCCAATCGGTAGTTGATCTGGTATCTTATGATTCCTTGCAAAGTGATTTGCAGGAATTGGAAAATTTTGGCAGAAAAGAAATATTTGATACTGCTCTTGCTTATACCGGTGAATGGCTTATTCAATCATACCAGAATATGGGTTATAACGACATTCAAACCGATTATTTTGAATTTTCCGGCCAGCAAATATTTAATGTTGTAGTAACCAAACCAGGCACTGAATTTCCAGACCAATATTTGATTATTGATGGTCATTATGATACGCAAAATGGTCCCGGCGTAAACGACAATGGCTCAGGAGTAGCTATTATCCTTGAGATTGCACGGCTTGTTCAAAATATCCCGACCAGATATTCCTTAAGATTTATAAATTTCACTGCTGAAGAATATGGATTGGTGGGGAGTTATCATTATGTGCAGGAGGTAGTAATTCCGCAGGATATGAATATACGGCTTGTTTTCAATATTGACGAAGTAGGAGGAGTGGCCGGCTTGCCGAATGATACCATCATCTGCGAAAGAGATGAATCATCTCCTACCGCCAATAATGCCGAATCCTGGGCTTTTACAGACACACTTGCTGCACTCACCGGAATATATTCAGGGCTGGAAAGTACAATTAGTTATGCCTATGGTTCGGATTATGTTCCATTTCAAAACAATGGTGAGATCATCACCGGCCTTTATGAATTCAATAACTCACCCTACCCGCACACCATCCACGATAGCCTTGCAAACCTCGATATGAATTACGTTTATGAAATTGCTAAACTTTCGGTTGCAGCCACGCTTTATTTTTCATACGCTTTTGATACAACCACAGGGACAACTCAAAAATCTGAAACTGACAAAACCGTGGAAATTTATCCAAATCCCTTTTCGGATTTTCTATTTGTGAGGGCACCTTTTGAATTTTCGGGATTCAGTTTGGTTTTGTGTGATGAAACAGGCAATATAATTAATTACAGTCAAAACGTGACCTCCGGGGAGTATAAAATTCCGGCGAAATCTTTTGCACCGGGATTTTATTCATACAAGATTACTGATCGGCTTGGATATCCAATTAAACAAGGCAAACTTGTTAAAATAAGGTATTAAGTTTGAATTTTTTGAGAAAAATCTAAACCTGTACGCGGTTTTTGACGTTTAAAAATTCGAATGAAAATAACGATCCGGATACTTACCATAGTAATAATTCTGCTTCCTCTAACAGAAATATTTCTGGTTTGCTATTCAACTTTTATTGATCTTTCGAATGAATGGTATGAAGTAGAAATAAAAAAAGGAAATCATTCCTATTATCCTTCGGTTCAGTTTGTGTATAATCTTGATGGTATAGAGTTTTATTTCAAACCTGACAGCACCTGGTATTACCCGGAACCAAAACGAAACGGCTGGAGTAAACTGCGCGGATTTTCAAAAGGAATGCATCACGATCATGGCTCAGCAAGATTGGTATATAAATGTGTTAACGATACAATGTTATTGGCCGGAAGTTACTGTTATGTGAATGGCGTTCATCCTAATGACGGTACAGATCAACAGGCCACTCTTGATACAATATATCCTGGCAAAATATACCATTGTATAATTAAGCACGAAGACCACAAATTCAAATTTTATTTTGAAGACAAATACTGGGAATGCGATTCGGGTGAAAATCCAACCTGGGGTTACATGCTGAATCCATTTATTGGTGGAGTTTTTACACTTGATCATGACTGGACAATAGAGATTAAGGATGTCAAAGATACCCTTACCGATTCACTTCAGGCATTCAAACCAGGTAATTAATCGTATAACCAATCAAAACTTACAGCATTTTATGTGTTATATTTGTGTTAAAATGTGTAAAAAAATGATTTGTTGTAATTTGCAAAGTAATTTATATTACATTTGCGCCCTATTTTATTTTTAATTTTATTAAATTACAACACAAAAAAATGAAAACAGGAAAAGTAAAATTCTTTAATCAGTCCAAAGGTTTTGGATTTATTATTGATGATGAAACCGGCAAAGATTATTTTGTTCATGTTTCAGGATTAATTGACGAAATCAAAGATGAAGATGAAGTAACATTTGAGCTTAAAGAGGGAAAAAAGGGATTAAACGCGGTAAACGTTAAATTGGCTTAACATAGTTATTCAATGAATTAAATGATTTTATTAAAACCCGGTGAATACCGGGTTTTTTTATTCAAATTGCATACAATTCCTGCCGTAAAAATGAATTATTTATCAGTTAATAATATTTCTAAAAGCTTTGGAGAAAAAATTCTGTTCAAGGAACTTAGCTTTGGTCTAAACAAAGGGGAGAAAGTCGCATTAATTGCGAATAACGGAGCCGGTAAAACAAGCCTGTTAAGGATACTTGCTGTCCCCGGTACTCAGGACAGCGGTGACGTGATAAGACGGCAAGGATTAAAATTAGGATTTCTCGAACAGGAACCGTTATTTGATGAATCCCGTACCATTAAGATGCTTTTTGAAAGTGAGAAAAATCAGGCCATTTCTGCAATCAAAGCTTATAATAAAGCTTTAAGCGACCAATTGGTCAACCACTCTGAGGAAACACAGAAAGCATTTGAAAAAGCCTCTGAAGCCATGGAGCATTCAGATGCCTGGGACTATGAACGAAAAATGACGGAACTTCTCACTAAATTCAATATTACCAATCTTGATCAAAAAATATTTTCCTTATCTGGCGGACAAAAAAAACGACTCGCTCTGGCTCTTGCATTGCTTGATAAACCTGACTTACTTCTGTTGGATGAACCGACCAATCATCTTGATATTGAAATGGTCGAATGGCTCGAACAGTATTTGATTCAGTCGCCGGTAACACTCCTAATGGTGACACATGATCGTTACTTTCTCGACCGGATATGCACTAAAATTATTGAACTTGAGGCAGGAAAACTATATACTTATAAAGGAAATTTTTCATTCTACCTTGAAAAAAAGAGCTTAAGGGAAGAAGTTTCCCAAGCAGAAAACGATAAAGCCCGGCAACTCATGAAAAAGGAACTGGAATGGATTCGGCGGATGCCAAAGGCGCGGACAACCAAATCCAAAGCAAGGATAGAGGCCTTTAAAGACATCAGTGAAAAAGCAGTACCAAAGACAAAAGCACGTGATCTGAACTTTCACATTAAAATGTCAAGGATGGGAGGGAAGATTCTTGAATTCCAAAAAGTCAGCAAGCATTATGATGATATTAAAATTCTGGATGAATTTAGCTATAGTTTTATCAAAGGAGAAAGGATTGGGATCATTGGGAAAAACGGGGTCGGTAAAACAAGCTTTTTAAATGTCCTTGCAGGTAAGGAGAATGCTGATTCGGGTAAAGTTATTACAGGAGAAACTATAATATTCGGATATTATACCCAGGATGGCATTCAGGTAAAAGAAGATAAAAAGGTAATTGATGTTATTAAAGATATTGCTGAAGTTATTGTCATGGGAAATGGTTCATCCCTGACTGCTTCACAATTTCTTTTTCAATTTATGTTTACTGCAGACATGCAATATACGATGGTTTCAAAATTAAGCGGTGGGGAAAAACGAAGGCTGAACCTGTTGACTGTCCTCGTTAAAAATCCGAATTTTCTTATCCTCGATGAACCCACCAATGACCTGGATATTTTTACATTAAACAAACTTGAGGAATTCCTTTCTGAATTTAGTGGTTGTCTCATTTTAGTTTCCCATGACAGGTATTTATTAGACAAGCTTACCGACCATCTTTTCATTTTTGAGGGGAATGGAGTTGTGGAGAATTTCTATGGTTCTTACACTGATTACCGGGATATAAAAGATGAAAGTGAAAAACAACAAATAAAAACAAAGTCAGATCAAAAAAAAATCGCCGTAAATGCCGGACAACCAGCTAAACCTAATAAAAAAAACAAACTGACCTATAAAGAAAGAATTGAATTTCAACAACTTGAAAAAGAAATCACAGAAAAGGAGAATGAGAAAAAAACTATTGAGGAAGCATTATCATCCGGGTTCAATAGTTATGATGAAATGGAACGGATGTCGAGGCGGATTGCAATACTTATTGATGAAATTGAGCAGAAAACCTTAAGGTGGATTGATCTTGCCGGGAGCTCTGAATAAACTAATTTTTTGTTTTATCCAATAAAGAACAATTTGTCATTCTTCGCTCTCATTTGCCGCGGGTTCTTCCTGTGCATCAGTTTCAGCTTCTTTTTCAGCATCTTTGTCAATAAAACTATCATGTATTTTTTCAACGTCACTTTTTGAATCTACTTTAACATTGACTTTAACAAGATAGGAGGCATTATCAGTGTCAATATCAATAGCAAAGAAAAACTCACCGTTTGGCTTGGTTATTTTTCGAACAAAGTCCTTCCAACCATCCGGATATTTTTTTGAAAGTGCCTGCAATGCATCAGCAGGAAGCTCTTCAAATCTAATTAATTTCCTAACCTTATCCATGAACTTAAATTGTGGTGCAATTTTATAAAAAAAAAACTTCATGTATTGCTGTAATTAAAAAAAAATATTAAAATATGTAATTTAGCAGGCTAATACAACCAATGAAAATTCATTGTTGTCTGATACTTGTCTATGAACTTGTTTTCAAAATCGGTCGTTTAAAAAGTGGAGTATATGAAATATTTCAAAAGATTAAGAGTACTTTTGATTGGATTATTCCTGACTAATTTTTATGTGCTCTATGCACAGGTAACTATTAATGAATACT
>JAGVPB010000049.1 GCA_020052415.1 Bacteroidales bacterium | reverse complement strand
TATCTTTGAACCTTTGGTTTGAGGGGGACGGCGGATAAAACACTAAGAAGTTATGCAATATTAAATAGTAGTCATTGATATGATTAAAGGAGTGGCAATTTTACTTGGCTCAAAACCAAATTATAGTTTTGAATTTTAATATTTTTTCATTTTGCCAGTGAACTTTTTATAAAAAAATCGCAAACAATTATGATAATGAGACATCTAATTATTTTAGGGTTATTTTCATTAATATCCAATTTTGTTTTAGCACAAGAAGATTGGAAACTAATAATGCATAACTACATTATTGAAGATATACAATTTGTTGGTCAGGATACTGGATATGCAGTAGGACAATCCAGAAAGATATTAAGAACTATTGATGGAGGAGAAACCTGGAATGAACAATCAGGTGGAATTTCTGATTTTAATAATTGGCTCTATTCTTTGCATTTTGTTGATTCAGAAACTGGTTATGCTGTTGGATCAGTAGGTGTTATTATGAAAACAACCAATGGTGGAAATGATTGGATTTTTCTTGATTCTGGCTATCTAAATAATTTGTTTGGAGTTCATTTTCTTAATAAGGATACTGGTTATGTTGTAGGTCATGCTGCTTTAATATTGAAAACAGAAAATGGAGGTGCTGATTGGATTTCTTTAACTCCCGGTAATTCGGGACCTGATCTATTTGATATTTACTTTACTGACCAAAACAATGGGTTAATAGTGGGGGATCACACTTTGGTTGGAAAAACGCAAGATGGTGGTAATAATTGGGAATATGAGTCTATTAATGGTACTTCAGGTTTGTATGATGTTTATATGTTAAATAAGGATACAAGTTTAATTGGGGGATACCTTGGTGTATACAAAACTGTAAACGGTGGAAATAATTGGGATTGGGTTGACATGTCTCCAAGTGCATACTCAATATTTTTTCCAAGCAAAAATGTTGGTTATTTAACAGGAGGAAGTGAACAAATCTATAAAACCACAAATTGTGGAGATGATTGGACTTCAGTAAATTCTGAACCGCCACTAGCTATTTGTTATTCTACATATTTTGTTAATAATGATACTGGGTTTGTAGCAGGAAATGACGGCTTAATTCTTAAAACTACAGATGGTGGAATAGAATGGAATATTAAGAACTCTACATTATCAAATACATTAACCAATATTTGTTTTATTAATAAAGATACAGGGTTTGTTTCCGGTGATAAAGTATTTTTAAAAACAATAGATGGTGGTTCAAGCTGGACTATTGAAATAAGTGATTCTTTTAAAGATTTTAGCACTATCGATTTTATTAGCCATGATATTGGTTATGTTTTAGTACGAGATTATAATATTGAAGAAATAATAATACTTAAAACAGTAGATGCCGGAGAAAATTGGACTACTATTAGTACTGGATATAACTCCTTTATAAAATCAATGGATTTTGTAAATGAAAATCAGGGATACATAATAGCATATTTTTATGGAGATGCTTTAATTTTAAAAACAATAGATGGGGGAAATAGCTGGACAAATCAAATCGATATACAAGAATATCTTTACCTAAAATCTGTTGATTTCTTAACACCTGATTACGGAATTGTAGTTGGGGACGATGGTAAAATATTAAAAACTGTAGATGGAGGCACAAATTGGAACTTATATACATTGCCATATGATTATAGGCTGAATGATGTTGAAATTGTAGATCTAAATACAGTCTATATAGCTGCTGATGACGGAAATATTATTAAAACAACTGATGGAGGTGTTAGCTGGGAATATCTTAATACAGGAATTGATGATGAATTATTTGCAATAGAAGCATATGATAATTATAATTTATATGCTGTAGGTATTGCAGGCACAATACTTAAGACTAATAATGGTGGCTTAAATTGGGTCAATATAGAATCAAATACTACTCATCCTATATACTCTGTTTGTATCGTAGACTCTACTACTTGTCTGGCAGCAGGACATTTCGGCACTATACTTAGAACTACAAACGCAACAATGTCTACAGGACTATACATCCCAGAGTCTCAAATATCCGGTAAATTAAATGTATTTCCAAATCCAACAAATGGAAAAATAACAGTACGGTCAGAAGAATTAGGAAGAATAGAGATTATTGACATACAAGGCAGGATTATATATAAATCAACTATAAGTTGCAATAGTTGTGATATAACTATTGGTGATTATTCAGAAGGAGTTTACTTTCTTAAAGTAATTACGAACTACGGAGTTTCAGTTAAAAAAATTATTATAGAATAAAAAACATTGCATAACAATATATAAAAATAATAGCAGGGTAAGTGGGAATACTGTGATTTTAGCCCGCTTCAACTTTCTTGCAATATGACAGGAAATTGATACGCAGTCGGCTACTATTCTTATACTAAACGTTTCACAGCCTATTCCGCCGTGGTGGAGAAATCCCGCCCAACGGCTGCCGGTTAAATGAAAACCGATTGTGGGAATTTAGACATATTGAAAGAAAAGATTTCACCTCTTTGTAAAGATTACTTTAAAAGTACTTATTTTTGTACTTTAATAATAACTTAAAATTTTAAAATATGAGGCAGCTAATTTCACAGAATTTAGAACAAAACTGAAGCAGTATCTTGATGATGTGGAGAAAAATAATGAAACCTTAATTATTAAAAGGGGACAGGGTAACGGAACCGTTCTTATTTCATTAAATGAATATAATTCGATACTTGAAACCGTTCATTTACTGAGTTCAAAGGCAAATGCCGACCGGTTGCATGAGTCCATTCAGCAAATGAAAAAAGGTAAATCTTTTCAAAAAGAACTAATTGAAGAATAATGCGAATTACATTTTCACAAAATTCATGGGAAGATTATATTTCCTGGCAATCTGAAGATAAAAAAATGCTGAAAAAAATAAATGAGCTGATAAAAGATATTCAAAGAACCCCATACACCGGCTTAGGAAAGCCTGAACCTCTTAAATATGATCTGGCAGGTTTGTGGTCAAGACGCATTGACAGAGAGCACAGATTGGTTTATCAGGTAATTGGTAATGAAATTTTGATTTATAGTTGCCGGTATCATTATGATAAAATCATTTGAACCTTTAATTCTTATACCTGTTTTGATGAGTAATATTTAATTATTAGCTATGCGACCCAGAATATTGGTTATCGGAGCTACGGGGACAATCGGCAGCCATCTTTGCAACCGGCTTCATGCAGATAGGGCTGATTTTAAGGCACTGGTGAGAAATGCAGGGAAAGCCGGGCCGATGAATGAAAAAGGAATCAAAACCGTTGCTGGTGATCTTGATGCTAAGGAATCTTTGCTGGAGGCTATGGATGGGATTGACAAATTATTTTTACTATCTGTAACCTCGCCGGATATTCCGCGCTTGCAGGGAAACGCTGTTGATGCCGCTTTAAAAAAAGGGGTCAGGCATATTGTCAAGATTTCGGCAAGGGGAGCAGACTCCGCAGCCCATTTCAACATAGCCCGCTTTCACGGGCAAGCGGAAAAGATCATCAGGGAATCAGGCATTCCGTTTACTTTTTTGCGACCCCACTCCTTTATGCAGAATTTGTTTTTTGATGCCAAAACCATCAGGGAACAAAATGCCATATATTCAAGCCTGGGAACAGGCAGGATTCCGATGGTGGATGCCCGTGATATAGCAGAAGTGGCTTTTACAGCGCTCACTCAGGAGGGTCATGAAGACAAGTCATATTACCTTACAGGACCGCAGGCGATTTCTTATGAAGATATTGCGGAAAAATTGTCCATAGGACTAGATAGAAAAATTAAAGTCCTTCCTATTACTTTGCAGGAAGAATATAATCAATCGGTGAAAGCCGGATTACCCATTTGGCTTGCTGAGGATATGAAGATCGTGAACGGGGATTACAGCGAAGGCAAAGGCAGCGACCTTAGCCCTGATGTGGAAAAAGTGACCGGTAGAAAAGCCATCGATATCGGACAATTCATTGCTGATCACATCGGGCGATTTAAATAAAAAACAAGCGGAGGACTTATGAAATACAAGTTATTCGGCAGCAGTGGCCTCAGGGTCTCGGAGATTTGCCTCGGCACCATGACTTTTGGTATGGAGTGGAACTTCGGAGTTGACTATGAAACCAGCAAGGCGATTTTCGAAATCTTTACCAAAGCAGGCGGAAATTTTATTGACACGGCCAATCTTTACAACCTTGGCACCAGTGAAAAATGGACCGGTGAATTTATAAAAGCCGACAGACATCATTTTGTTCTGGCAACCAAATATTCTCTTTATGACCGCTGGGGTGATGTAAGCTTTTCGGGAAACAACAGGAAGAATATGTTTCGTTCCGTCGAAGATAGTCTTAAACGACTCAATACCGAATTTATTGATTTGCTTTGGCTGCATGCCTGGGATTTCACAACACCGGTCGAAGAGGTCATGCGGGGACTCGATGATCTGGTGAGAACCGGTAAAGTTCATTACATCGGTATTTCCAATGTTCCGGCGTGGATAGTGTCGCAGGCTAATACGCTGGCACATTTCAGAGGTTGGACATCGTTCAACGGTTTGCAGATAGAGTACAGCCTGATAGAGCGGAATGCAGAAAGGGAGCTGATGCCGATGGCAAAATCGTTTAATATAGCCGTTACACCCTGGGCGCCACTGGGTGGTGGTGTTCTTACCGGAAAGTACCTTAAAAAAAATGAAGGACGGATCAATGACCCGCAGCATCGCCGGCGAAGTTCTCGTAATGAAGAAATTGTCAGGGAAGTAGTTACTGTTGCCAAAGAACTTGGAGTTACTCCCGGACAGGTTGCCATTAACTGGACAAAACAGAGGAATCAGGTTGTTATACCCATTGTCGGCGCAACGCGTGTCAGTCAGATCGAAGACAGCCTTAAAAGTACAGAATTTGTTATTCCTGAACTGATGATGAAGCGACTGGACGAAGTGAGCAAAATAACAATGGGTTATCCTCATGACTTTCTGAACTCGGATATGCAGAAAGGATCTTCATTTGGCGGAACTTATGATCAGATTGAATTTGATAAAAGCTGAAAACAAGTGGATTTACAAGTGACCATGAAGCTAAGGATTTAAAGCAGTTCTGCTTGCGAAAGAAAATGAACCACATAGGCACAGTAGGGCACATTAGTTTGTAAGGAACAATTCCGGTAACTTGAAATATTGAGTCTGGTCTAAAAAGGTTAGAAATATTAAATAGTATAAAAAAACAAAAAATGTTGCCACAGATTACGCTGACTCACACAGATTTAAAAATATTAATCTGCGAAAATTAGTGTAATCAGTGGCAAAAAGAGTTTTTAGACTGAACTCATGAATTAATATTCAGGTCAGTAATTTTCTGTTTATATTTGTCCCTTCATCTAAATTTATAAAACTATGAATACAAGCAATCAAAACCGTACACTGGGAATTGGCATATTTATCATCCTCGCCGGACTTGCAATCCTGCTTCATCAGCTCCGGTTTTTTTCTCCCGAAATTGACGATGTTATCATTTCATGGCAAATGCTGCTAATTGTTATTGGTGCATACAACCTGCTTTTTGCCGGGAATAAGATTGCGGGATACATTTTAATTGCAATAGGAGGATTCTTTATTATTCCGGAATTATTCATTTTGCCCTACGATTTTAAAAGAAATTTCTGGCCGGTACTGTTGATTGTTGTAGGGTTGATTGTCCTTTTCAGGGCATTCCCGGGAAGAAAGAGAGAACCGGCTCCGCCTTTGGAAGGGAATCCGATGGAATACATTGAAGAAGTAAATATTTTCAGCGGCTCCGAAAGAAAAATTACAACCGAAAATTTCCGGGGCGGGAAAATCACCTCACTTTTTGGCGGTTCTGAACTCGATCTCAGCTCTTCCAGATTAGCCGAAGGAAATAATGTACTTGAAGTTTTTTACATGTTTGGAGGTTCCTCTATAACCGTTCCCAGGGATTGGACTGTGATCAACAAGGTAACAAGCATTCTCGGAGGGTTTTCTGACAAAAGATATATATCATCAAGTACAACTGACAACCCTAAAGGAATCCTGATTATCCAGGGATTTGTAATGTTCGGCGGAGGGGAAATCAAAAGCTTGTAAAAAGAAGTGTTCCGCAATCAATTCATACGGATAATTTCTTTTCAGATCATTCTTCAATAACTTCAAATCGTTCATCCCAGGTTGGATCGAGGGTATTATAGTAACGGTTATAATGCATAAAGTACCGTATTTTCCTGTCCTGCGGAAAATTACTGATAATGTACTGGTTCATCAGGTAATCGAAAGTATATCCTGCATAACGGATTCCAAGTAATTCGCAGTACCTGTAAATGACATCCACATCCATTTCAATGATATCGTACTTATAATATACCTGTCCCGTAATCAGATTCTGTGTGAAATAGCCGTCAACAATATCCGCGATCGTTTCGGAAGCAAAGAATAATTTTCTCCCCTCTTTTTTAGGGTTTAACCAGGAAAGTTCAAACCAGCTGTTTACATTTACAGCATTGGTCTTTATGGTTTTATAATAAGTTGTTCCCTCATAATCTTCGGTATCCTTGTGATTCAGTATGGTTTCCTCGACTTCTAATTGTGCAATGTTCAAAACAAAGGCCGGGGATGATAAAAACAAAAAAGTGTCGGTATTATTTACATAAACTTTGATACCCAGTTTTTCAAACTCAGCGATCATGCTGTTGATAAAGGTTTCAAGGAATACCGAGTCGGAAATATCCTTCAGAAAAAGGCTTTTGGCCATTAAGAGAGAGTCGGTTTGATTGCCTGACTTTCCGGTAGTATCACCTGTTTCACTCAACTTTAAATTGTTTTTGAAAATATAATCCGCAGGAATGATCATCAATGAAATATTAGGTTTGGATTCAATGAATGTTTTAGCGAGCTTCCATTCGGGATAGCAGGACGATAAGAAGGATAACCCAAGAAGGATACAGAAAATTCGAAATTTAGTTATAGTTTTTTTTGTTGAGGGCATTTTGATCGTTTTACTTTTCCATTTTGAGTACTTCTTCTCCAAAGGCTTTGCCGTATTCCAGGCACTTTTCTATTTCTTCACTACTGGGAGTGAATTTGACGAAAATACCCTCGCGGAAATATCTAAGTTTAAGGTTCACAAGGTTGGTTTCAATCATGGTCTTGTTCTCCCCGCTCCAGCCGTATGACCCGAAAGCCCCTGCAAGTTTTCCGTGATCGCGGAGCGGGCTGATTACAGCAAAAAGTTTATAAACAGGGAGTAGAATATTCTGGTTTATTGTTGGCGAACCGACAATGATCGCCGTCGCTCTCGCAATTCGTTCGTCGAGTTCACCGATAGGCGTTTTTTCAATATCCTGTAAATCAACTTCTATATCACCGGCAAGCCTTATTCCTTCTGCAATTTTTTCAGCAATTACTCCTGTTTTGTGGTAAGCCGAAACATAGGGAATGTAAACCCTGTGCTTATCCATAACAAGCAATGCTGCACGGGCGTATTTTTCTGACAGGTCAACATATTTTTTCCATTGCGTTCTTAAAATTGGACCATGACCCGGACAAATGGCATTTATTTCAAGCGGCCTGATCTTTTCAATTGCCCTGACCATGTGCCTGCTGAACGGCTTAAGAATGACATTGAAATAATAATCGAAAGCATCTTTGAAATCGCCGACCTTATCGTCGAACATATCTTCATGGCAAAAATGACAGCCGAATGAATCGCATGTGAACAACAGTTTATCTTCTTCCAGGTAGGTGTACATGGTATCGGGCCAATGCAGATTAGAAGCGCCCATAAAACGCAGAGTCTTGTTTCCAAGATTGAGAGATTGTCCGTCTTTGATAATCATATAAGGGAAATCTGGACCGATAATGTCTTTAAGATACCGGATGGCATTTCCGCTTCCAACCACTGTGGCATTCGGGGCAATATCGAGCAAATTCCTGATGTTTCCTGAGTGATCTGGTTCGGTATGAAGAGCAACGATATATTCTATTTCAGAAGGATCAACCAGGCTCTTAATCTTAACAAGGTATTCATCCCAAAATTTCTCCTTAACCGTATCTATAATGGTTTTTTTATGAGCATTGATAAAATAGGAATTATAGGTTGTGCCGTATTCCGTTTCCATTACTACATCAAAAGTCACGATGTCAAAATCGAGAACACCGATCCATTTTACATCAGATGTTATTTCTAATACCTTATTGTCGTTCATTATTGATAATTTGTATCAAATTTCAAAACAATTCCATTTGTTTAACTGAGTCGTCACCGGCTTCCTTTCGTTTTTCTTTTTTAACAGGCACGATGACAGGCTTTTCCTCTTCCGGTTCTCCGGCAGTCTGAATCTCAGAAAGATCATCAGGCACGATATCCTGCATTATTTCATCTTCGCCGGAAATAACAGGTTCGGCTTCTTTAGTATCCCCTTCAGGTTCATTAAACGGCAAAGGTTCAATAAATTCTATTTTCAGGGTGGCTTTTGTTGTGATCCTTTTCCCTTTGGCTTTGGGACTCTTGATTCCGATAAATTCATCCGCATTAAGAATTAATTCAGGTATTTCTTTTTTATTTGTTTTTGGATCATATACGATTTGAATACGGGGCAGCCTGTCAAGACTAAGATTCACCAAACGGTTCTCAGGATTTTCGCCGATAAAATCAATTTTTTTATTCACGCCGTTATCTCCTTCAATCCGGAAACGTTTCAGATAATAAGAATCGGAGGACGTTTCAAAATAAACCGCAGAAATCACCCGGTCAGGATTGAATTTTTCAATTACGATCATGTCCTCCTCAAAATGGTTTGAAAGGTCATAATTCATAAGCTTATAAAAGCCCGATTGCTGTATTGTAAGGATTTTGTCGTCCGATTTAAAAGCGCCGAGATGTTTACCACGCCCTTCGGTATTAAGCCTTTTTACCGTATCATCATACCATAAATCCCTTGCCCCGAGTGTAGAAACGCCTTCTTCACGCTTGATAATACTTTTAATCCCTTGCTTGGTAATGATGTTTCCCTGCGATCCTTTTCCTTTGATTTCAAGCTGGCTGAAATCATATTCGAAGGTGAGCTTCCGCAATTTTGGTTTTGGCTTTAAAAATATCTTGACCACTTCCGCTTCGCCGTTTGGATTGGCGGTAAAGTAGAGTATTTTGGAATTTTCAGTCCCTTTGGTGAGGGTGTATTCCTTATCGCGCATCATTCCTGTTACTGCAAAACGTTTAACTCTGGCAATACCTTTTTTCCCGTCGCGGAAAATGACATTGTAAATTGTCCTGTCATCATTTTTCTGGAATACATTGATGTAAACTATGTTGTGCCCGACAAAGATTTTCGCAGCTACTTTTGTAACAAGGAAAGTTCCGTCTTCACGGAATACAATAATATCATCAATGTCGGAGCAATCGCATACATATTCGTCTTTGCGAAGAGTGGTTCCGGCAAAGCCCTCTTCACGGTTAACGTAGAGTTTTTGTGTTGCTGCTGCTACACGCGTCGCTTCGATGACATCAAAATTCCGCAATTCGGTTTTCCTTTCCCTTCCGGCTCCATATTTTTTCTTAATCTGCCTGAAATAATTGACTGCATAATCAATCAGGTGCTCGAGGTGATTGTTTACCTCATCAATTTCGAGCTCAATTCCATTAATAATTTCGTCAGCCTTGTTTGAATTGAATTTGGAAATCCGTTTAATTTTTATCTCGGTAAGCTTTAGGATATCATCCTGAGTTATATCCCGGTGCAAAAGCTTTCTGTAAGGCTTTAATCCTTTGTCAATGGCTTCGATCACGGCTTCCCATGTTTCACATTCCTCTATTTTGCGGTAAATCCTTTTTTCGATGAATATTTTTTCGAGGGAGGAAAAATGCCATTGCTCAAGCAATTCTTCTTTTCTGATCTCCAGCTCGCTTTTTAAAAGAGCAACCGTATTTTCGACTGAAGTTTGAAGTATTAGCCTTACTCCCAGGAAACGGGGCTTACCCTCATCAATCACACAGGAGTTTGGTGAAACTGAAATTTCACAATCGGTAAAGGCATAAAGCGCGTCAATGGTTTGGTCGGGTGATACATTGGGTGCAAGTTGTATCAGAATTTCAACGTTTTCAGCCGTATTATCATCAATCTTTTTAATTTTGATTTTACCTTTGTCGTTGGCCGTAACAATTGACTCGATCAGGCTCGTTGTCGTCGTTCCGAAAGGAATTTCAGTGATGGTAAGTGTTTTTTTGTCCACCTGGCTTATTTTGGCCCTAATCCGGATGCGACCACCTCTGAGTCCGTCGTTGTATTTTGAAACATCTGCAAGTCCTCCTGTCGGGAAATCAGGATACAATTCAAAATCTTCATTCCGAAGGATGTTAACAGAAGCATCTAAAAGTTCATTGAAATTATGCGGAAGGATTTTCGAGGCAAGTCCTACAGCTATCCCTTCAACTCCCTGAGCCAGCAACAACGGGAATTTAACCGGGAGCGTAACCGGTTCTTTATTTCTTCCATCATAAGAGGATTTCCAGGCTGTGGTTTTAGGATTGAAAACCACGTCATTTGCTAATTTTGAAAGCCGGGCTTCGATATATCTTGGTGCTGCTGCGCTGTCGCCGGTAAGAATATTCCCCCAGTTGCCCTGCATGTCAATAAGAATATCTTTCTGACCCAGCTGAACGAGAGCATCTCCGATGGATGCATCGCCGTGTGGATGGTATTGCATGGTATGGCCGATAATATTGGCAACCTTGTTATACCTTCCGTCGTCCAGATTCCTCATAGCGTGCAGTATGCGCCGCTGCACCGGTTTTAATCCATCTTTGAGATCGGGAACCGCCCGCTCGAGGATCACATAAGAAGCATAATCGAGAAACCAGTTCTCATACATCCCTGACAGGTGTATCGTTTTATGGCTTTCGACCGTACCCGAGGCCGAAGTTTTTGGTTCCTCAAAATTCTCAATTCCCGGTTCTTCAATGTCGTTCATTGCTTCCAGTCCTTTGTTATTATTCACAAAGCACCAAAAATATAAATTAAATAAATTCCGCTTGGGTGAAACATTGAAATTTTATTCACTTTAGTATATTTGTGCCCTAATATTTGTATTATGAAATTTATATTCTGCGTTCTTTTCCTGCTTGCAGGCATTTCCTCTTATTCTCAGGACACCCTAAGGATTATGCAATATAACCTGCTGATGTTTGGCAATAACTTTTCTTCGTGTAATCAGTCGAACAACAGCTACATTACAAAAACCAGCAACCTGAAAACCATTGTAAATTATGTTAAGCCGGATATTTTACTTGTAAATGAAATCAATGAATCAACGCTTTACCACGACTATATACTGACCCACGCTTTAAATGTGGATGGGGTAAATTATTGGGAACGGGGAAATCCTCCGAATTATTCAAATTCCGATATTGTAAATGAAATCTATTTCAACAGCAATAAGCTGGGTATGGTATCGAATGTTGCCATCGAAACCAATGTCAGGGATATTGATATTTTTAAAATGAAATTTTATACAACAGGTCAGCCTGCACAGGTTGATCTGAATTGTGTTGTAGCACATCTTAAAGCCGGAAATGAAACTTCCGATGAGAATGAACGTGCCAACGAGACGAACAAGCTCATGAATTACCTTCATAATGCAAGTGCCACAGGCAATTACACGTTTTCAGGAGATTTTAATCTTTATACGGCAGCAGAGCAGGCATTTCAGAACCTCCTTTTTTATTCCGATCAAAATGTCAGGTTTTATGATCCTGTGAACAAGGTTGGCGACTGGAATAATAATTCCTACTATGCCGACTATCATACACAATCAACACATACTTCAGGAGATTGCGCATCATCCGGAGGCCTCGATGACCGCTTTGATTTCATTCTGGTTTCAGACGAAATCATGAATGGTTCAACATACATGAAATACATTAACGGGTCTTATCATGCAGTAGGCCAGGATGGTGAGCACTTTAACAGTTCAGTCAACTCTTCACCTCAAAATAATTCCGTACCGACGGATGTCCTGAATTCACTTTACAGCATGTCCGATCATTTACCGGTCGTAATAGAAATGCTTGTCGGTGAGGATCTGGGAACCGAAAGCTATTTCAGTGATAATGTGAGCTTGTCTTTTCAGAACCCGGTACAGAATCAGTTGGAATTACATATTTCATTTAAAGAACCGATGCCATTTTTTGCAGACATAATTAATTTGCAGGGAAAAATACTTTTTTCGGGGAGCTATAATCTTCATGAACCAGTCAATACTGTTATTATTCCGATGGATAAATTTGCAGGCAATGTCTATTTACTGAAAATACATAATCACAAAAATTTCGTAACAACAAGAAAGATCGTTAAACAGTAATCAGACTGACATTAACCTTGTAGAAATCTAAGAAGATTTAATTCAGTATCGCATTAACTTCCATTAAAAAAAAAATCTGTCGCATAGCAGTATCAAATATTTACAATTTATGAGCAATATTAAACTATTTGAAAGTAAGAAAATAAGGACGGTTTGGAATGAAACAGAGGGAAAATGGTATTTTTCAGTTCAGGATGTAGTTGAAATTCTAACAGATAGTTCCGATGTTAAACAATACATAAAGAGAATATTAAGTCGGGATGAAATGCTAAAAAGCAACTGGGGTACAATTTGTACCCTGGTAGAAATGAAAGCAGCTGATGGTAAAAAACGAAAAGTTCAAGCAGCGGACACAAAAGGACTTTTAAGAATTATTCAATCCATTCCATCACCCAAAGCCGAGCCTTTTAAAATATGGTTGGCAAAAGTGGGTTCTGATCGTCTCGAAGAAATTGAAAATCCGGAATTAGCAACTCAGCGGACAAGGGAATTCTACAAGTTGAAAGGTTATCCTGATGACTGGATTGAAAAACGGATGCGAAGCATAGCCATTCGTGAAGAACTAACTGAAGAATGGAAAAACAGGGGTGTAAAGGAACAAATTGAATATGCAATTCTTACTGCAGAAATCTCAAAAGCAACCTTTGGTTTGACCCCTTCTGAATATAAGAAAGTCAAAGGATTGAAAAGCCAGAACCTTCGGGATCACATGAATGACCTTGAATTGATTTTTTCGATGTTGGGTGAAGCATCAACATCGGCTATTGTGAAAACAAAAAATCCCAGGGGATTTGTACAAAATAAAACTGTTGCTAAACAAGGTGGGACAATTGCCGGTGACGCAAGAAAAGCATTGGAATTAAAAACAGGTAATAAAATTGTTTCAGAAGACAATTATTTACCGGAAACAAAGAAAAAGAAGGAACTGGTAAAGCGGGAAAAGAAATAACCATCGCATAGATACACGCATTTTAAAATTCCTTGTATCTAAAATATTTAAAAGAACTTTAGCATTTTAATTTTCCAAATCATCATACAGGGTGAACATTTCTCCGGGTTTTACCTTTATTTGTGGGAATACAATTGTTTATTATATACTATTTTTGCATTCCTTTATTTAACAGGCATATTATGGATAAATTTTCCTGGTTGAATGGTGCTGATCCGGATTTAATTGACCAGTTTTATAAAAGTTATAAAAAAGATCCGGATTCGGTGGAGGAGAGCATGAAAAAGTTCTTTGAGGGTTTCGAATTTGCCAGAACTGATTTTTCAAAGAGTTCAGAAAAAGCCGAACTCTATCCATCGGAATTTAAAGTCATAAACCTTATTAACGGTTACAGGCAGCGGGGACATTTATTCACCAAAACAAATCCGGTACGAACCCGGAGAACATACACACCTACATTGGCCATTGAAAATTTCGGGTTAACGAAAGATGACCTTGAAAAAGAATTTCAGGCCGGAAATGAAATTGGATTGGGAAAGACAATACTAAAAAACATTATTTCCCACTTGGAAGAAACCTATTGCGCATCAGTCGGTGTTGAATTTTTATATATCCGCCAACCTGAAATTCTTTCGTGGATGAAATCGAAAATGGAAGGATCAAAAAACATTTATCCCTTTAGCCAGGAAGAGAAAAAATATATTTTCAGGCATCTTAGCAGGGCGGTTTTGTTTGAGAAGTTCATTCATAAAAAATTTCCGGGTCAGAAACGCTTTTCACTCGAAGGCGCTGAAGCAATGATCCCTGCTCTTGATACCATTATTGAAAAAGGTGCAATTCTGGGAGCAAAAGAATTCGTGATCGGTATGCCGCACCGTGGCCGGCTGAATGTTCTGGCTAATATCCTGAAAAAGCCCTTTCACAATATTTTCAACGAGTTTGAAGGTAAGGAATACGAAGATGAAAGCCTGCTGGGTGATGTAAAATATCACCTCGGCTATGTAGCGGAAAGAAAAACAACTACCGGTCAAAACATCAAACTTACACTGGCCCCCAATCCCTCTCACCTCGAAGCCGTTGATCCGGTCGTACAGGGAATTGCAAGGGCTAAAATTGACAGGGAATATAAGGGCGATTTTGAAAAAGTTTGCCCTATACTCATTCATGGCGATGCCTCTATCGCAGGACAGGGAGTTGTTTATGAAGTTTTACAAATGTCAGGGCTTGCAGGCTATAAAACCGGCGGTACGGTTCACCTTGTGGTGAATAACCAGGTAGGGTTTACGACCAATTACCTCGATGCCAGAACCAGCACATACTGCACCGATGTTGGTAAAACCATTCTTTCACCGGTTTTTCATGTTAACGGAGATGATGTCGAAGCGCTCGGTTATACTATACAACTGGCAATGGAGTACAGGGAAAAATTTCACAACGATGTATTTATTGACCTTTTGTGTTACAGGAAATACGGCCACAACGAAGGGGATGAACCCAGATTTACCCAGCCTCTTCTTTATAAACTCATTGAAAATCATCCCGATCCGATGCAGATTTATAAAGAAAAGCTCGTTGGCATTGGAGTGATTACTGCAAAAGAGGCCACCGAAACCGAAAAGCATCTCAATGAAGTTTTCGAGAACAATCTTGCCGAAGCCAGGCAAACCGAAAAAGTCAATATTTCCTTCCTTCAGGAAGGCTGGAAAGATATACGCAAAGCCAAACCTGATGACTTCGATGTTTCTCCTGAAACCGGCGTAGCCAATAAGAAAATTTTAGAAATAGGAAGAAGAATTACGGAAGTGCCTGTCGGCATAAATCTTTTCAAAAAGATTATCAGATTGCAGGAATCGAGACGTGAAATGATCGAAAAGACCGGGATGATTGATTGGGCGATGGGAGAGTTACTGGCTTACGGTTCTTTACTCGATGAGGGTCATCCTGTAAGGCTCAGCGGGCAGGATTCGGCAAGAGGAACTTTTTCGCACCGTCATGCACTCCTGAAAGTTGAAGATTCGGAGGAAGAGTATGTTCCGTTAAATAATCTTGGCGAAAACCAGGCACGATTTGAAGTTTACAATTCTCATCTGTCGGAATACGGCGTGCTTGGATTTGAATATGGATATGCATGCCTATCACCCAACAACCTTGTGATTTGGGAGGCGCAGTTCGGCGATTTCCATAATGTTGCACAGGTCATCATTGATCAATATATCACCAGCGCCGAAGACAAATGGAATGTAATGAACCACCTAGTTTTGTATCTCCCGCATGGCTATGAAGGGCAGGGACCGGAACACTCCAGCGCCAGAATGGAACGTTTCCTGACGATGAGTGCAGAAATGAACATGCAGGTTGTTAACTGCACGACCCCGGCTAATTTTTTCCATGTACTGCGTCGTCAGATACACCGGCCTTTCCGCAAGCCCCTGATCATTTTTACTCCCAAAAGTTTGTTGCGTCATCCTCTTTGTGTTTCCCCCATCGCAGAACTGACCACTGGAAAATTCAGGGAAGTATTAGATGATTCAACAGCTAAGCCTGGTAAGATTGAAAAAGTAGTTTTCTGCACAGGCAAAATATTTTATGATCTTTTGGAGGAGAAGGAAAAGATAAAAAATGAATCGGTTGCAGTTGTCAGAATAGAACAACTGTCACCTTTACCGCGAAAGCAACTCAATAAGATCATTGAGAAATACAGGAATGCCCAGACCTGGATTTGGGTTCAGGAAGAGCCGTACAATATGGGTGCCTGGCCATACATTCACCTTGAATTTAATGAAGTACTGTTAAAGCTTATTGCCCGCCCCGCAAGCGGAAGCCCGGCGACCGGCTCAAGCAAATTCCATTTTGTAAGGCAGAGGAAAATTATTGAAAAAACCTTTGAAGAATGTATCTGTCCGAACCTCGAAAAGGACTGCAAAATGGTTTGTATCGGCAACCGGTGGAAATCGTTTGAAGAAGAAATGAAAGCCATGAAGGTTGATCACATTGAGAGCAAATCTATTTCGGCACTGAAGCAGATAAAATAAGCACGACTTATCGTTTTGGAAATAACGTCAATAAAATTCCGGTTTAAATTTTAATCTGATCCGGGGTCCTGTTTGTTGACATTACAGGCATGAAGACAAAAGACAACGGGGATAAAATTGCAGGTTTACAAAAGTTAGAAATTAATATACTTCATTGTGAGTACCTATGTCAACTTTCTTGAAAAAACTGCTAAATGACACTTCCATTACAGCATTTTTTTAAGTTCATCTATTCTGGAAGAAAATTTCAATTTGCCTGATTTATGTTCCGCTTTTGATTTTCTGAAATTCAGTTCAATCTCGTCTCTCCTTGCCTCCGCAATATTGTGTTCCAGGAGAGTTTTAATTTCCACCTTATCCTCAAGAGGAAGCGAATAAATCGTCTCGATTATGTTGTTAAACTTTAAAACCTGCGATTTCATAACTTATTATTTGTTACAAAAATAGCGATTTTCCTTGTGTAACCAAATGTGGGTCAGTATGGAATTATTTAACCGGCATCTAAACTAATCCTGAAAAAGACTGTGAAATGGTTTGTCTCGGCAACCGGTGGAAATCATTCGAAGAAGAATTGAAAGCTTTACATGTAGATAACAATGAAAGAAATATAATTTCGGCGGCGAAGCAGATAATTGGGGTGCCGTTTCGGAAATTCTGCAATAAAAAGACTTAATTATTCTTTTACAAAGACATCATTCTGCTATTGAGCAGTATGAGCCGCCGACCGGAAAAGAAAACTGGTATTTGCCAGCCGGGCTTTGTTTTTAAGAGGTTCCCGTTTAAACGTATTGATATAATAACTAATCCCTACACTGAGATAGGAATAATAATCGTAATCATCATTTTTTACATAGTCATCCAAACGGTCGTTCTGGCACTGGCGAATAGCCAGATCAGCCGTTAAGCCAAGGTTTGCATTTAATTTATAATAAATCCCACCGCCAAAGAAAAAGACAAATTCCCCAACGCGGGTATCGTGTTGAAAATTCTTTACCAATCTTTCATTTATTTCTATCTTTTTCGTACCGAACAAGAACTGTCCGACGCCTGCATATCCCACTATTCCAAAAGAATGGCTCCTTTTTAACATAAAAAGGTCAACAAAATCAATGCGGGCATGCACGTTATATTCCATCAGTTCAGCAGTAAATGAAATGTTTCCTTTCCGCCCCTCAAGTTTTCCGGCAAGCAGTTGTCCAGAGAGACTAATTGCATTCTTATAGATATTTTTAGATAGAATAATACTCATTGCGGGTCCACTTTCTTTTGCAAGTTTAGCTCCGAAATCGGAATCATGCAGGCTCAAATCGCCAAAGTAAGAGGTTAATCCCCCGTTAGTGTTTAATGACCAGCCAGTTAAAAGACCTATTGGCCCGGTTCCACCCCATTCCTGGGAATAACAAGAGCAGGGAATAAAAAATCCGGTAGTCAGACAGATCAATGCTGCCGATAGTATTTTTGCTTTCATAGTGAATAAGTTTTAGTGGTTGTTTCATAAGTAGCAAGGCCGAAGTAATATTTAAATTTTTCATGACAACAATTTGTTTCTGAGATTACCAGAATCTTAATTTTTTAATGAGGCGAAATTACCGTAATGAAAAAGCGATTTCAAGGATGAATTAGACAACGGTGACCCTGTCTGAGCGAATGGTGACAAATAATTATTTATCGGCAATTATTTAAATTTATATTTTCGCCCAAAAAATTAATACCATGTTTAAAGTAAATGAATATTTCGACGGCAATGTCAAATCAATTGCTTATAAAACCCCGGAATGCCCGGCTACAGTTGGAGTTATGGCACCGGGAGAATATGAGTTCGGAACTTCAACAACTGAATATGTAACTGTTGTTTCAGGAGTGATGACCGTTCAGTTACCGGGGCAAACCGAATGGAAAGATTACAAGCCTTACGATACCTTTATTGTGGCTAAAGACAAAAAGTTCAAGTTGAAGATTAAAACAGACAGCGCTTACGTTTGCCTTTACAAGTAGAAATGTTTCAGATCTCTGGTTCTTTTCCCGCTTTGAAGAGCCTGTCCCACCGAAGGCAGGAGGACAGGGGGGATTTTTCTGTATTCTAAGTTTAACCGTAAGATACAGGACTATTTTGAATCACGGATCATGGGTGACAAGTTGTGCAAGCGGTAATATTTGTACTTTTGATTTTCCAAACGGGGTATTAGCTCAGTTGGTAGAGCGCTGCAATCGCACTGCAGAGGCCACCGGTTCGAATCCGGTATGCTCCACAAAAGATGAGGAATAATGCTTCTTAAGATTGCCTTTCATTTTAACCTCACCTATTCCTGAATGCAATTCGTTTGAAGTTAAGTTGTTTTTTTCAAAGCAGTTTATTTATACCTTTGACAACTTATATGTAAAATCATAGATTTGAAAAGACAATTATTTTTCGCTATCATTCTTCCTGCTGTTTCAATCATCCTGATGAGTTGGGGATATACCGGCCACGAAAAGATCGGACAGGAAGCTCAGCTATCCTATCCTCCCGAAATGGTTCAGTTTAACGCCTGGACGGAATTTCTTTCTTCCCATTCCTCCGACGCCGATGAGCGCAAGCAGTGGGATCCGGATGAAGCCCCGAAGCATTATATAGATATTGATAATTACGATCAGTTCATTTTATCAGGCACGATCCCTCAATTATGGGATTCAGTCATAGCCATTTACGGGGATTATTTTGTTTATGATCAGGGGATATTGCCCTGGGCGACACTTACAACCTTTGATTCCTTAAAGGCTTGTTTTGAGCGCAGCGACTGGGAACAGGCAGTCATTTTTGCCGCCGACCTCAGCCATTATGTGGGTGACGGCCACATGCCCCTGCACATCACCCGAAATTACAACGGGCAATATTCAGGGAATGAGGGCATCCATTCAAGGTATGAGTCAACTATGGTCAACAACAATATTTACAGCATCATTTATGATGGTTATTCGGTTGAAGTTGTCAGCGATATTAACCAGTATGTATTTGATTATCTCTATACCAACTACACCTGGGTAGATTCGGTGCTGGCAGCCGATGATTATGCAAAGACCGTTTCTTCGAATACGAACTCTTCGGCTTATAAACAGGCGTTGTGGGAAAAATCACATTTGTTCACCATCGGGCTTTTCAGGAAAGCCTCGCATACCCTTGCCGAAATGATCTACAATGCCTGGCTGCAGGCCGGTAGTCCGCCGATGACGGCCTCAGTTGATTATTATTCAGCCAATGTTTCCGGAATTTCTCTGGAGAAAATTATTCCAAATCCATTTAAAGATACTGCTGCAATACGCTACAAGCTGACAGAAAACAGGGATGTCCTGATGATTATCAGAGATTCTGAAGGCAGGGTTGTGGATACTTTAATTGATGGGACTATCGCCAGGGGAGAGCACGAATATATTTGGAAATCAAACGGATTACCCGGCGGATTATATTTCCTTGTGATGCATGCCGGTCAGGCTGTGGAGGTGAGAAAGATTATACTTCTGGAATAAGCAGGATTTCTTTCAACCCAGATTAAGCATTAGAAATGTAATGCACTAATGCTTAGTGAGTAAGCCTGTGTGTTAGCATCTGGGTTAATCCCGCTGAAATGAAATGAAAGCGGCCTTTTGGCAAAATTCGCATTTTCTAATGCGGATTTTGGGTTCAATCAATGGTTTGGCTTTACCTATTTCCCCTATATCCCTTATATCCCCTTCTTGTCCGGCTCATGACGGAAACTGCATCTTCCAATTTACAGAATGATGGTTTTATCCTATGTATTGAATAGTTTACCCCATCACTTCAATCTGAAGCGTACTCAGATTTCTGTAAATACCGTTTTCAAGAGTTAACAGTTCTTCATGTGTGCCCGTCTCTCTAACCCCACCCTTATCAATCACGATGATTTTATCTGCTTTCCGAACCGTTGAGAGCCGGTGAGCAATTACAATTGAAGTACGTCCGGCCATCAGCTTTTCAAGTGCTTCCTGTACCAGGCGTTCCGATTCGGAATCCAGGGAACTGGTGGCTTCATCGAGGATCAGAATGGCAGGATCTTTTAAAATTGCACGGGCGATCGCAATTCTCTGGCGCTGCCCTCCTGAAAGTTGAATTCCTCTCTCACCAACAATTGTTTCCAGCTTTTCGGGAAAAGTATTGATAAACTCGAGTGCATTGGCTTGACCTGCGGCTTTAAGAATTTCTGCTTCCGAGGCTCCGGGCTTTCCGTATTCAATGTTCTCACGAATGGTTCCGCCGAAAAGCAATACCTCCTGGGGAACAATTGCCATGTTGCTCCTGAGTTCGGTAAGGTTATACTCTGAAATGTCTTTTCTGTCAATAAAGATCACACCTTTATCGGGCTGGTAAAACCTGAGCAAAAGACCGGCTATTGTGCTTTTACCTGCACCTGACGGACCTACAAGTGCAACCTGATCACCTCGCCTCACCTCAAATGAAATATCGGTCAGAACCATCACATCCTTGCGGGTCGGGTAAGAAAAGGAAACATGATTAAACCTGACTTCACCGGAAAGTAAACTTTCGGTTTTATTGTAACTTTCGGAAATAAGTTCGGGCTCTTCATCCAGAATATCCATGAGGTTTTCTGTTGCTCCGATAGCCTTTTGCAGTTGTGAATACAGATCGGCCATACCACTGATCGAGCCTGCGATAAATACGGTATATAATACAAATTTGAATAAATCGCCCGAACTCATCCCGGCGCCCTGGTTCACAAGATAGACTCCATACCAGATCACCCCTACAATGGATCCGAACAAGGCAAAAAAGATAAAAGAAACAAATAAGCCCCGCCATTTGGCTCCCTTCAAAGCCACATCCACCACTTCATTCGTCTTTTTCCTGTACCTCGTTATTTCAAAGGCTTCATTTGCGAATGCTTTCACGTTGGCAATGGCCTGAAGGGTTTCATCAACAATGGTATTGGATTCCGCCACTTTGGTTTGCGCTTCTTTTGATAATTTACGGATGAAGCTTCCGAAAACTCTTGAAATAATTGCCACTACCGGTACGAATGCAAGCATGAACAAGGTCAGCTTATAGGAAATGATGGTAAGTAATGCTATTCCGCCAACTATCGTGATCACCTGCCGGATAAATTGGGCCAGAGTTGAAGTAAATGTTTCCTGAAGCAAAGCTACATCCGCTGAAATACGGCTGTTTAGCTCACCAACCCTCCGGCTTGAAAAAAACACCATGGGTAGTTTGATCAGGTGATTGTAAGTCGTTTGTCGTAAAAGAGCAAGGGTTCGTTCGGTTACGATCGCAAAAAGGTAGATCCTGAAATAGGAGAACACTGCATTGGCAAGAAATACTGCTATCAGAATTAATCCTGTTTTATTGATGGTTTCGAGGGTACCTTTGGTGGCCGAATCCAGAAGGTCGCCCATGAGTGCCGGGAATATCAGGGTGGTGAGACTGGAAAACAACAGGAATATCAGCCCGACAATAAAAACGCCCTGTTGTGGTTTAACAAAGCGGAACAGCCTTGCCATCCGTTTTAATCCCTGCCGGGTTATCTTCTTTTTAGGAGTGTCTCTTTCGTCAGTCGAATTATGATGTCTTGCCATTGCAGAAAAACACAAAAGTATGAAAATGGTTGACCGATATAAAAAACAATCGTCCCTGCTGCCCGTCAGTTGGCAAGTCGCAGGGACGAATTAAGCCTGATTTACAAGTATCCTATGATAAAATCCGGGAAGATCAGTCTTTTATAACAATCTTAAATTCACCGTTTAATTTGTTTCCGGTTGATTGCCTGTATATTTTCAAATACTTTTTATGAAGTTCGCCGGAGAGTTTTTTACCGTTCACTTCCACTTCATCCTGAGTAAGGCTGAAGGTCAGCTTTTCATCATCACTTTTGAGAACACCATCATTAACAAGCTCTTTGCGCAGGGTCGGTAACAAATTATCAGAACCCGAATGCCTGATTATAACTTTATTTGAACCATGAGGGCCATCCATTTCTTTATGGATTTCGATCATTTTCATTTCTTTGTCCAAATCATCCAGTTTCTTCAGATTATCACCCGATATGGTTATTACCCGGTCAACATCTTTCAGGCTTTCGGAATAAGCTTCAGCGAATGCATCCTCCGACAGATTAAAGGAGTAGGTTTCAGGAGTATCAGGAAAATCCGGGTGTCTTACAATTTTAACTTCTTTAACTACCTGCGGATCTTCGGAATCCATTTCTGACCAAACCATTACATTTGAATGCTTGCTTTCGACGGTTTCATAAAGGTTTTTATTATAGGCCTCCATAGCTTTTTCATATTCTTCTCTTGCTTTTTCAATTTTCTCCTGTGCGATCTGCAATTCCTTCTCAGCCTTTTCCATGGCAAGATGCTGATCTTCCTTTTCCTTTTCCTGTTCACTCAGCTTTTTCAGCTTTTCGGCCATAGCTTCATATTCTTTCTTTTCGTCGCCATCCAGAAGTTTTCCGTCTTTCTTTACACTGATCAGATTATAATTCCCGTCGAGTTCCAGGGTCACTTTGGCCTTTTCTTCCGGCGAAAGCGCTGTGGAACCTTTGACTGTATCCGGGGACAACGGATTGACAATTATTTCATGAACAGGGTTTGTAACCTCATTTTGAGAAAGATTATTCATGGCTTTTGACCCGCCACTTAGGATATTGTCAGTTAATATTCCCACCTCCTGTGTCAAATACTCTTTGGGCAGGTCCGACCCTTTTGGAGAAAAAGCAGAGCTTGTAGTTAGAATGATAATTCCGCCAAGCAATATGATAAATCCTGCCAGGCTGCCTCTGAATCCATGTTTGAACTGATTTGTTGTTTTCATACGCCTAATTCTGTTTAATAATTTATAATTTTTGTTTAATAAAGCTGCTGCAATAAATATTGATTTTTGTTCGAATTGCTCAAGACTGAGCAACGCACTTTGTAATGGTTTTTCATTGCCGCATATTTCAATCGTTATATCGTCACAGCAATTTTCTCTTTCTTTTTCAATCAGTGAAGAAATCCACCAGATCACCGGATGATAAAAGTATATCACTTCCAAAATTGATTTAAGGATATTGATGAAGTAGTCGTTCCTTTTGATGTGAGCCAGTTCATGGGCTATTATTGCTTCCACCTGATCATAAGGCAGTGCGGTGGCCAGCCCTGCAGGCATAATAATGAATGGTTTAAAATGTCCGATGACCATCGGGATTTTTACCACCAATGATTCGACTATCTTGATTTTCCTCTTAATATTTAATTTCTGTACAAAGAGGGCTATGGTTTCCATCAAAACTCGCGAAACAGGAAGGGTATTTTTATATTTAAGCCTGTTGGCATAAAGATAGCTTCCGGCAAACCTCAGCGAGAAGAATACCGTTCCTGCCAGCCACAATACTACGATTAATCTGAGGTTGGCATTTATAAACCGGGAAAGAGTTTCAAAAATTGCCATAATCTCACTACCCCTAATTGTACCCGAAGCGTTAAAGCTGCCTGAGTTTAACTGATTTTGCTCGCTCAAAATAACACTGAATTCAGATAAAACAGTTTGGCTGGAAGGTACACCAGTACTATAAATTTTGGTAAAAGTTATTACAGACACGATTGTAATTGCAAATAATGAAACTGTGGTCAAAAGATACCGGAATTCAGCAGATCTTTTTCTGAACGCTATCAGGCTGATTTTTAGCAATAATCCCAACAGGGAAATTTGCCATAAAGAATGGATCAGTGTCCACCCTAAAGCGCTTATTATATTTTCACCGGCAAGGTCAGGTAATGGATTCATCATTTGGTTTCTTCAAGTTGTTCGATGTATTTTTTAATTTCTTCCAGCTCTTCCCTGGAGGCTGTATGATTACCCAGTGCCTGCATGACAAGCTTTTTGGCCGAACCTCCGAAAATACCGTTAAGCAATTTATCCAGAAGCTGCTTTTGAGCGGCCTTTTGTTCGACTGCGGCTGTATAAATATGGTTGCGGCCATCTTTAATCCTGGTTACCAATCCTTTTTCAGACATGATCTGTAATATTTTCAGTGTGGTGGTGTAACCGACAGGTTTGGTATTATTCAGTTCATTATTCAATTCCCTGACCGAACGTGGGCCGGAATTCCAAAGCATCTGGAGGATTTCCAGCTCTCCTTCTGTAGGTTTAATTTTCAATTTTGCCATGAGCCTTAATTTGACATGAATAAATTTGTAACGCAAATGTAATACGAAGTATTTCGTAATTGCAAATTTAATTACGAATATTTTCGTAATTTTAACAAGATTTAACAGTCATCCGGTGACTTCAAGTCATCGGATGAGTTTGCTGACTATCTGCTGATTTCGAATTTACCCTTAAGGACAAGGCTTTCGCTTTTAAAGGAGAGAATATACAACCCGACAGGTAATGAGGTAATATCGAGGCTCTGAACCAGGGAAACAGAGGATATATTTTGAATTTTTAACTGCTGACCAAAAATATTGGATACATATAATATACCTTTGGAACCCAAGGCCATGGGAATGGTAACTGAAACATGATCAATAGCCGGATTCGGAAAAACACCCAGCTTATTGTAATAAATATCATTGATTGAATTCGTCGGATCGTAAATCAAAATCAAATACTCAGGATGATCAATGAACGGATTTCGGTTATCCTGATAGGAATAAATCACATTATTCCGGTTGATCTCGAATGCATCAGGAGGATCGTCCTGGTGCCACTGGTATAATGCCGAAAATTTTCCGTGTTCCGGTTCCGGCGCTGAATTAACCCAGTCAACCACCTCCAGGTCAGGTTCGCCGTTACCTCCCTCATATCTTACCGACATGTAAAAAATCATTCTGGCCACATCTCCTTTCACTTCGTCGCGGGGTTCCCATGAATCAACGTCCCAGTAACATCCTGTTGCTTCAGGATGCTGCACTCCCCCATTGTCAAAATCTTTGTTTCCGCGATCGGCGTTCACTGATGCATCTTCCGGTTTCATGTGATGAAGGTCGGTACCGCATGGTGGATTATCGCCAAAATCACCATGAGATTTAGCCCAAACGTGTTCGCGGTTCCAGTCGTCAGGATTGCCTCCAAAGGTTGATTTAGCCTGAGAGGTTCCTTTATACAACAGAATTACATTGTTTGAATTATCCGGGTCCTCATCGGTTTCCATCAAAAGCTCGTCGGTCTGGCTGTAAGGATATTCGGTGTGGTTATTAATGATGTTATGCAGAGCCGTTTTTAAGGATTCGCCGGTGAGTCCATTGGCACTGTTGTAATATCCGGGTGGTATTTGCGCTATTGCGTAAAGGCTTATGATTATTGAAAAACCCACAACAAAAGTGAATTTCATAGATATAATTTTATGCAAATTTAGCCATTAATATTGTGTAAATAAAATGCCATTCATTGCGTATTAAAACAATTTCTAAATTTGTCCATTATTGGAAATTTGAAATATGAAAAAAATAAATTTTCTGTTTATCACTGCATTGCTGATCTCCTGCGGTCCAAGGGATTTCAAAGCCCCGGAAGAGGTGACCGCCATTCTTGAAAAATCAGGTAATAACAAACCTGAACTTGAGGCTGTGATCAGGCATTACAAAGATAGTAAAGAGGTTATCAAGGAAGAAGCAGCCTATTATCTCATTGGTAATCTCGAAGGTCAGGGCTATGCAGTTTACAGATTGGTGGATACGACCGGAAAAAAGGTTGAATTCAATGTTTTGGATTACAGAAATTATGATTCGTTGCTGACCGGCTGGGACAAACTTGAAAAAGAAAAGGGCACCCTCAGGTTTGAGCTCGACACATTGATAAGAGATTATAATACGCTTACTGCAGATTACCTGATTACCAATATTGACCTTGCTTTTGAAGCATGGGAAAAGAATCCGTGGGCAAAGAATCTTGGATTCGACCAGTTTTGCGAATACGTTTTGCCCTATCGAAGCAGCAATGAACCCATCGAAAACTGGCGACAATATTTTATACAGGAATTGGCCTGGGTGAAAGATTCACTCAAAGACAAAACAGATCCTGTGGAAGCTACAGGCATTGTAAACGATTATATCAAGTCCTGGTTCAGTTTCGATCCGCGTTATTATGAGCATCCGACCGACCAGGGACTTAAAGAAATGCTTCTGAATAAAATGGGACGATGTGAAGACATGACCAATCTTGCTATTTATGCGATGCGGGCACTGGCAATCCCTGTCATGAGCGATTTTACACCTTACTGGGCAAATACTGGAAACAACCATGCCTGGAATGCTGTTCTGGATAAGAATGACAGTGTCATTATTTTTATGGGAGGCGAGTCAAATCCGGGAGAATATCATCTCGGTAACAAGCTGGCAAAGGTTTGGAGAAAGACATTTGCCATTCAGGGTAATAGTCTGGCGATGAAAATGGAAGAATGGGAAAAAGCACCAAAATATCTAAGCAGCAAGACAATCAAGGATGTGACAGATAAATACATACCGGTTACGCCAATTAAAGTTGAACTGACCAAAGGCATTCCCGACAGCACTAATTTCGTTTACATCTGCGTATTCAACTCAGGCGAATGGTGTGCTATTGATTATACGAGGCCTTATGGAATGAAAGCTACCTTTTCAAAAATGGGTATGGGAATCGCTTACCTGCCGGCATTTTATTATGACGAAGAAATTATCCCGGCCGGCAATGCTATAATTCTGAGCGATTCAGGTAAGATTGAAGCAAAAATTCCCGACCATAAAAGTAAACTTACCTTGACGCTTTATTCGACCACTCAAAGGCTGACCAAAGAAACAACCGATTTTACAGAAAAGGCAAAGTTTAATCCGGGCAGCAGTTATACATTATATTATTGGAATGATAAATGGGAAAAGATAGGAACAGAGGAAGCAGGTGAAGGGCCTTTAATATTCAGCAATGTGCCTTCAAATGCAATATACTGGCTGGTGGAAGATGATTCAAGAGAGGAAGAACGGATCTTTACCATTGATGAAGAAGACCAGCAAATCTGGTGGTGATCATAAAACAGCTATTTCCTAAATCTTGCTAAAGCTTAACAGTTACTGTTATTTTATTACTGCATAAATGTATTTCTTTGAATAGATTGTCAGCAGAATTCCCCGGCTCAGCATAAAAAGCATAAGCGATAACCAAAGGCCATGGTTCCCAAAAAAGGCTGTTAACAAGTAAAAGAATGGAAAGAAAATCAGAAAGGTAGAAATGATCATGGTGTTTCGAAGTGCGACCGACGAAGTAGCGCCAATATAAATTCCATCCCAGATAAAAGCTGCAAAAGTAATTACCGGGACCAAGCCTATCCAGAATAGATAAGGGATTGCGGTTTCAATAACCTTGCTATTGTCAGTAAGAAGGCTCATGATTTTTCCACCGGCAAAAAAATATAACAATGAACAAGGTATGCTGATGTATAATCCCCAATAAAAAAGATGGCGAATAGCTTTTTTAAGATTTTCGCGGTTTCCTGCACCGATAAATTTTCCGATTAAAGCCTCTGCAGCAAAAGCGAAACCATCAGCAAGGTTCGAAAATAAAAATAAAAACTGCAATAAAACCGTATTTACCGCCAGCACTGTATCATCCATTACCGCTGATCTGGAAGTAAAAAAAGCAAAAGTTGAAATCAGGCATAGGGTACGGATGATGATGTCAGAATTGACTTTAAAAAACCGAACTATATTCTGCCATTTCATAAATACAGCCGTTGACCAGAATTTCAGGAGAAAGGAATATTTATTCCTGAACAGAACTAATCCAAGAAGCAAACCGGCATACATTGCAATTAATCCTCCCCAGGCAACACCATCCGATTTCATTCCCAAAACCAAAACGAAAAAAAGATTAGCGACAATATTTATGATATTCACAGCAAGTGCAATAATCATAGGGTATTTGGCATTCTGCATACCGGTGAACCACCCTGAAAGGGCAAGGATTCCAAGCATGGCCGGTGTAGCATAAATTCTTATGCAGTAATAATCACGTGCAAGCGATTTAACTTCTTCCGAACCACCGATAAGATAAAATCCAAGCAAATCAACAGGATATTGTAACAGGATAAGCAAAGCACCGCCTGCCAATGAAATAATCAGCGACCTTCCAAATAATGCAATTTGTTCGGTTTTATTATCTTCTCCGAAAGCCTGGGCAGTAAAGCCGCTTGTGCCCATTCTCAGAAAGCTGAAAACGGCATAAATAAAATTGAATATAAGTGTGCCAAGGGCAATAGCGCCAATGTATATCTCCGATTCAAGGTGGCCGAGGATGGCCATGTCAACCATTCCCGCCAAAGGAACAGTAATATTACTGATCATATTCGGGATCGCAAGCCGGAGTATTTGCCTGTTCATTCTATGTCTTTTTACCTGATTTTTTCCAGCTTAATTGACATGAAAAACTAAGCATTTAGTAGTTTTCAGCGAGTATTTCGAAGTACGCCTCCGGATGAGCACAAGCCGGACAATTTTTTAATGCTGTTTTACTTTCATGTATGTAGCCACATTTCCTGCATTGCCATTTTACCTTTTTATCACGCTTGAATACTTTTCCGGTTTCGATGTTTTCAAGCAACCGGGCAAACCGCTCTTCATGAAATTTTTCAATCGTGGCGATCAGTTTGAACTTTGTGGCAACATCCTTAAAGCCTTCTTCCCAGGCTGTCTTTTCAAATGCGGCATACAATTCACTCCACTCCTCGTGTTCACCAGCAAGTGAAGCTTTCAGGTTTTCAATTGTAGTTCCGATAATGGCCACGGGAAACCGGGCATTAACCTCAATCGGGCTGCCTTCAATGAAACGGTAAAAAGTCTTTGCATGTGACTTTTCCTGTTCGGCGGTTTCAAGAAAAAATTCAGCAATCTGTTCATAACCTTCTTTTTGTGCAACTTTTGAATAATAGGTATAACGGCTGATTGCCATGGATTCACCTGCGAATGCGTTCATCAGGTTTTTTTCTGTTTTTGATCCGGTAATCGTTGACATAGAAATAAATTTCAGTGAACAATGAATAATCTATTATGTTGAATTAATGAGTTAAAAGTATATAAAATGAGAGTCAGAAATGTAATTGCACTAATTTTAATAAATATTTTGGTCATTAGTAATTTGAATGCACAAAACAAGAGCTTCTATGATTTTTCAGTAAGGACTATAGATGGAGAAATATTTGATTTTTCAAATTTGAAGGGGAAAAAAGTGCTTATCGTAAACACAGCCTCGGAGTGTGGGAATACACCGCAATATAAAGACCTGGAAGAATTGTACAAATTATATGGCGGAGAAAAATTCATTATTATCGGATTTCCGGCAAATAATTTTGGAAGTCAGGAACCCGGAACCGATAAACAAATTAAAGAGTTTTGCGATGTAAATTACAGCATTACTTTTCCTATGATGTCAAAAATATCGGTGAAGGGAGAGGATATAAGTCCTTTATACAAATGGCTTACTACCAAAGAAGAAAATGGTGTAATGGATTCATCGGTAAGGTGGAATTTCCAAAAGTATTTAATTGATGAAAACGGTATTCTCGTGAGCGTTGTGGCTCCCAAAGAAAATCCTTTGTCGGATAAAATCGTAGATTGGATAAAGGGATCGAATCTAATGAACTGAAGTGAAATACTTTAAGTTTGAATTATGACAGATTCCAGTCAATTTCACTTATATTCTTTTCTTTGAGATAGGTATTCGTTCTTGAAAATGGTTTGCTTCCGAAAAATCCCCGCTCTGCAGAAAATGGTGACGGATGAGCCGATAAAATAAGGAAGTGGCGAAAGGGGTCAATCAGTGATTGTTTTGCCTGGGCATAATTTCCCCAAAGGATAAAGACAACATTATCTTTTTTTTCCGAAAGGGTTTTTATTACAGAATCTGTAAAAATTTCCCAGCCTTTATTTTGATGCGAACCTGCCTGGCCCGATCTCACAGTCAGAGTAGCATTTAACAAAAGGACACCCTGCTTTGCCCACTTTTCTAGATTTCCGGAAACCGAAGCAGGCAATCCGAGATCAGCATTAAGTTCTTTGAAAATATTCTGAAGGGATGGTGGTTTGGCAATTCCCGGTTTCACCGAAAAGCAAAGCCCATTTGCCTGCCCATGACCATGATAAGGGTCCTGTCCCAAAATAACGACTTTAACCTGTTGGAAAGGTGTATAATTAAAAGCGGCAAAAATCTCCGATCCCGGAGGGAAAATGATATACTTCTTTTTTTCTTCGATAAGAAAATTTCTGAGCGAGAAAAAATATTCAGATTGAAATTCCTCTGAAAGCTCCTGTTTCCAACTGGTTTCGATATTCGGTTCAATTTTCATAAAGTCAATAAAAGACGATAAATTTCTGAATGGCGCATTAATTGCAATATGGCTGACAAATTTAAGTTTTATTGACAGAAGTCCGGATTCTAAAAAATAGTTTATTTTTGCTAACCTTGATAAAATAAAAAAATGAAAAAAGTTATTGTCCTTTTAATCGCTGTAATGACATTCGGAATAATAATGGTTTCATGTAAAACAGCAGAAAAATGCCCGGCTTACGGGGAGGCAAAAAAGTTCCAGATAGAGCAAAGGCGTTGATTCTTTGAGAACAATCATTTTCCACAGGAAATAAATATTTATCGGATTTCGTTATTTGGTAAATATTTTTTATTTTTATAGTCGCTCATTTCACGATATTCATGATTAGAATTTCTACAATTTTAATATTATTCATTTTCTTGTTGTTTTCTTCAGGTATTCATGCTCAGGAAGAAATGACTGTTGATACCTCCAGAAATATTATATTGCTGAAAGAAACTAGCGCAGGTATTACTTTGCACACCCAGGGCTGGGGATTGAAATTCAACAAAGGTTACCATAAAACTGCTTTCAGGAAAAGAATGATTACAATTGAATTTCTTGAAATGCAGTCACAGAAACAAATCCGTACAATCAATCCATATTTCACCAACTCCAAAAGTTATGTTTACGGAAAATTGAATTCCGTATTTATACTCAGAGGTTCTTATGGTATTCACAAACAGCTTAACAGAAAACCTTACTGGGGAGGAATCGAGCTTAGATTTTTTTATATGGGTGGATTGGATCTGGCGATAGCAAAACCGGTTTATTTATACATTCTTAAACCCATTTCACCCCTTGGGTACGAGTACTCAATTACCGAAGAACGCTATAATCCTGATGAGCATTTTGTAGATAATATTTTTGGCAGGGCATCCTTTACCAAAGGATTTGACGAGCTAAGCATTTATCCCGGAATCCATACCAAAATAGGGCTGGATTTTGACTACGGGGTTTATAATTCCAAAGTAAAATCACTGGAGGTCGGAGTTATTTTGGATGTCTTTGCAAGGCCGGTTCCTATTATGGCTTTTAACGATCCGAATTACTATTTCCTTACTTTCTATTTCAGTTTTAATTTCGGAAAGAGATATAACTAAAAAAGGACGGCATTGAATACCATCCTTTTTCAAACCTTAAATCAAGTTATTCTATTTATTGATGATCAGTTTCCTGGTATAGACATTTTGCCCCGTCTTAAACCTGATGAAATATAAACCATCATTTAAATTATTCAGATCAATATTCACGGCATCCGATCCCTGCCGGAATAAGAAGAATTTTTCAAAAACAACTTTGCCCACAAAATCCACGACTGTCACCTGGATTTCCGTTTCCCTGGCGGACCTCAGCTCAAAAGTGAGCAAACCTTTTGAAGGATTGGGGTATAAATTAATATTGTCTTCATTTAATGCAATATCTCCGGTTCCCTGCGGCCCTGTATGGAATTGCCATGTTTCACTCCAGTTGGTAGTATCCCCGTTCGAATAGGTACGAACCTTCCAGAAATAGTCCTTCCCAAGTTCAAGCGGTTTGAATACATTATACATATTGGTATCGAGGAAGGCAGTATCACTGTAAGTAAAACCTTCATCATAAACTCTCAGCTCAAAGCCATCAACACCGGTAATTGGAAGCCAGTCCAAAGCAGGTAATGTTGTAAGCCCGGCTGATCCGTTTACAGGAAGGTGTAAAAGAACAGTATTGATTACCTGAAAACTTCTCACAGCCGACCAATCCGAGGTATCCACATCATGGGCAACCCGTAAACGCCAATAATAGGTATTACCGAAAAGTAGTTCGGGAACAGTTATACTTGTATAATCGTCGTTGGCTAATCCGGTTATACATGGAAATGTAAAATTCGGATCAGAACAAACCTGATAGATATAATCATTTATTCCTGTCAGAGGTTCCCAGGTCAGTGTAATGGTAGGATCCTGGTTAGTTGCACCGTTCGCCGGTGTAAGTGGAGTAACACCCGAAACTACACTGAACGACCAGGGTTCTGACCATTCGCATGCTCCAAAATTGTGTCTTGCCCTAACCCGCCAATAATAAGTTGTATCAAATAATAAATTGGAAGTCCTGTAAAGTATGAAATTAGAATCAGCGGGAAAGGTTCCGGTGGCTATGGAATCACTGAAATCAACCGTCGAAAAATCTTCCAGAAAACTTCCCTGAATATCATAAAATGTGATGCCGGTAATATATATCGCCCCCTTCCTGTTACTCCATGATAACCCTACATTCGGCATTTGGTTGGTAGCCGCATCGGTAGGCTTATTTAATGCCACAACATCAAATACTGTAAAACTAAATACTGCCGACCAGTCACTTGTACCCGTATTGTCTGATGCCCTAACCCTCCAGAAATACTGGTCGCCAAAAATTAAATTTTGAGCATTTATGGCTGTGGTTACAGAAGTCATTATAACCGGATCCGGAAACTGGTCACTTGTATCTATCTGAATTTCATAAGTAATCGTTCCGATACCGTTAACTGCATACCAATCCAGTTCTGCATCCGGCATTTGGTTCGTAGCAGCATCAGTCGGTTTTGTAAGAACAGGAGGTAAAATATCCGGCTGTGAATAAAGGCCTATTGTTAATGCAGTAAACAGGATTGTTAATAGTAAATTTTTCATCTCACTATATTTTTTATTTTTCAATTTCATATAATTTATTTTACGATAATCAACCTTGATGAACTTGTTGTTTTACCGGCTACAAGTTGTAGGATATATGAACCCCTGGTAACCGAACCGGTGTTTATAGTTAATTTCTGCTGGCCTTTGTTTGCGTCATTCTGAGCTTCGCTATAAACAAGCCTGCCCGACAAGTCATAAACATTCAGCACAATATCCGATTTTTCAGAAAGGTTAAACACTACACTTATGTGATCTGAAGCCGGGTTGGGAAAAATATTCAAATTAAGGCTGTTGGAATTGCCGGCAATTGGATGTTCTTCCTCGCCAACGGTAAAGTAGGTTTCATTCCGAAAAACGCCCCTTCCATGAGTTCCGGCATAGATCATCCCGTAATTTTCAATTTTCGGGAAATACTCATAACTGGGTTCACCGGTTGCAGGATCATAAATGGTTATAACAAATTGTCCCTTATATACTGTTTGTTGCTTTAAATCCATTACAGGTACTTTACCAATGTCACCGCCGGCCTGGTACCAAACGCCACCGGCTACATTATCAGAAACCCAAATACCTTCTTCCGTTCCGACCATAGCCATGTCATTTTCAGGCTGCATTTCAAGCAGGGATGAATAAACAGGAAATGTCGGTAATCCTGTGGTTGCAGGATCCCCCTGCACCGAATTGAATTCAGGGGTATTGGCAAGAGCATTGGTTGAATAATATACATAATCCGAATTGCCATAGTTGCCAAGGGTAACAAGGACTTTATTGGCATTTTTCGGATCAACTGCAATGGAAGTTATAACCTGTGTATTTCCTTCATAGACATCCAACTGTGATGTGGCAATGATACAGTTTGAACTTGTTACATCAGCCAAATCTTCATTATAAGCAAAAGCGATATTTGAAATACGATAAATCTGACCTTCATAAGTCCCTACGAAAAGGTAGTTTGCATCGGCTGAATATGCTATACAGCTTGGATTATCCATAAATCCCGCATGGCTCTTATCAGAAATTTTAAACCAGGCAGGATTCAGATCGAACCTTAATGCCTGCATCGTCATATAGACATTATCCTTAGTTGCCATAAAAAATTTGGCTGAAATTATATCCTGTACTTTCAGAGTATCACCTTCAATCAAATCTGCAGAAATTACCGAATGGAAAGGATGTCTGAAATTATTACTTCTAACCGTAATTGAATCACCGGCGCTGTAATTCTTATCAGCAACGAAGTAAATCGAATCCCCGCTCAGTGTATTATTATAACTTTCCCAAAGAACCATTGGAGTGAGAAAATTAGTATTGGCAGGTGCTGTGCCAATGTCCGAGAAGAAATTAATTGACCAGTCGTAGCCTAAGGTTTCCGATCTCCTGATACGGTCAACCAATGCTTCAGCTTTGGGTATGGGGCTCTTCGAATAAAAGGAAGGAGGTAATTTTTCATCTTCACCATCCTTTTTGCTTCTGATATTTGACAATGCCACAAATCCTCCATCGGTGCCTTCGGGATATTTCCCGTCAAGATTCGCAGGCCTCCATAAATCTTCACCTTTATTTGGAGTATTTCCTGTACCACTGATGTACAGCGAACCCATATTTTGTGTTCCACCAAGGACTTCTCCAATTGAATTTGAAATATCAATAGAGTAATATTGTGTTACATTAAAATTCTTATTCATTGCTTCGAAAACATAATATGGCTCTGAATAGCCTACACCATAAATCCCACCGTCTGTAGTCGCAAAAAATACATTGGAATAGCCGGGTACAAAAACATAAGAATGATGATTGGCGTGGCAATACAGCGGATTAAAAATTCCATTGAAAATTTGAGCGGAGCCATCACTGTTAATAACAGTTCCAATAGATTTTTCTGTCCATTGATAATATCCCGTTTCCTGTACTTTTACACCTTCCCACAGGTTCACGCCTCCTGCAAGAATTCTATAAGGGTCATCAGGGAATACTGTAAGTGTATTACTGTAATCACCTCTGTAATATAAAGTCGGATCTGTAGCCGCAACAGCATAATACCGGTAGCCTAAAATATTAAGTGCGTCGGATTCTCCCGGGGCAATAATCCTCCATGAATTTCCCTTATCTTCCGAAAGGTAAACATTGAACAAACTATTTCTTTTTGGATTGCCTGACTTTGCAGCCATGCAATATACGATACTCTGGTTGGAAGGAGCAATAGCATAAGATACCCTTCCTACATTTGCGCTGGAAGGATACTGGGCTAAAATTTGCTGCACCGTAGCATCCAGTGTAATATAGTTTGTATGCCAGTTAAATTCTTTAGAATATATGTTTGTTGAATCGTGAAGAATTGCTCCTGATTTATCTTTAATTACGATGTTGGTAGAGTAATTAATGATGTCTTTTCTGATATCATCCGGATTATTCGGATAAATAGATTTATTAATGAACTTATTCGGATCACCGGTTTCAGAAACATAAACAAATCCCATAAAAGATGATATTATCCAGCCGTCGGAACCGATACTTACATCGTAACAATTTCCCGGATTCTCAAACGGGATATATTGGCTGTAAAGAGTATTTACTTCGGTTGTATCATCCTGTGTTATTTCATAGTCAGTATTGCCCAGGCCATAAATGATATAATTACCGCCTTCAATCTTAAAACTGTCGCAAACAATGATGGAGTCGCTGGTTATTGTTCTCGAAATGATGGTACTGTCAAGCAGGTATTTGTTTACTGACTGCCAATCGCTGAGTCCCGGTAAAGTGGCATATTTCAATCCGGTATGTGTCGCTGCAAAAAGCCTGTTCCCATGGGTATCAATAGCAAGTTTGTTAATGTATGCCCACTCAATAGTATCCCCATTTATAACGGGTTTGGTACCGGGTACAAGTTGAAAATTGTCGCTGGCGTCCGATTTGTAAATTCCCTGTCCAACGAAACCACCTTCATATCCCAACTGACTGTAACCTGAATAAAGCTCAGTGTTCAGGCCTTCACCGGTTCCGACATAAATTGTACCACCGGCATCCTGCACCATACAGGTCACATTCAGGTTTTCTGTTCCATTAGACTGGTTTATTTTCGACCAGTTTGAACCCAAACTTGTTGATTTAAACATACCTCCGTTTACCCCTCCGGCATAAATCGTCATTGATGAAGCATCCCTGTTGTCAAAGATAAGAGCCCGGGTTCTTCCGCCTATATTATCGGGACCCATTTCAATCCAATTCAAATCACTGAAAGATTTACCTGATTTATAATAGGTACGGTCTTCATTTTGTTTCCTTGCTGTCACAACATCACGCGGATCAAGTGTCCCTGTGAGCTGGTTGTTTCTGATCTTTGCAAGGTAATCGGCTGAACTTAAAATGCCGGGCCCTTTTTGTGTAATTCCAGACCTCTCATCGCCAGCCATTGCCTGAATCAGGTAAAATGCAGTAAAGCCAATTATTAATAAAGAAAATAATCCAATAGGTAAAAGTCTTTTTTTCATATCATTTTTATTTGATTATTGTTTTCTCAATTCAAAAATCACCCCTTTAATTGAGTGGCACAAGTTACACCTTTTTAAATATATGCAAAGAAGATTTTTATAAAAATATTTTAACAAAGTTAAATTATTTTATTACAGAAAACTGAACCAAACAAATATTTATAAGATGCTTTTAATTTAATTTTCAAACCGTGACAAAAATAGACGATTTTTTAAAAATTGCAACAGCAAATCAGTTAACGGCGGTAATTAATCAGTTTTCGGTTTTTGAAAGAATGAAAATTGGCTAATTTATTAAATGGTCCGGATAAGTGAAGTCCGGATTTTATTCAGCCAGGTGATTAAGGTTCAAATAAATAGTGATCAACCCGGAAAGTTTAATTTATATGTATTCCAAATTTGATTGTTTCGGAAATTCAATAACGAAATAGTTTGACGGAAATATGAAAATTGTATTTTTGACAACTTTAAATTTATAAACAAGAGATTTATATATTAAACTAATTCATTAAAAAAGAAAAAGATATGGCGAAAAGAACCATTGTAAAAATGCCCGGTGACGGCATTGGAAAAGTTGTACTTGAGGAAGCTGTCCGGGTACTTGATTCTGCAGGTTTTCAGGCAGATTATGTCGAAGGCGACATTGGCTGGGATTTCTGGTGCAAAGAAGGCAATCCCCTTCCTGATCGGACTATCAAACTTCTCGAAACCCATAAAATTGGACTTTTCGGAGCTATTACTTCCAAACCAAAAGATGCCGCATTGTCCGAATTATCTGCGGACCTCAAAGATAAAGGCCTGGTCTATGCCAGTCCTATTGTTGGGCTTCGTCAGCATTTCGGGCTTGATATATGCGTCAGACCGTGCCGGTCGTATATTGGAAATCCTCTGAACTTTATAAGAAGAGGTAAAAATAATAGTATTGAAGAACCGGCCATTGATGTCGTTATTTTCAGGCAAAATACTGAAGGCTTATATGGCGGGGTCGAATGGAGTAACCCCCCCGACCAGGTATATCAGGCGTTGATGACCCATCCCAAATTTAAAAAGAATTTCGGTTGGTGCCCCAAAGAAGAGCTTTCGGTTTCGACCCGTATTTTTACCAGGAAATATACTGAACGCATTCTTCGTGCGGCTTTTGAATATGCAAAAAAGTATGGTTACAAATCCGTGACATTATGCGAAAAGCCTAATGTAATAAGGGAAACCTCAGGAATGATGTACACCCTGGCGAAAGCGATTCAAAAGACAGATTATCCGGGAATTGAATTGTGGAATACGAACATTGATGCTCAGATGATGTGGCTTACCAAAAATCCGGAGGACTATGGTGTGATCGTCGCCGGGAATATGTTTGGAGATATTGCATCGGATGGTTTTGCCGGCCTTATCGGCGGTCTCGGATTTGCATGCAGTGCACAGTTCAACCCTGATACCGGAATCGGTGTTTTCGAGCCGACCCATGGCTCAGCACCAAAATATGCCGGTTATAAAACCTCGATAGTAAATCCGATCGCTATGATAGAATCAGCATGTATGATGCTTGATTATATTGATGAAAACGCGATCGCGGCTAAGATAATGAAAGCCGTCGCTGCAGTAATTGAAGAAGGAAAAGTCAGGACTTATGACATGATGAAAATGACCGGAAAGCCTGATGTTATTGAAAAAGGAGCAGCTTCAACACAGCAGATGACGGATGCGATCATCGCCGGATTATAAATAACTTTTGGAAATTTATGAATAGTGATCAGTGAAAAATCAATGGTTGTTTTCATTGATCGCTTTTCTGTTTCAAAATTAAAAATTTAATTAATTTATAATGAACGCAAAAATATTAGCACTTTGGCCTGAATTAGAGTGGATTCAGGATGCAGAATTAAAAGAAAAAACTGCAAGGACGTGGGATCTTGCGCTTGAAAAAAGTGTTCTGACACCCGGGGATTTAAACAGGATTCCTTTTACGCTTTTATGCGGTCCAAACCTCAAAGTCACCTTTATGGATCACAAACGCTCGGTAGTCCACATCGCAAAGGCTTCGGGAGAAGTTGTAAACGGGTGGTATCATGGTGAGCTGAAAGTAAATATGGATGTCCTGATCGCTGGAGCTATTCTTGCCGATGTGGGCAAATTGCTGGAATATGAACTTGACAAGGATGGAAAAGCGGTTCAGGGAAAATACGGGAAATACCTGCGTCATCCTTTTTCCGGTGTTTCTTTGGCTGAACAATGTGGTGTGCCGGCTGAAGTTTGTCATATCATTGCCACCCATGCCGGCGAAGGAGATATGGTAAAGCGCTCCACTGAAGCCTACATCGTTCATCACGCCGACTTTATGACCTTCGAACCATTCCGGGAAAGGTTGATGGTTTAACCATACTGAACAGGGATAATTCAATCATCCTGAAAACTTCACTGCATATCTGAAAACTATCTAATACCAGGATATTCTGTAAAAATATTCCTTTATGAACCTTCTGATCCTTGCCTTAGCCCCGGTTTTTATTATTCTTGTTTATATTTATATCAGGGATAAATATGAAAGAGAGCCGATTTTTCTACTGGCTGCATCTTTAATTGTCGGCGCATTTACAGTAATTCCGGTAATATTTGTCGAATCCTTCTTTGATTACTATTCATTACGATATTCGGGTTATGCACACACCGCTTTCACTGCTTTTATTTCGGCAGGACTGGTAGAGGAATTTTTCAAGTTTGTCGCACTTTTTTACCTGATCTGGAGAAACAAGGAGTTTAATGAAAGGTTTGACGGGATTGTGTATGCTGTTTTCATTTCTCTTGGATTTGCAGGTACTGAAAATATCCTATATGTTTTCGAATATGGTGAGCCTGTGGCATACACCCGTGCATTCACAGCCATTCCGGCCCATGCACTTTTTGGTGTTGTGATGGGTTATTATTTTTCACTTTCAAAATTCTATCCGGGGAAAAAGCAAATCCGTTTTATCGCTGCTCTTTTAGTACCTGTTATTCTGCATGGAATCTATGATTTTATTTTGATGTCACAACATAAGCTCTACCTCCTGTTCTTCGTTCCTTTTCTTTTCTACCTCTGGAGATCGGGTTTTAAAAAAATGAAAGAATTGTCAGTTAAATAACATGAATTTCGTTAAAGAATTTATTTTTGAAAAAAATTTTAAAGAAAACAGTATGACGCTTATTGAAAAGATAATTGCTAATCACTCAAAGTTTGAAAAAGTAAAACCGGGCGACATCGTTGATGTAGAATGGGATGTAAGAGCTGCGAGGGATTTTGGCGGGGCCAATGTTGTAAAAAATATTCGTGACAATGGTTTGGGAATTGATGACCCTTCAAAAACCTTTTTCACCTTCGACTGCAATCCCACCGGTTCAGACCAGAAATATGCGGTAAACCAGCACATTTGCAGATTATTTGCCCGCGAGCATGGGATAAAAGTTTATGACATTGACAACGGCATCGGCACACATATCCTGATGCATGAAGGCCTTGCATACTCCGGATCAACTGCCGTTACCACCGATTCACACGCTAATATTCTTGGCGCTGTTGGCGCTTTCGGACAGGGTATGGGTGACCAGGACATTGCAGCGGCGTGGTCAAAAGGTAAAATATGGTTCAAAGTACCTGAATCGGTGAAAATCAATCTGAATGGAAAACGTCCCGCCGGTATTACAGCCAAGGATATAATTCTTAACCTGCTGGGTATATTCGGAGCGAATAAACTTTTAGGATATTCCGTAGAAATCTATGGTGAAGAAGTTGATCGCCTTACCCTTGACGAAAGAATCACCATTGCTTCAATGGGAACAGAAATGGGCGCCATTATTACATTACTGACACCCAGCCAGGAAATCCTCGATTACAGTTCAGCACGGGCAGGGCGAAAAATTGAAATTGTCAGGGCTGATTCCGATGCTCAATATTCACAGGTTTTCGATATTGATCTCTCAAAATTCGAACTAAGGGTTTCACGGCCGGGAAAACCACATGACACAGTAAAGGTGGATGATGTCAAACAAATCAAGATTGATTCAGGATTTATCGGATCATGCACCAACGGAAGAATTGAAGATCTGAGATCAGCAGCTGAAATTCTTAAAGGGCGGAAAGTAGCTCCGGGAGTTGTGTTGAAAATTGTTCCGTCAACGGATGAAGTCTGGAACCAGGCTTTGCATGAAGGATTGATTGACATATTCAAAAAATCGGGAGCTATGGTATCCAATGCAGGCTGCGCCGGGTGTGCTGCGGGTCAGGTCGGACAAAACGGTCCGGGAGAAATCACCATCAGCACCGGCAACCGTAATTTTCCGGGCAAGCAGGGCAAGGGAGAAGTTTATTTAGCTTCGCCTGCTATTGTTGCATCATCTGCTGTCGCAGGATTTATTACCACTCCGGATGATATTCCTGAAAATCCTGCTTTGTTCAAAGTGGTTAAAAAAGATCATGTGATAAAAACCGGGAAATCATCAGAGGTCGTCGAAAAACCGGTTGAGGTTGAAGGGAAAGTATGGTATATTCCGGAAGACAATATAGATACGGATATGATCTTTCATAACCGTTATCTTACCATTACCGATATTAGTGAAATGGGAAAATACACTTTCGATAATCTTAAGGGATACGATGATTTTGCGAAAAATGCCGAAAGTGGTGATATTGTCATCGTTCAGAAAAACTTTGGAAGCGGAAGTTCACGCCAGCAGGCCGTTGATTGTTTTAAATCTCTGGGAATTCAAGCTGTTTTGGCCGAGTCATTCGGTGCCATTTATGAACGGAATGCCATCAATGCTGCTTTCCCTATCATTACTTACAAATCAATTGAAAACCTTGATCTTGTAAACGGAGATTCAATCAGGATTAATTTCGAAACAGGGAAAATTACCAACATGAAAAACAAACGATCCGTTCAGGGTGAAAAATTCTCAGAGGTTCAGATGGAGATTTATCAGAATGGAGGACTATTTTAACAGGCTAATGTATTAAAAATTATCTGTCAATAACTTAAAGCCATCTTTATCGGGATGGCTTTTTTTATTTCTAATTTTGAAGCCATAATATTAATATGGTAAACAGAAATTTATCGGAACGGAAAATTATCATTATCGGGATTTTCATCATCGTCGGTCTGATATTTCTTGCGCGGTTATTTTATATCCAGGTGGTTGATGCGTCCTATGTCATTTCTGCGGAAAGCAATGTGCTGCGGAAAAACACCATTTACCCTAACCGGGGTGTAATTTTTGACCGGAAAGGTAAATTGCTGGTCTATGATGAAGCTGCCTATGATCTGATGGTAATTCCCCGGCAGGTAAAAGATATTGATACTGCAGAATTTTGCAGGCTGCTCGAAATAACGATTGAAGATTTCAGGACAAGAATTAAAAAAGCAATTAATTATTCCCGCTACAAACCAACGATTTTTATTGCCCAAATCAAAAAAAACGAGATCGGCTTTATCGAAGAAAGGTTATATAAATTCCAGGGATTTTTCATTCAATCCAGATCACTTCGGATTTATCCAACACAAATCGCCGCACACACTTTGGGCTACGTTGGTGAAGTGGACGACAGGGAAATTGCTGCCGATCCTTATTATAAAATGGGCGATTTTATTGGCCGAAGCGGGATCGAGAAAGCATACGAAAAAGTACTTAGAGGAGAAAAGGGTTTCAACATTGTGATGGTGGATGTTCATAACAGGGAACAGGGTCATTATAAAAACGGGAAATATGATACGTCGGCTGTTTTAGGACAAAATTTATATTTATCCTTAGATGCCGACCTTCAGGCTTACGGTGAAAAACTCATGGTAAATAAAATAGGGAGCATTGTGGCAATTGATCCTGAAACAGGTGAAATTCTGGCGTTCGTTACAAGCCCTGTTTATGATCCAAATTTACTCGTCGGCAGGGCAAGGGGTGAAAATTTCAGAAAGCTGATGGCTGATACCTCAAAACCACTAATGAACCGGGCAATCATGGGAACCTATCCTCCGGGTTCCACCTTTAAAATGGCAAATGCCCTCATCGGATTGCAGATGGGTACATTGTTTGAGTCAACAGCCTACTCTTGTTCCGGACCAAGGACGAGCCCGATAAAATGCAGCCACAACCATAAATCGCCGCTTCAGCTTCGCGAAGCCATCGAGCAATCATGCAACCCCTACTTCTGGAATGTTTACAAAGCCATTCTGGAACGCGGTGGCTATGGTTCGACTGAAGGCAACTACAACAAATGGAGAGAACATATTTTAAGCCTGGGCTTCGGAAAAAAGTATAATACAGATATTCCATTTGAACTGTCGGGAAATATTCCAAGTTCAACTTATTTCAATAAAATATACGGTGTGGATCACTGGAGGGCGCTTACCGTAAGGTCTCTGGGTATCGGTCAGGGAGAAATTACTGTAACACCGCTTCAAAACGCAAACATGGCGGTTATTATAGCCAACAAAGGGTACTACTATCCTCCTCATCTTGTAAAGGGAATCGGTTCACCTGATAATGTTGTGGAAGCATTCACTCATCCTGTTCAAACAACAATTGACCCTGTTAACTTTATTGTTTTACAGGAGGCGATGCTTGAAGTTTTTGAAGGTTCACACGGAACTGCACGATGGGCTAAACTTGAAGGTGTTAAAATTTGCGGAAAAACCGGAACAGCGCAAAATCCGCATGGCAAGGACCACTCTATGTTTATTGCATTTGCTCCACTGGAAGATCCTAAAATAGCTATGTCTGTCATTGTTGAAAATGCAGGATTCGGTTCGGTATGGGCAGCGCCTATTGCCTCACTTATGATTGAAAAATATCTGCACGACACCATTTCGAGGCCGGAGGTAGAGCTCAGGATACTGGATGCCGATCTAATTCATGGGAAATGAGAGATAAAACAAACATATTCCAGAACATTGACTGGATCACAGTAGCGATATTCCTCTTTTTATTACTGATCGGCTGGGTAAATATATATGCTGCCGTTTATAATGATGAGCACAAAAGTATTTTTGATCTTTCCCAAAACTACGGCAAGCAGATGATCTGGATTTTAACATCGCTGGTATTAGCACTTATTATTATGATCCTTGATGCAAAGTTTTTTTCTGCTTTTTCATATCTTATTTACCTGGTGATATTGATAACACTGATCCTGGTACTGGTTATTGGGAGGGAAATTGCCGGATCACGCTCATGGTTCGAAATCGGTAATTTTTCTTTACAGCCGGCGGAATTTGCAAAGTTTGCCACCGCCCTTGCCCTTGCCAAATACCTTAGCAACCTCGATCTGAACATCAACAGGCTTTCAACACGGATTAACGCCGCCGGATTGATGTTTATTCCGGCCATTCTGATATTGATGCAGCCCGATGCAGGTTCGGCAATGGTTTACAGCGCATTTATCCTTGTGCTTTTCCGGGAGGGTTTGTCAGGAAGCATTTTACTTCTCGGTGTTGCCTTTGCAGCTTTATTCATTCTTGCCCTTATGATTGATAAGTTTGTGTTGATCGGCTGCCTGGCCGGAATAGCAGTTTTGATTTTTATCCTTTATAAGAACCTTCGAAAGAAGTGGGGCTGGTTTATTGCATCCCTTGTCATTTTTTCATCCTATATTTACAGTATAGACTATGTCGTTGAAAAAATTCTTGAGCCGCACCAGCAAAAAAGGATAAATGTTCTGATCGGAAAAGAAACCGACATTAAAGGAGCCGGTTACAATGTGCATCAATCAATGATTGCCATAGGTTCGGGAGGATTTTTAGGAAAAGGCTTTTTGCAGGGAACGCAAACCAAATATGATTTTGTTCCGGAGCAAAGTACCGACTTTATCTTTTGTACCGTTGGCGAAGAGTGGGGTTTTATCGGTAGTTTTGTGATCATTCTCACCTTTATCGGGTTGTTTGCCCGTATAATCATTATGGCCGAACGGCAACGGTCGAGATTCAGCAGAATTTATGGTTATGGTGTGGCTTCTATCCTGTTTTTCCATTTTGCTGTGAACATCGGTATGACCATCGGTCTGTTTCCGGTCATCGGTATTCCCTTACCTTTTATTTCTTATGGCGGCTCCTCGCTGTGGGGTTTTACCGTGCTGCTGATCATTTTTGTGAAGCTGGACTCGGTGAGGCTGCAGTTGCTCTAAGTTCAAGGTTTCAGGTTCAAGGTTTCAGGTTGCATGGAGCGGGGAGCAGGGAGCGTGGAGCAGGGAACAGGGAGCAGGGAGTGGGGAGAGGGATTGGTTAAGGGGATCAGCTCTGCAGGAGCTAAATACCAGTAGAAAACAAAGTACAACCAACCTCAAGCTCCGGAGGAGCGAAATATGAACCATTGAGTTTCATGTTCGGGATTCATCCCACCGTCGGCAGGACAGATTTAAGTTTCAAAGTTTTTTTAGAAACAGAAATATCTTCAGAAAATAAATTGGCGAATTATAATATTTCACTTAAATTTGTTGCATAAATACCCTGCGACCTTGAAACAGTTAATAATGTTATTTTTTAGATTTAATCCTCCATGAAGTTATATGGCCCCGGAACCTGGCGCCGAAAGCAATACCTATTTCATGGTTTACAATGCTGACCCTGATAAGGAAGGTAGTTATGAGGTGGTGGTGGGGAACCCGGAGTAAGGAATGGTAAACGGAAACATTTGTTTTATTTATTATGAAATTATTAAAAACTTGATTATATTTACAAGTTAGGTGCAACCTAATAAACAAAAAACAATGAAACTAAAAATAGGAATTATAACAATTGGCTCATTATTATGGGATAATTCAAATAAACGGAAATGCTGGAGAAAAGCATATTTAGATGCTACAAAGAACCCTATTAAAATTCCTATTCGATATGGAAGGATTTCTAGCAGCAGAATGGATACATATACAATGACTTATTCAAAAAATCTAATAATAGAAGAATATGGTCAAGGTATAGTAATCGGATTTAAAGAACCAATAACAACATTGGAAAAGCTTCAAGAAATTGCTGATAATGTTATTAGGGTTGAAAGAGATAGAACAAAAGATGAATGGAAAGTTATTAAATCAGGAGAACCATTTACTTTAAATTGGAATTGGGGTGTGCTTGGGATTTGTGTCAATCCAAAGCATATTTGTGAAGATAAAACAAATGAAGATATTACCCATATACTTGAATTCTGGAAAAGAAGTCTAGTAAATTTTGAACCAAGTAAATTTTCAATAAAAAAAGAACCATTAATGATTAATAAAGATGGCGTCTTTAAAATTGAGTGGTCAGAAAACATAGAAAAATATGATTTTTTAATATCTACAATTATTCAACCGGACACAAAAACAGATGATGGCAATTATCCTAATGCAGAATACATTGCAAAGAAAATGTTTGAAGGCAATTATTATTCATATTTCATAAATAATGTTCGAAACAATATAAGGACAATTAATGATAATGAAATTAAAGAGTTGATTAAATCAAAATTTTGTATTTCAAACTACTTAAAAGAAATGGAAAATAAAGTCAGCACTTAATAAATATGATTTCGTGCAGTAGGACAAATGAGTACCCAACATGAAGCAGAGTAACAAGGAAATTCCCCCTCTGACTAGTGTTCAAGCCAAGGCGCAAGTAAACAGGACTGGTAACAGGTAAAAGCGATATAGTTAAACTAAGGTTTATGACATTAAAAATAGAATAGGAAATAATAGGCACAAGTAAACAACGTAGAAGGTCAGACACAAAAGTCCTCTAGCTGAGTGTGAATCGTAACATTAAATTAATATGAAAAATAAAAATAGATTCTGGATTTTACCTTTATTTGCAATAGGCATGTATTTCATGCTTACAAACAGTTGTGATAAATATGATGACAATAACGACAATCCTCCTTCCAACACAGTAACCGACATTGATGGCAATGTTTATTACACTGATACGATTGGCACTCAAATTTGGATGGTTGAAAATTTGAAAACCACAAAATACCGTGATGGGACAGATATATCCAATGTAACCGATAACACAGCATGGACCAACCTTTCAACAGGGGCTTACTGCGATTACGATAACATACCCTCAAATTCCAATACTTATGGCAGACTTTATAATTGGTATGCTGTTAAAGGTGCACTTAATATTTGTCCTTCCGGATGGCATGTACCCACCGATGACGAGTGGACAACACTGACAACCTATTTGGGTGGCGAAAGTGTTGCCGGGGGTAAACTAAAAGAAACAGGTACAAGCCATTGGCATAGTCCTAATACTGGAGCGACCAACGAAAGCGGTTTTACAGCTCTTCCGGGCGGCAACCGCAGCATGGATGGTGGTTTCTATTATCTGGGCTACAGCGCTTACTTCTGGCACTCTGCGGAGTACGGTACCGATGGCGCGTGGATTCGGTACTTGGATAATGACAACGCCAGTGTTTACCATATCCACGACGATAAGGACCACGGCTTTAGTGTTCGTTGCATTAAGGATAATTAATTCGATATTTGATATTTAGATTATAACTTCTCTGGCTCCAGTCATGTCTTCGGCAGACGTGTCAAGCATTTGACTGATAAATCTTCCAGCCTTGCAAGTGCGTAAGCAGGACTGGTGCCCCTACACTACAGCAAGTTTGTAACTTGTGGTGGTTAATACCTAATAAGAAAGACAAATAAAGTTTGTACTTTTACCCACCCTCTCATGGGCGAAAATTAATAATAATAACAAACAAAATTTTACAACATGAAAGCAAACAAAATTTTATTAGGAGGATTAGCCGGTGGTGTAGCCTCATTCCTTCTAGGCTGGTTGGTTTACGGCGTGCTGTTAATGGATTTCTGGGAGTCCAACTTTAATAATTGTGCATCAAGACCGATGGAAGAAATGGTCTGGTGGGCTCTCATCATTTCAAACTTTGCATCCGGATTTTTACTTGCATTTATATTTAGTTGGTCGAACACAAAAGGTTGGCTGGATGGTGCCAGAATCGCCGGTATTGTAGCTTTATTTATGATCATCTCTTACGATCTCAGTTTTTATTCGATGAGCACTATGTTTAACAGCCTGAATGTTGTGATTATTGATATTGTTGTCGGAACAGTGTTTACAGCTATTATCGGGGCTGTGATTGGCCTGGTAATGGGAATGGGGAAGAAAGAGGCATAAAAGTTTACCATCCTTACTTCAGTTCGGCTTTTGATTTGGAATCAGAGAATTGTCAGTGCAATACAGGAATAAAAAGTGTACCCGCTTCCGATTTATTAACTGGAATGGACATTTTATTTTCTTTCAATGTCAGCTAAATTTGAAAAGCGAATATACGCATAAATGGGTATTGTAAATTCTATTCTGCCAGTTCTTGAAGATTGTCAGTGAACGAATTCCTGGTTTTTGTCCAAAAGACTCCTTTGGAGGAATTTTTAACTTTGGATTATTAACTTTTCACTTTTTCCTTTCAATCGTAAAATCCACCAACTGCTTCAAGGCAGTCTTTGATTCGGAATCGGGGAATTCATCGAGGATTTGCATGGCCTTGTCGTGATAGGAGATCATCTTTTGACGGGCATACCCGATACCTCCGTTCTCATTCACTTTATTGATCACCATCGCGACCTTTTCAGGATTGTTGTTATGGTTCTTTACAATGTTGATGATCTTTCTCTTTTCAACAAAATCCGATTGGTTCAGCAGGTAAATCAGCGGCAAGGTCATTTTCCGTTCTTTTATATCTATTCCGTTAGGTTTACCCGAACGGTTTGAAGATTCATAATCAAAAATATCATCCTTGATCTGGAATGCAATACCCACATTTTCACCAAAGGCCTTCATTTTCTTTATCATTTCAGGATCAGCTTTTACCGAAGCAGCTCCCGCGGCACAACAGGAAGCGATTAACGAGGCCGTTTTCTTGCGGATAATCTCGAAATAAATATCCTCGCTGATGTCGAGCTTGCGGGCTTTTTCAATCTGAAGCAGCTCGCCCTCGCTCATCTCACGGGTAGCCTCGGAAACGATCTTTAAAAGATCGAACTCATTACTATCGAGTGATAGAAGCAAACCCTTTGAAAGAAGGAAATCGCCCACCAGCACTGCCACCTTGTTTTTCCAGAGTGCATTGATCGAAAAGAATCCCCGTCTCACGTTCGAATCATCTACCACATCATCATGAACAAGTGTTGCTGTATGTAGTAATTCAATCAGTGAAGCAGCGATGTAAGTGGATTCATTGATCCCGCCGTTTACTTTAGCACTCAGGAAGACAAACATGGGCCGCATCTGCTTGCCTTTCCTTTTATAAAGGTAGCGGGTAATAATATCAAGTAATGCTACATTGCTCTTCATCGAATCCCTGAACTTCTTCTCGAATTCATCGAGGTTGGATTGAATCGGCTGTTTTATTTCGCTGAGTGTTGCCATGTTAATTAAAAGTTCAAAATTATGGAAATATATGAAATGAAATTTATAGCAATAAATAGAAATTAGTGGAAATTGATTGCTTCGTTTGATCCAATGAATTCATTCTATTTCAACATGTTTCAAGGCATTCAAAATTATTTCAATCCATATCAACAAATATCCACCAATATCTAACAATTTCTAACAATATCTTCAACCTTATTTCCTGCATAAAACTATTTTTGCATGGAATATATTTCAGCTTCATGGCTACATTTCTGTTTGACGATATTATTTTCGGACCCGTAAAAAGCAGGCGGTTTGGTGTTTCTCTCGGGATCAATCTATTGCCTTCAGGATATAAATTCTGCACTTTCAACTGCATCTATTGCGAATGTGGCTGGACTTTTAAAAAAAATTCAAAAAAACAGCCTCTCCCAGAAAGAAAGGACATATCTGCAAAACTTGAGGAACGATTAAAGGCAATGAAAGCTGAGGAAAATTCTCCGGATAACATCACTTTTGCCGGTAACGGTGAACCTACAATTCACCCTGAGTTCACAGGTATTATTGAAGATGTCGTCAGTTTAAGAGATCAATATTTCCCCGCAACTGAAATCACCGTACTGTCAAACGCCACCATGCTTCGAAAGAAATCTGTATTTGAAGCTTTGAAGAAAGTTAACAACAATGTGCTTAAACTCGACACTGTTGTGGAGGATACTTTTATAAAGCTGAACCAGCCTTATGCAGGATTATCCCTTTCAACGATTATAAATAACATCAAAAAATACAATGGCAGTCAGATCATTCAGACATTATTCATCCGCGGAAAATTCAATGGAAATTTCATTGACAACACTACTGAATTTGAACTTGCTGCCTGGCTCGATGTTTTAAAGGAAATCGCCCCGCGCTATGTGATGATCTATCCGATAGCAAGAGATACACCGGTTGCCGGACTTGAAAAAATATCCAAAAAGGAGCTGGAAGTCATAAGTGACAGGGTTAATGCTGTTGGAATAAAGACAAAAACTTACTTTTAGAATGATTCGGTCGGAAATATCAGGTTACATATTTCTGTATCATTAATTTTGATTTATAAATTAATAAATTGGTACTTCAACAACTCACAGATTATTCTGCAAAAATCCTGGTCGCTTTTGGTGAGGCCATTAACGGGAATGATAAAATATTCAACTGGCTGTTAAAGCATGGATATCCTGAACTGGCTGCCCTGTCAAAAGCCATTCGTGGTAGCGACGAAGCATTTCAGTGGCTTATGAACAATGGCTATCCTCACTATGCGGCACTTGATATGGCCATTGTAAATGATAAGAAAGCTTATGAATGGCTGGCCCGTTACAAATTTCACTTTCTGATAGTTGTTGCTGATGCGAGCCGGGGGAAGCCTGATGCCATACGCTGGCTTGCCATGCATGACCTTCAGATTTTTATCCGGATTGCCAAGCTCATCAAGGCATTTACCGATAACCAGAAATTCGATTATCATAAGTTGCATTTTTAAACTTGAGTCCACTCCGAAAAGTATTGTGGAACGTCATTGCGAAGGCGGAGCCTGAAGCAATCTGTTGATCAACAATACATACGGATTGCTTCACTACGTTCGCAATGACAATAAATGACTTTTCGGAGTGGACTCAAACTTTAATCCAAAAAATCGTAAACTATTTTTACCTTTGCCTCCAAACAAAATAAGGGATAACAGCATTGAAAAACATTCGCAATTTCTGCATTATTGCACACATAGATCATGGTAAAAGTACTTTGGCTGACAGGCTTCTGGAGTTTACTGGTACAATTACCGGCCGCGAAATGCAGGAACAGGTGCTTGACGATATGGACCTTGAACGCGAGCGGGGCATAACCATTAAAAGCCATGCCATTCAAATGGAATATGAACACGAAGGGGAGAAATTTATTCTGAACCTGATAGATACTCCCGGACATGTTGATTTTTCGTATGAAGTTTCACGCTCAATTGCAGCATGTGAAGGCGCTTTACTGATTGTGGATGCAAGCCAGGGTATTCAGGCACAAACGATTTCGAATCTCTACCTCGCTCTTGAACATGACCTTGAAATAATTCCGGTTCTGAATAAAATGGATCTGGAAGCAGCCATGCCGGAAGAAGTAAAAGACCAGATCGTTGACCTGATCGGATGTCGCAGGGATGATATTATCGAAGCCAGTGGCAAAACCGGTTATGGGGTTGACAAGATACTCGATAAGATCATTGAGAAAATTCCTTGTCCCAAAGGCGACCCGGAGGCTCCATTGCAGGCGCTTATCTTTGATTCGATATTTAATTCATACAGGGGAATCATCGCTTACTTCCGGATCAAGAACGGCACAATACATAAAAATGATTTTGTAAAATTCATAGCAACAAGCAAAGAATACAACGCTGATGAAGTTGGAGTGATGAAGTTAAAACCCGAACCACGTCCACAGCTTAGTGCAGGTGATGTAGGATATATCATTTCGGGAATTAAAACATCCAAAGAAGTAAAAGTCGGTGATACCATAACACATGTTGACCGGCCCAGTCCAACTATAATAGCCGGTTTTGAAAATGTGAAACCCATGGTATTTGCAGGAATTTATCCGCTGGATGCGGATGAATATGAAGAGCTGAGGTCGTCACTTGAAAAATTACAGTTGAATGATGCTTCACTCACCTTTGAACCGGAATCTTCTGCTGCGCTTGGGTTTGGCTTCCGCTGCGGTTTTCTTGGCCTTCTTCACATGGAGATCATCCAGGAAAGGCTCGACCGTGAGTTCGACATGGGTGTGATCACAACCGTACCGAATGTATCGTTTAACGTGATCACCAACAAGGGCGAAACCATCGAAGTTCACAATCCTTCGGGAATGCCTGATCAAAAGTATATCGGCCACATCGAAGAACCTTATATTATTGCCCAGATTATTTCGAAGTCGGAATACGTTGGAAGTATTATGAAACTTTGCATTGACAAGCGCGGTGTACTAAAGAACCAGGTTTATATCGGCACCGACAGGGTTGAGATCACCTTTGAAATGCCTTTGAGTGAGATCGTTTTTGATTTTTATGACAAACTTAAAAGCATATCCAGAGGTTATGCCTCATTCGATTATTTTCAGTCAGGATACAAGGAAGCCAGGCTCATTAAGCTGGATATATTATTGAATGGTGAAACAGTTGATGCACTCTCGACCCTGATCCATTTTGACCATGCTTATAGTTTTGGAAGAAGAATGTGCGAAAAACTTCGTGAGCTTATTCCGCGTCAACAATATGATGTAGCCATTCAGGCTGCCATCAGTTCCAAGATTATTGCCCGCGAAACGGTTAAGGCGCTGCGCAAAGACGTTACAGCCAAATGTTATGGCGGAGATATTACCCGAAAACGGAAACTCCTCGAAAAACAAAAGAAAGGTAAAAAGAGGATGAGGCAGGTCGGCAATGTTGAAGTTCCGCAACAGGCGTTCCTTGCAGTCTTAAAATTGGACTAAATTATTTTTAAAATTGAACTATATATAAATCTGTAACAAAATAGTGTATTGTTATATGCTGTACTGTTAATGACACACCATAATGATAGACAACTTGAACAGATACATTAAAGACCATTCTTATTTCCCTCAATATTCGAAATGGATTTTTATAATTCTGGTGCTTGTAATGAGTTTCATCTATCATTACCACAACATCTTATTTCTTTCCCCGCAAAGCCTGCACTTATGGAGACAGTGCGACTGCTTATCAATAACCCTGAACTATTATCAGGATGGTAATAATTTTTTTGAGCCTGCTATACATAACCTTGGGCATGACGGCACCGGTAAAACCATAAGTGAATTCCCGGCAATTTATTATTTGGTAGCTAAAATTTGGCAAATAATTGGCCATCAGGACTATATTTTCAGGCTGATTGTGCTATTAATTTTTTATACCGGTTTGTTTGCATTATTCAAGGTGTTTGAGGCGGTTTTAAAAGATTCGGTCCTTTCAATGGCCTTTACTCTGTTTCTTTTTACTTCACCGATGCTTGTGTACTATGCGAATAATTTTTTGATGAATGCGCCTGCATTTTCAATAGCTTTAATTGGTCTTTATTTCTTTTTCAGATTTTACAAAACTTCAAAGAATAAATATTTGTACTTGATGGCAATAGCCTACACACTCTCAGGATTATTTAAAATCTCTTCCTTACTGAGTTTCATGGCCATTTTGGTTGTTTTTATCCTTGATCTGTTCAATTTTAAACTTACAGAAGGAAGAAAAATTTTTCAAAATCCAAAAAGTCAGATTTTCCCTTTGTTAGGAGTATTGCTGGTTCAGATTGGATGGTATCTCTATGCTCATCATTATAATTCCATCTATAATGGCGGAGTTTTTTTAATCGGGATTTTACCCATCTGGGACCTTGACCAGTCCCGAATCACCGAGGTAATTAATGCTATATTGATTCACATAAGATGGGATTATTTCAGGAGAGAAACGCAGGTGATTTTTATAATAATGTTTATATTCATTTGGATATTTTCCCGGAAAACAAATAAGGTTTTACTTTATTTAACTTCTTTGATTTCATTAGGATTTCTTTTGTTTATCATCCTGTTTTTTCAGGCATTGCAGCATCACGATTATTATACACTCGACTTATTGGTGTTGGTCCCGTTCATATTACTGACATTTTTACTTCTCCTGAAAAACAGTTTCACGAACATATTTAATTCCCTGGTTTTTAAAATTATTGTATTAGCCTTTTTGATACATAATGTAGATTTTGCACGTAGGAGAATAGAAGACAGGTACAGCATTACAGGATGGCAAAACCATGAGTATATTGAAAACATGAAAGTTTATGAAGAAATCTCTCCCTATTTGCGCTCACTGGGTATTAAAAAGGAGGATAAGGTAATTTCTTTATCTGATGTCAGTATTAATGTCAGTTTGTATTTAATGAACCAGAAAGGCTGGACTAATTATGGGATTTCCAATGACAGTGTTATGATCGGTAAAGCAATTAAATCAGGCGCAAAATATCTTATGCTCGATAAAAAAGAAGCAGGTGTGAAAAATAACATTGAATCCTATCTCAGAAATAAAATCGGTCAATTTAAATCAGTTGAAATTTTTGAACTCTAAACTCTGAGAAGAAAATTTCCAGAATAATTCCGCAATCTAAAAATAAAGGGCATCAATTCAAAACCTTTATTAATTTCAGGCGTTTTAAGCAATAGAAAGGCAAATAATTTGTTTATTTTAGCTGACTGTTTTTTTCTTCCTGAGTCAAGAATTATGGCAAAGAATTTACTATTGAATTCAACATATGTATTTACTAAGATACTGCTTACCGGTATTTTACTGCTGATTTTTGCCACGGGTTCTTATGCCCAGTTTTATAATGGCTCCCAGATGAGTTTTGGCAAAAACCGCGTTCAGTACAAAGAGTTTTTCTGGACTTACTATAAATATGACAATTTCGATGTTTATTTTTATTTGGGAGGTAAGGAACTTGCTTTTTTTGCCGCAAAATATATTGAGGACCAGTTGGATGATATTGAGGATAAATTAGACACCGGACTCGATGACAAAATACAATTCATCATATTCAATAATCTTACCGACCTGAAGCAAAGCAACATCGGATTAATCAATGATGAACAGTACAATACAGGAGGTGTAACCCAAATCATAGGGAAAAAAGTTTTTGTTTATTTCGACGGCAGCCATGAAAATTTTGCGAGGCAAATCCGGGCAGGTGTGGCACAATCTATAGTTAACCAGTTATTATATGGCAGTTCTGTTGGTTCTCAAATGAAAAACACTTCGTTGTTTCCATTCCCTGATTGGTATATGAATGGCCTGGTTTCATATATTTCAGAAGACTGGAATACCGATATTGATAACAGAGTTAAAGACGGGATATTATCCGGTAAATTCAAAAAGTTCAATCAGCTTACAGGTGAAGAAGCAACTTTTGCCGGACACGCTTTCTGGAGGTACATAGCCCAAAAATATGGTGCATCCACGATTTCCAATATCATTTATATGGCCAAAGTAAGCCGGAGGCTGGAAAGCGGGTTTCTTTATGTACTTGGAATATCATTTAAAAACTTGCAGAGCGAAGCACTGAATTACTACAAGGAACTCTATACGTCGGAAGATTCAACAAGGGAATTTCCAACAGGGTCCATTCTTAAAAAGGTCAAATCACAGCGCATTTATAGTCAGCTTAAACTTAGTCCGGATGGTAATTATCTGGCGTACACCTACAATAATTTCGGGCAATATAAAGTGTATTTGAAAAATACAAAAACGGGCAAGGTTAAAAAAATTAAGAAAGGAGGTTACCGGCTTGAAGATAAAATTGATTATTCTTATCCGCTACTGGCTTGGCATCCAACAGGTAAAATTTTAGCAATTCTGGTTGAAAGAAAGGGTGAAATTTTCCTGTATTATTACCTGATGGACGATAAGAAAATGGAAACTGTGATTCTTTACCAGTTTGAAAAAGTCCTCGGTATGGCTTATTCACCTGATGGCCGAAGTATGGTGATGTCGGCGGTACAAAACGGACAGTCGGATATTTTTGTTTATGATATCGGTGCCAACTCTTACGAACAAATAACCAAAGATAATTTCGATGACCTGTATCCCCGGTTTGTCAATGGTTCAAAAGAAATTATCTTTAGTTCAAACAGGATTACCGACACCATCCGCTTTGAAAGCAAATATAAACCTGGTGAAACTCAGAAAAAATACGACTTGTTTCTTTACAATTACCGCGAAAAGGATGTGATTCTGCGCAGGGTGACCAGGACACCGCTTGCAAGTGAAATCCATGCCATGGAATATGAAAACAAATACATCTCGTTTTTAAGTGATGAAAATGGTATTTACAACAGGTTTATAGGACGTTTCGACAGTACAATAAATTATATTGATACAACCACTCATTATCGCTATTTTACCAATTCATTTCCGGTGACCGATTATTCAAGGAATATTCTTGAACAGGACATTGTCCCTGAAATAAATAAATATGTTCAGGTAGTTTACAAAGACCGAAAGAATTATTTGCAGGTTTTTGATGTCCTTCCTGCTTCAGCAATGGAAGCAAAATCCCTCGAAAACACTCAGTACATGGATCAGTTAGTTGAGGAGTACGGTAAAAAACCAAAGATTGAGGGTGCTGATGGTGCAAAGGAAGTTGATGGTCAGGCAAAGGAAAAAAGAGGATTTACGACGGTACGGCAAAGCGACGCTCTCAGGGAGATGCAGCAAATAATTTCTTCGGATTCTGTAAATACATCCGAAAAAATTAATATCAGCAATTATGAATTTAATCAGCCGGGAAGCCAGGTAAAAGACGGTAAAAACAGGACTTTCACTATGATCAGTGTTCCTTTGCCCGGTCAGAAAGAAGCGGACGAAGACGAACCGCCAAAGCGGTTAAATTATAATGTCGAATATTTTATAAATCAGATTGTAACTCAGGTTGATTTCTCTTATCTGAACCAGAATTATCAGCCATTTACAGGTGGTTCGTCACCCATTTTCCTAAATCCGGGATTTAACGTTTTGTTCAAAGTCGGCGTGACCGACCTTTTGGAAGATTACAGGATTGTCGGAGGAATCAGGCTTAATCTGAATCTCGTAAACAATGAATACCTGCTTAGCTTTGCCAATCTTAAAAAACGCGTGGACAAGGAAATTGTATTTCACAGGAACTCGGTTGAAAACTATGATCAGTACAGCCAGATTGATCGAATTTATTCCCATGAGTTGTATTACGTTCTAAAATATCCTTTCAGTCCGGTTTTAGCTTTAAAAGGTACTGCCTCTTACCGGAATGATATGACCGTTCATCTTTCGACCGATGCCAATAACCTTGACAGTGCAAACTATTACCGGAATCTTTTTGGCATTAAAGGTGAACTAATTTATGACAATACCAAGTACCTTGGGGTCAATCTTTTTGTCGGAACAAGATTTAAACTTTTTGGAGAATACTATTACATCCTTGAAAATGATAATAAGAACCTGGAGGTTGTAGGATTTGATATCAGAAATTATCAGCGAATACACAGGACTTTAATATGGGCAAACAGGTTTGCAGTAAGTTCGTCCTTTGGGAATAACAAATTAATCTATTATATGGGAAGCGTAGATAACTGGTTATTTCCAAAATTCAATACCCATACTCCGATTGATCAAGAAAACCAGGATTATGCTTATCAAACTCTTGCTACGAATCTTCGCGGATTCGATCAGAATATCCGAAACGGGAACAGCTTTGCCGTCTTTAATAGTGAAATCCGGTTCCCTGTATTCAGGTATTTTGCCAACCGTCCGATCAAGTCGGATTTTATGAATAATTTCCAGATGGTAGGGTTCGGTGACATCGGTACAGCATGGACGGGGCTTCATCCCTATTCGGAGGATAATTTTTTATATACAAACAACATCCGGCAATCGCCATTAAATGTAACTGTTAAGGTTCAGAAAGAACCGATTGTTGGCGGATTTGGTTTTGGAGCACGAACCCGGTTATTGGGCTATTTTATCCGCGCCGACCTTGCCTGGGGTGTTGAAGATTATATGATACAACCTTCTATTTTTTATCTGAGTTTGAGCCTTGACTTTTAAGAGAAGTTAATTTAATCAGGAAATAAATTCAAGATAATTCTGAGGATGAATGTGTTTAAAGGCTGAATGATCATACGTTTTTAAAAACAATTCAGGGATCCTTGATTTTTTTTCTGACCATTTGAATTCATATCCCGTAAGCTTACCTCCCGACTCTTCAATCAGGTCAATTTCCTGCTGATCATAAGTTCGCCAAAAATAATAATTACAGATATTCGATAAGTAATGATTCCTTTTCAGCCGCTCGGATATGCAATAATTTTCCCATAATCTGCCAATGTCATCACGTGTTGAAAGACGGTTGAAATTGGAAATGATGATATTCCTGATACCGTTATCCCAAAAGAAATATCGTTTTGACCGAATGATTTCCTTCCGAAGATTTCGACTAAAGCTTTGAAGAGAAAAAATAATATAGCATTTCTCAAGCAGTTCAAGATACCGGGCTACTGTATTTTTACTGACACCAAGTGAATTTGACAATTCATTAAGGGAAACATCATTACCAATTTGAAATGCGATCATTCGCAACAGGTTCAGAATAAAAATCGAGTCTTTGAGGTTGTCCAATTCAAGGATATCTTTTAATAATACTCCGTTTTTAATGGATTCAAGGATATCGGATTTTTGCCTGTCGTTATCAGCTATAATTACTTGCGGGTAGGATCCATAAATCAACCGAATTTCTAGATTTTGTTTTGATTGAAGAAAATCTTCATTAAGCTCACATTGCGCAATGGGATAAAGATAAAAATACTTATTTCGGCCTGTTAGCGGTTCTCTGATTTTATTTTTCAGATCAAATGCAGATGATCCAGTCACAAACAAGATCATTTTCGGAATTGTGTCAACTATCAATTTTAAACTGTTGCCAATGTTTTGAATTTTTTGAGCTTCGTCAATAAAAAGACAATCATAACCCGATGTAAACTGCTTAAGTGTACCTAATCGCTGACTGGATAAAATTTCTGCAGCATCAAGGTTGTCGCCCTGAACCATTAAAATTCTTTTGCCTTCAATTTTCTTCTTAATTTGCTCCATAAGGTAAGTCTTTCCTGTTCGCCGTGCGCCAAACAACCCTGTTACGATACCTGGTTTAAGACTTACAATGATTGATTTTTCCAATAATCTGGGTATATCACTGACCATATTTACGTAAATTTAGTCAGCAAAGGTACTATATTTTGATTAAAAAATAGTTTAATTTAATGAAATATCCCTACAATATCAATCCCCTTTATTCAACTAACCCATACAACAATTTAATCTCCTTTTCCCAAAGACTGTCATCAGGTGTTTCGAGGATCAAAGGAATATCGTCAAACCTGGGATCATTCATTATTCGCTTAAAAACTTCTTCACCCAAAAAACCGGTTCCCAGGCTGTCGTGGCGGTCAACTCGTGAAGCAAGCTCTTTCTTTGAATCGTTAATATGCATTCCTTTCAGGAAATTAAAACCAACGATTCTCTCGAATTCATCAAAGGTTTTTTTATAACCTGCTTCTGTTTTTATGTCATAACCTGATGTAAAAGAATGACAAGTATCAATGCATACTCCTACCCGGCTCTTGTCCTCAACTCGATCAATTATATATTTCAGGTGCTCGATCTTATATCCTACATGGCTTCCCTGGCCTGCTGTGTTTTCGATTACGGCTGTAACTCCTTTGGTTTTATCAAGGACAATATTAACAGATTCGGCAATAAGACTCAGACATTCCTCTTCCGATATTTGTTTCAAATGAGCTCCCGGATGAAAATTGAGCAATTGGAGTCCAAGTAATTCACAACGCTGCATTTCATCAAGAAATGCTTTTCGCGACATTGAAAGGTTTTCTTTTACCGGATTTCCCAGATTGATGAGGTAGCTGTCATGTGGCATTATATGTTTTGGATTAAAGCCATACCTGGCACAATTTTCCACGAAGAGGTCAATACTTTCCTGTGTCAATGGTTTTGAAAACCACTGCTTTTGATTCTTAGTAAAGAGAGCGAAAGCCTTTGCTCCGATTTCATGAGCATTAACAGGTGCATTTTCAACTCCACCTGAGGCACTGACATGAGCTCCAACGAATTTCATAATAAGGTATTTTTTCTTCAAAAATACTAAAACAAGGGAGTTGCTGTTTTTGTTCTACTTTTGTCAGCTAAATTCAATGGAAACTATGGCAAATATCAGAGTTACAAAGGAATTTACATTCGAAATGGCTCATGCACTTTTGGGTTACGATGGCTCGTGTAAATTTGTTCACGGGCATTCGTATGGATTGGCTGTGACTGTGATAGGTAAGCCGAATAGCTCAACCCCGGATCCGAAACTCGGAATGGTCATTGATTTCGGTGATTTAAAAAGAATTGTCAGAGATAAGGTGGTGGATATTTTTGACCATGCTTTGGTCCTGAATAAGGAAACACCGCATGAATATTTCAAAGAATCTGCTGAACTGTTTGATAAAGTAATCTTTGTTGAATATCAACCTACAAGTGAAAATCTTGTTTCGGATTTTGCGGAAAGGATAAGAAAACAACTTCCTTCCCATTTAAATTTATTTAGTCTCAGGTTGAGAGAAACGACTACCTGCTATGCTGAATGGTTTGCAAGTGATAACGATTGATCAGTTAAAAGCTTCGTTGATCACATCCATATAAACCGCCCCAAAGTTAATAATACACCAGGTTCTGAGAATCGCGGCTTCTTCCTTTTTCAGCCATTTTACAGATTTACGAAGTTCAAGATTAAACAATTCTTTATTGAAACTTACTTTTTGTAAAATAATCTCTGTGTATTTAAGCATGGTATAAAGTTTTTGATTTCACAACATGTATTTGAACGCAGACATTCTGTGTTTTGGCTGATTAAAAAAATTACCGCCAATTGTATGCCATTTGTTCATCTTATTCATTCTTAGCTTTTTATAGAATTATTGTTTACTGCTTCAATCTACAATATAGAAAAATTTTCCATATTTACCAAGAATACTTTTTTACAAGGATTTTTAAAACGACATTTTTTTCTCTTTCATTATATGCGGTTTTAAATTTAACGTTTTTTTAACGTGACATTTTTTGATTTAATGTGTGCGTATTCTATTGGTTTGGAGAATAGTTAATATTCTCAAGAGTGGAATACCTATAAATAAAGGGAAAGGTGAAATTGTAACCTGAAAATCACCGGGATTATTGTGTCGAAAATTTGTAAACTTTCTGTGATCATAACAAAATAAAACATTTAAATTTGCGCAGTTTTAAAACATAAATGATGACTACCAAAAGACACAAAGTGGTAGAGTTGGAAAACGTCGTGGTAAGGTTTGCCGGTGATTCAGGCGATGGGATGCAGCTTACCGGAACACTTTTTTCCGAAGCAGCAGCAGTTGCGGGAAATGATTTTGCGACTTTTCCCGATTACCCAGCCGAAATCCGTGCTCCTCAAGGCACTGTTTCCGGTGTATCAGGTTTCCAGATCCATTTTGGACATAAGGAGATTTTTACCTCCGGCGATCTGGCCGATGTTCTTGTAGCTATGAATCCGGCGCCATTGAAGAAAAATCTGATGTGGGTAAAAAAAGGCGGAACCATCATTGTTGATACTGAAACATTTAACGACAAATCGCTTGAAAAAGCAGGCTATAAAAATAATCCATTGACTGATGGTACACTCACCGAATATAATGTCATTAAAGCTCCTATAAGTTCATTGACAAAAAAAAGCTGTGAAGATCTTGGGCTTGATATTAAAATGATATTGAAAAGCAGGAATATGTTCGCTTTGGGAATCATGTTCTTTGTTTTTAACCGGGAGTTTTCTTCTGCTGATGAATATTTTGAGAAAAAATTCATGGCCAATCCGCTGGTCATCGAATCCAATAAACGGATATTAAGAGCGGGATATAACTTTGCTGATACTATTGAGGCACTGAGCAGTATAACTTATAAAGTTGAACCTGCTAAACTTTCAAAAGGAAAATACCGGAATATTACAGGCAACATAGCTACCGCATGGGGACTACTTGCAGCTTCCGAAAAATCCGGCAGGAAATTGTTTTTAGGATCATATCCTATAACACCGGCAACAGAAATATTACAGGAACTTTCCATCCATAAGTCTTTAGGTGCAAAAGTTTTACAGGCTGAAGATGAAATTGCAGGTATCGTTTCATCAATAGGAGCAAGTTTTGCCGGCGCGTTTGCAGTAACTTCTACATCCGGGCCTGGACTGTCGCTTAAAACTGAGGCAATTGGCCTGGCTGTTATGACTGAACTTCCGATAGTAATTGTTGATGTACAGCGGGCAGGGCCATCAACCGGAATGCCGACAAAATCGGAGCAGTCGGATTTGCTGCAGGCTTTGTTCGGACGTAATGGCGAAGCCCCTGTGGTGGTTCTGGCAGCATCCTCATCCTCCAATTGTTTTTATTATGCTTATGAAGCCGGTAAGATTGCAATGGAACACATGACTCCAGTAATTTTACTCTCCGACGGATATATTGCCAACGGCTCCGAAGTTTTTAAAATACCAAAAATGACTGATCTTCCACCTATTAAACCACCTATTGTGGAGGCAGAAGATTTGATTTACCGTCCTTACCTCAGAAATCCGGAAAAATTAAACAGGTCATGGGCTATACCCGGAACACTTGGATTAAGACATAGAATTGGCGGGCTTGAAAAAGAAAATATTTCCGGAAATGTTTCCCACGATCCTGAAAATCACCAGCTCATGTGCGAATTGAGGGCTGAAAAAGTGAAAAGGGTGGCTAATTATATCGAACCTCAGACAATATTCGGACCTGATAGCGGTGACCTGCTGGTGGTGAGCTGGGGTGGCACTTATGGTGTAATGATCGAAGCTGTAAAGGAAATGCAGGATGCCGGCAAAAAAGTCAGCCTTGCTCATTTTCATTATATCAATCCGTTACCCAATAATACTGAAGAAATTTTTGGAAGATTTAAGCGAATTATTGTACCCGAATTGAATTTAGGCCAGTTCGTGCTTTATTTGCGTATGAATTTTCAAAAATTCAGATTTTATCAGTATAATAAAATTCAGGGACTTCCCTTTATGGTAAAGGAATTGGTTGATAAATTCAATGAAATATTAGAGGAAAAGTAATCATGGCAGATGTAATTCAGGAAATAACTACACTAACCAAAGAAGACTTTACAAGCGACCAGATGGTAAAATGGTGTCCCGGTTGCGGCGATCATGCCATCCTGTCATCATTTCTGAAAGTATTACCCGAACTTGGTATTCGCAAACAGGATGTCGTTGTGGTTTCAGGTATTGGCTGTTCTTCAAGGTTTCCTTATTATGTGAAAACTTATGGTTTTCATGGGATCCACGGCAGGGCAGCACCGCTTGCTTCCGGTATTAAGATAACCAATCCCAACCTGCACGTATGGATGATTACCGGCGACGGAGATTCGCTTGCGATCGGCGGAAATCATTTTATACATCTGCTTAGAAGAAACCTCGATATCAACGTAATGTTATTCAATAATAAGATTTACGGCTTGACGAAAGGGCAGTACTCTCCTACTACTCCTGCGGGCAAAAAAACAAAGACCTCTCCCCAGGGAACTATTGAACATCCTTTTAATGTCGGTGAATTAGCAATCGGGGCGCAGGGAACTTTTTTTGCCAGGGCAGTTGATAACAATCCTAAAATGATGAGTGAAATCATGCTGGAGGCAGGTCGCCATAAGGGAACTTCATTGATTGAAATCCTCCAGAATTGTGTCATTTTCTATAATAATGTTCATGCAGATGTAACTTCAAAGGAAACCAAGGATGAGAACCAGTTATTTTTACGCCATGGCGAGCCAATGATATTCGGAAAAGAAAATGATAAAGGTATAATTTTAAAAGGGACGCATCTTGAGGTCGTAAGGATTGGTGAAAATGGCATCACAGAAAAAGACCTCCTTATTCATGATAAATATCAGCGTGATCCGGGTATCCAGGTGATGCTTGCAAAGATGGCTCCTCCGGCTTTCCCGGTGGTATTGGGTGTGATAAGGTCGGTAGCTGATTTTACTTATGAATCGAGGATGGACCAAATTATACTTTCTGAAATGGAAACAAATCCGATTAAAACAGTTGACGATCTTTTGAACAGTGGTAAAACGTGGGATATATAGTGGGTTCTGAGGATATATACTTCGGCTGATCGGGTTTGCATAAAAAGTCAAACCCGATCGCTCAGTATAACTGAAACTAATCAGCTCCCGCCTGTGGCGGGATCTGTCAAGTTTCAGTGTAAATCAAAGCCCCCTCGCGGTGCGCGAGAGGGCTTTTTTATGTAACCTGAAAAAATTCAGGGGGTCAATCAATGCCATTCTGCCGATCTCTACTTCATGATTAATTCTCTGTATTCAGGATTACGATCCATAAACTTTCTTACTGCGGAACAAGTTGGAATAATCCTGTAATTGTTTTCAATAGCATAGTCAATCCCTTCCCTGATGATCTCTCTCGCAATTCCTCTGCCTCTCAGGGGTTCAGGTACATAGGTGTGGAAAAAATTAATAGTGTTATTATCGCAGATCATATATTCCAATTCACAGTTCAATCCCTCAACTGTTTTATAAAACCTGTTCTTTCCGTGAATGATGCTGCTTTCCATAAAAAATTAAAGTAGATTATTAAACTGTTTTGGAAAATTTTGGTTACAGGGAGCGGGATAAAAAAATGAGGAAAGGCGGGGAGCATGGAGCGTGGAGTCCCGCCGAAAATGGCGGGATCTTCGCTTCGCTTCGACAGGGAAATGGGAAATAGTTTTTAATTAAGGTTGATGATGTGCTTTTAAGAGGGAGACGATTTCCTGGAGATAGGTGATTTCTTTCTGAAGGGAGGCGACTTTGAGGGTGAGTTCTTTGTTTTCGGACGCGAGTTTGAGTAGTTGTTCTTCGGAGGAGCCGGTGTTTTCGATGAAATAAATGAAGAAGTTGTGGTTGAGGGCATGGGATATTTGTTGAAGGCGGGAGATGGTGAGGTTGGCTGAGTTGATTGACCTGTAGAGGGTAGCTGGATAGAAACCGAGCTGGTTTGCAAGGGCATTAATGGGTGGAATATTTTAACCACAGAGGAACACAGAGGAGGCACAGAGGGAAAGGGGAAACAACGGAGACACGGAGAGTACTGAGGGTCACGGAGAAAAGAAGAATTATTTTTTTTATGATAAAGGCACAAGTGATCCTCACACGCGGAACCTGGCTAACACTTGCCAGAGAGGGAGTAATATAAAAACTTTAACACTATTTATTGAAAGCTACATTTCAACTATAAAATATTAATTCTTGTAGGTCTCTTTTTTATCGTTATTTTAAATTTTTTATTACATTTTGGACAAGTAATATCTCTATTTCCACGCTCTAATATTTCCCTTTTGATCAAATTTCCGCAATTAGGGCAATGAATGTCAATATATTCTACTTTCTTTCTATAGAAATAAAAAAAAATCAGTACTACCAAATTTACTAAGAGCAAAAAATAAACAACTTCCCGCCAATTATTCCCAATCCATGTGAAAAGACTGATTTCTTTTATTCCAGACATGAGCATAGAGTAAATCATTGATGCAAGAATACCAGTTATTACACCGGTTATTATATCTTTAATCTTAATAAACATGAAAAATCTATTAAATAGCCATATTTTTTTGTAACTTTTTTCATTAAATAAAAGTTTAAAGAACTTTTTAAAATGAATCTTACGATACAGTATTAATTTCGTTGCAACAAAAAATCTGATTTATAAATTTTCATTTTATAAATTTTGTATAATTATATTGATGAGATATAATTTTTATTGACTACTTTTTTTTTTGAGAACATTTTAAATTATAATTTTGTCACCTTATCACGGTCATTGAACCAATAACATTTGGAGTGTCAACATGACTGATTTGGGGGGTCTGGATGACTGAAATATGCACAAGAAGCCAAGTTTGAACATTTGCATCGGATTGGGGGAAAAGTTACATAGACGACGTAGGCAGTCAAAGAAAGGGCAAACGCACAAGAATACGCCCAAAGGGAGGCTGACAGGGTTTTACAGGCATAAGCCTGGTTTAGATATGATCGACTTGGGCAGAGCCTAAGCCGAACAAAGAGATTTTATTTCCGAATAGAATGGAGGAGCGGTAGGATTAAGTGCGACTATGTCATAAAGACTACACCGAACAGAGGTAAACTAATTAAATATTTCAAATTTCTTATCACCTTCAAATTTGGAATTACTTCCGAGTTGATTTTGGGCCTTTCTTAATTTCGAAAAATAATTTAAGTATTGTGTTTTTTTATCAAGCTGGTAATTAGATTGATTTAAGTTTATTTGATTAATATAATCAGAAATGCCATAAACAGAATTAGTGGAAAAAATCTCAAAACCCAATCCATCAAAAAATTTTACACTTTCAATGTTTGGTAATTTATCTTTGGGATTATAACCTACTGAAAAAACAGCAGGACATTCTTTTTTTCTAATCAATTTACTCCAAAAATCCTGGTATATATTAGCAAAGGAGCCATGATGAGGTGCCTGAACAAGTACAATTTCTTTGTCCAGTAGATTGTGTAGATTTCGAAAATGAGCTTTTACAGCATCAGATGTAATCAGTATTCCCTTTTCATTATTTCTAATATATGTAATGGTAGAAAATTTATTTAAATCAGCTCGACAAAACTCTTTTCTATTTACTTTTCTCTTTATTTGTTTAGCAATCGCTATACCTGTCTTTTCACTTGGTGCGAAAAAACTCAACAAAATTTTGTCTGTTAATGGTATAGGAATACTATGATAGTTTACAGAAATATCAAATTCAATTTTATTCTTTAGCAACTCTAACCAGCTAAAAAATCCTTCAATAGATCTCTCAACTTTTTTAGTCGGAACAAGTTTATTGTAAATATGCAAAACTTGTTCAGAAAGTGTGTGAAGAAACCATTTTATTTTTATCCCTTTCTCAAAGCAATATTTGAAAAGGGTTGGAAATCCGGAAAAGTGGTCGTAATGAAAATGCGAAAGGATTATAAATTCGATCTCTTTTAAGTCTTTTTGTGAAAGATAATTAAGGATAGGATTTGAATTTTCATATAAATTGCAGTCAATTATCCCAATTTTATTTTTTTCCTCAAAATTCCATTCAATTATAATGGAATCACCTTGCCCTACGTTTTTAAAAATAATCGAAGCCAAGATTTATTCCTTTTTGAATAGAAAGCTATTACTATATTTTTTCACGAAATCAGTTTTTGGAAAGTCTTCAGCTAATGTTAAGCCAGGATCATTGTGTATTTGTAATTTAACTTCGTTTTGCCGTTCGAAAATTCGTAATAGAAACAGGCTTCCAAATTCTTTCTTATAATCAACAAATAGGGAGTTGTTGAATTCTCTTTCTTCATAGATGCCATTTTCTTTATCAATCAGGCATTCAAGCACGACTGTATTATCAAAGCTATCTATTAATCTTGCTGAAATATTTTCAACATTTTTCCATCCTTTTAAAATTACTTTATCAATTCCCGTTGATATAGTTTCTTCAGCAGGTTTTTCTTCTTCAAATAATTTAATTTCTGTAGATCTACGATCAATTTCAAATAAATTCTTTAAAAAGTTTTTGGTTATCTGAAATTGGCCACCTTCATAATTGCTTTCATCAGAATCATTACCTTCAAATTGAATAAGTCCTTTACTTTCTGGGATAGAATTATGATTAAGCAAACCTTCCTCGACTTCAATGATTCTATTTGACATTGGTGATTAATTCAAATGATGAAATTTTACTTTCTGCATCAGTCAATAACGCTTTAAACCTTGAAAAAGTAGGATTACTTATATCTTCATATAGTTCGAACTGACTCATTAATCCATAACTTCCTAAAAGATCTTTATTATATTCTGTTTTGAAAGGGCGCAAGTCATATATCTTAATATCTTTTTCAGAGTAATTGCCAAAGGTAAATTTATAAAATTTATCCTCTTTTTTGAAGTGATAGACTGCAGCAAATTCTTCAAGCTTATTAAAGGGATTAATTTTTAAATAGGGATTATTGGTTAAAATTTTGTCAATTTCATCTTTATCAATGATATCAACTGCATGAAGCAATAAACTGTGTCTATTTGTTTTTTTATAACCTTCTAATTTTTTTATTCCATCATAAATATCCCAAAAAAACTTAATGGGACCAGATTGATTTTTTACATCTTTAATATCTCCTTCAAAAGAACATGTTATTCCTTCTTTTCGTATGGATAACGCCAACTTTTCCGTTTCAAAGATTAAGCGAATACTTTCATTTATTGTATATTCATTATCAATACCATACCTAAGATTATCGAAACCGAAATAAGGTAAGACTAATCGTTTGTATTCCTCTCTGAAAGTAAGAATATGAGTATAATCAATGTTATACTGCAATCGCCTAATTTTCATAACAGTTTTAAAGAATTAGAGTTCAAAATTATTAAATAATTTAACATTGACAAATAATTGATTGCTTTTTATACCTTAAACGATGGGAAATATGGTAGTACAACCATATATTCAAATTTGTAAACTTTGCTTACATTCCTGCTTCTCATTAAACCTTTTTCAAATAGGCGGGTTTATTCCCCCAAGTGATTTAAGTGAATGACGAATGAAATGAATTTAATGGACGGGGAATTTTTTGACTGGAGTATATAATTTATAACACAGAGGTTCACAGGGAAGGCACTGAGTACCACAGAGGAGGAAATGAGTATTAGGGTACAAGTGATCCTAAGACACGGAGTAAAGCTAACACTTGCCAGCGAGCATGAATAAAGAGTTAAGATACATTTGAGGGATTGGCAAAGCAAACGTATAGATGTTGTAATTATGGGAATCAAATAGCTTTAAGAGAAAATGCGTATTCCATATAGCTAATTATTTCCTTATCATTATGATTGTGAATCCAACCAATTTCATCATGGCTTAAATCTTTGATATCAGTTGTTTTTACTTTCCCTAATTTCTTATGAACCTCATCTAATGTTTCGAGTTCTTCTTTATCGAAGATTTCGCTATTGAATTTAATATTACTGAAAAATCGAGTTGCTCCATCGGAAAATTCAAATTCAACATATTCCTGACCTAAAATATTTTCCTGTGAAAGTATTCCGAATAAAATATCATAATTATCGGGAACCGGGCCATGCTGAAAGGCAAGATATTGGGTACCAGTTATTGAAAATCCGGTTCTTTTAAAGTGATAAAAATCGGCATAAAAGAGAAGCTTATTTAATTTAACCATAAATGGCTTCACCTTATCGATGAAATAAACAGATACATTGGCAAATTTATCGTAATCAGGTATTCTGAAACCTGTAAAACGATTTGGATAAGTTGACGGAGACCAAAAATGATTTTTTAAATAATGGCTGTGTTCTAAATTTTTTAGTGAATTCAAATTTCCAATAAGTTTGTTAAACTGTGTTTCGGAAAACAGTTCTTTTTTACCCAAGACCAGGTTTTTAAAAACAGCAGGGTCCTGAATAAGGCTTAATAAGGTGGCATTACTTTCATTGGGTATCTCCCCTTTTTCATATTTGCTGTACTGGTTAGTGCCAAAGCCAAGGATTTCGGACATTTTAGCAGCAGAAAATCCATATTTATTTCTCAAATAAGCAATCTGATCGGGGAAAAGGATTCTATGCTTTTCACGATATAAATTAAAGACCTGATTGAGGTTTAATTTATCAATCTCATTTGTGGTGAATTCTTCACCACATTTATGACACTTATAAAAGTGTTCGTTGATCATGAATTTTTCTTTGCGGAGGATGAATTCGTTTTTTTTGATCGTGATGTCAGCCATGCCATCACATAACGGGCACTCCATTTGCTTTTTCATTTGCTTGTTCCTTTTGTCCTTTGATTACCGACTTAAGTATTTACAGCAATACAAAATATTTTTAAATTTTTAAACAATTCTACTTAAAGGGATAGGTAATTTCAAATTCTGCTTTATGAAATGAAAGGCAGATAACGGATTTATTAAACATTCCGATTTTAATTTTAATGTACACTTCAGTGTTTTTAACATTTGTACCAAATTCCCAAACTTCACCGGATTCAGGAAAATCCGGATCGGGGCTGGGGCCGCGATAATAATCTTTAGTTTCCAGGGATAAAATGCACTTTAAACGATCACCTTCGTCAATTTCGAGGTCGAGTAACGTTTGGAGATTTTTGCTTCTTCCAATAAATCTGATGGCAAAGAACTCATGCTTTAGTTTGAAATCACGTAAAAACGTGTTTACTTCTTCTGGATTTGATATCATTAAACATAAAAATTAAAATAAAGTTTGACATTTAACAAATTTTTGACAAAAATACAACTTTGAAGTTGGTGAATGCAAGTTTTTTAAGAAATATTTTTTAGAAATTGTGGAATAATATTAAAATTGAGTCAAATCTAATGTTCAACCCAAGCAAAGCCTAAGCCGAACGATGATTTGTTTTTAACAGGCTGGAGCCTGAATGGATATGAGCGACTGAGGTAGAACCTCAGCCGAACCTTTAGATTTGCACTCAGAAATTTTTGTTATAAAATTGTAATAAAAAAGAATGGGGTGAACTTTTTAGCCGAATAGGATCGAGACCTATCCCCCCGTTATAGTCCCCATTCTTTTATCAAGTTGCATTGAACCTTTTAGAATTTTAGGTTTTTAGACCTTTTAAAGGTTATAGTGTTGCAACTCTTTTT
>JAGVPB010000076.1 GCA_020052415.1 Bacteroidales bacterium | reverse complement strand
TCCCCAATTCCAATAGACTCACATTCATGTCATTCCGATCCGCCAGCCGGCGGAGAGGAATCCTACTCTTTCTTACAAAGCAATTTTATGAATTAATCAGGTTAGGTCAATAGCCAACAGTAAATAAATCATAACAAATTCTCTGTTCCTCGCATTTGAAATCTATTTATTTACAGGTTTATAAATTCCAATGAATTTCATAAAAGTCGTTGATTCCGAATATACGCTTGCGCGCACTGTGTAAGTTTGGTCGTCGTTTTTCTGAAAACTTATTTTGATCTCTGTCCCCGGATTTTTTAAAGGCGAAATGATATTCATGAATTTTATGTTCTTTGCCTGAACCAACAACAGCTTTTGCTCCAGCCTTTTCTCCATCAGGTCTTTGATTATCTGAACCTGTATCACACCCGGCACAATGGGATTTCCCGGGAAATGACCGGTAAATATGGAATGTTTTTCATTGAAGGTTACAGCGGCTTCAATGGTGTCATTTTCTGACTTAAAGGAACTGATCTTATATATTTCGTTGGTTGAAATAATCATTCGGTTAATAGTTTTAATTCCAGTTTAAAATTAATGATCCCATGTGTAAAGATAATATTTGACGGAATGCGTTTAGAATCGTATTTGATTTCGACGGTTGTCGCAGGTGAGAAACAAGCTTTGCGATAGATTTTGTTTGGCCCACCGTTTCTATCCTTAAAGTAATAATGGTTTCGCCCCCGGTGTTTCTCTTTTATTATCAATCCTTCCGATGGATTTTCAGAATGGTAACACTTCAATACTTTACCTTTGCCCTTTGAACTAATTAAAAGGCCAAGATCTGTTGTCAGCGTGCGGATAAGGCCTTTCCTGTTCAATGCTTCCATTACATAGTGTTGCTGGAAACTGTCGTTATTTATAAATTCAAAATCGAAATATTTCAAACCGGTTTCCGACATAAAGACCATTCTGAAGGAGTTGGTCTCCTTCATTTTCTTGATCATTGCCAAACCCGTAAGATTTTTTTTGTTCAAAGCTATTTCAACCTTATACAATGCCTTTTCAAATTCATCAGGGAATACAGGAATGATCGTTAATTCCCGGCAAGAATGTTTAGTGAAGCCGCGTTGAATAACAGGGCTGCAGGAACTGTTCAAAGCTATAAAACTACTGCATATTAAAAGAATCCGGAGGGATGTTTTCATTGATTCCTTTATTGATAAAGCGGATAATCGTATAGTCTTCCTGTTGTTCGGTGATTTGCAGCTCAGTAACCGCATAGTCCTTTTTACTGATGTAAAGATCAATATATTTGATGTATTTGCTGAGTTCTTTATTCAAAGGGGTCAGTCTGATAAACAGGCTTTCCGTATTTTCATAAATTGCTGAACCAAAATCCGGGTTGTTCAGGATATTACCCTGAACCGAGCTGATGATAAGGTTATTGATTTCACTGAACATTTTGTTCGACCTGAGATCATATTCCGATCTTTTATCGCCGTTATCAGTCATCATCCGGCCATCAGTCATGATCATCAGATAAGTAAAGGGTTCCGTGTATTCCAGCCTGAGCTTATCAGGCTTCTGGTATAATAGGATACCTTTTGAGATGATCTTTTCTTCGATGAAGGAGATGTTTTTTTCCTGTATGAAATTTGAGTTGATTGAATGGGTGGATGCCGAAATTTCATTTACCTTTTTCGTTATAAAACCCGGGTCTGTAACAGGTTTATACCCATCGGGCTGAGCATACAGGGTTGTTGTCGTAAGAAAAGCAAGGGGCAGAAGCAGAAAAATGAATTGCCTTAATATTTTATTGAACAGATGCATAGGGTTGAATTTTTAACAGTTCATCAAGTGGAACAAATTTATTACCGGATTTTTGGGCTTCAAGGATAAATTGCTCAACAATACCGGCAGTTTCAGGAATCCTGTCATGAAACAAAACAATGTCGCCATTTTTCAATTTATGGTTGACCTTCCTTAATACCTTTTCAGGTTTTTTCACTGTATCGAACGAACGCAGGCTCCAGGCTACGGATTGATGGCCCGTTTTTTTTAAGGCTTTTCCCAGCATCGGATTCGTTACTCCATAAGGCGGCCGGAACAGCTTTGGCTTTTTTCCGGTAAGATTAAAAAAAATTTCGTCAGTCATGGAAATTTCCCTTGCCATTTTTGTTGACGAAAAAAGATCAAACCAGGGTGAATGACTGTAAGTATGATTTCCAACCGCATGACCCATGTCAATGATTTTTTTAAAAACATCAGGATTTTTTTCAATTTTATTTCCAACACAAAAGAAGGTTGCTTTGATCTGATGTTTTTCAAGGATATCAAGGATTTTTGGAGTGGTCGCTGCATCCGGTCCGTCATCAAAGGTAATTGAAATCGCCGGAGAACTCCGGTCACCATGATTATGTGAGAAAAAGTAAAAATTCCATCTGATAAAAACAGATCCTAATATTAAAATTGTCAACACAGAAGCCAGTAACCAGAAACCAGAAACCAGAAATCCGTAGCCAGAAACCTGAAACCCTCCATCTAAAAGAACGCCGGATAAAGCAAATACAAGGATGACCAGTAAAAAAGTAAAAGATATATTCCGGTAAGTAAACATAAGCTAAATAACTAAGCAGGTTGAACCGGAGGTGTGACTAAAGTACTTCACCATTCTTATTTCGTTTTTCATCATTCAAAAATGAATTATTGAAGTTCAAAAATCTTTTGCAATAACTCCGGTGTAAAATCCTGACCTGTCCTTTCCTTACCCGGCTCAATGAAAAATAGTGCCGCAAGCAATCCGGTATTTGTATAATCCACCCACCCTGCAATACACGCTTTATGCCTGCCGTTTCTCAGCAGCAACTTCGTAAAATCATTCAGCACGCCGGAATTGAATTTTTCCGAGACAAAAAACATGTTTTCGCCTTTCAGATTATGCCGGATGCTGAGTTCACCAAGCATGATGTTTGGCAAAGTATAAACAAATGTCGCCGGCTCCGGAAAATAAATTTTTCTATCGGCAATCGAATCCTGATGCTTGAGATCAGAATAGAGTGAAGAATTTGAGTTCGAAAAAATCATCGCCACCTCCTCCGGACTGTATTTCTTATGTTGGCCCGAAGCGAGCAGGAATTCGGAGGCAAGGTAAGCCAGCTTGCAAAGCCGGTCCATCTTATAAAATTTGGCATAGTCACCGCCAAGATGTTTGAATACCTCTTTCAGGTACTTCCCGTCATTCGCAATGTCATGAAATTCAAGACGATCAACGGGCGTGATGACAATTCCTTTTCGGATCAGGCTATATGATGAAATGACAAGATTATCCATCGCTTTTTTCGAATAAAATTACGGCATTGCTTCCACCAAAACCTGAAGCTGTTTTCAGGACTTTATTTATTGCTCCCGGGACATTCTTACCGATTACATTCAGCTTTTCTGCTGTTCCCGGATTTTCAAATCCAAAAGTTTTCACCAATAAATTCTTTCTCATGGTTTCGAAACATAAAATAGATTCGATCACCCCGGCAGCACCAAGAGTGTGGCCGATATAGCCCTTGTAGCTGTTGACGGGAATAGCATTTAAACCGCACCGCGTAAATGCAATGGATTCCATATCGTCATTGTAGGCTGTTGCAGTTCCATGTGCAGAAATAAAATCAATATCGGTTTTTCCGTTCAGGACTTCCTGAATTGCAACATAAAGTCCCTCACCCGTCCTTGAAGGCCCCGAAATATGGTTCGCATCGTTACTTCCTGAACCGCCAACAATTTGTATTACCGGACCTTTGAAGCTGGCCTTATTCGTTGTCAGGATTACTGTTGCCACCCCTTCACCCAACGAAAGCCCAGAGCGTTCCCTGTCGAACGGCTTGCAAACATCCTTACTCAGTGAAAAGAAGGATTGAAATCCCGAAACAATAAATTCCGAAAGCTCGTCGCATCCGCAAACGATGATGTCCCGAAATCCATCCGTTTTCAGCAGCCGGTGAGCTGCTATTAATGCCATAACTCCTGAAACACAGGCATTGGATATCACAAGCGGTGTCTGAACCGTTTTGAAATATTCACCGATAACACGGGCCGACTTCCACAAATGAACCCGTTCCTTGTGAAAGCCATGGTTGTTTTTCAGCAGGCTGATATTTCCTTTTGTTGTCGAGAGAATAATGAGTGTGTTTAAAGCTCGTGTGTTGACAGGAAAACGCGAAATCGCATCCTCTATTGAAAGAATGATCATCTGTTCGAACCGGGTATAATTCTTATTGATATTTATTTCTCCAGATCTCCGCAAAAGTTCGGCAGAATTCACAAGTGAAGCCGGAAATTCTTCTGGATAAAGATCATCGTACTTTCCGGTTTTCACTCCTGTCGTCCCTGTTAAGATATTCCGGAAATTTTCTTCGGTCGTAAATCCCAGGGAAGTAATGATATTAGTACCACCTATATAAGTTTGCCTCTCGATCATACTTTCAGCAATCCGTTTTTTCTTTTCCAATCCAGGATATAATCGGGAACTGTAAGGAGAAGCTCACCCTTCCGGTCTAAAAATACCTGAACACTTTTTCCGGTAGCAACAAGTTCACCATCGCTTTTGCGATATAAATTGTAATGGAAAACTATTTTGGCAGCATCGCAGTTTATAAACTCCGTTTCGATGATTACCGTATCACCGTAGTTCAGTTGTTTTTTGTAACTGCAGCTCACTTCCACGATAGGGGTCATCAATCCGTTGTCGAACATATCGAGATAACCGATGCTGTATTGCTTTCCGAAAGCCTCCCTGCCGTCCTCGAAAAATTTAAGATAATTACCATGCCATACAATCCGCATTGAATCCACTTCGCTGAAACGAATTGTCGTTTCGCAGGTATGAACCAGGTGAGGACGTTCTATTTTTTTTATTACCATTTTAGCAATTACAGGGCGCAAATGTAGGAAATTAGTTCAAGGATTAATCTTGCCGAAGGCGAAACAAGTTTCAGGTTTCAAGTTTCAAGTTTCAGGCTTGACTAACCAAATACATTCAGGGAATATAGCAAATTCACAGCTATACAAATACGCAATGTTGTTGTACCCCTCAGTCATTTTTTCATTACCTTTTCGCTCGTAATCACCTGGTTTTCATTATTCAGGATGGTTACCAGGAAATAACCAGTAGCCATATTCTCCAGGTTTATTTCGTTATTACCGGGTTGTAATTTTTGAGTAATGAGTAACGTGCCATTAATATCTCTCACCATTGCAAATACCGGTGAGGTAAAGGTGTTTTCAATGGTTATTTTATTTTCAGTTGGATTGGGATAAATCCGGATAATTTCTTTTTGCGGCTGATTGAATTCAGTTTCCCCCGTTGTTAAATCGCAGTTTATAGAAGTGGTCGTAAGCTCACCATTATTGCTGACCATAATTTTCCAGCATTGACCATCAGGCGATTTCAGGATTATCCCCGAATTTTCATCATCAATGAATACATCGCCGTTTACCTGAAGTTTGGCTAATGGATTTATGACTCCGATACCCACATTAGCATCTGTTGAATTGAAAATATAATTTCCACCAGTATTGAAATACATCTTTCCGTAAGCAGCCCTGAGACCATAATCCGAAGTGCCCATCCAGAGTTCTGCATCATAACTGCCACCAAACGTATAAGGTTCGATAAATATAGATGCCTGCTCATCTTGATCTCCTTTGATATGAAGCTTTGCCTGGGGATCGGTAACATCGCCAATGCCGATTTTGCCTGTGTAGCCTGGTCCACAAGGACCCACAAAAAAAGTTGGTTTATTTGAACCAAATCCAATCATCAATGAATTATGAACTGGATTGATTAATTTATTATCGACGCCGGCCCCAATCCCGATTATCATTGCTGAGGTGGTTGCTGTTTCGAGAAAATTACCCAAAACAACCGAACTTGATCCCCAAACTGTATTGTATCTTCCAAATGCAAAAGATATGTCCCCATCATTTCTGACCCGATAACCCCCGGCAAATGAATAATTACCTGCAGCTGTATCATACATTCCTATTGTACTTGCATACTCTCCCGAAGTCAGGCATTCAAAACAGGGAACATTTGAAGTTACCCAGCTTGCATTGCCCTCAGCATCGCTTTGCAGGTACTTGCCTGCGCCTTGCTGTCCATCCACAAGATGAAAGCCCGTGGTTTTTATTTTACCAGCCACATCGAGTTTTTCTGTGGGCGTATATGTGCCGATGCCCACGTTGCCATCGTAGAAGGTATATTTGCCGCCCGAACTTGTTTTGAATTCCAGCCTGTTGTAAGCAGCTTTCATTCCGTATTCCTTCGTGCCGAGCCAAAGGTAAGCCACATTGGTTCCTCCCCATCCATAAGGCTGTATGAACACCTCTGCCAGTTCAGCATCGTCCGCTTTTATATGAAGTTTCGCCTCCGGTTGCGTCACATCCCCAATGCCTACTTTCCCGGTGTGACCCGCACCACCTGATTCACCAATGAAAAAAGTTGGCTTGTTAGAATTAATCCCAATCATAAATGAGTAAGCAACAGAATTTTCAAGTAGTGATGAGGAATTTTGTCCTTTTCCGATCACAAAAGAATTTGTGCCGCTTGCCTTACAAAAACTTCCAATGGCAAAAGAATTACTGTAGGCTGTTGTCATACCCCCTAAAGAAAAAGCATATGGGCCATAAGCCTTTGCTGTATTTCCGAATGCAAACGAAACTCCTTCTTCTGCTAAACAATTAATACCCCCGGCAAAAGAATAATCACCTGTAACTGTGTCATGCTTGCCGATGGCTAAAGACGACAAGCCGGTCGAGGTATTTTCTTCACCTAAAGCGCTGGAATAGTTGCCGGAATTTACTGTGTTGTTGTTGTAATTGACCTGCGCACTTAGGGTGAACGCATATATTACTGCGGCTGTAATAATTGTTAATCTTTTCATCTTGATTTGATTTTATTTTTTTACTTCCAATGGTTTTATATTTTGATTCCTTAATACGAATGGCTAAAATAAATCAATTTTTACAAAACGCAAAAAAAAAGTAACAGGAGAGAAATGTGAATTTTGATGGTTTTGGATCACCACTCCGGGGTTAAAGATAATAGATTCATTTCGTCCTATAATAATGACATCCCTTCGGGATTATAACTAAGCCTGAAAGGCTGAAATTATTATAGAAATAAAACCATTTAACATTATTAAACCCTGAAAGGGTGGCATTTGATGGCGTTCGGATTTTGATGTTTAAGGTTTGAAGTTCAGGATTTTGAGTTTCGTGGAAGATTGCTACTGATTACTCTTTATCAATTGTTTTAACGAATTATCAATTAAATGACTGCCTACTTTTCCTTTTGAACTTTTATCTTTTTCCTTTAATCTACTCCATACCCCAGAAATCATAAAAATTAAACCACTGATCCGGGAAGCGGAGAATCATTTTTTCGAGGTGCTTCACATAATCCTCAACCAAACCCGAAATGATCTTTTTTCGTTCGGCAAGATTTTTAGGGTAGTCATGTAGTACCGGTTCGGAGGCAAAGAAATAATAATGTCTGGTAGTCTCCTTCATAGCTGAGACAAAAGTTATGGGTACTTTGTATTTATAAGCCAGCGAGAAAGGCCCGGTAGGGAATTTGGCTGTCTTACCAAGGAACAATTTATCGAGGGTATTGGTCCCTTCGAGGTAACGGTCGCCGTGCATGGCAACCAGTTCCTTGTTTTTAAGCGCCTTTTCAATTTCAAACAGATGGGAATAATCGACATTAATGACAATAAAATTTACATTTTTCTCAGTATAAATGTCCGAAAGATAGTTTTGGATTTTCTCATGCTCATCCTGGTACATCACAATGTTGATACGGGTTTTGATCCTTTTGAGCAACTGACCGGCTATTTCCCAGTTACCCGCATGAGCACCGACCAGAATTCCGCCCGTTTCCTCTGCCATTTTTACAAGATGATGTTCACCGTCGAAATCAAAGGTAAAGCGGGAATCAAATCCTGAAAGAAAAGCAACCTTATCAATCAGGCTCTGCCCGAGCTTATAAAAATTCCGGTAAACATAAAGCAATGACCTGATGCGCGGATACTTAATCCGATGGTTGAAATAATAAAATGATGATTTAACGGCCTTTGGTGCAAAAAACAGGAAGTAAAAAACCACCAGATGAAGAAAGGAATAGGCAAACCCGATTCCCAAATATTTTATGAAAAAAACGAAAATTTTATAACCGGCTATTCCACCACGGGTTTTTCCTGACCATTCAGGCATGGGATCAATTTTTTATCTGGGCTTCAATGAAATCATAGAGCTCGTGCATCGTTTTCACCCTGACAATTTCCTCGGGTTTGACTTTTACCTTAAATTCCTTTTCAATCATCACGATGATGTCCACAAGGTCAAGGCTTTCTATTTCAAGCTCATCCTTCAGCAAAGAACTGTCTTTAATCAATTCGCGTTCTATTTCAAACTCATTGATCAAAAACTCGTTCACAATATTAATGATGTTTTGCCTATCCATTCACGTATTCAAATCTTTTTGACTACTAATGTCGAATTAGTTCCACCGAACCCAAACGAATTGGACAAAAATACATTAATTTTTTTGTTATAAGTTTTGCTTGCAATATTCAGTTTGGCAGAAAATTCATCAGGTGTTTCAAAGTTGATATTCGGTGCAATAAAAGAATTTTGCATCATGATGATTGAATAAATGATCTCACTGGCTCCGCCCATCCACATCTCATGTCCTGTCATGGATTTGGTGGAGCTGACCGGCACTTTTGTATCACCAAAGGCCTTGTAAATGGCTTGCGCCTCCATGCCATCACCAACCGGTGTGGATGTTGCATGGGCGTTGATATAGTCAATATCGCCAGGTTTTAAACCAGCCTGATCCATGCAGGTTTTTATGGATTGATAGGGGCCTTCAATATTCGGGACAGAGATGTGATCGCCATTGGAAGAAAATCCGTAGCCAATGATCTCAGCAAGGATCGGAGCCCCTCTCCTTTTGGCGGTTTCGTAATTTTCAATAATAACCGTAGCGGCTCCTCCGCTTGGGACTAATCCATCACGGTTCGCATCAAAAGGTCTCGAAGCTTTCTGAGGATTTTGAGTATATTTCGAAAATGCCATTAATCCATCAAAAGATCCTACTGCAAAAGCATTAAGTTCCTGTGCTCCTCCGCAAATGATGGTATCCTGGAGTCCGGTTTTGATCAGATGATAACCCAGGCCAATTGCATGCGATCCGCTGGCGCAGGCGCCACTCACCGTAAAATTTATTCCTTTAAGTTTAAAAATCACAGCGAGGTTCATGGTTACAGTCGAGTTCATCGCCTGGAAAATATTTCCGGAGCCAATAAGTGTTGTGTCTTTTTTCTCCCTGATGATGTCGGCTGCTTCTACAACAGGAGGTGCGGAACTATCATTGCCATATAAAATCCCGATGATATTCTTATCCAAAAAATCTTCATCTATACGGGCCTGCTTTAATGCATTAATGGTAGCCATATAGGCATATTCAGCCTGTTCAGCCATACCAACGCGCATCCGCCTGGGCAACATACCTTTCAGGTCGGGCCTTTTTATAATGCCGCTTAACGGAGAAATGAAGCCGTATCGGATCCTTTCTTCTTCAATTCCAATTCCCGACCTGCCATGATACAGCGAATCCCTTACTTCTTCAAGTGTAAGGCCAATTGTAGAATATATTCCCATTCCTGTGATGACAACCCTGTTCATTGTTTTATATTCGAATTTATTTACTATTGACTTGATTATTCTTATATCAAAAGCTTAATTTCCTTTTTCAATTCTTGGTAAAAAAATTTTGGGCGTAATTACACGTTCGCCGCTTCAGTTGTACGATAATTTCGTACAACTGAGTAAAACCTTCCGCCTTTAGCTTTCTTTCGAAAAGTTTTATATTGCTCATATTTTTCTGTCAAAAAAATTCAAGTATATAACCCGCCGTTTACCGGTATCACCGCTCCAGTGATGTAAGATGCTTTTTCAGAAGCAAGAAAATCTACTACCTCCGCCACTTCTTCGGGCGTTCCAAACCGGTTTAAAGGAACTAATTTTTTCAACTGATCCTCATCAAGTTCTTTGGTCATCTCTGTCCGTATATAACCCGGCGATACTGCATTGACTGTAATATTTTTTTTTCCGACCTCCTGCGCCAGCGCTTTTGTAGCGCCAATGACCCCTGCTTTAGCTCCGGCATAATTGGTTTGTCCCGGCAAGCCTTTTTGTCCCGATAAGGAAACTATATTGATGATTCTTCCGTGCTTATTTAAAATCATGTCGGTCAGCAAAGCCTTAGTCAGATAAAAAAAGCTATTTAGGTTTGTTTCAATTACGCTTTCCCATTGCCGGTCTTCCATAAATATCATCAGGTTATCGGCATTGATTCCTGCATTATTAACCAGGACGCTGATGTATTTTTCTGGATTTTTTTCTTTCCAGGCCTGATGAAAACTCCTGATCTGGTTTTTATCCGAGATATCAAACCGGATCAATTCGCCTGAACCTCCAGTACCAGTAATATGACTTAAGGTTAATTCTGCACCCGTTGCATTTGACCTGTAATGAATAATGACATGAAATCCTGCAGCAGCAAGCTTTACACAAATGGCTTTGCCAATATCGCCCGAACCCCCGGTCACCAAAGCTACCTTCATAAAAACCGCTTACAAAATATTTTTATAACAGTTATTTTGAATAAAATCAATCATCCCCTGAATTTCATCCTGCCTGGGACTATCATCAACAAATTTCGGAACTATTTGCCTTAATGATTCAAAAAGTCTATAAGTTTTTTTTGATAATTTTTTTTCCATTTTCAAATAATCGACAGCCTGAATAATAGCTATCAGTTCTATAGAAAGTACCTGAAAGGCATTGTTGATGACCCTTCTGGTGAGCAGCGCCGAATTGGTTCCCATGCTTACGATATCCTGATTATCGTTATTGTTGGGTATGCTGTGAACATACATCGGGAATGATAGCGTTTGGTTTTCCGCGGTGGTTGAAGTTGCCGTGAACTGCATCCCCTGCATCCCAAGGTTAAATCCGAGTTTTCCAAGGTTAATAAACGGAGGCAAAACTCTGTTGAGCTTGTTGTTCATCAGGAAATTGAGCTGACGTTCAGCCACCATGCTTAGCTTACTGATACCGATTTTAAGCTTATCCGATTCAAAAGAAACATAATCTCCATGAAAATTACCGCCATGGTAAACATTCCTTTTTTCAAAATCAATGACAGGATTATCCTGTACGGAATTGGCTTCATCAATAAAAAGATTGCCTGCATTTTCGATGGCCTCATAAATCGGTCCCATAATTTGAGGGACACAGCGTAGAGAGTAATATTCCTGAACACGCTTCCTGATCTTGCTTTGATCCATTTTTTTTGAATAAAAGCCGTTTTCCCGCTTTTTGATCAGCTTACTGCCTTCGGTGAGAAAACGCAACCGTTCTGCAACAACATGCTGGCCTTCATGTTGTTTTACTTTATTCAGTTCAAACGAAAAATGATCGTCAAACGACTGGACAATCTCATTGATCATTGCCGAACAGACCAGCGCCCAATTGAGCAAACGTTTAGCTTTTAAAACATTTACTATGCTGATCCCGGTCATCACTGACGTGCCGTTCATCAGCGCCAGGCCTTCACGGATGTAAATCTCAATGGGATTAAATTTTAATTTCTTTAAAACGGCAGAGGTCGGGATTTTCTCATTCTCATAAAAAACATTTCCTTCGCCAATGAGGCTCAAAGCAATGTGAGCCAGTTGAACCAGGTCGCCGCTTGCACCCACTCCGCCATGCTCGGGTACAGCCGGAATTATATTACTGTTAATGAATTTTACCAGCAATTCAATTACATTCAGATGGACTCCCGAATAACCCTGCGAAAGATTATTGGTAAGCACAACAAGAGCGCTTTTGATATCTGATCCGGAAATATATTCGCCGGCGCCGGCTGCATGGCTGCGGATCAGGTTGTACTGAAGCTGCTTCTGGTTTCCGTTATCAATACGATATTGCGCCATAGGGCCAAATCCAGTATTGATGCCATAGATCACCTTATCCTGTGAGAACTCTTTCAGAAAGTCAAAGCTATGATTGATCCGGCCAATGGACTCCGAAGAGATTTTAATGTTCTCATTTACCCTGAGAATTTTTTTAAAATCGTCGAGTGTTATATTTTGTTTTCCAATTTCTATCATAAAAAAAATTCCGGCAATAATAATCTAATTTCTTTATTTCCCGAAAATTAGCGGGTGTAAAATTAAAAATAAATTAAACCTTACACAGTATAAGCTAGAAATTGCAAAGATAGTGAATCAGGTACAGGATTAACACAACGGGAATTTCCCAAATGAAATGAAAGTCCAAGGATATAACAAAGACAAACTATAATAGATAAAGGTATAAAAAAAATCCTCTGCAATCGGGAGGATTTCTTTACAATTTTGGATGTTGAATCTATTTCACCACCGTCATCTTCTTTCCATCACTTACCTTACTATTCAATTCGAGGGTATAGAAGTAAATGCCTGCTGGCAAACTTTCTGATGAAAATTCAACAAAGTGCGAACCCTTATCCTGCTTTCCGGGACTGATCGTACTCACTCTTTTTCCGGTATAGTCGAAAACGTGGATGGCAACCTGTGCTTCTTCATCCAGCTTGTACCAGATTTGGGTGGTACCGTTAAATGGATTAGGAACATTTTGAAGCAGTTCGCCTGATTTAAGGGTGTTGATGCTGTGTTTCATGGTTTCGCTTAACTGGTCACCCGGTAGCAGTGAAAGTAAGTAGTCCCTTTTAATTTCGAATTGCTCCACCGAAACCGGTTTATGCTCAATAAGATTGCCTGTATAGGATGATTTCAAACCGCCGTTTTCCATTAGGAAGTATGTGTATCCCAAATCAATGATTCCGAAAATGGAATCTTCCATTGATTCAGGATTCAGTATCACATCTTCGAACCATGCAATGGCAGTAGGCCAGTTTTCGAGTTTGATTTCGCAGAAGTTGGCAAGGAAATCGGCAAGCTTTGTCAGTTCCGGATTGTTTTGAATAGATGGTTCATTGTCGTAGAAATATTTCAAATCACTATAATCATTTGCTAAAAGCTGTTCAATTGCAAATAATTCCTTCATTGCAGGCTCTACACATATTGATGACGGATATTGAATTATTATTTCCATATATTTAGATTTTGCTAAAATATAATTACTGTCGTTTTCGGCAATTTTTGCTTCTACATATATTTCCTCTGCCTGATTTAAGTCCTTGTCCTCAGACATTGGATCCCAAACCGGGTCCCATATGTAGCCCGGCCATGGATAAAAATCAAGTTGAGGATAAAAATTAACTCCCCAATAATTGTAACGGACATCAAATGGACCTTCCTGTCCTACAGTGAATACTAACGGTTCAGTATTATTTTCGTCAATAATCGCATTCCACTGAAATGGGTAAGGGAAGCTGCTCCGGCTGCAGTATATTTCATAACTTTCACAATCTTTTATCAATTGTGTCTGACTCAGATTTCCCGGCTCGATATTTTCAACACCTAAAAATGAAATATTGCTTCGATCATAAATCTGAACTCCATAATCATTTTGCTGGGAATTATTTTTATGTATTTCTCCAAACGAATTGTAGATACGAATGCCTGAACCTGTATTATAATATAAAATATTATCATAAATAATGGATTCAATGGCGCCCTTTCCACAATTGTAAATATTAATTCCACCTGAATAATGGTTAATATGATTCGATGAAATATGCAGGTTGCAATAGCTTGTAACACTAATAGCTGGTTTTATTATACCTTGACCTTCCATATTGTTACTTGTAATGCTGACAGTTTGAATACTGTTAATTGAATTATGAACATCAATATAAGAATTTAAAAAGGTAGAACTACTAATAGCAATACTCCCTTTTGATACATAAATACCGCTATTAGTAAAATCTGAATTGCCAACAGAAAGATAAAGTAAATCACCAGAAATCAAGCAATTTTGGAAGTGTGCATAATCTAAGGATAAATAACCCGATAAAGAAGTATTATGCATTTCGATACCTTTCCATTGAGACCCATCTAAACCTAAGAATGAAATGTCATTGTTAATACCTGTATAAAACCTACCGTAAACTTCTATCTTATTAGTAAGAGATGTGCCATAGAAAGTATTATCGGGATAAATTTCAAGCTTTGAATCTTCAGCTACGACAATTTTAGATTGTGGATTTATAAAATAAATTTTCGAATAATTGTCAACAATGAATTCTTCTCCAGGTCCAAATGGATCAAATGTTAATATACCACCTATTACAAAATTACCTTGAACCATAATAGGTGTTATAACATGACCGGCATATCCTGCCAAAGTCATTACATCTTCGATAAAAGGTACTCCATCGTGATCTATAGGTTCTTCTTCCTCACCGGGTACCCATGGATTATAATAATACCCGTCGTCGCTCCATGTATCCAAGGCATTGGCATAATAAAATGCTTCTTCCATTTGCACATAACCATCGCCGTCCTCGTCCGGATCGAAATCGCCAGGATGGCTCTCTAAACCTGATATAGTTGTAAAAGGAAATGAACCAGCCTCAAATTCACTTGGTATCCATGGATTAGTACCGGGGTAAACCCCTCTTGCTGCAGCAGCCCAGTAAAACAAATATTCGCCAGAATATTGCCCACCGGAAATATAATTCTCATCGTGTTTATCCCCATGATAGTTGCACACGTGAATATACCTGCTTCCACAGACTGCCTGACCGCTATAATCATTAAATTCGTCAACCACCCCGCCTGCACTATTAAATGAAAAAGCCATGGTCATTTGTGCACAGTTTATTTGGTCAACAATTTGAGCAATTTCCAATGGATCTTCCACATCAAGCCAGTAACCTCCAGGATTTTCATCCCAAAAAGCCCATAATGTTAATCCCGGAAAGTTATCAATTACGGGGGCATCCACAACAAAAATTGCCAGTTGATCGTCTGTGTCAAGAGCAGGAATTTCCTCAATTTGTGCAGTAATACCTGCCAACTCGTTAAATGTGGCATGGATCGCCGTGCCGAAAGCGGAATAGTCTAAGTCATTTGAAGGGTCACTCGGATCATCCAAATCGTTTCCATATATTGGACTTGTTCCATCATAACTGTAATGTACAAAAATATTCTGTTTCTTATACCCATAAATTTGTATAAGGGTATTGTAAACCAAAGACACATCGAACCAGAACTGCTCATTTCCTTCATAGTCTCCCACAGCAATGATCACCGCATAGTAGTGGTCGTTAGGTGGTAAAGGATCGCTCAGGGTACCTGTTCCTTCGCTCATGTCCGCAGGATCGTTCTCTGAAGCTTCGCTTATCAGTTCATAACCGGTCAATTGGTCTTTCGGGAAAATAGTGCTGCTGGCAATTGAATAACCGCCGTTTTCGGCATTTACGAAAATATAACGGCAATCGTGAAACCATCCTGCCCAGGGTTTGTCGTTTATAAAAAACACCCAGTTGCCGGAATAAGGGCAATCTATGGTCTCATTTGTTATCAGTTCAACATTTCCGCTTAACGAATTATAGGAAGAATACACATCCACCTTGCCAATATCACCGGCAAGGATAGTGTTTATTACCAGGTTGGTGGCATCGTAGCGCGAAAATTGTGCTGAAACCGATGATACCATAAGGCAAATAATTGCCAAGAACGCAAATTTAACTAATTTTGTCATTGTAAAATCTCCTGAAATTTAAATTATTAATAGTTTAATTATCTGGTGGATTTTACCGTTTACCGCAAGGTAGGCGAAATAGGGGCCGGGGTTGCAGATGTGGTGGTCTTGTCCAACCCCGTCCCATTTTATTTTATGAATACCTCCTTCCAGTTTGTTATTAACCAAATTAATTATTGGCTTACCCTGCAGGTTATAAACGGTTAGTTCCACCCGGGCTGTTTCTTTTATTTCTATTTCAAAAGTTGTTTCATTTTTCATTGGATTTGGAAAACATAATAAGTTTTGATTCTGTCTGACGTCAGGTGGGTTTTGGGCTTCAATACCTGTTATCGGATCATCAACAAAATTTCCATTTCCATCGTTGAACAAGATATTAAGATTAATTATAGGCGCATGCAGATATCGTATTGTGGCAATATCATTAAACCCGTTTCCATCGAGATCGGCACAGGCAGACCGGCGCGAAGCTTCGCCATAATCCGTCATTGGGATAAATTGAGGTTCCGAAAGCTCGAAATTGCCTTTGTTATAGAATATCAAAAGGTTCTGCATATCTTGCGTATGGAAAAGCAATTCGGGTAGAGAATCGTTATTAAAATCCGAAACTGTTAAACCAAAGCAAACGGGCTGGAAAATATAAAAGGGAAGAATAATGAAGTTTTCACCTCCAAGGTTTTCGATTAATGTTATAAGGTAATAATTTGTCGGCATCGGCTGGTGTGCTCCAATAATATCAATATCGCCGTCATTATCAAAGTCAACTGTTTTAATATTGCTTGTAATTGTATTAAAGTACAAAGATTGAAAGCCGTTTTCATATGAGAAGAAAATTTCGGTTTTCCCCCCGATAACAATATCGTCTCTTCCGTCGTCATTCAGATCGGCGCAGGCAATATCGGAGGGGTAATAATCCGAAACATCGTGGTATTGGGGTGCAGAGAAGTTGCCGGTGCCGTCATTGTATAGTATGCCCCAAAATTGTCCAAGATTTGAAATAAATACAATATCAACGTAATCGTCATTGTTTAACTTCCCGATGTTATATGCTGAAATGTTTTGACCCATTTGGTAGTAATTTTGAGTATAATTTGTACTGTCGCTTACAAGAATTGCAATATTATTTTTACTACCATCGTAATACTGGCCTACTAAATCAGGAAAAGTATCTTCATTAATAGTGGTCGCATAAACATTTGATTGACCTCCGTATAAATAAATTGAATCATAAAGATTAAAATATCCATTGCCATTGTTCTTTAATAATGATATACCACTCCATAGTGTTTGCCAGTTGTAATTATGTCCTGTCACTATATCCACATCTCCGTCCAAATCAATATCCCTTACATTAACTGAATAAACTGCTCTGGGTACAGTATATTCGCTTTTGGTGTCACCAGTGGTAAAAGCCAGAAGGAAGAAAAAACAGCAAAGTTTAAGGCTCAAAACTGAAATATGAAGAGCTTTTTTCGATTTCATAGATTAATGCTTTATGGTTTTAAAGATTCCAAAGGTACAGCCATTTTCAGTCAGAGTTATCAGGTAAACACCGCGGGAGACCTCCTTACCGTTTTTATCTTTGCAAAGGTCGGGCTGGTTGTCCAAACCGGGCATGTTGGAGATGTTGATCGGGTCGGTCCATTCCTGGGATAAAAGCGATAATGAAGCGATGAACTCAATTAAAAGAAAGAAATATCTTAAATTGCCCCTGAATTTTATAACTAAAAGTTCACCTTTTTTTGAATGGTCTTTCATTTTTCAAAATTCAATTAAAATTTGTCCCCTAAAGTACTCAATTGAAACAGCCAAGTCAATAGTGGGAAACCACTATTTTTTTTGTATAGTGGTTTCCCACTATATAAGATGTATAAACCAAAGGTTCTTAATGAGATACAGGCATTATTTTCCCCTCTCATTTTTAAATTCTCCAAAATCGTAAAAAATAAAAACGTCGTAAAACAGCAGAATAGATGAAAATATTTTAACAAAATCCGCAGCCAATGTAATATAGAAAAAAATCATTTTTGTCCTCCCTGGGTAGGACACGGTCAACTTTATTTTGTCATCCCGGAGGAGGACAAAAAGAGATAAAAATACATTCAAGTTCATTTTATAATTCGTTTTCTGAATGCCCATACTACTAACCCTGTAATGGTTTTAGCGCCCGTTTTCCAAAGCATTCTTCGCTTGTGTGTTTTTACAGTGGTTTTCTCAATGTTTAATTCCTTCGCAATTTCATCGTTACATTTTTCATCCGCTATCAATTGCAGCACCTCCTCCTCCTTGCCAGTTATCCTTACACAATTCAATAAATCGGGCACGGGATAACCGGTAGTCTTTCCGTTTACTCCCGTGTAAAACGATCCGCCATTATGGACATTTATTATTGTATTCACAAGCTCATTTTTATCGCAGGTTTTAAGGAGGTAGCCTTCAACGCCGATTTCCCTGCATTTCTTCATGAACCTTTTTTCATCGTACTGTGTCAGCATTATTATCTTAACATCCTTAAAATTCTTCTTTATAGCTTCGGCTGCCTGCAGCCCATCAATACCGGGCATATTGATGTCGAGCAGTACGACATCAGCCTCAATATTTTCGAGTCTTACCAGTAACTCTGCTCCGTTCAGCGCCTGCCCTGCTATGTATATATCGTCAACATCGGAAAGGGTTGTTCTGATACCCTCAATAAATATCTTGTGGTCGTCGGCAATGATAATGTTGATCATAATGGGTTAATTTTTTTGGTTAAAATGAATTGAAATGAGAAGCAAAAATGGCTAAGTGAAAGGAAGGCGAAAAATCCTGAAAGCAGTTTGCAGCAGGTTATCGGGTAATAATATGGAACTTGCGGAGGGGGGTAAGTGCCTGATGGATAACAGATAACGAAATTAAAGAATAAAAAAGATTGGTATATTTTAAACTTTAAGGGCATCGTTTGTTTAATTTTGATGAAGTAAAAATATTAAATTTATTCCATAGCAACGCAGGGACTGAATTTCCCGACGGTAAAGTAAGTACAATGGTTAAATGAAGATAAAACAACCCGGAAAGGTCCGTATTTAAAATATTTAGCAAATGGCCGGTAAAATCCCCAGGCTGAAATATATTTTGGTCAAAGACAAAATATATTTGATACAGGTATAAAAAAAATCCTCCGCGATCGGGAGGATTTCTTTACACTTAAGGATATCGTAGTTATTTCACCACCGTCATCTTCTTTCCATCACTTACCTTACTATTTAATTCGAGGGTATAGAAGTATATGCCTGCTGGCAAACTTTCTGATGAAAATTCAACAAAGTGCGAACCCTTATCCTGCTTTCCGGAACTGATCGTACTCACTCTTTTTCCGGTATACCCGAAAACGTGGATGGCAACCTGTGCTTCTTCATCCAGCTTGTACCAGATTTGGGTTGTGCCGTTGAAGGGATTAGGCACGTTTTGCAGTAGTTCACCCGATTTGAGGATGCTTATGCTTTGCTTCATGGTTTCGCTTAACTGGTCACCCGGTAGCAGTGAAAGTAAGTAGTCCCTTTTAATTTCGAATTGCTCCACCGAAACCGGTTTATGCTCTATTAGGTTGCCGGTGTAGGATGATTTCAGTCCTCCGTTTTCCATGAGGAAATAAGTGTATCCCAAATCAATGATTCCGAAAATGGAATCTTCCATTGATTCGGGATTCTGGATCACATCTTCGAACCATGCAATGGCAGTAGGCCAGTTTTCGAGCTTGATTTCGCAGAAGTTGGCTAAGAAATCGGCAAGTTTGGTCAATTCAGCATCGCCTTGTATTGCAGAATGTGTGTTGTACCATTCCTTAAGCCCGTTGTAATTATTGCCGGTTAGTTCTTCGAGGGGATAAAGTTCTTTCAAAGACGCTTCTGCATATATGGATTCTGGATAAGTTGAAACCAATTGTTGCAAATCACTCTTTGCACCTGTATAATCTTCCTGTTCTATTTTGCTCTCGGCTGTTTCAAATAATTCTGCAGCGCCATCGCCTCCGCCATAGCCATTCAATTCCCATACCGGATCCCAGATATAATACTGATAGGGATTCAAATCCTCGGTGTAATTGAAGTTTGTGCCCCAGTAATTCCTGCGGACATCAAGGAGTTCCATAAGGCTTGTAGTGTAAAGGATCAACGGATCCGATGGATTACCGGCATTATTGTTATCTATTATCGAATTTGCTGTAAACGGACAAGGAAAACTTCCTTCGGTTGCATAAACTTCACGGCCGGAATTATCCATGATCTGTTGAGTTTCATTCCAAATCTGAGCTAAAGAATACCCGACAATACTTACAAGGCTCCTGTCTAAACATTGAATACCTGTAACATTATTACGAATGATATTTCCATTATTGATTATACCGTTACTTGTTAGGTCGGCGGTTGACTGAAAAATCATAATGCCGGTACTGTTATTTTCGATAAGGTTGTCAACTATAACATGTGTCCTACCATAACCTGCATGGAATAATCCGATACCGTTGTGGTTACCGGCAATTGTATTATGCTGGATAGAGAATAAGGGATAATTTGTGATTTGAATTGCATAATCACTTGCGCCAGTAAATGAAGATTCATTTAAAATATTAACCTGTTTACTACCTATAGCATTTGCTGCATAAAGATATGCTTGATTGAAAGTACAGGCATTTACCGAAAGATTACCGGAAGAAAAATCAACGCCTCCTGAAATACTGAAATTGCAGTTGTTTAGTGTAAGCGAACTTTGATTGCTTTGTAAAACTGCCCTTTCGAAAATCCCGGAATTAATGGTCGAAACTAAGCTTGTATTATTTATCTCAAGCCTTATATCTGCTCCTTCATCTGCAAGAAAAATTACATTAGCGCCAACAGTTAAGTTTCCATTAACAATAATTCGTTTTGTACCAATAATTGATTTTATTTTTACATTATCTCCAATTATTAGACTACCGCCAGCATCAACGATCAATTCACCATTAAAATCAAGATTTACTATTGCATTATTAAAGGATAAAGTATTCCCAGATAAAACATGAACTTGCTCGGTTATCCCTATAATACCATTCTGAGTTCCTGAAGCATCACTATCAACATTGATCAGATTTGGATATTTTAATGATGTCTTATAACCAATCTCGGGATCATATTCTTGAGGATCATCGTAACCATTAGGTGAATGAATAAATTGACTATTAAAATCCCAATTCCATTGATAGGCTTCAGTCATATCAACAATATTGTCATTATTAAGATCTGCACTATTTAATTCAAAATTCTGTAATCCTGTGACAGAATAATATGGATTTTCTGATGGAGCAATTCCCCTTAATGCATTTAACATATGCAAATTAAATTCACCGTGATCATGGAGCCATTCTGCTTCTCCTGGAGTTATCCAAACATCCAATTCATAAGCAGGAAACATATTGCCGGGTTGGGGGTCATTTGGAAAGTCAATTCCGTCATAATACTTATCATCGAGTGAATATGCAGACATGGTTGAATTTGCAGCGGATAGCGCATAGACATTTATTTCATTTGTATAATATGGGATAAAACTTCCTGAAAAGCATTGTTGAAAAAGTAATACCTTTTTATTACAATTAATAGCATTCACATAATCTGCAAAATCATTGTCCATAATCAAGCCATTTTTTAATAGTAATGCTGTATGTCCTCCAGGAAATTGATTATTTCCATGACCGAAGGCCCATATAAAAAGGAAATCATCTGGTGAAAGCTGAGGTATTCCTAAAAATGGGTTGCCATTAATAAATCCATTAAATATCGTAATTAAGTCATCTAAATTAGCAAAAAAATCTGTAATGTGGTCTTCTGGGCCAATAATATCATCATGCCAGACTCTAGGGTTGTATCTATCAGCAACATCAGTATCAGGCCACTCTGGCCAGTCTTTGACGTCATTTCCGTTTCCAAATAATACATAGATATTATCATTTTCATACCCCTTTTCAATTAACATTTCCCAAAAAAGATAAATATCATTCCAAAATTCATCATAAGGCTCTTCAGGTGGATTTGGGTTAGCTAAATGCCAGCTATTTGGCGGAATAACGGTATTTGGAGTTTCGCCACAAATTAATAATGCATATCTCTCTTGTGCATTAATTAAAATCGAAAATTCGATTAAAAAAAGTGTTACTAAAATGATTTTAATAGCTTTCATATTCATTATTTTTTAATGTTAAAGGATTTTATTTTTCAGTTTCCTATTATCAATGATCTCGTTAATTTATCTCCGTTTACTATGATTGTGTAAAAATACAGTCCTGGTGATAAATCTTTTTTTTGATCATCATATCCATCCCAATGGATTGAATATTTACCAGGATTTTTAAAACCTAAATCTTTGTTAAGAAATTCCCTTCCAGAAAAATCCATAATTTTAAATGTAACGTTTCCTGATAAATTCAACTCAAAGTATATGTTTGTTTCATGAATAAAAGGATTTGGAAAATTCTGATCCATCTTTAAGACAACTTCATTTGATGAAGTTTCTTCCTTAATAAATGTTGTTAAGCTGTCAAGTGGAGCTTTTGTAATAAAAACATCGAGAAGTTCCTCGAAATCGAGTTGTCTTAGCATCAAAACATATAAATAGTCATTATCATGCAATACTTTCCAAGGTTCAATCCTGTAATAATTATAAATTAAATCACTATTCCAGAGATTTAAAGGATTTTTCCTATAAATCATCATGTCATAAGATTCTATATTTTCTTCCATTTGAACAATTAAAATATTTTCAAATATAACATCAATGTTTTGTAAAGCTAAACCATTAAAACTTTCTATAACCAATTCCAGTTCACCCCATGAGTCACCTGTTTTTTTTCGGAGAACTGTTGCATTATCACCTGATGCAGAAAAATTTTGTTCTCGCCATGTGAGATAAGGACTGCCTTGTTCGTCAATAACAATATCTTCAAACGGATTGTAATGTGATTGAATTCCCACAACGTAGGGCTGATTCCATTCATTGTTTGCAAAATTGTAAAACAAATAAACAGGTTGCTGATTAAAATAACCAATACAATGAAGATTATTTGTTGTATCGGAAACGGCAGCTTCCAAATATAAACTCGGGATAAAATTTGTGTAGATGTTGATTACTTCACTCCAGATTCCGTTTTCATAGTACTTATAGAATGGATGATGCTCGAAACCATGCCAGAAAACATATAAACGGTCTTGATGATCCATGACAACTTCGTCCATAAATGCTCCGGGATATTCGTCACAAATTGTAATTGGTGTCGACCAGTTTTGTCCATTAAACATAATAAAATAATAATTTTCTAAATAAGGTTGACTGATATCATACTTGTAAATAACATGCAAATTATTAAACAAATCTACGTTTATTGTTGGTCCGTATGCGACTCCATTTAAATGTGGAGATATTTTTATTGGTGAAGTCCATGACAAACCCTGATCAATTGATTTATTATAGTAAATGCTACGATAAGATGAATTAAATCTTTTTACCCAAACACAATGTAATTCACCATTATTGTCAATGCAAATATCAGGTGAGCTATCATGATAACTATCGTTTGTAATATTCATCGGTTCGGACCATACCTGTGCATAAACAATTCCGCAATAAAAATGCAGAATAAAAGGAAGGGCAAACAACCCTATTAACTTAACAAAAGACATAATATCAACTTAAAAAAATCTATCGCTTCAAAACCCAAAGAACACAGGATGCAAAAACCAAGAATTTTAAATAGCAAATTTATACAAAAAAAATCGATAATTCAAAAAATATTTACCTAGCTGGAAATTCTTCTCGTACACCCTTAGCTCACCGTATCGAAGTCTGCTTTTAAGTTGCTTTACTCCATGCTCCCTACTTCATAGAGTTTCGTTTACGCTGTTAGTTTTTAATGGGAAGAATATTACCGCGGTGTTAATAAAATCAATGATGCATGATTGAAAAGTCTGGTTTAATCTTACTTCCTCGCATCAATAAACGTCACCGGTTTCCGGCTCATTTCCTGTGAAGTCAAAGCATTAATCTCTTCCGGGGTCATGATTTTAACATGGGGCGCTACCCTCAGCTTTGCCCTGAAATGATCCTTGATGATCTTTTCATATTGCTCGTCCTGCTTCCGGCATCCTGCTTTAACCAAAATTTCGTCGGTTCCAAGCTCACCGGTATAAACCTCGATCAGGTAATTTTCCACAAAAGTGATTTCATTCAGAATGTCGTAAATGGCGGGAGGGAAAAGTGTCGTGCCTTTGTATTTCAGCATTTGCTTTTTTCGTCCGATAACCGGCCCGATCCGCATTGTATTCCTGCCGCAGGCACAGGGTTCGGTATGATGGTAACAAATATCCCCGGTCTTGAATCTTAACAATGGCAATGCTTCCACACCCAGTGTGGTGATCACGACCTCGCCCGGTTCATTTTCCGGTACCGGCCGGTCGTTTTCATCAAGAAATTCAACGATGATGAGCTCAGGATGATGATGCCCGCCCTGCCCATGAATACAGTCGTTGAAAGCTGCGCCCATTTCGGTGGAAGCATAAGTTGAGTATAGTTTAATATCCCACTTTCCGGTAATTCTTTTACCCAGTGTGTTCAAAGTAAAATCATTCCCCCGGATGGGTTCGCCAATGCAGACTGCTTTTTTTACGGAAGTTTTATTGATATCAATACCATTCGCTTCTGCAAAATCAATCATTTTAACGAGATAGGACGGAACGGTGATTAAAGCTGTCGGTTGTATCCTCTTAAATGTATCGAACTGCAGCTCGGTATTTCCGGGGCCTACCCTGACAACGCCGGCCCCCAATTTACGAAGCCCTAAAAAATAGGCAATTCCAGCCATGAAACGCCTGTCAATCGTAACCATCATCTGGTAAATATCTTCCGGATGACCGTCGCTGCAACTCAACGACAGGTACTCATTATAAGCCAGCCGCTCAAGGTCATTTTCGGTGAGGACAAAAGTTACCGGCTCGCCAAGCGTTCCTGATGTTGTATTGTAATCAATGATTTTACCCGGATCAACACAAATAAAATCACCGGTTCTTTTTTGTAAATCTTCTTTGGTTGTAACCGGAATCTTAGCCAGGTCTTCCAGGGTCTTAATTTCAGAAATATCAATATTATTTCCCCGAAATTTCTCAGCGTAAAACTTTGAATTTTTTGATAAGTAGGTTAGGAGTCCCGGAAGTCTTGTTTCCTGATATGTCTTTATTTCTGCTTTACTTCTTATTTCGATGTCTGGTATCACTATTCAGCTTGCTTAATTTATTTATAATATTCGTGCGCTCCGTAGCCGAGGAAACCTCTTTTGAAAGCGCAAAATTATAAAAATCTGCTGATTTGGCTTTATCCCCGATACCGGCAAAATAGTCTCCTGCCAATTCGTATGTGTTATAATATTCGGGATTCAGCAAAACAAAATGTTCGACTTCCTCTGGAGAAATATACTCTGGATTTTTTTTCAAATTTTGAACAAAATCTTTAAAGGTTTTATAATTGTTATATTCGGTTGAATAAAGAAATGAATCCGCCTCAATGGTCAGGGAATCTGTAATAATCTCATTTAGGATATCGACATTTGTTGAATCACCGAATATTTTTTTGAGATCATAACAAACATATTGGCCAAGCTGGTAAGACGAAGTAGAAATCCACATCAGCTTCTCTTCAGGTTTAAAGACAACCGAATGATGAGCGATAAGTTGATTGATTGCTTTCTCATTTCCCGTTCCGATATTTTTTCCCGTAAGGCCCTTCTGGTCGCGCAAAACAGCAGCAATGCCTTGATAATCGAACTTTTTGGTTTCCTTAATCAGTTCATTTACCCTGTTAAACCGGTAAACAGAGGTTTTATTCTCCATGTTTTCTCTGTTTTCAGGCTGATCGCTAAATGCCTCGTGCTGTAAATGATTCGTAGCAATGATAAAATGAAATTCAGATTTGTAAAGAACAGTGGTATCGGGTGTTTTTTCAATGATAGCTGCAAAACCATCGTTAGCGGAACCAGTCAGAAAAGTTTCGCAGACGAAAGTTTCCGTGCCCGCGGCAATTTTATAAGCTTCATCAATGGTGGAAGCATATTGCAGAATTGTTCTTGCAACGATTGAAACCGGTATCCGCGCTCCAAAAGGAATATCCGATTTGGCTGCGTTGAGTGTAATGGTCAATCCTTCCATGTTCATCCCTGAAACCACTCCTGTCATACCTCCCCAGGTGATCATGGCAAAGTCGAATCCGGTTTCAGGATGATAAAAAGCCACGATTTTGTTTTCAGCAAATTCATCTCCCACATAAAAATCGAAATTTCTTCCGATAAGAAGAGCACTGTCAGCAGAATATTCATCCCAAACTCCAAATGAAGTGCAGGCTACAAGATTCAGGTTTTGCATGGCATGACCGATATCATGTGCAGCGTGATAATTTAAAATCCGGTCATAATTATTCCCGATGAAGCTAAACTGCGGATCGGCGCTTTGTGAAATTCCATAAATTTCCTGCTGATATTCGAGCGGGACATATTTGTCGAGATCTTTATTGAACCATGCAATTGCATATTTCAAAAATTTCAGGTAGGATTCAGAAGGTATAAGTTCCTTAATCCGGTTAACAAAAGCCTTTTCCTGGTAAGAGATCAGCTCTTTGTTCATGATTCCGTTTTTAAGCCCAAGTTCATAAGAATTCCCGGAAAGATACATTTCCCATAAACCTGATTTGCTTTTTCTGACCCAGTTATCGCCAATTTTATATACATTGGTATCTACTCTGATTCTTGCTAACTTTTCGACATTAATATCCTGAACCTGGGGAGGATCAATTTTCACCCGTACCTTAAAATAAATAGTGAAAATGAGGATCAAAAACAGAATCCCGGCAAGGGTATAAAGCGTTTGTCTGATAAATTTCCCTTTTCTGTCAACCTGCATCTCTGATTTTTTTTATGATATTATTTATGTCGGTGATGTGCGCAATGGTAATCAGCGCTCCGGTGGAAACACCTAACATGCCGTGGGCATTGGTATTTTGACCGGTCAGGAACAGATTCGAAATCCGGGTCTTTGGTAAAACGTGCGATTTTATCGGTTCTTCGCTGTCTTTTATTAATCCATAGGCTGAACCTTCGGGAGAGCCGGTGTAGTCAATCTGTGTGAGAGGTGTTGAGCAATAATATTTTTCTATAGATGACTTTAGTGCTGGAAATTGCTCATAAACCCTGGATAATAATTTTTCGGCAAGAGAGGTTTTCAAATCTTCATATTCCTTTCCACGTTTATCCGTATCTGTATCAGACCACTTTCGAAACCTGTCAAATCCAATTGGCGATAAAATGGTAACAGCCCTGGCAAAATCACCGGAATGGCTTGTCGCTGGTGTTTCGAACCAATAACTGTGTGGCCAAATATCATCAGATTTCCTGCTGATCCAAATATCGTCGGTAAGCCCGCAGGTGTAGTTATAGTTCAGATAGGGAAAAGAATCCGGTTTCAAAATAATATAAAGGGTAAACATTCCATCGCTGTTTTCAAGGCCTTTCAGCCGGTCAACATAAGCTTTTCGCAGTGTATCGCGTGGAAGCAATTCAATGGTCGAAAACGGATGAATGTCGGATATAAACCGTTTACCAAAAATCTCAAGGTCCTGATTAGTTTTCAACGAAGTGATTACTTTGTTCCCGTTCAGTAAAAATTCCACTACTTTATTTTTGGTCAGAACCTCGCCTCCGTTCGAAGTGATTATTCCTGCAAGGTTTTCGGCAAGTTGCGATGATCCGTCAACAAATCTCCAGGCGCTTTGGATAAAGGTATAATAGATCATACCAAGAATGTACATGTTGATTTTTTCCTTTGGCCCGCCCAGTAAATCATTCAAACCCGCCATGACATTCCTGAGATCGTAATTTGATGTGATGGAATTGATAAACCGGTAAGCATTAATTGCTCGTAGCGGGTTAAAAATTACAGGGTTTTCATCAGGATCAAAGGTCTGCAGATTAAAATAATGACCGGATAACCCTACCTGTTTGATTTTTGAAATAAAATTATCAATAGCCCTGCCCTCCTGCGGGAATTTTTTAACAAGCTTTTCCGAAAAGTTTTCTAATCCCTGAGCGAGCGGATATTCTTTGTTTTTAAAATTGATGATATCGAACCGGTCTATATCCAGCCGTCTCAACCGAAGTTTGTCATAAATTCCAAGATATTGATATAGCTTATAAATAAACTGACCCTTATCGCCGCTGCCGAAATAATGCAAGCCGGTATTGAAAATGACACCATCCCGCTCAAACGATTGCAGGTTACCGCCGATGGCCTTGTTTTTTTCAACTATGCATACGCTGTAACCTTCCTTGCTGAGAATGGCTCCGCACAAAAGGCCGCCCAGCCCGCTTCCGACGACGACTATGTCAAATTCCTTCAGAGGTCCCTTTGTATAACGATGTGATGTCAATTGCAATGTTTAATAATATTAATCAAAGAGCGATTTTTGTTTACTAACCAGGTTTTTAATAGTAAAGCGTAATGGTTTTTTATTAATAGATTTAACTTCTTTATGAGTTCTAAGAAAATCTCTGAGTTGTTCCTCTGTCCAGTTCATTTGAATCTTTCGCAAAATATCCTTTACACCATATTCGCCGGTTTTAAGAAGTTCAATTATATTATATTCATAATTGATTTCGGGTTCCTGCACTAAAGAAATTATCATTTGTTTTTCATCCGGTACCAATTCCTTAATGGGCATTCCATTAAAATCAACTGCTACAGCACCCTTTTGAATTAAAAGGAGGTTTGCATTGTTTTCATTTGGTTCCGGGTTCCTTACATAAATTAATCTGTTTTTTCTTAATCCATCAGTGACACCTGACCAGGTACCTCCTTTATCTGAAGATTCAGCAACGTATATTTCAGAAGCGAGTCCATAAATAATCGGGTTGCGTGCCATTGCCAGTTCTGCTTTCCATGGCGCTTTTGGAAAAAACACGCTTAAAACCAATACATCTCCATCAACAATCTGCTTATAATAAGTTTTATATCCCGAACCGAAAGTCATGATTCCCTGTGGTAAAACAATTATACTCTGGCCTTTATATTTGATTGCTGAGTCCAATGCCCGTTTATCAACGCCTTTGGCAAAACCACTTACCACAACCTTATATTCTTTACTGGCAAGTTTTGCAATATTGTCTGTAAATCCAAGGGATAAATCAGAAGCACTTCTGGAACCGACAATGGCAATGGATTTTTCTGTCATGATTTGCTTATTCCCTTTCATATAAAGTAAAGCAGGGGTATGTGCTGTTTTTAAGTTATTTTTTAGGGTTTTTGAATATTCCGGTGAAGTTATAGGGATCAATTCATAACCTTCATTAAATAAAGATTCGGCTAAGAAAGCGTTGTTTGCTAATTCTGATTTGGCAATTTTCAAATCTTCAATTTCCTTGTATCCGAGTCCATACTGATTGCTCCATTCGCTTTCTGACAATTGAAAAAAATCTTCCGGTGTAAGTTTATTCTCGTGGTAAAATTTAATGATGAGGTTATTTATTTTCAAATAACCCCATCTGGGCAAATGTGCTAAAGCTATCCAATACGCTGCTTCATTGTTCATGCCAAATCTCCTCCAACAGTTTTTGCAATAACCAAAGGTGCGATTTTTAAAGCTCCTAAATTAGTCAAATATTTCCCAATTTCCTTAATCGTTGCGCTGCTATCAAAAATATCATCAATAAGTAAAATGCTTTTCCCTTGTATTTCAGCAGGGATTTTGTAAATAAAAGCATCCCTTACATTATCAGCTTTCAGATAAGCGTTTTCAAATACCTTCTGCTCGCTGGTTATCCTGTGTTTGGATAGATTATGGGAGATTGGGAATTTTAAAACCTGGGAAACTTTTACGGCAAAATTTCGGACAAGATCGCCAGACTTTGTTGGAGGTACATACAGAATCAAATCAAATTTTTCCTGTCCGAACTTGTTTCGGTATGCTTTCAATATAAGTTTGAGTAAAAAGTCCGGGAAGTCCCCACCATTTTCATATTTACTCCTGTGCAGGGCTGCGCCAACGTTAGAAAATCCATAAAATGAAGCAGCTACTCCATTTACTAAATTTGTACCTATTGTTTCAACTTCAAGTTCAGGGAAATATTCATCCCGGAAATCCTGTAACTTTTGAGTCCATTCAGGGGTGACAATTACCTTAATCTTCTTTAAACCTGTGTTGTCACAGTTATTATTGGAACCGTAGACCTGGTCTCCAAGATAATTACATAAATAATTCATTCGCGAATGAGTCGTTTCAATATACCCAATCATGCTTTCCAGATCATCTGTTTTGGCTGCACGCAATTCTTCAAATGTTCTTGTAGTAAGCTGCGGCGCATGAGTGATGTACTCGAATTTTCTGCTTTTGCCAATTGTAACTTCCCGAATAATCTTTTGTTCAATTAGATCAGCTTTTATTACTCTGATTTGAGTTTGTTTCAGGTTAGTCCTTCTCATTAAATCCCTTTCACCAAGCATTTCATTTTTAATTGCATTTATCACTTTTTCATATTTTGTTATTGCAGGCCTGCCTCCCTCAATAAATGCTTCAGGCAATTTTCGATCTTCAGGATTATAAAAAAGAATAATATAGGAAGGTTGTCCATCTCTTCCGGCTCTTCCTATTTCCTGGTAATAATGAATCGGTGATTGTGGTATCTGAGTATGAATAATAAATCGGATATCGGGTTTATCTATTCCCATCCCGAGCGCATTTGTTGAAATCACACATTTCCATTGATTGTTCATCAGTCCATTTTCAATTGCGATCCTGGATTCAGTGTCAAGACCTGCATTATAACCTACGGAAGGTATTTTCAATTGTTCAAACCATTTAGAATATATTTCCGTATTCACACGAGTCCCTGTATATAGGACACCGGAGCCGGGCAATTTATCCAGGTTTTTCCCAAGCCAAATCATTTTTTCATCTTCAGCGGAAACCTTAATAACAAATAGTTTAAAATTGTCCCGCATCAGGTTTCCCCGGATAACAGTCAGGTTACCACCCATTTGCTTTGCTATGTCGGCTTCAACTTTTTTTGTTGCCGTTGCTGTTGTAGCCAGGACTGGTAAACCTTTCGGTAATAAATTAACCAGATTAATAATTCTTTTAAACGCTGGTCTGAAATCGTGTCCCCAAACTGAAATGCAATGTGCTTCATCCACAACCACCATTGACAGATTCATATAACGGGTAGCTTCAATCCATTCTGAATTTTCTTGCCTTTCCGGGGCGATATAAAGAATTTTTATTTTTCCTGCTTTAGCGTCGGTAATAATTTGAGTGTTTTCTTCTTGTGTTTGTTCACTGTTGACGCATTTTGCAGAAATGTCAAGGCTATTCAGTTTTTTAACCTGATCGCGCATTAATGCAATAAGTGGTGAAAAGATTACTGTTATTCCATTATGGATTACTGCAGGAAACTGAAAACATAACGATTTTCCAAAACCTGTTTTTTCAATAAGCAGCACCCTTTCTCCCTTCAAAATTTTTTCAATGGTTGTCCACTGTTCATCATAAAAGCGAGTGAGCTTAAATATTTTTTGAAGTATTGCTTCTGCTTCCTGTCTCGTCATAATTCAAGGATTTTATTCAGGGAGTTTCCTTTTTTGAATAACACTGAAATTCAAAATTAATAATTCAGTTTGAATTAGTTTTGGCTATTTAAAATGAACAAATTCTTCTTTTAATTAACTATTTTTACTTAAAATATAAATCAAATTAGATGTAAACTTTGTGATGTCAATCACCTTTATATTAAATCCATTTTTCTTTGCCAGATCCCTGATCATCCGACCTGAAACAAAACTAAGTTTTTCTTTGGTTTTATTAAAACCAACGCGGGTAGAAAAAAACTCCGTAATCTTTGTACCTGTGGTACGATTCTTCAAATCCGTATCCGCATCTCTGACAAGGATCATCCCGTTTGCATTTAACGAATCAAAACATTTTTTTAGTAACTCTGTTTGTTTTTCTTCAGCCATATAATGTAGTACATCCATGAGGAGAAAAACATCACTCTTGGCTAATTGTTGGACTGAAATGTCTTCATGAATGAACCTCAAATTACCTAAATCTTCTGTACAATTTTGAGCGGTAATAATTTTATCCTCATCATAATCAAAACCAGTGATTATTCTTTTGTCCGAAACAAGCGCAAGCATTACCGACATAAATCCATAACCACAACCAATGTCCGTAATTATTCCCTGGCGGGGAACAATCTCATTGATCAGGATGTAATTCCTTTCCAGCCTGAGTTTAATCCGAAGGTACCATTCCAGTACCGGTCCGCGGAATAAATATCTGTTGATGAGGTCCATCTTCATCCTTTTGGGGACTTCGACACCTTGTTTCACTTCTTCAAATTCAGTGCGCATATAGTTTACCACTCCCTTTGCCTGTTCCAGGTATTCATTGCCGAATCGGCCCTCCTTCAGGTTTATCCTGTCGAGAAATTTAAGTGTAATCTTTCCTCTCCGGAGGAAAAACTCATTTTTGTTCAGTGCCTGGCAGGCGCCATGAATTACAATCGGCTGAATCTCAAGACTTAGGTGATCGGCAAGATAGAAAGCTCCTTTATGGAACCGTTTGATCCTGCAGTCAACAGACCTTGTGCCCTCCGGGAATATGATGATGGAATAGCCTTCCTTTATTCTTTGCCTGATCGAATCAACGGCTTCTTCAAGCCCTGTGTCGCTCCTGATAAAACCGGCAAAACGAATGATCCTTCCGTAGAAAGGATTGTTCCATGAACGGGTATTTGCAAGGATCACCAGCTTGGGATGCAGCATCAGCAACAGAACCAGGTCAAGAGATGACTGATGGTTCGAAATAATGATCATCGGCTTTTTAAACAGATCCGCAGGCTTGTTGATCAGAATTTTCGGGACATGAAAATTCAGGTAAGTGACGGTTTTTGCAAAGAACCAGATGACGCAATGCAGCACATATCTGCGGGATAGCAAAGGAATTGGCAATATTTTTAAAACCAGGATCAAAACCGCCCCGGTGAGTGCGGCTATAAAAAAGTAGATCAGGGATATGATTGAAAAGAAGTGGTTCAATAGCGTAACAGGTAGTATTCTTTTTCTTCCCTGATAGTGAGTCAAAAAATTTATGAGTACCGGTTGGAGTGTGAATGTAACTATAACGGCTGATGTTATCCCAATCACTGTAACCAGTGCAATAGATTTAAGCGCCGGATGGCCTGCAAATAATAATACTCCTATCCCGATTACCGTGGTCAGAGCCGAAAGGATGACCGACCGCCTGAAAATTTGGATATTGTCACGTTTGTATTGCAGTTTATGAAGATGGCCCTCTGTCATAAAAATGCTGTAATCATCGCCGAGGCCAAAAATGAAAGTGGAAATCATCAGATTAAAAAAGTTGAACCGGATATCAAAAATTCCCATGATGCCTATCGTCCAAACCCAGCTAAGAATCAAAGGAATGAATGTTACAAGAGCAAGTTCGATCCTTCCGAAAGAGATCAGTAAAAGCATAAAAACAAGGATGGAGGAGTACCAGAGCAGTTGATTGAATTGGGATTTGATAAGTCCGAACATTCGTTCCGAAAATTCCTGCCTGTCGAAATAATATGTCTGGTCTAATCCCAGAACACTTTCCCTGACCAGCGTTTTGTTCTCTTTTTCCGTTTTGACCAAAGTGATAACTGCCGACTGATCTTCGTTTTCAATCAGATAATCCTGAAGGAACAACCTGCTGATTTCTTTAAAATTTTCCGCCGGAAGTGGCATATATTCCTTATTTACCATTTTAAAAAAACCGCCGAATGATTCAGGTTTAAATCCAATGGCCTGACCTTCGCGTATCAAAGTCTGGGTCAGATTTTCTTTGCGGGTTTCCCAGAATTCATTCCACAATTTAATTTTCTCCCTTTGCTGATCCTGCGATGGCATCAGTTCGTTCACATTAAAGTACTCCTTGATCATGCCTGCCTGCTTTAATTGAAAAAGGGTGTCAGTAATCTTTTCATTATGGGTCAATGCCTCATTCATGCTCTTACCTGTTGTAACCATGAAAACTGAGGATGAGGTGAAAGTAGTTTTCTGACTGATTTTTGCTTCTGCCTTTTTTAGTTTTTCAGTCATATAGTTCATATCCATCAGGTTTCCGTTGAAGGTAACCTTGCGGCCGGTAAAGAAAAAAACGATAGTGAGAATGAGGATCGTCAAAACCAGGTATTTGTTTTTATGGTAATCATAGGAGGTGATGGAACTGGCAAAAGAAAGGGGCTTTTTCCCAGGGCTATTTTTAAAAACCGGAATCATAATTAGGGGAAGGAAAATCAGGGTTGCCAGGGCGGTTGAAAGGACACTAAGTGCAGCAAATAATCCGAAATCCTGCAAACCCGGTGACCGGATCAGAAAGAGGCACATAAAAGCCGATGCTGTTGTAATGGCGCCAACAACAATAGGCTTTGACAAGTCACTGAATAGTTCTTTTACCGATCCGGTTTGTTTAAAATGCGTAAAAAAATGCAACGAAAAGTCAATCCCGATACCAAGCAACACCGAGCCCATACCCAGAGAAATAGCCGAAATTTCACCTTTTATCAGATACAGTAAAGCCAGAGCCAGCACTCCACCCGCAATAACCGGAATAAGCAAAACCACCGGGGCTAAAATATTCCTGAAATAATATCCTAACAGCAGAAGCAGAATGACTATGCTCAGGCTCAGTGTAAGCAATAAATCTTTCTTGATCCGCTCCGCATTGGCTTCAGAAATAACAGGTGTGCCAAAATAGTTTACCTCAATATCAGGATTACCAATCGTTTGGATGGCTTTCTCAAAACCTGACACCATTTCTTTCATGGAGCGGGTATCACTGGAATTTTTTACGGTAATAAAAAGAAAGAGGTCATTTTTATCTGTCGAGAAAATCCGGTTCTTTTCAAAAGCAAATTGCTCACCGGTTTGTATCCGGTTCAGTTTTTCATAAGCAGATGCCGTCAGATGCAATGGGTCATTCATAAGGAATTGTTTCAGCACAATTCCCATTGGCGAAACAAGAGACAGATAATTATTCCGGAGGGTTATACTAACGGCCGAATCGGATAATTTGTCTGCAATTATTTTATAATCCTGTTCATCAAGAAATAATGGAAGATTCTCAAATAAGAAATCATAAACCGATTTCATATCTTCGGTTTCCAACACATATTTCATATCACGTATCTGATCCTCAAATGCGAACCGGATGGAATCAGAAAAAGCGTCTGCATATTTTATCAGACTGTCTGTCTTCGCGGGATTTGTACTGTCGGTTGTCGAAAAATAGACGATGATCTTATTGGAGGCAGATGAGTTTTTTAAAAGGAAATTGAATTTTTCCGAATCCTGATCCTTCGGAAAAATGGAGGTATAATCTTCGTTTATTTTCAGGCGGGAAACCGATATCGAAACCAGTCCAATAAATAAAAGGATAAAGAAGACCAAAAATAATTTTCTTCGGGTCAGTAATTTATAAAAGCTGTAAAAAAACTGTCCCATCCCTGCTTATTTATTTTGTAATTTTTCAGGTGTTATTTCTTTCCTTGTAAGAGCCAGAATAAAATATGCGATCATACCGGAAATGAAAAAAGAAAATGCTGCGAATATCACACTTCCAATAAGATAAACATAAAGGAGTGATTTTATGAGGCTAAATGAAATGTGTGTGCTGTAACTCAGGTTGAGATCGCTTTGGGTAATGAATTCACCGGATTTTAGCGACAGGAATAAAATCACCGGAATCATCGGAGGAATGCTGATATTAGCGCTTATAGCCACGAGCACTTTGTTTAGTTTAAGCACATAAGCTAAAAAGATAGCTGTCACAAGTTGGTAACCCCAAATCGGAACGATCCCCATAAAAATCCCAAATGCTATTGACAACGCAAGATTCATATTCGAGAATTTTGGATTGGAAATCTGCTCCCGGAAATGCTGTTTCAGTGGTTTGCTTAATATCTTCCTGGTCATATCGCGGGGCTTGATCCAGAGAAATGCCCAAAAGACCAGGCAGGTATTCAAAATGCTGATCCTGGTAAAATCAACAAAGGGCCTGAAATGAGAAATCCGTTCTTCCTTTTTTTGATAATGAACATCCACCGGTACGGATGTGATCTTAACTCCTTTCCAGGCCAATTTTACGATGATCTCAATTTCAAACTCAAATCTTCTTGTCAGGAATTTTTCAGGATTGATAAACTTCAAAGGATACAGTCTGAAACCGGATTGCGTATCGGGGTGACGAATACCCGTTTCAACCCAAAACCAGAAATTCGAAAACTTCATTCCGAAGCTGCTTTTACCTGGAACTCCCTCTTTTTCCATGTTCCGTCTGCCGATGATGATGGCTTCGGGTTCTGTTTTCAGTTTCTCAGCAAAAGCCGGGAGGTCATCCGCTGAATGTTGCCCGTCGGAATCAATGGTGATGACATATTCATATCCAATCTCCTTTGCAAGCACAAATCCTCTTTTCAGTGCATATCCTTTACCCCTGTTCTTTTTATAAGAAATGATTTGAAGTTGTGGGAAATTTAAAAGAATACCGGAGGTACCATCCGTGGAGCCGTCATTAACGACAATGATTTGATTGGTAAATTTAAGCACATCCAGAATTAATTTCTCCAAAGTGCCGCCATTATTGAAGGTAGGTATGATGATGCATACCTTCCGATCATTAAATATGGTTGAACCCGTGTTTTCCAAAATATATTCCTTCGATATGCTTTATTTATTGAAAAATCAAATGAAACCAGATTCATTTTGATCTTCGTGAAGTTGGACAAAAATATTGAAAATAATTACCTTTATAATATTCGTATTAAAGGATTTGTTATTGCAAACTCCAATTAACATTAATTAATAAATTTTGTAAACTTAATATTTCAAAATGGACAAGCTTTTTCAATACTCAATTTCAACATTACCTTTGGGATAAAATCAACTGGAATATTTTTATTAATTCAAACCTCAGTACAAGATTGAACATGCAAGACACTCACCTTATTATTTAATTTAGAATATGTGGTTATCAAAAGGTTCTTACATGCAAAAATCCCACTAATCTTCCTTCTGCCAAAAAAAGATTGACCACAAGGGGTTATTTAGAAACATTTAATATAACTTTGCCGCGCTCCTGATTTTTAGTACTCTAATGGTGCAACTTTAAAATATTTTCGGGTGTCATTAGGGTAAATATTAAGCTACATTATTTTATTCCGGTATTGCTAAGAAATAATCAGGTAGAACTATTTAAGAGCTAATTTTTATTCTTCAAAGTATAACATAAAAAAATGATCATGAAAAAAGTAAACTTTCTATTTGTCTTAGTCTTAATCTTTTCCCTGTTTTCAGGCCTGACTTATGCCCAGAAACAGATCTTTCCATCCAAGCCATTGGATAACCAGAATGATTTGGTGGATACGAGGATTGACAACATGGGTTACTGGAAAAAATTGGCCGAACAGGGTCTCGTTCCGGTAACTCCCACGATCCCGATCCCTGAAGCGATTTATACCGGAAGTACAATCATTGCCAAAAGCGTTAATGGCGGGAAAGAAGACTCTCCCGATGTGCCTTTGACTTCTGCTACCAATGTTACAGAGTCGGAAAACTCTTCATTTATCAATCCGAATGACAAAGATTATATACTTAACTCCAACAATTCTACTTCGTGGAACGGAGGCTCGATAGGAACTTTGTACGGAGCAAATTACTTTCAATCGGATGATGCAGGGCTTACATGGGGCGGTTCGGCTCAGGGCGCCGGCGGCACCAATTCAGGCGATCCGACAACAGCCATCAGTCTGACGGGCAGGCAGTATGTTGGATATATCAGCAACAGTTACGGACAGGGAGTTGCCTATTCTGACAACGGAACCAATTGGACAAATGTAACCGTCGCTCCGAATCCCGGCAGTGTTGCAGATAAAAACCACCTTTGGATTGATAACAGTCCCGCAAGCCCTTATGAAGGTAATCTTTATGATGCGTGGACGGACTTTGGGGGTTCAAATGACAGCGAGATCGTTTTGAAAGTTTCTTCAAATGGAGGAACTACATGGGGAACATTGATTAACCTAAGTTCAGCAGTAAATGCAGGGAGCCACAACCAGGGTGTGAATTTACAAACCGGTCCCAATGGGGAAGTTTATGCAATCTGGTCAGTTTATGATAGCTGGCCCCAGGACGAAAAGGCTATTGGCTTTGCTAAGTCAGTGAATGGAGGAAGCAACTTTGCACCTGCAACAAAAATCATCAACAATACAAGAGGGATCAGAAACAGTGGCGTTGGTAAAAATATGAGGGTAAACTCATTCCCTTCAATGGCTGTGGATATCAGCAGCGGTTCCTTTAGCGGGAACATTTATGTGATATGGACCAATATTGGTGTTCCCGGTGTAAACAGTGGTTCAAGTGCGGATGTTTATATGATCAGGTCAACCGATGAAGGCGCAACATGGTCAGCGCCAATAAAGGTAAACCAGGACGCTCCGGGTGCGGGTAAAAAACATTATTTCCCCTGGATCGCATGCGACCCTGAAACCGGAATCCTGAGTGTGATTTTTTACGATGACCGTAATGTTGGCGGTTCCCAGTGCGAAGTTTGGTGTGCCAATTCAATGGACGCCGGCGATACCTGGGAAGACTTTAAAGTAAGCGATGTAGCTTTTACACCATCGCCCATTCCCGGATTAGCCGACAGCTATATGGGCGACTATCTTTCGATCACAGCACGTGGAAGCCAGGTTTATCCGGTTTGGACAGATACAAGGAATGGCCTCTTTATGACCTATACTTCTCCCTATGTTACCAATAACCTTCCAAAACCTACGGATTTATCCATTCTGCTGGATGAAGGAACAGGGGCAACAACACTAAACTGGTTATTTGCCGGGTCCAAACCATTTTTATATTTCAATGTTTACCGTGATGGGAATCTTCTCGGGACAACGACAGAACTGACTTATTCGGATAACCTGCCGGATTACGGAATTTACTCTTATGGTGTAACTGCCGTTCACGATGAAGGCGAATCGGTTCCGGCAACAAGTTTAATCCAGTGGGGTAATCCTCATATTTTTGTATCTCCTTCCGAAATACAGGCTAACCTTTTAATAGGAGAGTCAACTATTAAAACCATCATGGTAAAAAATATTGGAGAACTCGACCTGGAATATACTGTTACTCCTTTGATCACAAGTAAAAAAGGCAGTAAAAATTATTGCGCAGCAAGTGGTGGTTGCGACGAATATATTAGTAATGTCACTTTCGGTGATATTAACAATCCCTCAAGTTGTGACGGATATGCTGATTATACTGATCTTTCAACGATCGTTAATCCCGGAGAAACTTATTCCATTACCGTAACCAACGGTGTAGTTTATACTGCCGATGACCTTGGAGTATGGGTTGACTGGAATCAGGACGAGGATTTTGAAGATGCTGACGAAAACGTGGTTTGCGAAGTAAGCAACAGTGGACAGGGAACTTATAGTTTTACCGTACCCGCTTCAGCAGTACCCGGAGAAACCCGCTTGAGGGTCAGGATTAAATGGGAAGGTGAAGATTGCGGTGATCCTTGCGGAACAACAACTTATGGTGAGGTAGAAGATTATTCGGTTTATGTGCTTGGCTGGCTGAATATAGATAACTTTGGTGGAACCATTGCTGCAGGAGATTCTGCTGAAATCAATGTAACACTGGATGCTGGTGACCTTGTGGCAGGAATATATACCGCCGATATCAATATCGGTTCAAATGATCCTGATGTGGCTATGGTTACTGTTCCGGTTACCCTTGCAGTTGGTGAGGATATACCGGTTGTAACAGCCTGGGCTGATCCTGCCGAGCTTTGTGCAGGTGAATCAACCCAGCTTTTTGCAGATGCCACAGGAGGTTCGGGAATTTTTACCTATTCATGGACTTCTGTTCCGGCCGGATTTACTTCCACAGAGCAAGAGCCTTTTGTAACTCCTGATGAAAATACCTTATATATTGTTGAGGTAAATGATGGAATCTTTACTGTAAGCGACAGCGCGGAAGTCATTATAGCTCCTTTGCCTGGAACCGCCGCGACCCCTGCAGGAGAAACGGCATTTTGCCTGAACCCGGATAATACTACTTATACAAGTGACGGAGCAGAGTTCGCATTATCATACATCTGGACTCTGACACCCGAAGCCGCCGGTATGATTTCCGGAGGAGGTAGCGTTGGAATTGTTGACTGGAATGCAGAATTTACCGGTCAGGCTTTTATCAGCGTTATGGGTATAAACGACTGCGGTGACGGTGCGATTTCAGAAACTCTTACCGTTACTATCTATGCTTTGCCTGAAGTAACATTTGTGTCGTCAATCGATACGGTTTATACAAACACACCTGAATTTGAACTTACTGCCGGACAGCCCGAAGGTGGAATCTATTCCGGTAATGGAGTAACCGAAACAGGCGGAAATTATTATTTCAATCCTTCAACAGCAGGTATCGGAGAACAAACAATCACTTACACTTACATTGACGGCAATGGTTGTGAAAACTCTGCAACAGACGCAATTTATGTTAAACAGTGGCTGGGTATAAATAAGATCGTTAACGGACTCCAGTTGGAAATCTATCCGAATCCGAGTAATGGCACATTTACCCTTAAACTGCGGTCGGATAATGCAGAAACTTTAGACCTGAAGATTTTAAACAATCTGGGAAAAGTAGTATTTGAGAAAGAAAACATTTCAACGGTGAATTCCTTTACCGGCATAATTGATCTTTCGGGTAATCCTGAAGGATTGTATCTGATCAATCTCTTTTCCGACAAAACAAGCTATATCGAAAAAATTATTATCAGGAAATAGGTGAAATATTTCATTCGCGACAGAGAATGAAGAACAATGAAAATCAGGTCGGCACTGCAAAAAAGTGCAGCCTGATTTTCATTATTACATTAATATGGATATTTATTCACCGGCAGATTTTATCACACATAAAACGAATCTTTTTAATATTAAAAGCGTATTTAATATTTCCTTGCCGAATGCAAGTTTTAATATATTTGCCGCGTGATATGTAACATAAAATTCAGGTTCAATTAATCAAATACAAATGAAAAAATTTGCGCATTCTCAAATCAAAAAGAATCTCAGGCCTTTGCTGTTTTTAGCCGGGTTGATTTTCATTAATTTCCAGGTTTCCTTTGCCCAGTCTTACTCTTATTCAGATAGCTGGAGCCAATCAGGATTTACCCTTGAAGATCAAAATGTAAATAAAGTGATCGTGAATTATTCCCTAACCGATTTTTCACTTTCTGAAATGGATGTAAAAGGGGAGTCAATGAAAATCCTTGAACTACCGGGTCATTTCCTTCCAAATGATGAAGGAGCGCCTAATCTTCCGGGTTCGGGCAGATATATTACGATCCCTCAGGGGGCAACAGCAACGGTAAACATACTTTCGTACCGTACAGAAATACTGTACAACATTAATCTTGCACCCGCGCCGCGAATACCCTGGGAAACAGAAACGGGTCCGCTTGAATATACAAAAGATCCGGTCTTATATTCCGCAAATAAATTCTATCCCGAAGAACCGGTAAAGCTTTCAGAAACAGACAATATTCGTGGCATTGATGTAGTGATGCTCGGAATTACTCCATTTCATTACAACCCCGTCACACAACAACTGATCATTTACCGGGATCTTAAAATCGAGATCAGTTTTACAGGAGGCAACGGCTATTTTGGAGATGACCGTTTAAGAAGCCGCTGGTGGGATCCAATGCTATCGGATATGTTGCTTAACTACGAGTCTCTTCCTAAAATAAATTACAATAAGTCGTTTCAGGCAACTGATGACACAGGTTGCGAATATCTGATCATCACTCCCAATGGAGCCGAATTCATTCAATGGGCCGATTCGATCAAAAAATTCAGGATGCAGCAGGGGATTTTAACCGATATAAAAACCATATCGGAAATTGGCGGGAATAATGTAACGACAATTGAAAACTACATCAATAACGCATATAACAACTGGGATATCGTTCCGGCGGCATGCCTGCTGTTAGGGGATTATGGCACAACAGGGAATACTATTGTAGCACCAATCTGGGATAGTTATTGCGCTTCGGATAATATTTATGCCGATATCAATAACAACGATATGCCCGACATTGTGTTTGCAAGGATGACGGCTCAAAATGCAGCCCAGCTGCAGGTAATGGTTACAAAATTTTTGAACTATGAAAGGACCCCTCCATTAAGTGAATATTTCTATGAACACCCGATTACAGCACTCGGCTGGCAAACAGAGCGCTGGTTCCAGATATGCACCGAGGTCATCGGAGGATTCTGGAGGGAAGTTCAGGACAAGGACCCTATCCGGGTAAATGCTATTTATAGCGGCACTCCTGGCTCAACCTGGTCAACAGCAACAAACACTTCTACTGTAATCAATTACTTTGGCCCAAACGGCCTTGGTTATATTCCTGCTTCACCAGCAACACTTGGTGGCTGGAGCGGAGGAACAGCAGCGATGGTTAATGCTGCAATTAATAATGGAGCCTTTATGCTTCAGCATCGTGATCATGGTTATGAACAGGGCTGGGGCGAACCGGCATATTCAAGCTCAAGTATCAGCAGCCTCACCAATACCGACCTCACTTTTGTCTGGTCGGTAAATTGCCTTACAGGCAAATATAATTACAGCAGTGAAGTTTTTTCTGAAAAATTTCACCGCTATACCTACAACGGACAAAATTCAGGAGCTCTTGCAATCAATGCTGCTTCTGAAGTCTCTTATTCCTTTGTGAACGATGTATATGTTTGGGGAGCTTATGATAATATGTGGACTGATTTTATGCCTGCTTATGGTTCCACTCCTGTGCCAAGAGGCGTTTTGCCTGCTTTTGCAAGCGCAGCCGGTAAATATTTTTTACAGGCGTCTTCATGGCCATACAATACCAGTAATAAAGAAGTAACCTACAATCTTTTCCATCATCATGGCGATGCTTTCACAACGGTATTTTCCGAGGTGCCGCAAAATCTGGCGGTTGTTCACAATCCTGTACTTTACGCTGGTGTTACCAGTTTTGATGTTACAGCAAATGATGGCGCTTTTATAGCACTCACTGTAAACGGTGAAATCATCGGAACTGCTACGGCAACAGGCACTCCGGTTACAATCAATATTCCGGGACAGGTTCCGCCCGATCAGGTTCTTATTACCGTTACCAAACAAAATTATTACCGTTATCAGAGTCTTATTGATGTAATCCCGCCCGGTGGCGCTTACATTGTTCAAAGCAATGTCACAATTAATGACGGAACCGGGAACAATAACGGAATTATGGAAACCTCCGAAATAATCCTGGCTTCGATCACTGTTGAAAATGTCGGAGTTGAAACGGCCAGCAATGTTATAATAACAATAAGCTCAACAGATGAATTTATTACAATTACCGACAACAATGAATCTTATGGCAACATTGCAGCTGGCGAAACCTCAACAGTAACTGATGGTTTTGCATGGCAAGTTGCCAATGACATTCCGGATATGCACGTTGTATCTTTTGAGATGATTGCCACAGACGGCATTGAAACATGGACGACTTATTTTACAGTTCAGGGGCATGGGCCATTACTTGAAGCCGGGATAATGACAATTGATGATTCCGGGGGTAACGACAACGGACGCCTTGATCCCGGAGAAACGGCAGATATCCACATCCAAACCTATAATAATGGTTCATTTGCTGCAAATGCGGCTTCGGGTTATTTAAGCAGTACAAGCGGATTCCTTACTATTAATAATTCTTCTTTTGATTTTATTGATATTGAAGCGGGTACTATGGAAGAAGCCATATTCAATGTAACGGTCGCTGCAGGAGCTCCTGTCGGAACAGCCGTCGTTTTTGACTATGATGTGATTTCCGGAGGATACAGCCTTCAGCAGTCTTTTGCCACTTCACTCGGTTTGATCGTTGAAGACTGGGAAACAGGAAATATGAGCCAGTATGAATGGCTGACCGGCGGCAATGCCAACTGGGCGGTTTCGAACCAAAATTCGTATGAAGGGACATATTGCATAAAGTCGGGAGATATCAGTGATAATCAAAGTACCTGGCTGTCGCTCACTTATGAAGTGTTCAGCAATGACAGTATTTCATTCTGGTATAAAGTATCTTCAGAAAACAATTACGACTACCTTAGATTTTATATTGACAATAACGAGCAATCATCCTGGTCGGGTGAAGCAGGATGGGCACGTATTGCATTTGCAATTGGAGCCGGCTCGCACACATTCAAATGGGAGTTTGATAAAGATTATAGCGTATCAGGTGGAAGCGATTGCGCCTGGATTGACTTTATTGTTCTGCCGCCCGCAATATTTAATGCTGCTTTCATGGCAAGCGATACCGATATTTGCGAAGGTGAATCCGTTAATTTTTATGATCAGTCGTCAGGAAGTGCAATTTCGTGGGACTGGACTTTTGAAGGAGGGACTCCTGCAACATCGTCCATTCAAAATCCTGTTATTCTTTATTCCACTGCTGGTGTTTATGATGTATCGCTGACTGTTACCGATGGCGTTGAAACAAGTACCATTACATTGCCGGATTATATCACGGTATATGCATTACCGGGTACACCTCCTGACCCTACAGGATTAACGCTGGTTTGCGCCGGCTGGGGTAACACAACATACACCACAGCAGGGCTTACGGGTATTACTGTTTACGATTGGGTTCTTGAACCTTCATCCGCAGGTTCAATTAGCAGTACAACTGCAAGTGCAACCATTGTTTGGGCCAGCGGATTTCTGAGTGATGTCACTTTAAAAGTTGCCGGAGTAAATGAATGCGGAACCGGAAATTATTCCAATACTTTAAGTATTACGAGATACCTGCCCGTAGTTACATTGGAACCTTTTGAAATGGTATGTTTAACATGGCCTGCTTTTGAGCTTACAGGCGGAATCCCGGAGGGCGGTGTTTATTCAGGAACAGGAATAACCAATGGATGGTTTGATCCTGCTGTTGCCGGTTTGGGAACTCACACCATTACCTACACTTACGAAGACGGCAACGGATGCGAAAATTCAGCTTCGGAAACGATACTTGTAGATCCCTGTACAGGAATTGGTGAAAATTTCAGTCATACTGATATAATTATCTTCCCGAACCCGAATTCCGGGAGTTTTATACTTAAAGTTAATCCTGAAACTATGGAAAAAATCAGTCTCAGGATTTACAATACTATGAATGAAATTGTTTGGGAAAACAAGGATGGATTAGCAGTCGGAGAATACTCAATTAATATAAATTTGGAAAATTATCCTGATGGCATCTATTACTTGCAAATAAAGGGGGATAATACCAATGTGTTGAAAAAAATTATCGTCAAAAAATAATTTATTCGGGTATATTCAGGAACTTTTACTAAAATTGCGTAATTTTAATACTTTTTATTAGGATTACGCAATTTGTTTATTTCAAAATTTTACTACAATGAAAAAGTTTTTACAATCAGTTACTACAATTAAAAGCAGGTTACTGTTATTACTATTTGCTCTTGCCATTGTAACATGCAATGTGTTCGCACAGAACCCCGATACAGGTGTGAAATCCGCGCCACTATCAAAAACAGAAAGTATAGAAGATTGGGAAACAGGTAGCTTTTCTCAGTTTGATTGGCAAACCGGAGGTAATGCCAATTGGTACGTTACCGATTATTTGCCATATGAAGGAAGTTATTGTGCCAGGTCAGGCGATATCAATGACAACCAGAATTCATGGATTTCGCTCATCTATGATGTTTATGCTGCTCAGGATATTTCGTTTTGGCTAAAGGTTTCCTCCGAAGCAAGTTATGATTATTTACGGTTTTATATTGATGGGGTTCAACAGGATAGCTGGGCAGGAATTGTTCCATGGCAGCAGGTTTCCTACCCGGTGACTGTAGGGACACATACTTTTAAGTGGCAATACGATAAAGATGTTAGTGTTTCAACAGGTGATGATGCGGCCTTTATAGACTATATTGTTTTCCCGCCAATGGAGTTGCAGGCTTTGTTCAGCACTGATACTACCGTTGTTTGTGAAGGAGATGCTGTTCATTTTTATGATGAATCGGTAGGTCCAATAACAATATGGAATTGGGTCTTTGAAGGCGCCACACCGTCAACTTCTACCGAGCAAAATCCGGTGGTAGGTTACGGAACTTCGGGCAGCTACGATGTTTACCTTGAGGTGTCAGACGGTATTGAAACTGCTGAATTATATATGGCTAATTATATAACTGTGGGTGAAGTCCCAGGCATAGCCCCTACACCAACCGGAATCACTTATTTATGTGCAAGCTGGGGAAATACATCATACAGCACAAATGGCTTAAGTGGAATTACTACTTATGAATGGCTGCTTGAACCGGCTGGCGCCGGGACCGTTTCGGGAACAGGAACCAATATAACCGTGATATGGGATGAAGCCTTTCTTGGTGTGGCTACGCTGAAAGTCGCCGGGATTAATTATTGCGGAACAGGAGTTTTTTCAAACCCTGTCACCATTACCCGGTATTTACCAAATGTAACCTTACAACCATTTAATAATGTCAGTATCACCACACCTCCATTTGCTTTGACAGGGGGAGCACCTTCAGGTGGTACATATTCAGGGCCGGGTGTAAGTAACGGAATTTTCGACCCTGCCGCAGCCGGACTTGGAACCCATACAATTACTTACACTTATACCGATCTCAATCTTTGCACCAATTCGGCTGAAAATACAATTACAGTTACCTTAACAACCGGGCTTTCTGACATTACGGATAATTCTGTAATAAATATTTATCCTAATCCAACTACTGGCTCTTTTGTAATCTCTGTGAACTTTCAAAATAGTGAATCATTGTCGCTTAAAATCGTCAATGCAATGAATCAAACTGTTTTTGAAGATAAAATCTCCGGGTCAGATAAAAAGTATAAGAGAAATATTGATCTGAGCACTTTAGCCGGAGGTGTGTATTACTTACATCTTACAGGAAAAGAAAATAATTGGGTAAAGAAAATTATACTTGAAAAATAAAATTAAATTTTAATTTGAACCCGCATTGAACGTGCGGGTTTTTTTATCGTATAAAATCCCAGCAGTAACCTTATCTCAGGAAAATGCAACAAATATAGATACCGGCGTGTCTATAATTCGTTTTTAATCATATAATAAGCAAATCATGAATAGATTTTTACCCTTTCTTTTTGTTCTCCTGTTAATAAACTCAGGCATATTACAATCACAGAGCATTGAACTTACTTATAAATTCAGTAATCCTGAGATATTAACGGATTCAGACGGATTTTCGGAATTTGATTTTACAAATTGCCGCAATTCGGGCGTTGAAGGAAATCCATTGCTACCGCTATATGCTGCTGATATACTTTTGCCTCCGGGACAGGAGATTTCCGATATTTCGGTTATTTCTGTTTCTTATTATGATGAAATCGTCGGAATAAAAGTTAAGCTGGCTTCAAAACAATTCCCAATCTCAAAAGGTATGGATGAAGACTATAAGCCTGAACCCAACCAGAAAATCTATTCATCTGCAAATCCTTATCCGGCGACTATAGTTGATAACATCAGCACGGGTTTTATGGCTGGACATTCCATCGGGTCTTTTTCCATTTGCCCTGTTATTTATTACCCGCTTCCCGGGAAGATCAGAATTGTAAAAGATGTTACACTCCTCATTGAATATTCTTCAACTGAAAAAGCAAGCCAGGCATTGACATTTCTGAAAAAAACTCCGGGAGTTTTGCAAAGGATCAACAACATTGTTGAAAATGCAGATGAGCTGAAAAAATACTCCTATCCGCCCTCAAAAAGTACGGAAACGGACCTGCTCCTGATCACGAAAAATTCACTTTTGCCTTCCTTTGATGACTACATTACTTTTAAAGAATCAACAGGTTTTTTTGTTACGGCTGTTACTACTGAGGATATCTTTTCCCAATACCAGGGGCAGGATAACATGGAAAAGATCAGGAACTGCATCATTCAATATTACACCGGTTTCAACCTTGAATATGTGATCCTTGGCGGTGACGCGGATCCCAATAGTTCATCCGACAGGATCATTCCTCACCGTGGTTTTTCAGCACTGGAAGATGATGATATTCCTTCGGACATGTATTACGGTTGCCTTGATGGTAACTGGAACAATGATGGTGATAATGACTGGGGTGAGCAGGGTGAAACCGATCTTTATGCTGAAGTTGCCATCGGCAGGCTAAGTATTGACAATACCACCGAGATCACGAACTTTACAAATAAGTTGAAATTATACCAGAACGCTCCTGTTATCGCAGATATTTATAAGGTACTCATGGTTGGAGAGGAACTCAACAACAATCCCCCGACTTACGGGGATACCTACAAGGAAGAAATTGTCACAGGAACTTCAAATCATGGTTTTACAACCGTTGGCCTTCCCGCAAACATACAGGTATCAAGATTGTATGATACACAGGGTGGCTGGGACAAATACGATGTTTTCCAGAAATTCAATACCACGGGGGTCAATCTTCTCAATCATCTCGGACATTCAAATGTTACCTACAATATGAGGATGGACACCTATGATCTAACCACCTCTAATTTTACCAACAATGGTATAACAAGAAGTTTTGTTATTGGTTACTCACAGGGATGTTACAACGGATCGTTTGATAACCGCGACGACGGAGGCAATTACGGAACAACCGATTGTTTTGCTGAAAAAATCACAACCATTTCGACTGCTGAAGTTGCGGCTGTTGCCAATTCACGCTACGGCTGGTATTCGCCCGGAAACACGAACAGCACATCACAGTATGTTGACCGGCAGTTTTTTGATGCGATCTTTGGTGAAGATATTACGGTCATCGGTTATACAAACAGCGACTCAAAAGAAGACAATGCATCTTTTTTTACCAATGACGGATATATGAAATGGGCTGTTTATGAAACCAATCTTTTCGGCGATCCTTCAATGGATATCTGGACAGCCACACCGACCAATATTACAGCAAATTATCCATCGCAGATTCCAATCGGATCGGCAAGCGTTACTGTTTCAACCGATGCTCCTTTTTGCAGGATAGGCCTGGTTCAGGATGGAGAGCTTATAGGAAGGGCAATAGCAGGCTCAAACGGAGATGCCGTTGTTCAGTTCGTTTCGCCAGTAATTGGAGCCGAATCTATTGAAGTGTCTGTTGTTGCTCATAACAGGAACCGGCACCAGGGGACAATTTCAGTAATGACCAACCAGGCTTGTGTTTTATTTGATTCATATCAGATAAATGATCCTTCAGGAAATGGTAATGGAATAGCAGATTTCGGGGAACAAATAAACCTGGGGCTGGGTGTGAAAAATGTGGGTCAGCTACCGGCAAGCAGCGTTACGGTCACTTTATCTTCCATCAGCGGATATGTACTGATCACAGATAACACAGAAATATTTGGAAATCTGAATCCCGGGCAAACGATTTTCATCAACAACGCTTTTACTTTTATCGTTGCCCCCGATGTTCCTGACGAATTTGACGTTCCTTTTAACGTGGCAGCATCAGGAGGCAGTGTGTGGAACAGCACTTTCAGTATTACAGCAAGCGCCCCCTTTCTGGAACTGGGTAATTATTTAATTTCGGATCCTTCGGGAAACAATAACGGCCGGCTTGATCCGGGAGAAAACGTATCTGTTACTTTTGAAGCATTGAATTCGGGACACAGCAATGCACCTGATGTTATTGCTGAATTGCTCACCTCGTGTAACTATGTTACAATTAATAATCCCTCTGTCGGGCTTGAAACACTGCTGACAGGTGAAACCGATGAAGCCGTTTTCAATATTAGTATTGATCCGCTGGCGCCTGTTGGAACAATGGCTCATTTTCTTGTTAAACTGAGTTCCGGCGAGTACGAAACAGAATCGGAATATACCGCAAAAATCGGAAGAATAGTTGAAGACTGGGAAAGCGGCGGATTTAACCAGTTCGACTGGCAATTCAGCGGTAATGCCGATTGGCTGATAACAACAGGTAATCCTTATGAAGGAACGTATTGTGCTCAATCAGGCGATATCGCGAATAATCAGTTTTCTATTCTGAAACTTACCTATGATGTAATGCAGGACGATAGTATTTCTTTTTGGGTGAAAATTTCATCGGAAAATGACGATGATTTACTTGATTTCTACATCAATAGTCAGGTTGTCGGGAGCTGGTCCGGCACATTAGCCTGGCAAAGGGTAAGCTATCCGCTTTCGACGGGAACACTCAATTTTAAATGGTTCTATCACAAGGATGGAGGTACCAGCAGCGGTTCGGATTGTGCATGGATAGATTACATCGAACTTCCTGCTCCATCAACCACAAATGCCAGTGCCGGAATGGACAACGAAATGTGTACCGGAAGCAACTTTACCTGTGAGGGAATCGCGACCAGCTACACTCAAATTGTATGGTCAACGTCAGGTGACGGATTCTTCAGCAATCCTACTATTCCGGATCCGAATTATACACCCGGCAGCAATGATATTCTTACAGGTTCGGTGGTGCTTACCATCACGGTTACCGGTCCCGATGGAACTGTTGAAGATGATATGACGCTGACCATTTATCCTTCACCGGTTGTTGATCTCGGCCCGGATGTTACAGTTTCTAATTTTGCAACCGTCCTTCTCGATGCGGGTAATCCCGGAGCATCCTATCTTTGGTCAACAGGGGCAACCACGCAAACGATCGAAGCCGGCTCAGGTGGAATGACAGGCAATATTACATTCTGGGTGGAAGTTACTAACGACGGTGATTGCATGAGTTCTGACGAAATTGTCATTTCATTTGAAGAGTACACAGGAGTTGAAACAAATATTTTTGATGATCCGATCTCTGTATTTCCGAACCCGAATAACGGGAAATTTATGATAGAAATGAAGCAGATAGAAGAAATCCAGGTCAGCATTCAAATCTATAATTCCTTGTCCGAACGGGTATTAAATACCGATATACAAATCTCATCCCCGAATCAGAAGCTTGATATTGATTTGAGCAATTATGCCAAAGGTCTTTATTACATACTCATTTCAGGTGAAAGCTTAGATATTGTTAAAAAGATTATCATCCGTTAAAAAACATCATTCTGAAAATAACAAAGCCGTTTCCGTAGTATTTTGGGGCGGCTTTTATTTTGTTAAACAAACCAATCCTTTGTTTATTTGTTGTTTTTAAAGTTTTGAAACAGATTTATGCAACTTCACACAATTTATACAGGAAATCTTAAGCTCGACGGGGGAGCAATGTTTGGTGTTGTCCCCAAGAGCATTTGGAACGATGTATATCCCGCTGATGAAAACAATCTCTGCAACTGGGCTATGCGCTGCCTGCTTGTAGTTGATGGCGACCGTAAAATTCTCATTGATAACGGCATTGGCGATAAACAGGACGAGAAATTCCTGAAACATTATCATCTTAACGGAGATTCATCACTCCAAAAATCTTTATCAGCGCTTGGCTTAACACCTGATGATATTACCGATATGGTTCTCACTCATCTCCATTTCGATCATTGCGGTGGCAGCATAAAAAAGATCGGGGAAGGCCAGTATGAACCTGCCTTTAAGAATGCCAAATACTGGATCAGCAAGGCTCAATGGGACTGGGCTGTAAATCCGAACCGTCGCGAAAAGGCATCCTTTCTTAAGGAAAATATTATTCCAATACAGGATTCAGGAAAATTGAACCTGGTTGAAAAAGAAGGTGAATTATTCCCCGGCTTCAGGGTCAGGTTTTTTAACGGCCACACCGATGGACAAATGATTCCTTTTGTTCAATTTAAAGATAAAACCATTGTTTTTATGGCCGACCTTCTTCCTTCGGCAGCCCATGTACCGTTGCCTTATGTTATGGCTTATGATACCCGCCCGCTTGTGACCCTTCAGGAAAAAGAAAAATTCTTCAATGAAGCCATTGAAAAAGAATATATCCTGTTTTTCGAACATGACCTGTACAATGAATGCTGCACACTTATGCAAACAGAAAAAGGACCGAGAGTGAAAGCGGTATTTAATTTGCCAGAAGCTGTTTAGTGGCGTGTTTTCCGGCAAAGAATTCCAAAATCAACAAATACAGCCTGAAATCCAGTCAAATGATTTAGAATATTCCACATAAAATCAGGAATGGTAAATCGTTAAAAAACTATTATCAGGTTAGTTGAAAAAGAGACTGACCAACAACAGAAGAATTTTACACATTCATATATTTGCTGAATATAAAATTTTTCTAAATTTACCTGCCCTTAAATTCAGCAGTTGAAAACAAATAATAGTTCATTAAAAAACCATATATTTTGTACAGAATAGAATCTAAAATTGATGTTCAGTCTTCCGCATTTAAAAAGAACAGGGAAGAGTTTTTGAAGATACTCAATGAATTTAAATCCAACCTCGAAAAGGTTCGCCACGGAGCACCGGAAAAGGCAGTCAGCCGGCATAAGGAAAGAGGTAAACTACTCGCCCGCGAGCGTATTGATCTGTTAATAGATCCGAATACACCATTTTTGGAACTTTCTCCTATGGCAGCTTTTGGCGAATACGGCAACCAGTTTCCATCGGCAGGTATCATTACCGGTATTGGAGTTATTCATGGAAAAGAAACCCTGATAATTGCTAATGATGCCACAGTAAAAGGTGGAACTTATATCAAGGAAACCATAAAAAAGCATGTAAGGGCACAGCAAATCGCCATCGAAAATTGTCTTCCCTGTGTTTATATGGTTGATTCGGGTGGGATTTTTTTACCTGAGCAATCAAAAGTCTTTGCCGACCGGTTTAATTTCGGGAGGTTCTTTTACAACCAGGCACGGCTATCCGCCATGGGTGTTCCTCAGATCGCCATTGTGATGGGTTCGTGTACAGCAGGAGGTGCTTATGTTCCGGCGATGAGCGATGAAACAATAATCGTTAAAAAACAAGGGACTATCTTTATAGGCGGTCCTCCATTGGTCAAAGCTGCAACCGGTGAAGTGGTCAGCCCTGAGGATTTGGGAGGCGCAGATGTTCATACGTCTATCTCAGGTGTTGCCGACCATCTGGCAGAAAACGACCAGCATGCCATCCAGATTTGCAGGAATATTTTTCAAACACTGGAATCAAAGGAAAAGCAAAGGCTTGAAATCAGCCCGGTTGAAGATCCTTTTTATGATCCGGAAGAAATTTACGGACTCGCACCTATTGATTTCAGGAAACCCGTTGATTCGAAAGAAATAATAGCACGTATGGTTGACGGCAGCCGTTTTCATGAATTTAAAGCCCGCTACGCCCCGACTTTGATCACCGGTTTTGCGAATATCATGGGGTATCCAGTTGGCATACTTGCGAATAATGGTGTCTTGTTTTCCGAATCTTCATTGAAAGGTGCGCATTTTGTGGAGCTTTGCCAGTCCCGGAAAATTCCCATTCTATTCATGCAAAACATCACCGGTTTTATTGTTGGAAAACAATATGAACATGGCGGTATAGCGAAGGACGGTGCTAAATTTGTTCATGCTGTAGCTAATGCAGATGTTCCAAAGTTTACTGTAGTTTTCGGCGGGTCATTCGGCGCTGGTAACTATGCCATGGCAGGCAGAGCTTACGATCCACGATTGTTGTTCATGTGGCCCAATTCCCGTATCTCAGTCATGGGTGGTGAACAGGCCTCTGGTGTTTTAATTCAGGTGAAGGAAGAGCAATTAGCAGCATCCGGTAAAACAATGAATCCTGAAGAAAGGGAAAAATTAAGAGCCGAAATTCTGAAAAAATATGAAGAGGAGGGTTCACCTTATTTCAGCACTTCACGATTATGGGACGATGGCATTATTGATCCTGTTGATACACGTAAGATCATTGCTATGGGAATTGCCATGTCGCTCAATCAAAAATTCCCGGATATGAAGAACGGGGTTTTCAGGATGTAGCGAGGATAGTTCGAAGTTCGAAGTTCGAAGTTCGAAGTTCCGGGTTCGGAGTTCCGTGATCATGGTTTTTTACATTATTTCTTTTTGTTTTGATTATTTTAAACCATGATTTACAAAATTGGCATAAAGCTGTAAAGGATAGTTGATTAAATATAATTTGAGATAGAAAAATGTATATGAATAGTTTCCATACAATTGAATTTGAGCAAAAAGATGACTTAGGTATTGTCTGGCTGAACCGACCGGAGATTCATAACGCTTTTAATGAAACCATGATCTCGGAATTGATCGCCTGTTTTGAGGAAATAAACAGAAGCAGTGAGATCAGAGTTGTCATTTTGAGGGGACGGGGGAAGTCATTTTGCGCCGGCGCTGATCTCAACTGGATGCGCGATGTTGCAAAATACAGCTATGAACAAAATTTCAGGGAAAGCCTGAATCTGTCGAAATGCTTTTTCACAATTTACACTTGTAAAAAGCCGACGATTGCTGTTGTTCATGGCGCAGCTATCGGCGGGGCAAATGGACTGCTTGCCTCCTGTGATTTTGCTTATGCCGATGAGAATACGACCTTTTCGCTCAGCGAGGTAAAAATCGGTATAGTGCCTGCCTGTATTTCGCCCTATGTAACAAAAAGAGTGGGTGAATATGGTTCGAAGGAGCTGATGATTACCGGAAAAAGGTTCAAAGGAAAAGAAGCTGAACACCACAGGCTCGTAAATAAATCATTGCCGGCTGAAGAACTTGAAGCTTATATAAACGGTATCATAGATTTATTGAGGACAAGTGGTCCGGTTGCCATGACACAATGCAAGAATCTTATCTTCAATATTTCGAACAAAGAAACACTTGAACAGGCACTCGAATCAACCGCAAAGATGATTGCGGAAATCCGTGCCAGTGATGAAGGACAGGAGGGAATGGCGGCATTTTTGGAAAAACGGAAACCGAAATGGGTGAAGAATTAAATTTTTTGAAAAAATCTTTGGGCGAAAAGGATTAATAAAGGATAAACATGTTCTGTATTTTATTCTTTTTCAAAAAGACATTGATTATGAAAAATCTGCTGTTAATTTTAAATCTTATCTTTTTAACTCATATAAATATCTATTGTCAACAGCCTGAAATTGAATTAAGAAGAATTAAAGGACAGGGAAATGGCGGGAATATTCTTGAATTAAAACCAGGAATGTACGACAGTATAATTAATTCTCCGGAATCATTTTATTACCAACCTGTATATCAAAATAATTTTGGCCCGTTTGACATTAAGATTATTAATGCGGAGCTTTGCCCTAAAGGTTTGTTTTCCATTTCACTTACCGGGATAAATGATACTTCAAGATGGCGGTTGTATTCACATTCGCTTGATTCAACAATTACAGGGGATTCAACAATTTATTCCGAATATTTACAGGAAATAGCCCAATGGGGAATGCAAATTCAAACAAAATCCACAGAAAATCCGGGCGAAATAATAAATAGCGTGAATAATGGATTTTTATATTCAGAAATGTTTTATCAGGATAGCAGTATAATGTGGTTAAATTTTGTTCACGATCATGATTCCTATTCACCATTAAACTGGATCAGGTCAGGAAACTATATAGATTTGTCGTATCCTGAATACAATGACTGGGATTTGCCAACTCATGCTTTTGATTATTATGAAAAATATGAAAATGTAATAGGCGGATCGTGGAGTCCATATTTACTAACTGCGGTATATTCACAGGACAACAGTGGTCCGGCTTATTCTACTGAATCCAAGTTTCTGAACAATTTTCAGCAATTGTCGGGAATAGATATAATTATTACAACTGATACCTCCAACTGGAGTCGAAGCTGTGTAGTTGAAATGTGTAATGATACTCTTCTTTCACAGGGACAAGCATTACATTTTTCGTATCGAAACCATCCTTCTGTAAATGTTAAGGGAGATACAAGTACGACCAGCACAAATCCATATTATTGCTCAAATTATATAAGTCCTATAGGCATGGGATGGTTTCCGGGATATGCGATTAATGTGGAAACAGGAGAAAGGCTGAATATAATTTTTGGAGAAGACTCTTGGTTAGCGAGTGAAAACGGAAGAGATATGTTATGGAATCCAACCAGCGAAATATTTTCATATCCGACCTATTACCCTTTATTTGGTGGTCAACATTATGTATATATAATGGGAGCCCTTTCTGTTGACACTTTTCGTTTTCCAAGGTATGATGGATGTTCTTACATCTGCGGATTACTTGAGGAGAACCAAAAAATTTACAAAGATTACATTTTCGCTTCAACATATTGGGTCGGAATTCCATTAAAAACGGACAATCATGAGTGGTTAAATAACGATGTAATAATTAAAATCAGAGTATCGAAAAAATACAATTATTTTATGAATGATGAACCTCCTGAATATCAATTTTCAATTGAGAATAATTCAAGTTCAATGATGAATACTACGTTATTTTCGATTTATCCAAATCCGGTTTCCAACAAATTAACTATTTTAGTTAATGATATGATTATTGGGAAGGAGATGAAGCTTTTGATTTTTAACAGTCAGGGAAAACAAATAGCTAAATTATTATTACATCATATTGAGAAAAGGTGCACATTGGATGTTATTGGAATAAGGGAAGGTTTATATTTCATGGAAATAAGTGGTGATGAGTTTAATGTTACTCAAAAATTTATTATACAGCGATGATACCGTTTTATTATGCATCAATAATTATTTAACTGCATTTTACTTTAATACTTTTGTCATTCGAAAAATACAATTTAAGAAAATTTAATGTACCTATTCAAAAAAATTTTAATCGCAAACAGAGGTGAAATTGCCGTACGCGTCATTCGTTCGGCTCAGAAACTGGGAATTCAGACAGTAGCCATTTATTCTTCTGCCGATGAAGATGCACTCCATGTTGAAATGGCTGATGAAGCTTACAGCCTTGGAGAAAGTCTAGAGCTGAGCGATACCTATCTGAACATTGAAAAGATTATTGCAATTGCGAAGAAATCGGGAAGCGAAGCCATCCATCCAGGATATGGATTTTTGTCCGAGAATCCGAAATTTGTTGCTGCATGCGAAAAGGCTAGAATTATCTTTATCGGACCCAATTCAAAAGCGATGAAGCTGATGGGTAATAAGATTGAGTCGCGGGAATTTGTAAAAAAACTTGGGATACCCATGACTGCCGGAGTTACAGGTGATCATAAAACGCTATTGAAAATGGCAAAGGAAATTCCATTGCCGATACTTGTGAAAGCCGCCGCCGGAGGAGGAGGGAAGGGAATGAGGATCGTTCGTGATTTGAAAGAACTGCCTGAAATACTCGAAAGCACCAGTCGTGAAGCGAAATCTTATTTTGGCGACGGAACCATTTTTATTGAAAAATATATTGAAGAACCACGTCATATCGAAATACAGGTCATCGGAGATAATCACGGAAATGTTGTTCACCTCTTCGAAAGAGAATGTTCCATTCAGCGCAGATATCAAAAGATAATCGAAGAATCCCCCTCTCCTACGCTAACTCTTGAAACCAGGGAAAAAATGGGTAATGCAGCCGTTAGGATTGCAAAAAAAATAGGATATAACAATGCCGGTACCGTTGAATTCCTGGTAGATAAAAATCTTAATTTTTATTTCCTCGAGATGAATACCCGAGTACAGGTGGAACATCCTGTGACGGAAATGGTGACAGGGATTGACATTGTCAGGGAACAAATCCGGATCGCAGCAGGATTTCCACTGAGTTTCGAACAAAGCTCAATAAAACAAACGGGCCATGCCATCGAGTGCAGGATTTACGCTGAAGACCCGGCTAATAATTTCCTGCCCTCACCCGGTGAAATGTCATTATACCTCGAACCCGAAGGTATGGGCATAAGGGTTGACTCCGGAATTCAGGAAGCAACAACCATTCATAGTTTTTATGATCCCATGATCAGTAAATTAATCGCCTGGGGCGATGATCGCGATGTTTCAATGGAAAAAATGACTCGTGCGTTAAAAAATTATTCCATTCACGGCATCAAAACAAATATTTCATATTTATTACAGGTTCTGAAACATGAAGCTTTCACAGAAAACAAAATTTCAACAAAATATTGCGATGAGCATACAGCAGATATTCTTGTTCAGACCGAAAACGAAAAAAAGGAAATACCTGTTTACCTTCCTGTTATTGCATACCTCATGTATGATTTTCACAAAGATTTATTAGAACAGGATGATCCGGGATATAATGTTTGGAAAGAAATCGGTTTCTGGCGCGACCTGATGGAAATTAAAATTAAGGTTGACGGAGAAGATTTACAGGTGAGAATTCAACAAAATCAGCAGGGCATATTTCATTTTAATATAAATGGACAGCCGCACAAATCCTATATCAAAACACTGGAATCGAATATGATCGAGCTTGCCGTTGATGATTCTTCCTCCGGATACATTATTTCGGGTGATTCAAAAGGAAATGGATTTATAAGTATTGATGGACATATTTTTACACTTGTCAGAAATGATTGCCTTGTCGAAGAAGACGTTTTTGGAACACACGACCATGGTGGAAAATCACATGGCGAAATCGTTTCACCTATGCCTGGAAAAGTCGTTAAAATAAACGTTACAGAAGGCCAGTCAGTGAAAAAGGGAGACTTGCTTTTGGTGGTTGAGGCTATGAAAATGGAAAACAACATCATTTCTCCAAAAGAAGGAACCATTGAAAAGATAAATGTGAAAGCCGGAGAAATGGTTAACGGAAGCCTGGAACTGGTGATTTTGTCTTAACAGGATTAAAAACTTTAAAGTTATATTCCGCGCTTTTTTATAATTTCGGGGAGTTTTTTATCGGAAGTTATCAATTTATTAAAGCAATTATTTTTTATGAATTTCGATTTATCAGAAGAACAAAAGCTTATCCGGGAAACGGTGAGGGATTTCGCCGAAAGGGAAATTAAACCTGTGGCAAAGGAACTGGATGAAAAAGCAGAATTTTCCTACGACCTTACTAGGAAAATGGGTGAACTTGGGTTATTTGGAATGACCCTTCCGGAAAAATATGGCGGTCAGAATCTTGATACCTTATCTTATGTAATTGCAGTTGAAGAAGTAGCCCGGGTGGATGGTTCGCAGGCTGCGACATTGGCCGCACATAATTCTCTTGGAATTACCCCTCTTTTCAATTTTGGAACCGAAGAACAGAAGATGAAATATTTGCCACAGCTTTGTACCGGAAATGCATTATGGGGTTTCGGCCTCACCGAGCCGGACGCAGGATCAGATTCGAGGGGTTCGAAAACCAAAGCTGAAATTGATGAAAAAACCAATAAATGGGTTATCAATGGATCCAAAATTTTTATCACAAACGGTTCATGCGACATTTCTATGGGTTCAACAGTTCAGGCAGTTTCAAAGCAGGTGGATGGTTGTAAGGAATTCTCTACCATTATAGTCGAAAGGGGAACTCCGGGATTCAGACAGGTTTCCATGCACGGCAAGATGATGTGGCGGGCTTCTGATACGGCTGAATTGTATTTTGACGATTGCCGTGTTCCAAAAGAAAACCTTTTGGGTGAAATAGGGCAAGGGTCAAAAATAATGCTCAGTACGCTCGATGCAGGTCGTCTTTCGATTGGGGCTATGGGTTTGGGTGCAGCGCAGGGTGCATTTGAGATGGCGTTGCAATACGCACAGGAAAGAAAACAGTTTGGCCAGCCCATCAGTAAGTTCCAGGTAAACGCCTTTAAATTGGCCGATATGGCATTGAAAGTTGAACTGGCCCGTAACCTGCTCTATAAAGCCTGCTGGCTCAAGGACAGCGGAAAACCATTCACAAAAGAAGCCGCAATGGCCAAACTTTATTGTTCTGAAATTGCAAAAGAAGTGACGGATGAGGCGGTTCAGCTTTTCGGAGGTTACGGCCTTATGAAAGATTATGATATTGAACGTTTTTACCGCGACCAGCGTTTATTACAAATAGGAGAAGGGACTTCCGAAATCCAAAGACTGGTTATTTCAAAACAACTCGGATTATAAATGATTTAGCTTCCGGTTTTAGTATTTACCGGTTCAACCGTACCTGTAGTGACTGTACACCGGATTTTTCAGTTTCATTTCTTTCGTTTTTTAAGGTGCCTTATTGGTTAAGGTTAAATGAACCATCCGGAGTCTTTGAATGTTATACCTGATGTTACTGACAATGAGATGAGAAATCCATTAAGAATTAAATATTAATTTCCAGAAGCCGGTTTATCGAATATGATGCATGAAATCCTTTGGACACCGAATGATGATTACAAGAACCATTCGAAGATGGCAGAGTTCCTGTCACTAATCTTTCAAAAATATAATTTACCTGACAAGGAATATTACACGATCCATGAATGGAGTATCAGGCACATTCCCGAATTCTGGTCTGAAATCTGGGATTATTGCGGAATCAAATTTTCAAAGAATTTCGATCAGGTGGTTGATGATCCCGGAAAGATGCCCGGAGCTAAATGGTTCACAGGAGCACGGCTGAATTTTGCCGAAAACCTGTTGCGGCGAAGGGATGATCATAAAGCCCTGATTTTTTGGGGTGAAGATACAGTGAGAAGCGAAATGACCTATTCTGAATTGTATGATCAGGTCACCAAAGTTGCCGAAGGATTCCGAAGGCTTGGGTTAAAGAAAGGAGATCGCATCGCTGCTTTTATGCCTAATATGCCGGAGACAATCATTGCTATGCTGGCTGCCGCCTCTTTAGGAGCAATCTGGTCTTCAACCTCCCCTGATTTCGGAATTAAAGGAGTTCTCGACAGGTTTTCACAGATCGAACCGAAAATAATCCTTGCCACTGATGGCTATTTTTATAAAGGTGAAATTTTTAATTCACAGGAAAAACTTAAAGGAATTTTACACGACCTTCCTTCAGTCGAATATGTCATTATGGTCAGTTATACCGGAACCCTTGAAATCAGGGACATTCCCAATGCCATTAACTGGGAAAATCTCGGACAGGCTACTGAACATCCTCTGACTTTTGAGCAACTGCCATTTGATCATCCGCTTTACATAATGTTCTCATCCGGGACAACCGGGTTGCCGAAAAGCATTGTCCATTCTGCCGGGGGAACACTTATGCAGCATTTAAAAGAGCTCATATTGCATACGAACCTGCAAAGCGACCAGGTGATTTTTTACTATACTACCTGCGGCTGGATGATGTGGAACTGGTTCGTAAGCAGCCTGGCTACAGGAGCCACACTTGTTTTATATGACGGAAGTCCTTTCTATCCTGAACCGGAAGTCCTTTTAAAAATGGCCGACAAGTTGAAAGTCACTGTATTTGGTACGAGTGCAAAATATATTGCCTCCCTTGAAGAAGCTGGTGTAAAGCCGAATGAAATTTCGGACTTCCCCAACCTGAAAATTATTGCCTCTACGGGTTCACCTTTAACGGATGCGAGTTTCCGATATGTTTACAGAGACTGGAAAAAAGATGTCCAGCTTTCATCCATTGCAGGAGGAACCGATATCATTTCATGCTTTATGCTTGGAAGCCCGACATTGCCTGTTTATACCGGTGAAATACAATGCAAAGGCCTTGGAATGGATGTGGATTGTTTTGGAGATAATGGTGAATCACTTATTGAGGAACAGGGAGAATTGGTTTGTAAGTCGGTGTTTCCTTCCATGCCGGTTTATTTCTGGAATGATCCGAACGGAGAAAAATTCAGAAGCGCTTATTTCGATGTTTATCCCGGAATCTGGCGCCATGGTGATTTTATCGAGATCAGCAGACATGGTGGAATCACAATTTTCGGACGATCCGATGCCAGCCTTAATCCGCAGGGAGTCAGAATCGGAACTGCCGAGATTTACAGTGTGGTTGAAAAGCTTGAGGAAATTGCAGATTCAGTGGTTGTGGGTAAAAAGAAAGACGGAGATGAAATTGTAGTATTGTTTGTCAAACTGAAGGATGGATTCAGGTTAGAGGAGTCCCTGATTAAGAAAATCAATTCTGTTATCCGTTCCGAATGCACGCCCCGCCATGTACCCGCCATAATCAGAGCGGTTCCTGATATACCTTATACCATCAATGGCAAGAAAGTAGAAATTGCCGTGAAGAAAATCATTAACGGGCAGGATGTCAAAAACAGGGACGCACTGGCTAACCCGGAATGTTTGGAATACTTTAAAGATTATTCATAACTTTGAAGCGCTTGTAATTATAATTTTTTTATGTTGACATCTGAAACAGTCGAAAAAAAACTTAAGGAAATAAAACCTTATTTGAAAGATAGGTTTCAAATAAGTCAAATCGGATATTTCGGATCATTTGCAGAAAATAGCCAAAAGACAAACAGTGATATTGATATCCTGGTAGAATTTTCAAAAACTCCGGGATGGGATTTTTTTACTCTCGAAGAGTATCTTGAAGCTATCTTTAACAGAAAAATTGATTTAGTCACTAAATCAGCGATTAGGGATCAGATGCGTGATGCTATTTTAAACCAGGTAATATATATTGACTAAGGTAAGAAACTATATATTGTTTCTGGAAGATATCCAGGAATCAATGTCCCGTATTCAGGAATATATCGGGGATATGACTTTTGATGTTTTCAGAAAAGATTTCAAGACGATTGATGCAGTGATCAGAAATTTCGTAATCATTGGAGAAGCTACAAAAAAATTGCCAACCGAATTCAAAGCTAAGTACCCTCAAACACCATGGTCAGAAATGTACAGGCTTAGAAACAGGGTCACTCATGAGTATTTTGGAGTTGACTATAAAATCATTTGGAGAATTGTAACTGAGTATCTTCCCGATAATCTTATTAAAATCAATGAAATTATTAGTGTCGAAAAGAAACAATTGAAATAAAGTATGAATTACCCAAAAAAAGTAACTATCGGCGACATCACTGTCAGGGATGGATTTCAGCATGAAGAAAAATTTATACCTACCGAAGCCAAGCTTTGGGTTGCAGAACAATTGATCCTGGCTGGTTTCAGACATATCGAAGTGACTAATTTTGGTAACCCGAAAGGCATGCCTCAGTTCAAAGATGCCGTTACCCTTTTTAAACTGATCAGAGACAGTAAAAAGATAAGTCACCTGATGAAAGATGTCAGGTTGACAGCGGTCACCATCCGCGAAAAAGCCATTGAACGTGCGATTCAGGCCAAACAGGAAGGCTGGGGTCCGGACAGGATTTTACTTATGGTTTCAACCAGCGAATCCCATCATAAAACAAACTCAGGTTTATCGCTTGCGGATTACTGGAAGATGAGTGAAGAATGGGTTAAGAAAGCCCGTGATGCAGGATTAAACGTGAACGGAACCGTCAGCACCATCTGGGGTTGTCCGATCGAAGGGCCTACGGATATGAAGAAGGCCATTGAATTTACAAAACGCTGGTTCGATATCGGCGCTACCGATGTAGAGCATGCCGATCATGATGGTTCAGCATCTCCCGACAGGGTTTACAAATACTTCACTATGCTCCTCGAAAGTGTTGACAATCCCCATAAACAAATTGCTCATTTTCATACCACCCGTGGCTGGGGTATTGCCAATGTACTGGCTGCATTACAAGCAGGCATGACGAATTTCGAATCCACCATGGGCGGCATCGGAGGCCAGCCGGCTAATTTTGTGGATGGAGTTCCGGTTAGCGGAACCGGAGAGTATTACTACAAAGATCCAATGACTGTCGGGCTTGTAAATACCGAGGACATGGTGGTGATGATGGATGAAATGGGTATTGATACCGGCCTGGATGTGGATAAAGTTCTCGAAATAGGGAAAATGGTAGAGCGCATCGTTGGACGCGGGCTCCGCTCAGAAGCCATCAGGAATGGGAGGATACCGAAGCACATGAAGGGGTGAGAAAGTAAAAATACCAAATAATCAAACGGCAAAGTAATAAGGGAGTCTGGATTCAAACTTTATAATTTTTACTTCTGTTGAATGATATAACAATAATCCCCGTGTTGTTTTTATTCTTCAATGATGGGATGCCCTGCAATATTCAACCCTATTTTAGTTAAAACCATTTGTCTGATTTCAGCTGAAGTCAGCAAGGCTTTTTCAACTTTTTCCGGGATCAGATATATTGTTTCGTTGGGATATCTGATTTCGACTGCATAACTCTGAAGTTCTGAAAGTGCATCCTAATACTTCATAACGTCAGGATCAGATTCACAGATAATATCAAGAAGATAAATCAGATCATGAGTAAAACGAAAAGGAACTGACAAGTAAATCAAATAAGCTTTCAGATATTTTTCGGCGGCCTGCTGACAATGAAAGGTCACCGTATCGAGAAATTCAGGGATGTGTTTATACGTGATGCGGGCAGTTCCCAAATCATGATCTCCCTTGATTATCCAAAGTTCCGGTTCATGCTTTCGATCGCTCATACACAACTTTCCCCGTTTTTAATACTTCATTAACAAAGCTATAGGCAATGTTTTGTGATTTCTCAACCTCCTGTGGTGTATAAACTACCAGGTCAAGAGGAACACCCGTCCCTAAAAGCATTTTCCTGAGTAATACGGCTCTTTGAGGGCGTGGCATCTCGGATTCTTTCACAACAAACAGATCCACATCGCTGTCAGGATTTTGATTATCGAAAGCATACGAACCAAATAGAATAATTTTTTCCGGATCATAACCACTTACAATCCGTTCAATAATTAATGCTATTTTCTCCTGATCTGTTATGTTATGCAATAATGATGCGAATATATAATAATTTTCTGAAAGCAATTATTTCATTCCGACCACTTGCTGCCGCAGGATTGTATCCTTTGGATTTAGTTAATAACAATAACATCATCCAATATTCCTTTTTCACCAGCATAGGCAATAGCTGTGCTATATGCAGCGAAATCATGAGCAATGAGGTAAAGAGGCAAGAGCTACAAACTCGCAAAAGCAACGGGTTTTTTTAAGGCTTTTGGCTTAAATGATACATTCGACTAAGGCAGAGCCTAAGCCGAACTGCGATATTGAACTATATGACAATAAACTTCTTAATTGTGCAGTGTTGTTTGTTTGTTAATTTTAAAAGATAAACTCCTTTATTAATTCCTCTGATATCAAATATTATCAGGGTTTCTTTAAACAATTGAGGAGTAAAGGTATTGCTGAATAGTAGATCATCATTCAGACTGTAAATCTTAGCGGTTATTTCGCCGTCTAAATTAGTTTTAAGGGATACTTTAAATGTTCCATTATTTGGATTTGGTGCTACAGCAACATTTATAGTTGCAGATTCGTGAATCCCAAAATCATCAATAATTTGTACAATAATGGTGTCAGAATTTACACAACCGACACTATCAGTAACTTGAATGCTAAAGTTATATAATCCAGGCTCAAACAAATTGCCTTCTACATTATAATATTGACTACCCCATTCATCGTTCCAATAATAACTTACAAAACCGGAACCGGCATCCAAAACAATATTGCTATTGACTGTAATTGTTGTGTCATTGCCAAGATTAACACTCGGTAAAGGCTGGAACTGCAGAAGTATGCTATCAATGGCTGTACAATAACCATTACCTACCTCAACCCAATACCAGCCTGATGTTTCTGCAACATAATATGGTGTTGATGAACCATCCTGCCAATGATAAGAGGAAAATTCACCGGGGTCCAATAACAAAAAATCTCCTTCACATAAAGTGCTATCATTACCAAGATTAACAATCGGATAAGATTGATACCCAATCCATAGACTATCAATTGCTGAACAAAATCCATCACTAACCTCTACCCAATACCAGCCTTCCATGTTCACATTATAACTTGAATCGGTGGATCCATCCTGCCACAGATAGGAGTAATCTCCTTGTAATTCCAGTAACAGATTTTTCCCCTCACATAAAATTGTATCATTACCCAGGTTTACAACTGGTAGTGGATGTATATTCACAAATAAGCTATCAATAGTTGTGCAATAACCATTACTTACTTCTACCCAATACCAACCTTCCTCTTGAATATTGAAATAAGAATTGGTTGAGCCATCCTGCCACAGACAGGATGAGTATCCGTCCAACTCTAACAATAAGGATGCCCCCTCACAAATAGTTGTATCGTTACCAAGGCTTACATCCGGATTTTCGTAAATACTTACCGAATCGGAGGTTGTCGAGGTAAAGCCATTTAAATAAGTTGTCAATGTAACATAATAACTTCCCAATCCTGAAAAAATGTGTGCAGGTTGTATCTGAGTGCTGAAATTGTTCTCACCTGAAAACGAATCTCCGAAATTCCAAAATACTGAATCGCAAGGTTGATAATTTTTAGGAATAAACTCTGTTTGTTCATCAAAACATGGATTATTACATGTAAAAGAAAAATTGAGAAGTGCCGGGTCAAAATAGGGTATGTTAAGTGTATAACCGCCATTTAAAAAAAGTCCATTCAAATCAGTTTCACAATTTGTTCCGGGTAAGTTAGGAAAATTAATTATTCCCAGATGAATTGGATCAATGCCCCAATAATTAAAATATATTTTACCATCCGAACTTAACTGAAGATGTCTCAAATTAGCGGAGTAATAATCTCCAACTACCGATATTTGGAAGTTATTTAATAAATCGATTTGCCAGATTTTACTAGAAAAACCCACATATAATTTTGAATTGTCAGCACTAAACTCGAAATCATCAGCAATCTCATCCTCAGGCAACTGAATTGTTACAAGTTTTTCTAATACATGTCCGGTTAAATTATCAAAAGAGAAAATTGAAAAATAATTATTATCTGCATTCTTTGCGGCAAATAATCTTCCGTCATGTGATGCTTTCAGCATCATAGGCTCTTTATCGTACCAATGATAATAATCTCCTATCTGACTAATTATCGGAGTTTGCGAAATTCCTTCTGCACTTAATAAAAAGGAATAATAGGCGGTGGTATTTAGTCCATGAACCACAACCCACTTGTCGGTTTTATTTTTATGTGTCACACTGGCAAGCATTGGCATTAACGGATAAGGTATGGAGTCATTTTTACTCACTACAGTGCCTAATCCGTTATTAGCGCTCATATCAATGATAGCATACCTTAATCCGTTTATTGTGGGTGGGTCTCCTGATGTAATTATATTGAAAAGGTAGTATAAATAATCAGTTCCTGGTTTTCGAAAAATCAATGATTGTGTATATGACGAGTAAATTAAACCTGTACCGTTTTCCATGGTATCCAGTTCGCTGTTCCATACGGTTCGGGAGTCAGTAAAAAACAACAATTCACCTTCCGGTGTACACATACTTGTGGGTCTAACCTCATCCGCCATCCATGGTACATTGGTCAGTACTTGCGGTGGATTGAAATTGAAATCCAATCCTGAATTACAGAAATACCAGATGTTGGTTTCTTTTTGGCTGAATGCCTTTAATGAAACTACAGTTGATAAAATAACGACAAGAAAAAGCTGTAAAATTGTTTTCATTAGGTTATGGGAATTTGGGTGTTATTTATTACTCAAACAGTTCGTTAGTAAAATATATTATAGATTGATTCGCAAATAATTCTACTTTTATTTTTTGTATTTTATCCCTATTCAGTATTATCTTATCATGTTTGGCAGTCACAATTTGTGATTTCCAATTCTTCCTCCACGGCCATGTGAAAGCTGTGAACACAACTTTGAACTTTGAACCTGGAACCTCGAACCAGCATTACCTGTACAGCCCATCCGGGTCCACCTTCTCCCTTAGTATCCTTAATTCTCCATCAGTCGGAGGCTCGTTATGAGTTATGTTTTCGGCAAAGAGCAATTCAAACCCCGAACTTTCAATTACTTTTTCGATGGTTACGCCGGGGTTCAGGCTGAGTAATTTCATGCATTTGGTTATATCATCATAGCCCATTACGCATAGGTTAGTGACTACCCTGTAAGGTCCAGTGCCTCTTGGCAATCCGGCTTCTTCCCGTGCTCCGGGTCCCGACAGAAATCCGGGTGTGGTGATAAAGTCTATCTTCTCCATGAATCTTCTCTTGTCGTGGATCATAATGGCAATTGTACGCCAGCAGGCTGAACCCACATCATTGGCGCCACCGCTTCCGGGCAACCTGACTTTCGGATGCGCATGGTTGCCGATAACCGTTGAATTCAGGTTACCGTACTTGTCAATCTGCGCTCCACCGAGGAAACCAAATTCGACAAATCCGCGCTGGGCGGTTTCCATCACATCGCAAATTCCTGAAGCAGCAAGGGCTTTATTGTAAGTCCTCATGTCTCCAACAGCAAGAGGAAGCTTTTCCAGGATAGCTCCGGTTCCGCCAAACTCAAAGATGGGAACCAGGTTGGGTGCATGCATGGCTTGTGCCAGACTGGCTGCCAGCATCGGAATTCCGGTTCCGATAAAAGCCGTAGTGCCGTCTTCCATCACGCGGGAAGCAAGGCAAATCAATAATTCCGAAGGTGAATATTGCTGTGTCATAATTGATCCTCCTAAAGTGTTAATTCCTGTAATCGTTTTTTCCCTACCTTGTCAATCAAAGACTGGTGATCGGAAAGGTCATAAATCCACTCTTTCATGTATTCGTCCATGCCTTCCTTTGTCTTTTGCTTTTCGACGAACATCTTGTAATGGGGCTCGTCCCTTTCATACATTCCTGCCATTTCACCCGGCCAGGAGCCATAAGGTGCATGAATAACAGCATCAACGAGGTAATAGGGAATGATCGTCCTGTCGGGATGCTCCCTGATCTCATCGGTAGGAACAATCTTTTCAGTACTTATAATCAGATTTTTGCAGGCTCTTGACATTTCGAACGCAAAACCGCTGATGCCATCAATCTGGCAATTGCCGTGAATGTCGGCCCGGTTCACATGAATAAACCCGACATCAACAAACAATGCAGGAAGAAGGGCGATTTTCTGGTGTGTAAAGGGACATTCAATGACTTTGGCTGATGATTTTTTCAATGTATCGGTTCCGAGCATGCTGCGGGTGGGAATGAAAGGAATCCCCATGCTGGCCGCCTTGAACCGCCAGGTAATGGCAGCGTTCGACCACTCTACTATCTTCGTTACATCTCCTGATTCAACACGGCGGCGCATATTGTCGGAGATTCCATAAACCTCAAGACTGATATAGGTAAAATCAATTTCCCTCACCATGTTCGCGGCAAACATCAGGTCGAGCTCATGGACTCCCTGTCCCACGATACGGAAATCAGTTTTCCCGGAACGTACAAGCTCTCGGGTCAGGCTCATCGGGCAACGAACTGTTCCGTAAAGTTCAAAGCCGACGTAATCACCATTTTTAACATATTTGTCAATGGCTTCTTTTTCGGTTATCGTTTTGTCAATGAGCTTTTTGGTTTTCTTCCTGTTGTGCTCGCGAAAGCCGTCCAGGTCAATGGGCTGGATCAGCGACGCTTCGCCTTCTTCAAAAATGGGGATACTCTTGTTTTGACTCATAAAAATGCTGATTTAATTTTTTCAATTATTTCCAATGTCAAAACTAAATAAATTAGGAAAAGGAACAAATAAATTGACCGGAAATCCGATAATTTAAATTGAGTTTAAGGAAGATGAGTTTGACTAAAATTATCCGGCGATCTGCTCCGGAGCCAGCTGGTGATTTGGCTTTACAGGAGATATCTGAACAGCATCAGCAATGATTTCAGCAATATCCCTGACAGGAACAGGAGCATTTTTATTGAAGGTCTTTTTGCATAACGGGCAAGCTGTTACAAGCATTTCCGGATCATTTACCATCATTTCTTTCCACACAGCAGCATTGATTTTATTTTTTTCTTCATAGCCCAGCATAATGTTACCGAGGCTTCCGCCACAACAAAGGGCATTCTCCCGGTCATAGCCCGTGCTAACAAGTTCCAAAGCATGGCTGAGCAATTCACGAGGCTCTTCATATACTTTACTGCCTCTGCCCAACTCGCACGGATCGTGATAAACAGCCCGCAGGCCAGATTTATTGATATTGATCTTGCCTGATTTTACCAATTCAAGAATGAATTCGGAATGATGCAGCACTTTGAGCGGTAAATCATAATTGCTCTTAAACACCTTGTAGCAGATGGCACAGGAGGTAACCAGAATATCCGCACATGATTTCAGGATGTTATTTCTGTTGAATTCGATCAACTTTTCAGCCCCCTCAAAATTTCCGGATAACATCATAGGCCTCCCGCAACATGCACCACCGTCTTTGTCAATAAATACAAAGTCGGTTCCTGCCTTTTCTAAGATTTTAATCATTGCTTTTTCAATTGAGGGAGTAAGATGTGTCATACAGCCTGCATAATAAGCAATCCTGGCTTTTTCAGGAATTCCGTTTTTAAGGAACTGAAAATTATATCCGTTGCTGATGAGTTTGTTTCGCTGAACCAGCCGATGATTCATCAAACTGATCCCGACCGGGCAGTATTGCTCGCACCTGCCGCAAATCATGCAATCAAATGAAAGACCTGGCTTCACTTTTTGCGCACGGATGGTGTTCAGAAAATAAACAGAAGCGGGTTTTTCATTACCCAGGGCGCTGGTCATCTGGCATTTATCAATGCAGATACCGCACCTCGGACAAGAGTAAACTTCGATCTGCGAAAAATTCGTAAAAGTTGTTGTGGTTTTTATCCCGAACCTGCGCATAGCGATCAGAAGAATTTCGGTGGGAATATGCATATAGCGCGAATAGGGCAAAGCGACAAAAAAGGCTCCCACCGACAATGAGTACAGCCACCAAGCGGTGTATTCAAGATGACCCACCGGCATGAATCCGGCTAAAAAACTTCCCAGTCCGTCGGTGAGAAATCCGCCGTTATGATAAATACCCGAAGTGAGGCTCTCGGCAAGTAGCCTTAGCGGGAAAATCAGCCAGAGCGAAATTATTGCGAGCCTGTCGAAGAAAATATGTTTGGTGGTTTTTTTAAGTCCGAATAATCTGGCATAGATCCGCTTCAGGTAAGCTAAAAATACCCCTGAAAGGACAAATAACAGCAGAAAGTCCATGGTAAAATTGAAAAAAGCCGAATGGAATTCATTGGTGTCGTGCTTGAAATATTTGAAAAATATCGGGTCCCAGGGAGTATTCAAGAGGTCACGTCCATAGATTTTGGATTCAGCAGCGCCCAAAACAATCAGCAGGAACCAGCCGAAAGCAAGGCTCATGTGCATATAGCCGAGAAGCGGGTTGACTTTAAAAATCCTTCTATGGATAAGGCTTTCGAGAAAGATTTCCTTAACAACACCAAATAATTTCCTGCTTCGGATTCCCCTGCCGATCTTCCTGCGATCCCCGACCGGTAAATGCTTGATCCAGTCGAAAACTTTCGCAAAAAAGACAATTAACAGCGTGTAAAGCCCGATTGCAAATGGAAGCACGAAAATATCAAAGCTGTTCATTTTGCTTTATTTTTTTAATACCCTCCTTCATGATCAAAATCACCTGCCGTGTATTGACGCCTCTCGGGCAAACCAGTTCGCACTTGCCGCAAAACATGCATTTGTCAATGTGTTTTGCAATTTCATCAATTTCGCCTCTCATCAAAAAGATATTCAGCCTGCGGATGTTATAAAAATCGGTAAGGTTAGCTGTACTGCAGGTAGCTGTACAGGCTCCGCACGAAATGCAGAGCTTGTACGAAGGCACATATTTTCTGATATACTCAGCAAGCCTTCGGTCATTGCGGTCGAAATCAATCTGCCGGTCTTTATTGATGCCGTATCCCCAATCCTGGTTCATAGGTGACTTTTTTACTTTTCAGAACCTTCCAGAAATTCTTTAATTTTAAGCGTTGCAGCCCGTGCATCGGCAAAGGTATCAGCAATGGTTTTCGGCGACTTGCAGGTGCCGGCAATAAAAACCCCTTTCAGATTTGTTGAAGATGTGTCAAGATGTTCATCGGCCGGTTTCAGGAAGTTTTCGGGAGTAAGATCCAGGTTCAGCATTTTACCGATTTCTGTTGTTCCGGCCGAGGGTACGAATCCGACCATGAGAACAAGCAAATCTACTTTCATTTTAAGCGGCCGTCCTGCAAGGGTATCTTCCACTTTAATGAGAATGGTTCCGTCAATATTCTCTGCCGCTTCCGAAACCCTTCCACGTATAAAATTTACTCCCCACTTTTCCTGCGACTCCCTGTACAGGTCTTCGAACTGCAAACCGAACATACGCAGGTCCATGTAAAAGCAATAAACTTCAGCGCGGGGTAAAATTTCCTTTACTTCCATTGCCTGTTTTACGGCAGTTACACAACAAACCTGCGAGCAATAGTGGTTTCCGACTTTTTCATCACGCGATCCGACACAATGCACGAATCCAATCCTTTTGGGTTCTTCCTTATTCGAATTAAAGATTTTGTTGCCATTTCTGAACATTTCTTCGAGATCAACGGAAGTGATCACATTTTCATAAATGCCATACCCGTATTCCTCTTTGATCCTGGCGTTGAAAACATCATAGCCGGTTGAAATGAGAATGGCATCGGCAGTACATTCTTCTATACCAGCATATATTTTATAACCACCATTTTGCTTGCTGATTTTGGAGATTTCTGTATTGAATAGAACCCTTGCCTTTGAATCAACGAGGTTTTTGTTAATGAAATCCAGAACTTCTGCAGCTTTTCGTTTTGATGGGAACAATCTGTCCCATTGATTCAGTTTACCTCCGATCTGAGTTTCTTTTTCTGCAAGGGTTACATCAAATCCCATTTTCACAAGCTGTGAAGCGGCCTCTGCCCCGGCGACTCCGCCTCCGATAATAAAAACATGTTTTTTCATTTGTCAGCAACAGAAGTTCAATACATTTGGTTTTTCGGGAACTCCCAGTGAATTTCCATTCTTGCCAAGAAATTTTTTAGCAGGGTCAAATTCCACACCCATTTTGTCAAGTAGCGGCTCAACACCAACCTGGTGCATCTGCATTCCCAGATCCCATGGATCATACCCAAGAACCAAACCGGCTACTTCCTCATAAGTCAGAACCGGAATTCCATTCTGATCTTCGCCGTATGTTTTGCCCTCCATTTCGCTTATTACATACTGCCAGCGATCTAAAAAATAGTTGCAGCCCGGACAATTCGTAATAATGAAATCTGGTTTGAAAGGCTTCATTGACTCGAATTTCTTTTTGGAACAGGCGATTGAAAATCCCCGGTTTGCTTTTATAAAATATTGTCTGAACCCGAACCCGCAGCAATGCCTGCGCTCAGGGTAATCCACAACCTCGCCGCCCCAGTCCTCGATCATACCGATAAGAACGTAAGGAAATTCTGCTCCGCCAACTCCCTTTTGCGGAAACATTTTCGAATAATGGCAACCGATATGTTCCACCACCCGAAGCTTTTCCCCGGTCTTTGCATTGATCAGTTTTCTTATGCCTTTTTCACCGATCTCCTTTCTGAATTTGTAAATAATGTCGCTGGCATGAGCCATGTCTTTCGGCACTTTGAACTCCCTGCCTGTGGCTTTTTTCAGAAAATCGCGTGTTCGGGCTTCCGTTTCGGGAAATTCTTTCCAGGTTTCAAGGATTTCGGATAATACTCCAAAACTTGTAATGCAGGAAGTGATCATGTTTTCGTAACCCCTTTCCGTCATCAGGGCAAAAAGACGGGCTACAACCGTCATGGTGGTTTCAATAGGAACTATATCGGTATGATAACCAATTCCGGTGCACGTTGTATGGTTGGCATCTTCAAAAATATCTTTACCCAGTTCTTGTTGCATGATCCTCATAAAAGCTGTTTCCGACCCCGGAAAAAGATTCTGCCGGATACAACTCCGGATATAAAAATAATGATCGCCGGCGATATTTTTCTGATATTGTGACCAGACTGTCTTTTTCCCTTCAATGATCATTCTTTTGTGTGTTTTTGGTTGTTTTCAGTATATACCTTTTTATAATATCCTTCGTCAACACCCTTTCCTGTGAATTCAACCCCTTCCTCCCTTGCTTTAACTCTTGAATAGCGTTCTATTTTTTTGAATCTTTCCATTCCTCCTGTAACCTCAAAGATCCTGTGCAGTTCTTCCATAGCTTCGTAACTCATTTTTCTTAAGATTCCAGGTCCGTTGCCTTCATAATTTCCCCCAACCCTCTCCATTACTTCAGGTAAATTATCATGAACCCATTGCCAAACCGGACCCTGTTCAGGGAATCGCTCAAGGTCAATATGAGAGGCATGAACACAATATCCTTTTTCGAGAATGGTTTCACCGATCATCCGTTTTAAAGCGAGCTGCTGGCGTCCTTTTTCGGATTCGATAAAATAGCCTGTCTCCTGTGAAAGCGAACGCAGGGCAATGATAACAAGTCCGGGAGCATTTCCCCTCGGACAGCGGGTTTTGCACGACATGCATTCAGCGCAATACCAGATTTCATCACCTTTCAGCAGTTCTATGATCCGGTTATCATCCTTTAACTGAATAATATCAATGATGGCGCGTGGTTCATAATTATAAAATTCGGCTGCAGGGCATATTGCTGTACAGGTACCGCAATTGATACAGGCTTTCAGTCCTTCCCTGAATCTCACATCCCCTTGTAGTTTTTCGTACAATTCCCCCATAACAGTTTTTACTCAATGATAGATTTCCTGTTTAATGTCAAATCCTTTTGTTTGCTATATTTATTTACTTTTGCGAAAATACTTTCATATTCATCATTTTAAGAAGAGACAGGGTTGGAATTCTCAACATATAAAGATGAAATATTTCACTTTTGGGATTGAAAAATAATCGTTCATGAAGGATCAATCAGAAATCAAGGATTTGACTTTGTGTTCACAGTGCCTGTTTTATAAGCAGTCGAGTTTATTCCTTAGTGAAAAGGATATTCACCACCTTGAGAAGAACATTTATCAGCTTAAATTCAAACACGGGGAAACCATTTTCAAGCAGGGGGATAAATCCCGCCACATAGCCTTACTCAATCACGGGATCGTTAAATTCAACTTCGAAGAAAATAAGGAACGGAATCTCATTCTCAGCATTGTTTCGGCACCCAAAATTCTTGGCGGTGCCAATATGTTCTACCGTCAGCGCAATCTTTTTTCCATCACGGCCATTGGCGACTGTGACATCTGCATGATTGACATGAATGAATTCGGTGAAATTCTCAAGCAAAATGGCAAATATGCACTTATGCTTTTTGAGCGTGCAATGGAGATGTTCGAAACCTCGATCCTCAACTATATAAGCCTTGCCAACAAGAATGTAAATGGGAGGATCGCTGATATTCTTCTTTATCTATCGGAGCATGTTTATAAAAACCAGAGCTTTCACCTTTTGCTAACCCGTAAGGAAATAGCCGAATTTGCAGGATGTTCCAAAGAAAATATCATACATACTTTCAGCCATCTCAACGATGACAATGTAATTCGTACCGATGGCAAAAACCTGACCATTCTCGATAAGTCGAAGCTGCAAATGATCAGCAGGCTCGGATAAAAATCAAGTTTCTGTCTGCGGGAATTTGTTTAATCCTTTTTCTTGGATATTTTCACTCCATTCTCCAACAATAATTCAGGCAGTCCAAAACATTTCCAGGATGAAATGGTTATTTTCTTATCTTTACAGGACTTAACTTTATAACGACCCTATAAATAATAACTAAAAAATTTCAAAAACTATGAAAACTACCGATTTCACTCAAAATCCAGAGGTGCTGAAAATTATTGCCAAGCTTCGGAAAGACCAGATCGACAAAAAAGCATTCTCTGATGTCCTGGATGAGAACAATAATCAGTATGTCGAATTTGTCCAGGAAGGCGGCGGAGTACTGGGTGTTGCTCTAATCGGCTATACTTACGTTCTGGAACAGATGGGACTCAGGTTTTTCAGCCTTGCCGGAACTTCAGCCGGATCAATCAATTCACTTTTGTTGGCCGCTTATGGTGATATTTCCAAACCCAAATCAGACCAGATTATCCATGCGCTTGCCAATAAAAACCTTTATGATTTTGTAGATGGCGACAATGATGTAAAGGATTTTATCAATGCCCTTGTTGAAAAAGCCAAGATTGTAAAACTAGCCTGGAAAGGTATGCAGGTTATTGATAATCTTACACAGGATCTTGGTTTGAATCCGGGAGATAATTTTACCAATTGGTTAGCTAAAATATTAAAAGACAATAATATTTTTACAACGCGCGACCTTTACGATCGTTTCGGCAAAGTTCCTGCCGGCCTGAAAATAAGGGCGGGAGTCAACCGCGATATTGCAGGCTTGAATCCTCGGTTTGCAGTAATTTCAGCTGATCTTACAACTGAAACCAAAGTGGAATTTCCACGGATGCGTTCACTGTACTGGACAAAACCCGATGAAATAAATCCGGCAGTTTTTGTCAGGGCTTCAATGTCGGTGCCTTACTTTTTCACACCCCTTGTTGTGAGTGATATACCTCAAGGACCTGAAGCAATAACGAACTGGGATACACTGGTTAAATTCAGGGGAAAACTCCCCACAGAAGTTCATTTTGTGGATGGAGGAATTATGTCGAATTTCCCGATTGACATCTTTCATAAGGTAAATTCTATTCCCCGTTTACCCACTTTTGGCGTAAGGTTAGGTGTTGATAGAAATGAATTCAATAAAATCAACAGCCCGATAAACCTTTTCAGCGCCATGTTCAACTCGCTCAGGCATCTTCATGATTATGATTTCATCCTTAAAAATCCCGATTATGAAATGCTGGTTCATCATATTTTGATTGGCGATCACAACTGGCTTAATTTCGGATTATCCGACAACGACAAGATTGACCTTTTCAGAAGAGGAGCGGTTGCAGCCGGCGAATTTTTACGTAAGTTCGACTGGAAGGAATACAAAAGAAGACGGGAAGTGATTAGGACGGTGGAGTATTAGAATTATACAAATTTCATAATTTAGACAACACTTATTGATGTTGAATTGATGAGGTAAGTATGGTACAAGTCAGCAGCTCAAAAAGGCAGGCACACAAGACTTGAGCCGGTGGATGGCTTAACATTCACGGGGTGACTATATTCTCCGGCATATAAGTCACCCCGTGAATAAAAATAAAAAAAATCAGGTCAACCTGCTGATTAAGGTTAACCTGATTTTCAAATTATTAAGGTAAAATCCCTTACTTACTAATGATTATTTTATCAATGTAGTTATTATCGTTTGAATACAGGCTTATGAAATACAAGCCTTCAGAATATGCCGAAAGGTTGATATCACGGGTGAAATATTGTTTTGCACTAATATTGCTCTCTTCAAAAACAATCTTCCCATGACAATTTAATATCCTCAGGTTTAAATTCTCAATTATTTCCGAACTCAGCTTCACGGTAAAATTACCATTGCTAGGATTGGGATAAACCTGAAACAAAACACCATCGGCAAGCCTGTTAATACCGGTGTGCAGTTCGACATATATCACATCCTCGCTAAAATTCTCACAGCCATTATTATCGCTGTAGGTGTAAGTAAGTACATGATCGCCCAAACCTGCAATTGCCGGATCAAAATAATAAATCCCACTGTTCTCAGTTACTCCATCGCCGGTATAAACTCCACCGGCCGGCTGGCCTGTGTTAAGTTCAAAAGCTTCAGAATTGTCATAAACAGTATCATAAGGAAGAACAAAAGTGACCACAGGTAAGGCATTTATGTTGACTGTCAGGTTTCCGGAGGGTGTTCCATCGCCACATTCATTTACACCTTTTACACTAATAAATGCCTGTCCGGTGAAACTACTATTCCAGTTAACTATACCGTTGACACCGCCACCTGAAACGGAACCTGCTCCGGCAGGGGTCAGACTCCAGACATAAGATAGTGCATATTGCGCTCCTGTTGTTGTGTAAGTTGAATTGGGTGGGTCAATACAAAACATGGTTTCACCCGCGGGCAAGCCACAAGTGCCGGGTACAGTACCCACCTGAACTTCAGTATTGGCAGTTACAGTATTAACTCCGTCATTAACCTCGACGATGTAAATTGTAGTATCCACAGGTGTCACAAAAGGATTCTGCTCAGTTGAGGTAAATCCCGGAGGAATGGATGTCCATGAATAGGTATAATTCCAGGTACCTCCAAGGGCATCAACAAATAACTGTGAGCTTTCACCTACGCAAATTTCAGCAGGATCAGCATAAGCAGTTGCATTCAAGCTGAGGTCACCAACAATCAGTGTAACAGGAACGGTCACCATTCCCAGATCAGGATCATTTGAGCCGATATTAATGTCGGCGGTATAAGTACCGGCTTCGAGATCTGCAGCATCAAGCGTAACATGAATTTCCGATGATTCGCCGGAAGCAAGTGTATCGCCATAATTGTCAATCATCAGCCATCCGAGGACATTTACCGAGTAATCTTCAACCTCGCCGTAAGTTGTAGTACCGCATGGATCAACAGCGCCGGTATAAGTGATTCTGACCCTTAATGTTGTCGTTCCGGGTATTGCACTTGCCGGCGGAATAATATTGGCAGTATATGGTCCAATACCCGGCGTACCTGAAACAGTTATGCTTTCACCTGCATCGCTGAAATCCTGATCCTGGTTCCAGTCAATCCAGATACCGCACTGGTCAGAAGGATAGCTGGTATTTCCGTTTGTAATTGATATGGGATAACTCATACCTGCACTTACAGTTGTGGAAAGGTTTGTATAATCTGCATAATTGGAACAGCTTGTCGCATTGTTGATATCGCCAAAGCTGACATTGCTGATGAATTCATCGCAACCGCCGCTTGCCGAACAATAATCTTTTCCGCCTTTTTTACTTGTAATCAGAGGTGAAACGGTATAGATAAGATCCAGTTGACCTATATTCTCAACAACAATGGTATCTGTTTCCGATTCCCCGATTTCGAGGTTTGTATTGATGGCAACCGGCGTAACATAAATATGCGGATTGCCCCACTGTATTGTTGCACTTGAAGCTACCGATTCGCCCTCATCGTGAACGGCGGTAACTCCGTAAGTGTAAATTCCAAAATCCGGAAGAATATCTGCATAAGTCAGTTCAGTGGTCGTACCTAAAAGAACCCCATCTCTGTAAACATTGAAATATAAGAATGGCTTCGAACCGTCAAACAACCAGTTAAGCGTCGTTGCTCCTGTAATCTCATCCAACTGAACCGTAAGATCGGTGGGTTTCGGAAGGTTATTGGTAACATAAGGGGAAGTATAGGTCATAAACAGACCATTCCTTGTATCTGTCCAAACCGGATAAACCTGGCTTCCACGTGCAGAAATCGAAAGATAATCGCCCATATAACTTGAGGCTAATCCGGGAATTGGAGTTGGTGTAAAGGCCACATCACTTACTTTAAAATCTTCCCACGTATCGCCGCCATCCATTGAATTGGCACACCAGACTTCACACTGGCTGCTGCTAACATTGCGGTCATCGTAAAAGATCACACTCAGGATTCCGGTTTCGGGGTCACACGCGATCCAGGGGAAATAATGTTTTTTACCCAAACCCGGAGCATCCTGGTTAATTTTTATTGGCGCTGACCATGTAGTGCCGTCATCTGTAGATCTGATCACATAAACATCGGCGCTGTTACCAGTGTTTACACCCGGGACACCGATGTTGGTCCATACTGCATAGATATTACCGCTGTATGAGCCGCTGCTGATATCAACAGCCATTGACGGGAAAGAATTTACCCTCATATTTTTGCCTACCCCGGTGTTCCTGATCCCTCTGATATTGTTGATTATTCTAACCGCAGTTGCAAAGGAGGTTCCTCCGTTGGTTGATTTGGCAAATCCAATTGCTTTTTCATCCTGTGGCCATGAGTCATAAACCGCCCAGATTGCATACACCTCGCCATTGGGGCCTGTCTGAATATTTACCCCCTGATCGTGGCTGCCGGCATTAACACCGGAACTGATATTAAGGACCGAACCCCATGTTAATCCTTCATTTGTGCTTCTCTTTAATTCAATATTGTAATAATTTGCGCCTCCTGCCATGTTGGTCCAGGCATCATATAAATAGCCTTCATAAGGACTTAGCGGACTGACATCAATAGTCAAATGATTCTTATCAAGAATGTAGCCTGTATGAACCGTGACCGAAGTCCAGTTGGTACCTCCATTTGTTGAATAGGCAACATTCTGCCCGCCGGCGGTATTAATAAATCCCACATACATCCTTGTGCCGTCGAGGTTGATTGCCGTGGTTGGATCTCCCCAGTTTGTTCCACCGGTGCCCTGTGCAGAACCGCCCCATGTAAGGCCGGCATCTTCCGACTCGAAATGGTTGGCACCATAAAGATTTCCACCCGAACCTCCTACCCAAGCTGTAGAGTTGTTTGAATTGAGTATATAATCGCTATCGGTCGGATCAATAAAAGAAGAATTTTCTGACTCGGTTACGTTTGTTGCGTTTGTAACCGGTACATCGGGTGAGTCATCCTTGCCGTTCAAAACACTTTTAGCTGTAATGATGCTTCCGGTATAAACGGCCTCAGGTATCTGGGTTACAGGAGCTACATTCACCAGACCCATTTCCGCCATCTTTCTCCAGAATCCCATATTGTCAATCCTTGTATCAACCATTTCTTTTTGGTTGTTAATGGGTTTGGAAGGATATATCTGTTTCTGGGCAAAGGCTGCGCCCGCAAACAAAATACTAACAAAAATCCAGGCAATAAAAAGTTTAAATTTTCTCATAAGAATATCTGATTAATTAATAAAATGAATAAAACTCAATAACATCTGAAATAAGTTTTAGTTTGAGGATTTCTCCTTTGCCGAACATTTTTAAACAAAATATAAATACTTTTTTATGACACGCCATCCTTTGTTAAAGTTGCACGGGCAACCAGCTAAATATCAGGAAGTGAAAAAATTGTCTTAGCTTGTTCTTAACATTCATGGGGTGACTTGTTTGCCGGGCAAAATAGTCACCCCGCGAATAAATGTCGAAAATCATTACTTTTGGCTTATGATGGCCAGTTGTAAATTTCGTAATTTTAAAACGGTTTTTTAAGATTGAATGGATTGAGAAAGCAAGGCACAAGTCAACAGCGCACAAAGCATACGCACAAGACTTGCGCCGGTTGGAAGAATTAGAAAAGCAATTAAATCTAATAAGGAAATAAGTGCTATTATTTTTAATTTATTCAGTACTTTTAAAAATAAACATTTATGAAAAATTTAATTTCAATATATATGGCTATTTGCCTTACTCTTACTTTAACAGGGGTCGGGCAGGTTTCAAAAGATGATGTTTCAAATTATCTTATAGAGAAACAGATAATTAATGCAAATGAAGTCTTTCCAGATAATCAATTAATTGATTTAAAGAAGAATCTTTTTGAAAAAAAAGTATTATATTATGATTTTATTTACCGAACAAGACCTGTAATTGAAAAAGTAAGAATTGGTATTTTTGAAAATAAAATATATGCCATCCCTCAAGATTTTAATTTACTAATCAATGATCTTGATAAACATGATTTAACAAAAGAACAAAGAGTCCTGATGTTATTAAAAATTATGTTAAACCCCAATGATTCCATAGAACTTAAAAAAAATGTTGATACAAGCTTTTTCAATATAAAATATAAATATGAAGTAATTACATGGTCTAAAATAAACGGAATAAGATCAAATTTATATTTTAGTTTTGAAGAAAATAAAATTAGATGTATTTATGAAGTAATTCTAGATGTTTTTATAGGCAATTTTGAAACTAATGATAATGTATTAACCCCAGGAAAAGGACATCATAATATTTATAATTTATTTACAAACCTGAGTAATAAAAATTCTAAATCACAAACTGTAACAGTCTATAATTGGGAGGATTTATTATTACTTCACCTGGTCAGTATTATGCAGAAGACAATGTTATAATAAAAAGGAATGGTGCTCCATCACCATATAATGAAAGGATCATAAATATAGAGCTTAAAGAATTTGGTGATACTAAAAAAGTCGATGTAAGTATTGAAATTTCAGGGCAACCACCCATATACGATAAAACACTTATTACAACTGGTGCCAGTCTCGTGCATTTGGCTTTAGCCTTGCAGACTTGTGCCGGTTTAACTAAATTATTTCTACTTTTGTTTTATGAGTTCAAAATACAAATTTCACAATCCTAAAGGTATTTATTTTGTAACCTATTCGGTAGTAAGATGGATTGAATGGATTGAGTAAACAAGGCACAAGTCAATAGCTTTTGGCTTACGAACAGAAATGTGCAAGCACAGGAAATTAGTACTTTTGTTAACAGTAAAAATTGTAATTATGAATGTTGCAGAAATTAAGCTCGACCTTTTTAGAAGGATTGATAATTTGAAAGAAAAAGAGCTAAAAAACATCTATGGAAAATTGCTTGAATTAATGGAGCACTCAAAATATTCTTTGTCCAGGGCAGAAAACAATGCTATTGATGAAGCACTTGAATCAAGTAAATATGGGAAATATAAAACTACAGAAGATGTGTGATTACAAAACAGATAACCTTGTTTTACCTGATAAAAGATAAAGATTTAATAGAATTATTACGATTTTGGAATAACTCAATGGACACAAACAATTTGACTCTTTGATTTCCCTAACAGTCGTTCCTAAGCAAGGCACAAGTCGACAGCGCAAAAGGCGGGCACACAAGACTTGCGCCGGTTGGGGGAGATTATTGAAAGTGGCCTAAATGTTGGCGATATGAATGCTATATATAATACTCCCCAAAATTCCGACCACTGGTTAAGGATAAAAAAAGAGTAATTTTAACAGTGGAAAAATGAAAGCAAAAAGACGAAAATTTACAGCAG
>JAGVPB010000029.1 GCA_020052415.1 Bacteroidales bacterium | reverse complement strand
CTCCGAGTTATTTCCCGATATTAACAGCAATACAACAACAACTAATATTATTAATTTCAATTAAGAAAAGTAATTTCGTGGTCTAAAAAATGGGGAGTAAAATATTGATGATAAAAAGAGACTATTTTTAAAAGCTTTCGGAGGGTGGGATAAAAGTGATTCTGCCGAAAATCTGATTGCAAATATTCGGGAGAGCAGAACATTTTACCGTAAAACTGAAGGATTTTGAACAGGTATTTAATTGACACCAATAATTGTATTTTCTATCTCATTCATTAGATTTTTATGCATCTGAAAAAGCACGATTAAGAAAAACCAGAACTCCTGTTGACGAATTTGATTTGTTAATTGCAGCTACAGCGATAACTCATAACCTGGTGAAGGTGACAAATAGTGTTAAAGAATTCAACGGAATAAAAGGGATTGAGATCGAAGGTTGGACAAAGTAAAAAGTACTCAGTTTTCACTCATGCAGCCCGCACTCCTTTTTCCCTTCCATTTCCCACCACCAGCGCCCCGCACGAATGTCTTCTCCGGGTTCGACGGCCCGTGTACAAGGCAGGCAGCCGATGCTTGGAAATCCTTTATCATGAAGTGTGTTATAAGGAATATTACGCTCTTTGATAAAATCCCAGACCATTTCATGAGTCCAGTCTATCAAAGGATTCAGCTTTAACAAGCCCTTATGCGATTCATCGGCTTCCACCAGCTCCATGTTATTTCTGTTAAATGATTGTTCCCGCCTAAGGCCGGTGATCCAAATATCCATACCATTCAATGCCCGACGCAATGGCTCAACTTTACGGATATGACAGCACAACTTCCTGTTTTCAACACTTTCATAAAACAGGTTGATCCCTTTTTCATGAACCATCTTTTCAACCCGATGTGCTTCCGGGAAATAGATTTCCATTCTAATCTTATACCGGCTGTTTGTCCGTTCGATAAGGTCATAAGTTTCCTGAAAAAGTCGCCCGGTATCCAGAGTAAATATCCTAATTTCAGGATCAATAGCTGCGATCAGATGTGTTAAAACCTGGTCCTCCGCGCCGAGACTGGAGGCAAACGCAATTTTCCCCTTGTACTCTTTCAGAAAGAAACTTAAAACCTCATTTACCGGTTTATTTCTGAATCTATTATTAAGCTCTTTGATCATCTGATTTAATTTATACTTTATGAAATGAATTAATTCTGCATTCTTATTTCGGTTGTTCTGCTGTTCTTAATTCAACATTTCTTTAAGCCGGCCCGTCCTGTCAATTATAACTCCTTTCTCCGAATGCTTTACCGTACAACATTCCGTTTCATGGTCGTGTTCAAACACCAGAATGTAACTCTTATCGGCAGCTTCTTTCAGGAATATTTCCTTTTCTTTTAATGCAACCAGCGGTTGAATATCAACACTGGCAATAAAGGGAATCGGAATATGCGATGATGCCGGAATGAAGTCAGCCAGAAAGACAACCGTTGTTTCTTTGAATTTTATAAATGGAACGATCAAGCCCTGAGTATGTCCGTTGAAAAACCGGTAACTGATATTTTCAGTGAGATTGCCTTCCTTCTTTAACAACTGTAGTTTTCCTGATTTTTCAATGGGCAGAAGGTTTTCCTTAAAGTAAGAACCGATCTCCCTTTTGTTGGGATTCATTGCCCAGTTCCATTGCGCTTCCGAGCAATAATGAACTGCATTTTTAAATACCAGTTCAGGATTTCTGTTTGAATCTAATCTAACGGCTCCTCCACAATGATCATCGTGAAGATGGGTAAAAAGCACGTCGGTAACATCATCAAAGCTATAACCGACTTTCGTGAATGAAACCTCAAGATTTTCATCCCCAAAAAGATGACGGTAACCATAATACTTTTCGCTTTGCTTCCTTCCCATTCCCGTATCAATTATAACCAACCTGTTACCATCTTCTACCAAAAGACAGCGGCTGGTAATTTTAATCCGGTTAAACTCGTCCGGTTCAGCAAGCTTTTTCCAGATGGTTTGAGGAACTACCCCGAAAGCCACACCGCCATCCATTTTCCAGTTCTCGGCTATGATCGGAAATATTTTCATAGTTCAATAATTGCCGGCAAAAATAACACTAAAAGGTTAGCAGTGAATGAGCAAATATAAAAATCGGCTATTCGTGCATTCGCGGCTCATATTTTCTATTTTTGCGGAAAACGAACTTCATGAAAGTACATTTTATCGCCATTGGTGGAAGCGCCATGCACAACCTTGCTATTGCTCTCGTTAAGAAAGGCTATCAGATTACCGGTTCTGATGACGAAATCTTTGAACCCTCCAAAAGCAGGTTGAAAAAGTATGATATTCTCCCCGCCACCGAAGGCTGGAATCCTGATAAGATCACAAATGAACTGGACGCGGTCATCCTGGGAATGCACGCCCGTTCAGATAATCCCGAATTGCTGAAAGCAAATGAATTGGGATTAAAAATATTTTCTTACCCTCAATTCCTTTATGAACAATCAAAAAATAAAAAACGGGTTGTAATTGGTGGAAGCCATGGAAAGACGACAATAACTTCAATGATCCTTCATGTAATGAACTTTTGTCAAAAAGATTGCGATTACATGGTAGGAGCCCAGCTGGAAGGTTTCGAAGTCATGGTGAAAATTACAGAAGATGCACCAGTCATGATCCTTGAAGGCGATGAGTACCTGACTTCGCCTCTCGACCGCCGGCCCAAATTCCATTTATACAAACCGGATATTGCCCTGATCAGCGGCATTGCATGGGATCACATCAACGTTTTTCCGACTTTCGAAAATTATATTAACCAGTTCCGGCAGTTTGCGAACCTGATTTCTCCCAAAGGAACATTGATTTATTGCAATAACGATGAAAATGTTCGCAAAATAGGGTCTAATGCCAGAAAAGACATCAATACATTGTCTTATAGTATTCCTGAATATGTGATTGAAAATGGAATTACATGGATTCTTTTCCGGGATAAGAAATTCGCATTGAAGGTTTTTGGTGAGCATAACCTGCTGAACCTGGAAGGAGCAAGACTTATTTGCAATGAACTGGGAATTGCCGATAAAGATTTTTATACCGCCATTCAGAGCTTTGCGGGAGCCTCAAGGAGGCTTGAACTGGTTGCTCAAAATGAAACCACAACTGTTTTCAAGGATTTTGCCCATTCACCTTCAAAGCTCATAGCAACGACCAATGCTGTAAAAAAGCAATTTCCAGAAAGGAAACTGGTTGCATGTATCGAACTTCATACATTCAGCAGCCTGAGCAGTAATTTTCTCAGCCATTATAAAGGTTGTCTCGATAATGCAGATATTGCGAAAATCTATTTCAATCCTCACACAATTGCATTGAAGAAACTGCCGCCAATAACAAAGGATCAGGTGAAGGATGCTTTTGGAAATTCCGGAGCTGAAGTTTATACAGATTCTCAGAAACTATTGAGCGACCTTCATGGAATTGACTGGAAAAATAAAAACCTTTTAATGATGAGTTCAGGGAATTTTGATGGCATGGATCTCAATGATCTGGGCAAAAAAGTAACAGCGCCAGTATAAATATTAAAGCAAAAACCGAACTTCGGAAAGTTCCCTGCCTATTTGCTGAACACCCTGCAAAATACGTTTGGTTTGGGCAACAGAGGGTTTTTTAATTCCTTTGATATATTGAGCCAAAAGGCTTTGATTCATTCCGATACGTTCAGAAAGCGCCTTTGCATTGATAACCTTATAATACTGGAAAATCAGGATATTTAATTTTAACAGCATTTACCAGGATTGACTTTTTTTACCTTACCTTGTACCCTCAACTTTGATTAAATTATAATCATGAAATCCACTATTGGCAGGAGGGCACAAATGAATACAAGACAAGAGGAAAATAAATCCTGTGCCGCAAGAGGGTTTGTCGAATTGAATACCCACCATAACATCACCATTAAACGTGAATATGTTTATATCGAAGATGTCAAAGCCGCCGTCAACATCAACACTCTCGAAGAACGCATCATCCTCAAGCGATGGCTCATCAGGCAACTTCAGGCTGGATTTCAACATCAGGAACTCATACAACTGCTCTTCGATTCGGTGGATAAGGACAGGCATCGTTTGGTTAAGGGATATCAAATATGCCTTTAATTTTAGCTCCTAAAATCATATTGTAACCCTCATAGCACTTCATAAGTATATACCATTGCTGTATCTCAGTTAATTGTATTTCAATTACTTTTGCAGCTTCATTCAGGTCGAAAAAATATGTTACGAATCATTTCACTTATAGCTGTGCTATGCTATCTGCCTGCCATGTCCCAAACAGACACGGCAACTGTCATGTACTACAATATTTTAAACTTCCCCGGAACTACTCCTGAACGGATCGTAAATTTCAGGACAATAAACCAGTATGTTAAACCCGATATACTATTGGTAAATGAACTCTTATCAGATGTGGGTGCAGTACTCTTGCTCGAAGAAGGACTTAACGTATTTGGTGAATCAAAATATCAGAAGGCAGTATTTATTGATGGTCCAGATACAGACAATATGTTGTTTTATAACAGCGAAATGTTTACATTGTACTCACAGGATACTATTCAAACCGCCCTGAGGTTAATCAAGGAATATGTCCTCTATTATAATAATTCACCCGGTATTACTGATACTGTATTCTTTTACCTGTATTCAGCGCATCTGAAAGCCGGCAATACATCAACAGACAGAAACAAGAGACTTGCAGAGGTGATGAGGTTCAAGGAGCATGTCAATTCAATGCCCAATATCGAAAATTTAATTATCGGAGGTGATTTTAACCTTTATTCATCAACGGAAACTGCATACAGTACTTTGCTCAATGAAGGTCTTTATCCGCTGAATGATGTTCTGGGGGCAGGAAACTGGCACGACGATCCTGTATTTGCTCCTATCCATACTCAAAGTACACGTACCGCACAGTTTGGTGGCGGTGCCACCGGCGGACTCGACGATCGCTTCGATTTCATGCTTTTTACTGGTGATCTGCTTTCCGGAACTGACAAAATCACTTATGTGCCCGGTTCATATATACCTGTTGGCAACGATGGCCTTCACCTTAATTTAGCCCTCATTAGCCCTCCGGTAAATACAACCGTTCCCGATTCAATTCTTCAGGCACTTTATTTCATGGCCGATCATATACCTATAATCAGCAAATTTGCAATAGAATCAGCCGCACCTCAGCAAAATTTTACGCTTTCACTCAAAGTCTTTCTTGAAGGCCCGTTTAATGACCCGGTTATGTCCAATGAAATTAATTCCCTCCTTCCGGGAAATCAGCCGTATGACCAGTCCCCATGGAATTACCAGGGGGATGAAAACGTGAACTTTATTCCAAACCCGGAAATCATAGATTGGGTATTGATTGAATTGCGCGATGCACAAGACGCCGTCTCTGCAACTCCTGATACACGGTTATCCCGCAGGGCAGCCTTCCTGTTAAGCAACGGTTCGGTTGTTGATACCAATGGTTATTCAAACCTGACTTTCAACCTTTCCGTTCAGAACCAGTTATATGTTGTCGTCATGCATCGCAATCACCTTGGAGTTATGAGTGCATTTCCCGCACAGCTCTCAGATAATATCTTTTCTTATGACTTCTCAATCGCTTCCGGTCTGGCTTACGGCGGAATAAACGGCCATAAGGAAATAGCTTCCGGCATTTGGGGAATGATCTCAGGCGACAGCGACGGAAGCGGATTTATCAATACCGATGATAAAATCCTTTATTGGAATTTGCAGGCCGGATGGACTGGTTATTTTCCATCCGATTTTAATTTTGACGGAATCACTGACAACAGGGATAAGGATGACTTTATGATTAAAAACAACCAGCTTTCATCACAAATTCCTCAATAAACCAGGTCAATCCCTCCATTTTTTTCAATTGTTAATAACTTCAATTTGTTAAATAGTTGTTAAAATGGGATGATAATTTATTTTTGTAACGAAATACTTAAATAGGTTCGGATGTCAGTCATTTATTTTCTGATAGGTTTGGGAATACTGGTAGCCGGGGGTTTTTTAGTTGCCTTTATCTGGGCGGTTAAGTCCGGGCAGTATGATGATTCTTATACACCTTCAGTACGAATGCTATTCGACGACTTTAAATCCGGATCTGAGAATGATCCATCCAAATCGGAAAATGCTGAAATCATTAATCAGGACAGTAAGGAAAAATCCAATATTAATTAAATTTTACGTTTATGGCTGTAGAAAAATTTACGTACGACAACAGGATTGCGAAATACTTTGCAGTGGCAACTGTATTATGGGGTGTAGTTGGTTTATTAGTTGGCCTTATCATCGCAATTGAGCTTGTCTTTCCCTGGTTGAACCTGAATCTTGAGTTTATCACCTTCGGACGGCTGAGACCATTGCATACCAATGCTGTGATTTTCGCATTTGTTGGAAATGGTATCTTTACAGCTGTCTATTATTCGGTGCCAAGATTGCTTAAGACACCAATGTTTAGCGAATTATTGAGTAAGATTCATTTTTGGGGCTGGCAATTCATTATTGTATGCGCAGCAATTACCCTTCCCCTTGGACTTACAACCGGAAAAGAATATGCTGAACTCGAATTCCCGATTGACATTCTTATCACATTGATTTGGGTTGTATTTGGATGGAATTTGTTTGGTACCCTTATTAAAAGGAGGACACGGCACATTTATGTTGCTATCTGGTTCTATATCGCAGCACTGGTTACCGTAGCTGTTCTTCACATTACAAATTCGCTTGAATTGCCGGTAAAATTCTTTAAAAGTTATCCGATTTATGCCGGCGTTCAGGACGCATTTGTACAATGGTGGTATGGCCACAATGCGGTTGCATTTTTCCTTACTGCTGCTTACCTGGGCTTGATGTACTATTTTGTTCCCAAAGCGGCCAACCGTCCGATCTATTCTTACAAACTTTCAATTATTCACTTCTGGGCTTTGATCTTCCTGTACATTTGGGCAGGTCCTCATCATTTACTTTATTCCTCAACTCCCGATTGGGTACAGGCTCTTGGAGTCGTTTTTTCGGTCGTTTTGATCGCACCATCCTGGGGAGGAATGATCAATGGTTTATTGACACTAAGAGGTGCATGGGATAAGGTTCGTGAAGATCCCGTTTTAAAAATGTTTGTTGTTGGTGTTACAGCATACGGTATGGCCACACTCGAAGGCCCACTGCTTTCATTAAAGAGCGTAAATGCGATCAGTCATTTTACCGATTGGACGATTGCTCATGTTCATATTGGCGCACTCGGATGGAACGGGATGATGACCTTTGGAATGCTGTACTGGTTATTCCCGCGTTTCTTTAAAGTCAAACTCTATTCAAAAGCAATGGCCAATACTCATTTCTGGCTGGCAACGCTCGGAATGCTGTTCTTTGCTATTCCACTTTATTTTGCCGGATTCACGCAAGCACTGATGTGGAAAGAATTCACCGTTGAGGGTTACCTTAAATATCCCAACTTTCTCGAAACCTATCTTCAGATTCGGCCGATGCACCTGCTGAGGGTTGTAGGAGGTATTCTCTATCTGACGGGTGGAATACTGATGGTTATCAACCTGATCAAAACCGCTAAATCAGGTAAGTTTGCAAGGTTCGAAGAAGATCAGGCTCCTCCTCTCGAAAAGAAGGCTTCAACTGAAAAGTTTCACAGAAGAATTGAAGGCAAACCCATAACTTTCGCCATTCTGGCGCTTGTTGCCGTTCTTATCGGGACTATAATAGAGTTTGTTCCACTGTTTGTTATCAAATCGAATATAAAGACGATTGCCAGTGTAAAACCATATACACCCCTTGAACTTCAGGGACGTGATATTTACCTTAAAGAAGGATGTTATAATTGTCACTCACAAATGATACGGCCTTTCCGTTCGGAAGTTGAACGCTATGGCGAGTATTCCAAATCGGGAGAAAGCGTTTACGATCATCCTTTCCAGTGGGGATCAAGAAGAACAGGCCCTGATTTGGCGAGGGAAGGGGTTAAATCCGGAAAAATTTATAAACCGGACTCCTGGCATTATGAGCATTTGGTCAATCCGCAGAAAACAAATATTCAATCCATCATGCCTGCTTATCCCTGGCTTGCAAAAAAAGATATTGATATTGCAAGCACACCATCCAAAATAAAAGCTATGCGTAGTCTGGGTGTGCCTTATCCGGCCGGATTTGAATCATCCTCTGTTGATGATCTTAACAAACAGGCAGGCGCGATTGCCTCCGGATTAAGAAATGCAGGAATTCAGGTAGAGGATCAAAAACAGATCATTGCACTTATTGCTTACCTACAAAGGTTAGGTACCGATGTAGGAGCAAACCCCGAAATGGTAATTAAATAAATTTATTAATAAGTTATTATGTATAAGGTCATTTCAAGTTTATTAGAGGATGTTAAAGGAATGGATGTATTATCTGCCATTTCCGTCTCCTTCTTTTTTATCTTGTTTATAATAATTATGATTAATGTTATAAGAATGAGAAAAGAGCATGCAGAGGAGATGAAAAATATGCCTCTGGAAAAGCACGATTTAAATGACAAATTTTAAATAATAAAAATACAATATGAGCACAGCAGATGAAAAAATAAACAGAGGTCAGGAACAGGATTATGAAATAGATACCCTGACCAATGACAGGTTGATCTCTGATCATGAATACGATGGTATTCGTGAACTGGACAACGACCTGCCACCGTGGTGGACATGGTTATTTGTTATTACCATTGTTTTTGCGATTGTTTATCTTATCCGTTTATTTGTATTCAGTTCTGATGATTTAATCCAGCAGTCGGAGTATAATAAGGAAATGGCACAGGCTGCCAGCATGTTACCCTCGCAAATACAAACCTCCGCAATTGAGTTTAAGGTTCTTACGGATCAGACCTCCCTTACAAATGGAAAGACAATTTTTGATAAAATCTGTTCGGTATGTCACCTGATGGATGGAGGCGGGCTTGTTGGTCCAAATATGACAGATGATCACTGGATTCATGGAAATACTATGGAGGAAATGTTTAATATTGTTACCAACGGAGTTTTGGATAAGGGTATGATTTCGTACAAAGATCAATATTCGCCACAGCAGAGGCTTGAAGTTCTTAGTTATATCCTGACTTTGCACGGTTCCAAACCGGCCAATCCCAAAGCGCCTCAGGGTGATCTGAAGGAGTGGCCATATTAATTTTGGAATATGAAAAAATCTGGTTTTGGCTTTGCCAGGACCGGATTTTTAGTTTAATTCGCAATAATTAAAATTTAATGTTATATGAGCCGGGAAAACTCCAATGACCGGGTGTATTTTCGTGATCGGTTATCAACGGTTAGCAGCGATGGTAAGCGTGTTTGGGTATATCCAAAAAAATCAAGGGGAAAACTCACCAACTACCGTAAGATTGTTTCGGCGATACTTCTTGCCTTTTTATTCATTGCTCCGCATATCAGGTATAAAGGTGACCCGTTCATATTGCTAAATATTCTTGAACGTAAATTCATTCTTTTCGGGGTTATTATCTGGCCACAGGATTTTCACATAATTGTCTTATCTATCATAGCCCTGCTGGTTTTTATTATTTTATTTACAGTGGTATTCGGCAGGATATTTTGTGGATGGATTTGCCCGCAAACCATTTTTATGGAATTTATTTTCAGGCAAATCGAATACTTGATTGAAGGGGATTACAGCGAACAGAAGAAACTGAACAGGCAGGACTGGAACTTTGAAAAAATTTGGAAAAAAACCATTAAACAATCTGTATTTTTTATTATATCATTTATAATTGCCAATACATTTCTTTCCTATATCATTGGTTCTGATAAGCTTAAAATTCTGATTACAGATGGACCGACTGCTCACCTGGCGAGTTTTATGGCTATCATCATATTTACCGGTGCCTTCTATTTCATTTTTGCATTTTTCAGGGAACAGGTTTGTTTGATTGCCTGCCCTTATGGCCGTTTGCAAGGTGTTATGCTCGACCGTAAATCCATCGTGGTTGCCTACGATCATAAAAGAGGTGAGCCAAGAGGAAAACACAATCCGCTTGAAGATCGTTCGGTTACGGGTAAAGGAGACTGCATTGAATGTTTAAGCTGTGTTGTTGTATGTCCGACCAACATTGATATACGTAATGGAACACAATTAGAGTGTATCAATTGCACTGCTTGCATTGATGCCTGCAATGCCATCATGGATAAGACAGGCAGCCCGCGTGGCCTGATCCGTTATGATTCTGAAAAAGGGATTACCGAAGGCATCCGGTCAATCTTTAATCCCAGGTCTATTGCATATTCTGCAGTTCTGACCGTACTTCTTCTGATTGTAGCTTCACTGTTAATGTTCAGAACGGATTTCGAAACCACCATTTTAAGGCAAAAAGGTACTTTGTTCCAGGAATACGGCGAAAAAAGTTACAGCAATATTTACCAGATAGAAGTTGTGAACAAAACGCGGGGTCACCATAATGTCTCGGTTAAATTGCTGAAGCCGCAGGGTGATATAATCCTAATGGGCGATCCGATCATTGCAAAAAGGGGAAGTGTCGGAAAGGGAAGTTTTCTTGTAGCAATACGAAAGGATCTGCTCAGTTCATCCAACACACGGCTGAAGTTTGGAGTTTATTCCGAAAATGATCTGATCGAAGAATATGAAGCCTCATTTGTCGGCCCTAATTCGCTCGATAAAAAATAATTGCCAATTATGAACATAAAATGGAATTGGGGAACCGGTTTATTTATTGCAGCGAGTCTATTTATCCTGATGATAGCCGTTTTTGCTTATTTCATGTTTCAGCAGAACTTTGATCTCGTGGAAAGGGACTATTACCCGAAAGCCCTGGTTTATCAGCAAAAAATAGATAAGCTGAATAACACGGCTCAATTGCCGGAAAGAGCCAAGGTTGAAATTGCCGGGAATTCCGTCATCATCCGTTTTCCATCTGCGTTTCATCCGGATAGTGTTTCCGGGACAGTCATGTTTTACCGACCGTCAGGAGTTTACGGAGATGTGAATATTTTCATCAGGCTTGATTCTGCCGGGATTATATCATATCCTTTAAGTGGCCTGATTAAAGGTAACTACCTTGTCAAGTTGGATTACAACCACGGGAATACAGGATATTATCAGGAAGAGACATTACGGGTACCTTAAAAGGATTTGGAAATTTGGAATTCAGGTATAGCATTATATGGACTTATTTACTGCTTTAACATTAGGACTCATCGGCAGTTTGCATTGTGCAGGGATGTGCGGGCCGATTGCCATTGCAATACCTCTTGCAAAAGAAAGCTGGCTGAAGAAGCTGAGTGGCGGCTTGCTTTACAATTTCGGCAGGATTTTAACTTATGGCGCCCTGGGAGCTATATTTGGACTTTTGGGAAGAGGAATAAAACTTGCCGGATTACAGCAATGGGCTTCCATAGCCATCGGAATCATTATGATTTTGTCTGTTTTGTTTCCGGTTATTTTCAGAGGAAAAATTAATATTCTCTTAAACAGTTATGCCGGGCGTTTGACAGGAGGATTCAGGAAATTATTTTCCAGGGAGTCACTGGGAGCATTGTTCATCGTAGGTTTACTAAATGGCTTATTGCCATGCGGATTGGTTTATCTTGCAGTCGCCGGCGCGATCAATACAAACGAAGTCCTATTGGGAATCGCTTTTATGATGCTTTTCGGACTGGGAACCACACCCATACTGCTTGGTATTTCATTGATGGGAAGTATGATCAGCCTGAGATGGAAAAGGAAAGTGAGCAAAGTGATTCCGGCATTTATAATATTACTTGGACTTCTCTTTATCCTTAGGGGAATGAACCTGGGAATTCCCTATGTAAGCCCAAAGACAGAAAAACTTGAGGTGAAAGAGGAAATGCGAAAGGACGAACCGTGTTGTCATTGATTTTTATTGAATGATGAAATTGGGACATCAAACAAGAAAATTTATTGTTAATTTTTAGCAGATTCTTTCCCTGAGGCTTTTGATCTTGTCAATTATCTGATTAAAAAACCTGTTCCTTTCTTTCGCCGAAGTAGAACTTATAAGTGTTGATTCCTGCATCAGGACTTTTAAAGATCTTTCAATTTGATTGCAGAATAATGGATTGGCTGTCGTGAGAAGATTTATGACATTGTAAGTCAAATACGTAGTTTGATTATTGTCGAGTTTTGTATATATTGTATTATCTCCAAGCAGAACCTCATTATAATACAGCCGGTAAGAACCTTCAATTCCTTCAGGAGTTGTGCCGTACAGGAATCGGAATCCCAATTCGGCCTGCCGTTGTAAATGCCGTATCATGGTTTCCAGTACAGAACATAACCGGAATACTTCTTCCTTCTTTTGAAAGAACCCGGAAATCTGACAAAACTCAATCTGTCGTATGATACTGTTGAATGTTTCTTCATTCCATAATTCTGCAGTAGGAATTTTATTGTAAGTCATAGTTATTTGCCTGCCGGTGTCGCGAAGATCATCAGAAAGTTCCAGACTTAACGGTATATCATCAAACTGATGCGAAGGAATAAGTGTCTTGTGCCAGAAATAAAATTTGAATGCGAAAATCTCAGGGAATTCGAAATAATGAAAAATCGGGATGTCTTTTGCCGAATAGATGATCTCTTTTTCTTTGGATAGATTGATTGCCTTCACTCCGTTCAGAATTGCATGCAACCAATCTTTAAAACTAACACCTCCCTCATTTATTCCCAATGAATTGAAAATAATGTTTTTGCTTTCAAGGCTAAATAAACTGTCGGCCGAAAGTTTAAAATGCCCGCACAATATTTTAAACTCATCCAGTGTCAGTTCTTTTTCATTTCTGATCCTGCGGTAGGCGCTGTCGTAGCTTATTTTCAATAATTCTGAAATTTCATGAACGAGCGATAAATTCGGGGATAATCCATTTCTGATGCTTTCGAAAAGAAGTTCCTGGGTTTTAGGTTTGGGTTCCATCGTTGATTAATTTAAGTTTAATACAAAAGATTTGTCAAATATGCCCTGAGATTTATATAGATCGTAAATTTAGGTATTTATTATTTGTACAAATTGCAAATTGCCGGATTAAATTTTGCAAAATTTAAAAATAAAAGGAAAAAATCCGGTACTTGAATGCAATTTTTAAAAGAAAAAAATCTTTACCCCTTGTTTCGAACCAGATTCTTTTACTCTTCGCATAACCAAATAATACATTAGCAAAAACCCGTTTCTAATCTCTTGCCAACGAAATTAATTTTGGTTCATAAATTTTATGTCATGAAAACAAAAAAAGTCAATCGCTCTAAAATATCTCAAAAGCTAAGGATGATTTTTTAAATGACTGTATTCTATGAACAAAATTAAATTGTAAAGCTATGAAAAAAGTATTTGGTTTTTTGGTTCTTGTGCAAATCTCGTTAATCGGATTTTCACAAAATTATGCCTCCGTTCCGGTTGGAAATCCTTTGGAAGATGCACGTAAAAGTCTTGGTGGTGCTACTGCAATGAGTATTGTTTCCGGCGTTACCCAGGGTATTGGATATATAATGACCAATCCGGGATTGCATGAAAGTAATGCTGAAAATTTTGAATCCACCTGGATAGGCTTATTAATCGGAATTGGTGGAGTTGGTATGGAAACCAACAGTCCTATCCTAATCAGCCGGGCTAACAGGCAAATTAAAAGATGGGATTGTCCGGCTGAAGACCTTTTGGTTAAACAAAAAATATTAAAAAATATCAGGGCGGCACAAACGGTTTCAATTTTTCGAACAGTTTTACCATTTGCAGGTATTCTGGCCGGAAGGTTATTTTTATATGAAGAAGATGGCGGGGAACAATTTGAAAAAGTATTTTTTGGATGCTGGGCTGCCAGTATATTAATGACAATACCGGAAGTTATACTTATCGAAGAGTCGCAAAGTCAGATAAAAGGATATCAGCAGAAGCTCAAACTTGGCGCAACAGAACAGGGTTTGGGAATGATTTATAAATTTTAAGAAAATCATTTACCCAGCCACTTTCAATTCGTTTCTTCCAATTAAAGTGCTTAATGAAGTTCATTAAGCGCTTTCAATCTTTGCAGCAAAGGAGGATGCGAATAATAGAAAAAAACATAGGCAGGGTGTGGCCTTAAATTACTCAGTTGATTTACGGATAATTTTTTTAACGCATCCTGCAACGCTTTTGGCTGGTAATTTTCACCTGCATAGCGATCGGCTGTATATTCATTCTTCCTTGAGATTACATTCATTATCAATCCCAGGATCAAAGATAACGGACTATAAAGCAACCCAAAGGCAAGAATTCCCAGATGAAAGCTGCCTTCTGTTGCACCAAGCGCTTGCGATAATACCGGATTCCCAATGAATAAAGATAAAATAAACAGCATAAGCCCGGTTTGGAAAAGGGAAATAACGGTAGCTGCCAGCGTATGCTTTTTCTTATAATGTCCGATCTCATGTGCCAGAACTCCAACAAGTTCTTCAATTGAATGATCTTTTATCAGTGTATCAAACAAAACAATTCTTTTCTTCGAACCCAAACCTGTAAAATAAGCATTGGCTTTAGTGGAACGTTTTGAACCATCCATCACAAATATATTTTTCAGTTTGAATCCAACCTTTTGAGCGAAGCTTTCAATGGCATTTCGTAAATCTCCCCCTTCGAGCGGTTTCTGTTTATTAAATAATGGTACAATAATATTGGAATAAAACATGGTTATAAAGATGGTAAACAGGCCGATAACTACCCATGCAATCAACCAGAACCATTTACCTGAAATCAGATATATCCAGACAATCAACGCCAGTAGTCCGCCACCGATAACAGCAGCTAACAGCCAGCCTTTGAGCTTATCCAGCACATAGGTTTTTGGAGTTGTTTTATTGAACCCGAATTTTTCTTCAATAACAAAAGTGGCATAAATTGAAAAAGGAGATGAAATAATATCTGCTGCCAACCCAAGTATGCCAAAAAACATCAATGCGATAAGTATGGGATTTTCAGTGTATTGTCTTACGAAATTATCGAGCCATGCAAATCCATTCAGGAAAAGTATCAGCAGCATTGCTGCAAGTCCCAGTGTGCTTGTTAGTATTGAGAATCTTGTGCTTACTTTTTCATACTCCTGCGATTTTCTGTATTTGTCGCTGTCATAAATTCCTGCCAGTTCGGTGGGAAGTTCACTACTCCAGTAAGTGCTGTTCAGATAATCGAGTATCCTTTCAAGAATAAAATCAAAAAGTAAAATTCCGATGATGATATAGAAAATTGTTTGAGCCATTGTTAAAACATTGTTAGAAAATGCAAAAGTATTAAAAAGGGAACAAGCGAGAACACTGGGAAAATGGAATAGTGGAATACTGGAATAATGGCTGCTTGATCAGATGGTCAAGGAATATTGGAATTACTGACCCGCCTGCATCGCTTTAGCATAGTTTCAGCGGAGCAAAACCGCAGGCAGGAATGACTATATTTTGTCCGGCCGTTAGCGGGTTAAACCCTGAAGTCCTCATGAAACACTGAACTCTGAACTCAAAACTCTGAACTTTAAACGGTATAAGGCAATAAGGGTATAGGGTGACTTGACCTGAATCTTTAAAGTAATGGATCGTGCCCATTCTTCAATCCCGACACCCAACCTGGAACATTAAACCTGAAACCTTGAACTTTAACATTGAACCCTGATTAATTCTTATCTTTGCTCAAAATATTCATAGTATGATCAAATCAATGACAGGCTTTGGGAAATCTGTATGCGAACTCCGGAACCGTAAAATAGTAATTGAAATCAAATCCCTTAACAGTAAGCAACTGGATGTCAATTACAGGATTGCCAACGGCTTCAGAGAAAAGGAAATAGAGATCAGGAACCTTGTCTCGGAGAAACTTCAGCGTGGTAAAATTGACTTATTGATTTCCGTTGAAAATGCCGGCGATTCGTCAAATTATGTAATTAACAAAGAGATTGCAAAAAAATACTACCGTGAATTAAAAGAACTTACATCAGACTTTGAAGAAAAGGACATTTCCGATTATCTTCTCGTCGTGATGAGAATGCCCGATGTCCTTGTTCCTGAAAAAGATGAAATTGATGAAAAGGAGTGGTTAAAATTATTTGATACCATTCAATCGGCTGTAGAGGAGGTAGAAAACTTCAGGACGGCCGAAGGAAATTCGCTTGCGAAAGAACTCCGCTTCCGGAATGAAAAGATATTAAACCTGCTGAATGAAATTGCACCGTTTGAAAAAACACGAATGGATAATCTGAAGTTAAAAATTTCAAAAGACCTGTATGACATTGCCAAAAAGGAAGATATTGACAAAAACCGTTTTGAGCAGGAGCTTGTTTATTACCAGGATAAGCTGGATATAACGGAAGAAAAATTCAGACTGCAAAAGCATTGCGAATATTTTAACGAAACTCTTGACGAAACTGAATCCCAGGGAAAAAAACTGAGCTTCATCACCCAGGAAATGGGACGTGAGATCAATACCCTGGGCTCAAAAGCAAGTGAAGCAAACATTCAAAAGATCGTGGTTCAGATGAAGGATGAACTGGAAAAAATAAAAGAGCAATTGTTTAATATTCTATAAACAGTTAATGTTTATTTTTCGTTATTTTGAGAATAATTGGGATAAGATATTGGAACTACTTGAGAGAGGATCCTTTATCCTGGCAACTAAAAAAAGTTTGGAACTATTATTTTAATTAAATGTCAAAGGGTCAAATCAAACCAAAGGGTAAATTAATCATCTTTTCAGCTCCTTCCGGAGCCGGGAAAACCACAATTGTTCAATATTTGCTTCATGCCGGCCTTAACCTTGAATTTTCAATTTCTGCTGCAAGCCGTGAAAAGCGTCAGAATGAAGTTGACGGAAGAGACTATTATTTTATTACTCCCGTTGAATTCAGGAGGAGGATAAACAACAATGAATTTCTTGAATGGGAGGAAGTTTATAAAGATCATTTTTACGGAACCCTTAAATCGGAAGTTGAACGTATCCTCGAAAATGGCCATAATGCCATTTTTGATCTGGATGTAAAGGGCGGATTAAATATCAAAAAATATTATGGAGAAAAAGCACTCTCAGTCTTTGTGATGCCACCGGGGATGGGAAAACTGGAAGAAAGATTACGCGGCAGGTTAACCGAATCAGCAGAATCCCTTCAAAAGAGATTGTCAAAAGCTGAAGATGAACTTACTTTTGCCAACCAGTTCGATAAAATAATTGTCAATGATGATTTAAAAACCACATTGATTGAAGCCGGCAGAATAGTAGCAAATTTTTTAAAGAAACTTCCCTGATATGGCACGGCCTCCAGAAAAATCACAGGCAATTCAGCTTTTGGAATATAACAGTAACCTGTTAAGGGCAATTATAGGGCTTAAAGTAACTGAAAAGGAAATCAGAAAGCTGAAAGAGTACGAAGTTTTAATAAGAACAGATGCTGTTCCCTGCAATCCGTCAGATATCGCATTTATAAGAGGAGGTTATAATGTACAGAGAACTCTTCCGGCTGTTCCGGGCTTCGAAGGAACCGGGGTTGTAATTGACACCGGTATTCGTGCCGCAAAATATATGAATAAAAGGGTGAGTGCGTTTGTTCAGGCTGATGGCGATGGAACGTGGGCGGAGCATTTTATTGCCAGTGCAAAGGACTGTATCCTGATTAAAGAGGTCATGGATATTGATCAGGCTGCATGTTTATCTATCAATCCGTTTACTGCTTTTGCACTTGTGGAGTCGGCTGTTTTAAGGAATTGTAAGGCAATTGTTCAAAATGCCGCCGGCGGGCAGGTAGCTCATTTCATACGTATTTTTGCTGATCATAAAGGAATTGAAGTGATCAATATTGTCAGGAAACCAGACCAGGCAACTGATTTAAAAGGGAAAGGATTAAAATATGTGCTTGACTCAACTAACGATACTTTCAATAAAGAATTACAAGTACTGGCTCACCAGTTAAATGCGAACCTGGCCTTTGATGCAGCAGGTGGTGAAATGACAGCAGCGCTTTTACATTCTTTGCCTGATCGTTCTGAAGTTGTGCTTTATGGCGGCCTCGCCGGTGGAACACTTAACCATTTAGATCCTTTTGACATTATTTTCAGGAACAGGAAGTTATCAGGATTTAACCTTGCGGATTGGAAAAAACTTAAATGCCAGGTTGAGTTTGAGGACATTTCCAGAAATATCCAGGAAATGATGATCGAAGGCAAAATGAAAACTAAAATTCAAGGTGTTTATAAATTCGGTGAAGTTGTTGATGCTCTGCGAACCTATATTAAATCCATGTCGGCTGGAAAAATTTTATTCAAGCCATAAAACTAAGAATGTATAATTCCAAAACAAAGCAATATTGGAAATAGAAGTGAAATTGGACCACTTTAATTTATGATCAGCTTTTCTCTGAAAACACTTTTATCATTAACCAAATTTACTATATAAATCCCGGCCCTGAGATGGCTGAGGTTTATTTCTGTTTTAAAAGTCGGATTTTGAATTGCCGGCTGATCATAGTAAACAATATTCGCCATCATATCCTGGATCAGTATTTCACTTTTTACTGACCCTGCATTGTCCATTCTTAAAGTTACATTTCCGTCGGATGGATTCGGATAAACCAGAAGTTCAGAAGATCTTAAAGCAAATTCATCCGTTCCATAAGTGTCAAGGTCAATAAAGCTCAGGCTATTCTCTCCCCAGTTGCATACAACAAGGTGATTGTCTTTTCCGATACACATGCCGAATGGCCTGTCGTGATCCGATGTTAATATTTGCGACCAATCCATTGCATTATTGGTTTTATATACCGGTTCATTACCCCAGGTTCCGTCTAAAGTTCCCCAGCTTGAAAGATAAAAATCTCCATTGGGATGTATTTCGATACCTTCGAGATAGCCGTTAATATAGAATACATTATTCACCACTCCTCCGTTAGGGTTGACCGATTTGACAAAGGAAAGTGTTCCGGAACTTTGAACAAACAAAACCCGGTCATTTAAATGATCATAGCAAATTCCAAAGGGTTTGGTAATTCCTGTGGCAATATTCGACAATTGCTGACTGGCAATATTGAATTTATGTACGATACCATCGGTTCCTCCTTCGCGTGTATTTCCGATAAATAGATTTCCCTGGTTATCCGTGTCAATCAAATCGAGATAAGTTCCTGTAGTTGAAATTTCAAAATTCAATACCTCCAGGCCGTTGTTAAGATTGATTCCCTTTAAGTAGGAAGGGGTGATAAGAGTATCCCAGATGCTCAGGTTATCGGTAAAATATAATGTATCACCTACAAGGCATAATCCTCCGGGATAATGCAGCTCATTATAAAAATTTTCGACTACCTGCCCGGCTGAATTGAGCCGGAGGATATAACCATTTCCTTCAGCCCAGTTGGAAACATAATAACTCTCCGAAGCTTCCTGATAAACAACATCTACCGGATAAGAAAACGTGGTCTGAGTCAAAGAAATATATGGTAAGGCTGATAGAAAGAGTATTAATCTGATCTGTCTCATAGCTTTTTTTTACAAAAGTAATAAGAGAGAATTAATTTCCGGCAGAAAAATATCCTAATTGTTCAAGTGCCGGATAAACTACAAATCCACCGGGAAGATTCCTTAAAAATTTCTACCATTAAATAATTTGTTTCCCCCTTTAACTCATTCAGGCCTGCCGTAACCTAAATCATCATTGATTTCGCTTGTACAGGAAAGTAATTTCGCAATATAAAAATTAATTAATACATGAATTTTTAAACCTCTAAACTTAACAACATGAAAAATTTCAGACTTTTCTCAGCAGCAGTTGCCTTCATCCTGATGACAGGAACGATCCAGGCACAAAACATTGCAATCAGCGATGTTTCTCATTCGGCAGATGCTTCGGCAGTGCTTGATGTGTATTCAACTTCCTTAGGCATGTTACTCCCACGCCTGACTACATCCGCCCGGACAGGAATCGCCAGTCCGGCAACCGGTCTCACGGTTTACGACACCTCTACAAACAGTTATTGGTATTATGATGGTACCAACTGGACTGAACTTTCTTTTGGAAATCTCTGGAAAAGAGATGCAGCCAACACCCTTACTTATCTTTCTAATACAGGTGATGAAGTTGTTATTGGTAGCACTACCAATCCCAGCAATTTTAAGTTTTATGTTTATGGCGCCGCTCCTCAAATTTCAAGGTTTGACGGAAAAGTGGAATTCTTCAATCTTGCCGGCGGAGGTATGCTGGCCGAGATTGATAAATTCAGCGCTGCCAATAATGGCATAATGAATCTTTATGATGGCGCCGGCCTTCAGCAAATTTGCCTGTATTCCGGAGGCAAATCATTTTTCAATGGTGGTTTTTTTGGTATTGGTAACACAAATCCTTTGTCGCTCCTTCATGTTAATGATAATGCCGGTACGGTGGCAGCACAGGTGCAAATCCAGAATAATTCACTGGCAGGCGCTGGAAATACTTCTGTTAATTACAATACTTCTGCTCTGGCTTTGGACTATTCCGAAGGGATTGATAACACCGAAAGCAGTTTCAAACTCTGCAATACTCCCGCTTTAGTTACACCTTCCGCACAAAGTGATGCCACTACAATGTACCGTGCTTTCAACAGCGGTATTATTGATTTCAACAACCAGAGCCGTATAAGGGCATATCAGAGGCAGAATCCGGCACTTTTCTCTGGTGCCGGCCAAATAATACCTTTTAGTGTATGGACTCCCATTGATTTTGAGATGATTTCCTATGATGAACAAATGGAGTTTACCCTTGCTGTTACTCCTCCTTACAGCCCCGGTGGAGGACCGGCAGCCGCTTATTTTACAGCCACTGAAGATGGATATTACCAGGTTAATGCCCGTACCGATTTCTGGTTGCGGGATCACGAAACAGGGGAAGAACTCTATAGCGTATATTATCCCGGTCATGTTTCAATTGCTATTGCAGTTACAAATACGGCAGGTGTAACGGTTATGTATGCCCAGGGAAATAAGCTCCAGGGCAGCATCCCTCCGCTGGCTCAGCAAAACAGCCTTCCAAACAACCTTGCACCTAATGTAAGCGATGTAGTTTACCTGTTGAAAGGCGAAAGGATCAGTATCTGGACATGGCAGGACTTATGGGGAGCCGGCCTTCCTCTGCGCGTTGGTCCGTTCGCTTACCCCGGATTGTTTGCCCCTATGCCTTCACAGACCTATGTGTCAATTCACAAATCGAGCTAAGAGATCAGGTATGATAAACTCTTTAAAAACTAATGAAATGAAAACAAAAACAATCATAGTCTTCTACCTGATACTGTTACTTACCGGACTTGCACTAACAGGATTTCCTCAGGGAATTACAAACAGCGGAGGCTATATCACTGGATCTTCCTCGAATTACATCAAATTCAGCGGAAGCGGAAATATGAACCTGAAAAGTATTACTCCCGACAGAACAGTATTAGGAAACATGGACGTCAATTTTACAGGTTCAGGAACCTATAAGCTTACAGTACCCGATGATTCCTATATCACGGTTGATGGTAATCTTACTCTGAGCGACAGTCTCCTCATAAAAGCTTCATCCTCAGGAATGGCTTCCCTGATTACAAACGGAATCGTAACAGGGAGCTACTCAAGGGTTGAACAACATATAGTTGCTGATCGCTGGAATATCATTTCCTCTCCCATTTCTACAGGAGCGGCAGCAGTTTATGCCGGCATTTATCTTTTGAAATGGTATGAGCCTGACAGCACCTGGTCATACATTACTTCTTTGACGGCTCCTTTAAATGTTACCCAGGGTTACTTTGCCTGGCCTTCTAGCGGTATCAGCAGCCCGACGGATGTTCATTTCAAGGGGCTTATCAATACCGGCGACAAATCCGCATCACTAACTTATACTTCAGGAGCGGTTCATAACGGACAAGGATGGAACCTTGTGGGTAATCCTTATCCATCAGCGATTGAATGGAACAGCTCCTGGACAAAATCCAATGTGGATGCAACGATTTATGTTTATGACGGCACCCAATACCTTACCTGGAATTACAACCTCGGAGGGTACGGAACCAAAACTGACGGATCAATACCATCAACACAGGGATTCTGGATTCATGCCAATGCCGCAAGCCCTTCTCTCACCTTTCCGAACAGCGAAAGAATTCATAGCTCACAGGCTTTTTATAAAAGTACTGACGCGAGCAGCGATCTGTTTTCTTTTTCGCTAACAGGAAACGGATACGAGGACAATATGAAAGTGGGATATTACAGCGCTGCAAAGGATGGCTTCGATAAGGAATATGATGCCCTCAAGCTCTATGGCATCGAAGAGGCTCCGCAGTTGTACACATTAAGGAAAAATTTTGAGTATTCGGTCAACTTTCTGCCCTTCAATAATTTTACAAAAACCGTGGCAGTGGGCATACGCACAGGCGCTTTAGGCCTATATAGCTTCAAGTTTGAAGGATACGAGGGTTTAAACAGCGGAGTTGAGGTCTTAATTGAAGACCTATATTACCCCGGAAAACTGATAAGCCTGACAAAAAATCCTGAATTCATGATGAATCTGGTTGAAGGTACAGTTGATGACCGCTACCTGCTTCATTTTATGATGATGTCAACCAATAATTCTTTGTACAAAACACTAACACCGGATGATATGGAAAGCTTAATTCAAATTCACGCCGAAAGGACAGATGTGTACATCAATTACCGGTCGAATACACCGGCGATGATGGCAATTTATGATCTCTGGGGAAGAGAGATAATGAAAGGAGATTTGGTTTGCGATAATCTGAACAAGTTCAATGTCAGCAATGGCAGGGGATATTACATTGTGCAGGTTTTCAACGACTGGTTCTCGAAAACAGAAAAGGTTTACCTCCATTAATTCCGACCCGCATCATTCAAAACCCCCGCTGACCCGGCCGGGGGTTTTGCCCTTTTTCCTTAAATGACCAAAACGGGAGTTCAAAATGAAAAATAAGAAAATCCATCAATGCGGGACAAATATGGGAAATAGGGGTATAAAGGTATAGGGGAAATAGCAGCAGGAGTACTGGCAGTGGCAGCAGCAGTCGCAGTCTCATGCTTAAATTCACTTTCCCCGCTCCACGCTTCATGCTCCATGCCCCTTGAATAACGAATGAAGAACAATTGAAATAGGAATAACGAATAATTCGACAAGGATTGAACCCGGAACTCAAAACCCGGAACTGTGAAACCAGAAACCAGAAACCAGAAACCAGAAACCACCCGGAACTGTGAAACCAGAAACCAGAAACCAGAAACCAGAAACCAGAAACCAGAAACCAGAAACCAGAAACCTGAAACCAATTCCTTATCTTTGCAATTCGATTTAAAATAATTACATCATGATCATTGTTACCGGCGCCGCAGGTTTCATCGGAAGTTGCCTCGTAAACAAGCTGAACAACAAAGGAATCAGCGACATCTTAGTTGCCGACGACTTTTCAAATCCGGCAAAGAACAAAAACCTTGAACGTAAAATATTTCTGGAAAAAATTCACCGGGATAATTTATTCTACTGGATTGATCAGAATCATTCTGATGTCAGTTTTATATTCCATATCGGTGCACGCACCGACACCGCGGAGTTCGATGTAGAGATTTTTGACAGGCTGAACCTGAATTATACCAAATCGCTCTGGAATTTATGTGTCAGGTACGGAATCCCCCTGATCTATGCTTCATCTGCCGCCACTTATGGCCTTGGCGAACATGGCTACGACGATAATCACGAGATTATCCCAGCCCTGAAACCCCTGAATCCTTACGGAGTTTCAAAAAATGATTTCGATAAATGGTCATTGCTGCAGGAGCACAAACCTGTTTATTGGGCAGGGCTGAAGTTTTTCAATGTATTCGGACCCAATGAGTACCACAAAGGCAGGATGGCTTCGGTGATTTTTCATGCTTACCGGCAGATCGTGAAAACAGGAAAAGTAAAACTGTTCCGTTCCCATCGTCCTGATTTTGAAGACGGCAAACAACTTCGTGATTTTATCTATGTGAAAGATGTTGTAGATGTAATGTACTATTTGATGAATCATCATGACCATTCGGGAATCTATAATCTGGGAACCGGCAAAGCCAGGTCGTTCCTTGATCTTGCAACCTCAACCTTTAAATCCATGAACCGTGAACCTGTCATTGAATTTATTGATACGCCCGACGACATCCGTGATAAATACCAGTATTTTACCGAAGCCCGCATGGATAAGCTTCGATCCACAGGGTATGATTCAGGTTTTTACAGCCTGGAAGAAGGAATTGAGGAATATGTTCAGGAATTTTTAATTAACGGCAGATACTTTTGAGGTTCATAACTCTTTTTTTATTTCCAGCAAAAAACTTTTCATTTTTTCGAGAGTTTGAAGTATCTCAAAGTCATTTAAGGTTTCTTCCTTTTTGTTTTCTTTTAATTTTGCTTTGGCTCCCTGCAGCGTGTATCCGCGCTCCTTTACCAAATTAAAAATGAGGTGAAAATTATCCACATCGCGCTGCGTAAATAAGCGGTTTCCCTTCTTGTTTTTTTGTGGACGGATTATATCGAACTCCTTTTCCCAAAAGCGGATAAGTGAGGCATTAACATCAAACATTCCTGAAACTTCGCCGATGGAATAAAAGAGTTTGCCCGGTTGCCGGCTGTTCTCAGTCATGGCTCAATCCATTGATTGAGTAGCGCGGGATGAAAGATCGAGAACTTTTTCGTATTCTTCGGGTGTCAGATCGTTGAAGAGATAATAAACCGGATTTACTTTATTGCCGTTTTTCCAAATCTCATAATGAAGGTGAGGCGCCGTTGATTTGCCGGTATTTCCTATGGTTGCTATAAGCTGGCCCCGCTTTACTTTCTCGCCCTGTTTCACTTTAAACTGATGAATGTGGGCATACATGGTTTCGTAGCCATAGCCGTGATTAAGTACAAGGCAGTTTCCGTAACCTCCCCGCGACTGAACAATTTCTTTTACCAAACCATCTCCGGTTGCATAAATTTCGGTTCCTTTAGGCGCTGAAAAATCAATGCCGGGATGAAATTTTGTTACCTTATAAATTGGATCGGTTCGGTAGCCAAAATACGATGAAAGCCGCCTCAGGTCATGATTATTTACAGGCTGAATAGCAGGTATGCATGCCAGCATCTCCGACTTTCTCTTAGCCATGTTAAAGACTTCGTCAAATGATTTTGACTGAACCACAAGCTGACTGTTTACCTTATCCAGTTTTTTAACCGTGTTGATGATAATTTCGGAGTTTTCGTATCCCTCAAGGTTGGAATATCTGTCGGAACCGCCAAATCCTGCTTTCCTTACTGCGCTCGAAACAGGCTCGGCTTCGAAGATCACACGATAGATATTATCATCACGGTCGGCAAGGTCGGCCAATACTTTATCGTATTGCTCCACCCTTTCATTAATCATCTGGAACTGAAGCTGGTATTGAGCTATCTCGCGTTTTAAAATCTTTTCTTTCGGAGAATCGAGGAAAGTATATGCGAGGAATATAACTACTACAGAGAAAACGGTACCCGTAGCAAGATAGGATAAAACTTTGATCGCTATAGTTTTAAAGTTATGCTTTACAACTTCAAACTGAAGCGACTTCTTGTTAAACTTATATTTTGCTTTCGACATCAAATCCTTGTACGATTAACTCCAAAGGCAGGATTCAAAAAATTATTAACATTAGCGGAGGCAAAATTAAGTAATTAAATTAATTTTGCAACCTTTTATTTCCAGGAATTCAACGGATTATTGTTAATATTTATTAAAAATGGATTCAGGCTTAGTACGTAAAACTTTTTTTGAATTTTTCGAATCGAAGAAACATAAGATATTTCCTTCTGCACCCATGGTGATCAAGGATGATCCCACATTGATGTTCACCAATGCGGGTATGAACCAGTTTAAGAATATTTTTCTTGGGAACTCTGCCCCGGTAGCTTTGAGGGTTGCAAATACCCAGAAATGTTTGCGTGTTTCGGGCAAACACAACGATCTTGAAGAAGTAGGGCATGATACATACCATCACACCATGTTCGAAATGCTCGGCAACTGGTCATTCGGCGATTATTTTAAAAAGGAAGCCATCGCATGGGCCCGGGAGTTGCTAACTGAAGTGTATAAAATTGAAAAACCAAATCTTTATGTCACTGTTTTCGGTGGTGATTTGGAAGACGGACTGGAACCTGATTCCGATGCTTTTGGTTTCTGGAAATCCATTGTACCCGAAGAAAGAATATTATTCGGATCGAAAAAAGACAATTTCTGGGAAATGGGCGAAACCGGTCCCTGCGGACCTTGTTCGGAAATTCATATTGACCTGAGGGAACAGTCCGAAAAGACGAAGATACCCGGCCGTGATCTTGTGAATACAGGCCATCCCGAAGTTATTGAAATCTGGAACCTGGTTTTTATTGAATTTAACCGTAAAGCTGACAATACACTTGAAAAACTTCCTTCACAGCATGTGGATACGGGGATGGGATTTGAAAGATTGAACATGGTTTTACAGGGTGTAAAATCAAATTATGATACCGACATTTTCCAGGGAATCATTCAGGAAATCGCGGTGATTACCGGGAAAAAATATAGGGAGCAGGAGCCTGTAAATATTGCCATGAGAGTCATTGCCGACCATTTGCGTGCAGTCGCTTTTGCCATTGCCGACGGCCAATTACCCTCCAATATCAGGGCCGGTTATGTGATCCGGCGAATTTTAAGGCGGGCCATTCGTTATGGTTATACTTTCCTCGGGATGCAGGAACCCTTTATTTATAAGCTTGTGCCGACTCTTGTAAATAAAATGGGCGAACCTTTCCCTGAAATTTCTTCCCAAAAAGAATTGATAATAAATGTCATTGAACAGGAGGAAATTGCATTTTTGAAAACGCTTTCATTAGGCATAAAAAAGTTCGAGCAATACATTCAGTCTCACTCAGGTAAATCGGTTATTGACGGTGCATTTGCCTTTGAGCTTTTCGATACTTATGGTTTTCCTGTTGACCTTACTCAGTTAATGGCGAAAGAAAAAGACTGGACAGTGGATATGGAAAGTTTTAATAAAGGACTTGAGGAGCAAAAAGCCCGTTCACGACAGGCTGCTCAAAAAAATACGGGAGATTGGATCATTCTTAAACACACTTCCGGAAAATCGGAATTTGTCGGTTATGATAAACTCGAAGCCAATGCTCAAATTATCCGGTACAGGAAAATTGCCGAAAAGAAAAAAGAATTCTATCAGATAGTTCTTGATCAAACCCCTTTTTATGCTGAATCCGGCGGCCAGGTTGGTGACAGGGGATATCTTGAACAAAATGGTAAAAGGACCATGATCGAAGATACTCAAAAGGAAAATGATCTGATAATCCACATGGTATCTGAACTTCCGGAAGATATAACCGGAAATTTTCTTGCAGTGGTTGATAAGCAGAAACGTCTGCTAACGGAGAACAACCACAGTGCAACACATCTGATGCATGCAGCTCTCAGGAATGTTTTAGGTACTCATGTCGGGCAAAAAGGTTCATTGGTCGATGAGAACCGGCTGAGATTTGATTTTTCGCATTTTGCTAAAGTATCTGAAGAAGAAATTCTACAGATTGAAAAAATCGTCAATGAAAAAATCAGGGAGAATATTCCTCTGACCGAGAAAAGAAAAGTGCCGATGAAGGAAGCCCTTGAAATGGGCGCTATGGCATTGTTCGGGGAAAAGTACGGTGAAGAGGTACGGGTTATCACATATGATAAAAGTTATTCGGTTGAATTATGCGGCGGTACTCATGTTCCGGCTACCGGACAGATTGGTTTGTTCAGGATTGTTTCGGAAGGCGCTATTGCCGCCGGTGTTCGCAGGATCGAGGCCATAACAGCGATTAAAGCTGAGGAGTTCATAAATGATCATTTAAAAATTATTGATGATCTGAAAGCCATTTTTAAAGGTCAGAAGGATATTGTGAAGGCAGTTCAGTCCTTGTCGGAACAAAATTCTTTATTGCAGAAGCAAGTCGCTGCTATGAATAAGGAAAAAGGGCTGATGCTCAAAAATGACCTTATTAAAAGTTCACAAAAGATAGGTGATATTAATTTTATCGCTTACAAAGTTGATCTTGACAATGATACAATTAAAGATCTTGCTTTCAGCATGAAGAATGAGATTGAAAATTTATTTCTGATTCTTGGATCTGTCACCGATGGTAAAGTTGGACTGACAATCCTGATTTCAGATACTCTAGTCACAGATAAAGGTTTAAATGCCGGCCAGATGATCCGAGAGATCGCAAAAGAGATCAATGGCGGAGGAGGTGGGCAGTCTCATTTTGCAACCGCTGGTGGTAAAAATCCGGATGGATTGAACAAGGCTTTTGAGAAAGCCAGGAAAATGATATCTGAATTATTATAGATTCCGAATTTACAAAAGAAATTCCAATTTTTCCTGAACCCAGTTCAAAACTTTTTAAAAATATATCTGAATTTTTAGTAAGTTTGGTAAAATTTAAAAGTATTGAAAACAAATCATAAAATCGTAAATGGTGACAGCAGACAAATGTTGGAATTACATGATAATTCAGTACATTTAGCAATAACTTCTCCACCCTATTGGCAGCTCAAGGACTACGGTTCAGACAACCAGATTGGCTTCCACGATAGTTACGAAAACTACATCAATAACCTGAATTTGGTTTGGAAAGAGTGCTACCGGACTCTTCACAACGGTTGCAGGTTGTGTGTCAACATTGGAGACCAGTTTGCCCGTGCAGTTTATTACGGAAGATACAAAGTAATTCCTATTCGTGAAGAGATTATTAAGTTTTGTGAGAATATCGGCTTTGATTATATGGGTGCGATCATTTGGCAAAAAGTCACAACCAGTAATACGACCGGCGGAGGCGTTCAGATGGGTTCGTATCCTTATCCCAGAAACGGAATTTTGAAACTGGATTATGAATTCATTTTAATTTTCAAAAAACTTGACAATGCACCAAAGCCGACAAAAGAGAATAAAGAACTTTCAAAAATGACAGCGGAAGAATGGAATGCTTTTTTTGCAGGGCATTGGAATTTTGCAGGTGCAAGACAAGACCATCATATTGCAATGTTTCCGGAGGAGTTGCCTAAACGATTGATAAAAATGTTTTCGTTTGTTGGCGACACTGTTCTTGACCCATTTGCAGGAAGCGGAACATCAAACCTTGCCGCAAAAAATTTGGGAAGGAACTCTGTTGGTTATGAAATAAATTCGGAATTTATTCCAATCATTAAGAAAAAACTTTCAGCCGATCAGAATGACATTCACAACACAAATTTTGAATTTATAAAACAAAAATCTGTGGCAATAGATTTGGCAAAGGAGATTGAGAAATTGCCTTACATTTTCAAAGACCCACATACACTTGACAAGAAAATTGATATAAAGAAATTGCAGTTCGGAAGCAGGATTGATAAAGACAGTTCTGAAAAGAGAGAGGAATTTTTCACAGTGAAGGAAATCATCAGTCCTGAAAAAGTTCGTTTAGGCAACAACCTTACTGTAAAACTCATCGGTATCAAAGAAGACCCGTTAATCAATGGTGATGCAATTAATTTCCTTAAAGAAAAAACAAAAGGAAAGAGAATTTTTCTGAGATACGATAGTGTAAAATACGACAATGAGAATAATCTTCTTTGCTACCTCTATCTTGAAAATAAAACTTTCATCAATGCCCACCTAATTAAAAACGGATTGGTTCAGGTTGACAGCAAAACAGATTTCAAATACAAAAACAAGTTTCTGCTATTATTTAATCAAACGCATATAAATGAAGGTAATAAAAATTTCAAATAACGAAATTCTTACGCTGCTTGATGCAGAAGCATCCAACTTCCCCAAATACGCTACACAGATTTTAAACCTTGCCAATCAAAACGCACAGGGAACACGACCATCTGTTGTCGGACAAATGAGTGATTTGATTCAGGAGTTCCCCGGAAACAAATTAAAAGAGTGGGAAGAATGGTATCTAAATAAGCATCCTGAATCTTTATCACTTGCAGCAATTAAAATTTTTGAAATGGTTGATAACTTCAAAGATGTGATGACGAAGATTGACAGGGAAATGGTTAACAGGTGGGTTAATGATTTGGTGATTGTAAAAACTTTTATTGGACTGAAATTTCAGGAAGCGATTTTGAAAAGTGTTGCAATAGAATTAAATTCAACATATCGAAATGCTACACCGGAAGAAGAATCACATGGAATTGATGGATTAATTGGCGAGAAACCTGTCAGCATTAAACCTACTTCTTATGAACTAAAAAAATCTCTCAGCGAAACGATTGACATTCCTTTCATATTTTACGAAAAATTAAAGGATGGAATAGAAATCTCTTATGATGAGGATATTCTCTAAAGATTTAAATTTTAAAGATGTAGCGAGACTTGTTCCATTTTGTTTTTTAAAAGGGTTGAGTTGTAAACCAAAAAGAAAATATATCAATAAAAAATATGGAAAGTATATAAAAGCCACTCTTGCTTACAAGGTAACATTTCATATTTAAAATCAACAATCCCTCACCTATTGTCTATCTTTGCCGTATAAGATAAGGATTCGTTAAAATAGTAAAATGAAAATTAGATTTTTATTCCTGTTCTTTTTGTGCGTTCCAGTTGTAGTTTCAATATTTTCCCAGCAATCGGACAAAATGATGATCGTGATCATTGACGGAGCGCGCCATACGGAAACCTTCGGCGATCCTGCACATCAGTTCATCCCTGAAATGTGGGGGATTTCGGCACAGGGTGCTGTGATAGATGAATTCAGGAATGATGGAACAACCTATACTTCCCGTGCCATTCCGGCTTTGTGGTGTGGAGCATGGACGGATATTTTCGATACCGTTTACAATGGCTCATCAACAAGCTATGCTAAGTTGCCAACGATCTTTGAGTATTTCCGGAAGGATAAAAATGTCCCTGCCGGTGACTGTTTTTATGTTCTCGAATTCATACAGGATCTTTGGTTGCCGAGTTTCGATGAGGATTACGGACCGGATTACTGGCCACAGTTCCACAGCGAGGGAAGCACCGACTCGGATGTGGCAGAGCAAACGGAATGGGTGATGGATAATTACCATCCGCATTTTTTATGGGTTTATCTTGCTGATGTTAACCATGCCGGACACAGCGGAAACTGGAATGAATATACATCTGCCATTCAGAATGCAGATCAGGTTGTGGGTCAGCTTTGGGATAAAATTCAGTCCGATTCTTTTTATCAGAACACCACAACTATGATAGTTACCAATGATCATGGGCGGCACGATGACCAGCACGGCGGATTCGAGAATCATGGCTGCAATTGTGAAGGTTGCCGGCACATCATGTTTTTGGCGCTGGGTCCGAATGTTAAGGAAAATTATACTTCTTCCCAATCACGCGTATTGCCTGATATGGCTATTACAGCTTCCTATATCCTTGGAATAAATCCTGCCAGTGCAACCGGTGAAGTCATCACCGAAATACTTAATCCGAATTCAGTTTCTGATATTGAGCCGCTGTCAATGAATTTCCAGCTCTCAGTATCTCCCAATCCATTTGATACGAACACAAAGATTCACTTTACCTTGTCGCAGACAGCGGAAGTCTCATTATCCATCTGCGATCCGGAAGGTATAAAGGTCCGATCACTCATTAATGAAATAAAATTCAAGGGAGAGCATGAGATATTGTGGGATAGCCGCAGTGATTCAGGACAAATTGTAAAACCGGGAATTTACATTTGTACTTTGCAGTCCGGGATTAACAATCAATCCATTAAACTTGTAAAGCTGAGTGATTGAATTCATGTCCTCAGTTAACAGTTTTGAGTTCAGAGTTCCTAATCGGTACAGACATCTAACATCTAATATCTAATTTCTAATTTCTCAAATCATTCTGCTCCCGATTCCAGTATGACCTCAATCGCCTTCTCCATGATATCATCAATTCCTGCAAGTTCATGAACCGGGTTCATCCAAACGGTAATATCAGGAGGAACTCCATTTTCCCAGTTGAAACCTTCAGGAGTCAGGGTTCGGGAAACAGAAAACCTGTATCCCCAGCCATTGGGCAGTTCAAAACCAGCCGGAGCGCCAAGTCCGCCGCCTGTTGTATCGCCAACCTGAATTACATTCGGAAAGGCCTTCATTGCGATTGTAAAAAAAGAGGTAGCGCTAAAACACCCTCTGTTGGTGAGTAAGACAACAGGACCTTCATATTGATAGGCGCCACCAGGTTCCATTGATACTTCTTTCGGTTCACCGAAATCCTCATGCCCGGGACCGTTTTTCATGGCAGAGGAATATACCAGCCTTTTCTGATCTGCAAAGCGGGAACCGATTTTATAGATATTTGAAACGTCCCCGCCTCCATTACTTCTTACATCGAGAATAATTCCCTTCGAATGCCAAAGACTTGCAATAACAAAATCAATATCTGCGTTTTCGACAAACTGTGAAAAACTGCTGTAATAAATATAACCAATATATTGATTGTTTCTGATAAAGGTAGTATTAACCAGTGCACCGGTCATCCTGTAATCCCAACCGATATAATGATCTTTAATTAATCTGAAATCGAAATTTTCAGGAGAATTATATTCAAATGAATACCTCGAAATATCAAAAGGGGCGATCAGATTTACATGGCCATCTTTAAGTTCATTCAACATATTTTTTAAAACATCGAAAAGCTCATAATCATCCATCCCGGTGTTAACCTGGGGACGATAGGAATTGTAGATTTCGTCCCAGTTAATTCCTTTGTATTCAAAAAAAGAATACTTTTCATCAGCTGTTTTCCACAAATACTCAAAATTGGTCACCGGCTCATTTGCAGGTTCTTTTTCCATCAATATCTTTTCGCAGGATGCAAGCATCAGAACCAAAGGCAATAATTTAATCAACTTTTTCATGAATAAATAGTTATTTGTTAAACCTGAAAACCAATGAAAAATAGAAACCATGGAAGGCGCTCTGAACCTTGTTGTATCCGGGATCGTGATGGTAATAGTTCCAGATGTATGTCAGCCTGAACATATTGCCGTTATGTAGTTTATAATGCAATTCCGTTTGCGAACGCAGGTTAAAAGGTACAAATAGTCCGCCATCCGTATTATCGCTGGTTATTTTGGTTTGAAGCTCAGGATCAATAAAGTTGGTGATGGTGACATACGTTGGCCTGATCATCAAACTGAGAACCGGTGAGGAAAGCTGCCAGCTAAGGCGAAGATCGCGGTCGCGCCTTTTAAAGTATAAACCAAGGAATTTGAACTGGGTACTTTTGTAAGTGAAGGGTAGCTCTAATCTGGTTGCTATTCCTATTCCGTTGTAATTGTCAAAATTAAAGGCCGAATTTTCATATTTATAATTGATCCTGAAATGGCTGTTACTGTTAATTTCAGAACCCAAATACCAGTTCACGCTTAATTTTTCGAATTTTTTTATCCGGTACAAAATATCGTATCTGAATGCTATATAATAACTGGTGTTCCGGGGATCATACCAGGGTGTTTCGGTTCTTGTCTTTAATTGGCCATAACTAAAATCCGTTTCAAAAGTTTTAATAATCCTGTCGGAATGGGTGAAGTAGCCTAATGATGCAAAAGGGATATTTAACCCTTTATAAAGAAGGGGCGAAGTGGCATTGTCAATAACCTTCATATAAGAAAATCCGAGACCCAGCCCAAGGTATTTATCCCGCGACTTACGCTCCAGTTTTTTTTGCTGCCTTCGCCCTTTGTCTTTTGAATACCCCGGAACAGCAATTATCAGAACCTGGAAAATAATAAAAAACAGAAATAATGAACTTCTTTTCATAAGACTGAATATTATGAAACAATTAAAAAACGCAATCAGGTATTCCTGATTGCGTTTTTTTGATTTGTCAAAAGTGCTTAACTCAATATTATCATTTGATGTTAAAATCAATTTGGAACCTGTGTCGTTGCTCCGAAGTTTGGGACCCAAACATCATTTTTATCTGGATTGTTCACCTGTGAGTCCAGATTCAGGTCACTCTTATAATATCCTGCTTTACCAGTTTCCGAATCCCAGTTCACATCCTTATCCAGGTTGTCAATCATACCGCTTGCATCGCTATCACCGGCCATCATGCCAAATTTCCCGCCGCCGAGACTTTTTTGGCCATCAAGATAAGCTTTTGCAAGTGCATCCGTAAAGTCATAAACATAGTTTCCATCGGCCGGGGCTAAAGGAGTAGCAGACATCACAGCGAGATGGTCCCTGTGCCAGATCAGGACATAAAGATTGTTTAAAATGGCTCCCGTAAAATCAATCGGGCTTAATCCATCTGTTTTAACGATTGACCCATCTGCAAGCAACAATGCAGCCTGTCTGTGGATGCGTTTATCGGAAGTTGCTGTTGATGCATCTCCATCAGTAGTTCTTAACTCTACCAAAACCCAATCGGTAATATTTGCATTTGGCGCTATTGAAATGTTTTCGCTGCCGGTATAATTCCAGGGTGCTGTATTATAAGGTTGATTGACGGGCAACTGCCCTGCCACATCCAGATCATAGTTCATTGTTGTTCCATTGAAGGGACCTTCCAGAAATACATTGAGATCGAATGTATGGGTCGGAATGACGCAAAGTGCACATTCACCAAAACAAACCAAATCGAGGGTTGTATTTACTGCTGGAACAAAAAACTCGCGATTGCCTCCAAAATTTGCACAGGGTGCCGGTACAGCCTCAGCTCCCGGCCAGTCATTCCCGTTGATAAATTTATATTCGTGGAATTCTCCTTCACCAACAGTTACAGTTACAGAATATATATTATTACCGATATTTGTCATTTCAGTTGCAGCCGGGTTCCAGCCCTGCATACTTCCTGCCAGATGAACGCCGAAGGGCGATACACTTTGAAGCGACATATCAACCTGGAAGGTAATATCAACCTGTGGAGGATTGCAAACAAGGCAAGTGGCATAACAAACTGCCGTCAAAATTACATCAGCATCCGGCACAGTAATATACCTGTTTCCGTTATTATTGCAGTACCACGGCACAGATTCATCCTCGCCCCATGCATCTCCGTTAACGAATTTATATTCGTGGTAACTCCCTGATTGCAATACAAAGGTCGTTTGCCAAATGCCGTTTCCCATATCGGTTAATAGTGTTGTGGCCGGATTCCAACCCTGGAAACCACCAGCGATATGAACTCCTTCCACAGCTACAACAGATTCAGACATATCAACTCTGAATGTTACATTTATATCTGTTACAACAGTACATGGATCGCAACTGCCAAAACAAACCAAAGGTAAAGTCGTATTGCTTGCGGGAACAGTGATAGATCTGTTTGAAAATCCACCATAGCCGCATTCAGGAGGTACGGTTTCATAAGTTGCCCCGTTCAGAAATTTATATTCATGAAACTCACCAACACCCATCGTCACGGTGATTGCATAAATATCATTTCCCATATCTGTCAATTGTTGACCGCTCCACGACGGCGTTTGAAACGAACCCTGAATGAAAACCCCGGTTGGTGAAACTGTTTCGTTCGACATATCAACCTGGAATGTAATATCAACCTGTGGAAGAACACAGGGAAGACAGCTACCGTAACATACTGTTGGTAAAATGGTATCTGAGGCGGGAACTGTGAGAAACCGGTTACCACCAGAGGCACATGCGCCCGGAACACTCTCATCTTCACCCCATGCATCGCCGTTAACGTATTTCCAATAGAGTGTTTCTCCTGAAGTTGCGGTATAAGTATAAGTATAAATATCGCCGAGGAGATTGGTCATCGGTGTACCTGCAGGATTCCATCCCTGGAAACTGCCTGCAATATGAACGCCTTCCGGTGGCACTACCTGATTCTGCATATCAACCTTGAAAGTCACATTGACCTGCGCCATTAGGCTGATACTTGCCATCAACACAATTGTGATAAAAATAGAAAGTCTGATTTTTTTCATAGTGTAATAAATTAATGTTTTATTATTTTCTCGCTAGCGCACGAAATTACAAAATAAAATTAAATCAGAATGGACTGAGGAAAAAGTATATCAAATTAGCAATATATGAACCGGGATGTCGGGAAAATATTAATTTTATCGCATCAAATATTAGCAATATGATAAAGTTATACCTTTTGCCTTACTTAATGATCTTAGGATCATTCGGTTTACTGGCGACTGAATTTGACGGCGACCCTAAAACCTGGACAAAACCGGATTTAATCGGATTCGATCCTGTGGGTGATTGTATGGGAGCCACCGGAGATATCACATCAGTATTCAGGAGACAGACCAGTAATGGACTTCTGATCAGGATCACCTTTGACAATATGGTTACAAGGCAGTCAAATCTGGTTATCAGCGACAACTTCCTTGGAAAGGAAATCTGTGCTATGATAAATATTAAAGATTTATCCGGCAAAAGTGCAGTAATCTCAAAAACAGCCGAAATAGCTCAAATAAATGGCAGCAATGTCAACTATGATTATTTACGTACTCCCCCAAGTAATATGCTGGAAATCATGTTAAAAAAGGTAACCATTCCATCCAACAGAAGCCTGGAATATGAAATAAGGATTTTAATAGATAATAAAATTGCTGATGAATTTAAATCCGATGGTAAAGAAGTTCTTGATGGCGGCAATTGTGCTTTTGTTCATCACGGTAACCAGGGCCTTACCTATACTGACGTTTATTATGGCAATGCCTTTGGTATCAGCGGGCTTGACGGCAGCGGGTATGACGAAGTACTCCAGATACATCAGGCAACAGGATTACCCGGAAATTTTCACATGTCAGGAACATTGATGCCTGCAGCTGAATGGCATAATCCCGAATTCAACGACCTGCTTACAACAATGGCATCCCAGGGCCTCGTCTCGATGATGACGTCAGCATTGGGGCAGCATATTATGCCATTTATGCAGAACTCGATGAATGAATGGTCGGTATATACTGAATCGCAAATGGTCAATTTCAGATATAATTATGTGCCTCACATTGCCTGGATTCCTGAACGTGTTTGGTTATCTCAGGGATATTATCCGGACGCAGGTGTCATTGACTGGCTCGGTGACAACTGGACTCAAAACGGTGTTTGGGGTGTTGTTTTGGACGACTGGCCTCACCTCAATGGTTATGACAATCGTAAAATTCATTGGATGAGCAATGGTTCCGGTGTTGACTTGAGGGTGGTCCCCATAAACAATACCTTTGTTGGTAATATGCACTATGATGCAAATGCAGCCAAAAATCTGATCGCATCAATGGGTCAGTACAATATCTGCGTTTATGGAACCGACTGGGAGGCGGCTGCAGAAATGAATGAACACGATGGAACATTCATGCTTGATAATTATGAAAATGTATTGTGGTATTGTCACGACAATTATCCCGGAGTAAACGTTTGGAAATTAGAAGATGCCATACAAAATCCGGACTTTAACGGAACCAGCGCCAATCTCACCAACGGTACTTACGGGCTTCTCGGTGGAACCGGCGGTTATGGAGGTAGTAATAACAGTTGGTACATCAATTGGGCTTCAACACCTTCTCATTCCGACCAGCATTCGCCTCAATGGGATTATGGCACTGTGTGGTGGGATGCATATTCCTTTCTTACAAGTGTTAATGATAATAGCCTTGCCCAACTTGCCTGGTACACTTTGATGATCAACCTGCATGAAACAGGTTGGCAATCCGGTGGCACGATAGCTGACTGGGAACACCGCTATTCTGCTCATATAAAAAACGCAAATGTTTATACACAGGCCTCACGCTGGGCTGATGGACAGTATATTGTTACGACAGCATGTTATTTTGACGACATTGACCATGACGGAACCGATGAATTGGTGATGCATAACGATAAGGTTTTTATGGTTTTTGAAAGTGTCGGCGGAAAAGCCAACTGGGTTTTTTATAAAAATGGATTTGGAGAAGCTTTTTCAGTGGTCAGTTCTGATATGGCCTATTGGTCTGAAACGGATGGCGATTTCAACGAATCTTCGGCCAATCATTTTGCTGCCTTATCCGAAGTTTGGCCGAATCAGCAGAACAGCATTTATAATATTACAATTAATCAATCCTATGGCGATACTGTAATGGCAACCCTTGATCAGTGGGGTGTTCAGAAACAGCTGATCCTGAATACCGGTATGGATTACCTCGATGTAATTTATGACTTTTACGATCAGACCGGCTATGTGAAGTCAGGCTGGAGCCCTGACCTGATGGATATTCTATGGAGCGGAAAAGGGAATTTACAGAGAGTATGGGGGAGTAATGGTTCCTATTGCGGTTACCGTAATTCTGCATCCGGAGCCACGGCAGCACTGGTGCTTGGTAATGGAGGCGCTTCACAGAATGCAGAATTTGAAGGCACACTTGTTAAAGGTGATGAAATTCATGGCTATAACCAGTTTAAGGTCAGATTATTTGCCGGTTATACTTCTACTCCAACGGGTACAGCGGTTTCTGAGCTTAACGTGGTTGCAGCGCAAAATATGGATGTATTCCCTCCTGAAGTCTATTCCCCCTCAACTCTGACATCAAATAATGCGGTCATGCTTACCTTCAGCGAATCTGTTGATCTTACGACTGCACAAACAATTTCCAACTACGATTTTCAGAATTTTACAAATACTTACACTCTTTTAAGTGCGGTCAGGCAATCGGACTGGAGAAAAGTGAAGTTAACGATCAGTGGACAATTTGTTGCCGGTGATGATGGTCAAATTGTTATTTCTAATATAAAGGATCTGAATAACAATGTCATTGGAGATCAAAATACAACTGTTCTTGTAATTCCAACTGGAATAACGCCTCATACAATCATAAACGATGGAATAAATGATTTTATATCACCTGCAGAATTAATCGAGAGCCAGGCTCACAATCTCTATATTACATGGGATAATTCAAACCTTTATATGGGATTTTATTCTCTGAATCTGAATGGTGGAGGAGATTTGTTTGTAAACATTGATACTGATCAAACAACCGGCAGTGGAGCAATAAATGATTCATGGGGCAGGGTTGGGTTTGCAGGTAACTATTTGCCCGAGTACCAGGTTGCCATTGAAGGAGGCGGTGGTTCAATGCAGGTGAATAACTGGACAGGTACAGAATGGATTTATCCGGGAAATGGAGTTATTGGTAGTTCCTACGAAGGCTGGGCTTCAAACGGACTTACAGAAATTTCAATTCCATGGACAGCGCTCGGAAGTCCTGAAGGAATTGCAATCTCTGTTCATATTTCACAGGAGAACAATCAAATTATACCTGAAATTTTTCCGGCTTTGAATCCAACCGGAACTCATCCTGTGCTACAATTTGCCTATGCTTTTTTCCAGCCATATATTGCAGGTCCAATGCCATTATCCGGAATGGAGCCACGCACGGTTCACAGGGTTCCTAATACTGCACCGGAAATTATTACATTTAATCCAATAGAATTAAATTTCAACATGGAATCCGGAACCTCGCAACTTTTCAGCATCACTGCAACCGACGCAGAAAATGATGTAATTCAATATGCCTGGAGACTTGATGGTTTGCCGTCAGGAAATACTTCCGGATATACTTATCAGCCGGGAGTTGCGGATGTAGGTAATCATAATCTTGAAATAACCGTCACCGATAATGTACCTGGTAATATTGCTGATACTCTGATATGGAATATTGAGGTTATGGAACCAACCGTAAGATTAAGTTTGAAATTCTTCCTTGAAGGCCCTTTCGAAATAAATCAGATGAACGCTATCCTTAATGAAGAAGCTGTAATACCATTGATACAACCCTATTCAATTGCACCGTGGAATTATCCGGGAACTGAAGAAGTTATTTCAATACCGGGGATTCAGGTCGTGGATTGGATTTTACTTGAGTTACGTGATGCCCCGGATGTACTGTCGGCAACAAGTGCAACCATCATTGCGCGTCAGGCTGCTTTCATTAATAAAGATGGTTCTGTGATCACAATCAGTGGCTCACCGGTACTTGATTTTGATGTTTCAGTACAGGAACAGCTATTCGTTGTGGTGCGTCACCGGGATCATCTTGCAGTAATTTCGGCAAATCCGATAAGTCAAACGGCAGGCATTTACAACTATGATTTCTCAACTTCATCATCACAGGTACTTGGCGGCAGTTTGGGATATAAGGAACTTGCCCCCGGTATTTGGGGATTGGTTGGAGGCGATGCTAATGCCGATGGCACAGTAAACGAAACCGATCAGACTGGCTGGTGGGGATTGGAAACAGGAAGTTACGGTTACAAAAAAAGCGATTACAGCCTTGACAGCCAGGTGAATAATATGGATAAAAACGATATCTGGATACCTAATTCCGGCACAGGTACTCAGGTTTCAGGTATGGCAAATACCGGTTATCATTCTCAGGTTCCCAAATAAAAGGACAGAACGATGAAATTGAAATATAGTATCGTCCTGCTATTTCTGTTGCAGGGGACGGTTTGGGCTGACGATTCAAAAATTGAAAGGGTTGAACCTCCTTTCTGGTGGACAGGCATGTCAAATCCGCAGCTTCAGTTGCTGGTTTACGGAAAGGATATATCTGTTACGGTTCCTGAATTAAATCATCCTGGTATAGTAATTACGGGAGTCTCGAAAGTAACCAATCCCAATTATCTTTTTGTTGAACTGGAAATCAGCAAGGATATCCCACCTTGCGAATTTGAAATTTTCTTTAAAAAAGGAAAATCGGTTTATACTTCATTTAAGTACGAGCTAAGGGGAAGGAAACAGGGTTCTTCCTCACGAAAGAGCTTCAACAAGTCGGACGCTGTTTACCTTTTAATGCCCGACCGTTTTTCAAATGGGGATACAAGTAATGATAATATTCCTGAAATGCTTGAACAGTGTGACAGGAGTGATCCTGACGGCAGACATGGCGGGGATATTGCGGGGATAATAAATCACCTTAATTATATCAGGGACCTTGGTTTTACTGCTATTTGGTCAAATCCTCTTGTCGAAAACAACAATCCTTTTTATTCTTACCATGGCTATGCAATTACTGATTTTTACAGGATAGATCCCAGGTTCGGGACAAATGATGATTACACAAGGTTGGTCAATGAGAGCCATAAACGGGGATTAAAGGTAATTATGGATATGGTATTTAATCACTGCAGCATCCACCACTGGCTGATGCAAAATTTACCGGGAACTGATTGGATCAACAATAATGATGAGTTTTACAGGTCCAATTTCAGGGCTTCAACGATTACTGATCCCTATGCTTCGGTTTATGACCGGGATAAAATGCTTACCGGCTGGTTTGATACACACATGGCTGACCTCGATCAGCGGAATGAATTTCTTGCTAGGTACCTCATTCAAAACACAATCTGGTGGATCGAATTTTCCGGGATTGACGGAATCAGGATTGATACCCAGCCTTATTCATATAGAAATTTCATGACTGAGTGGAGCAACGCAATATTCACCGAATATCCGAAATTTAATGTGGTTGGGGAAACGTGGCTCCAGCAGGAGGCAATGACAGCATATTTTCAGAAGGATGCACTCAATAAAGATGGATATAATTCGGGGATACCCAGTGTAACGGATTTCCCAATGTATTATGCGCTCAATAAAGCTTTTAATGAGAAGGATGGCTGGACGGAGGGTCTCCTGAGCCTTTATTATGTCCTTGCCCAGGACTTTTTGTATGCCCACCCAGATAATAATCTGATCTTTTGTGATAATCATGACCTGGACCGGTACTTTCCCAAAGTCAATTCAAACATAAAAAAATGGAAAATGGGAATGGGTTTTTTATTAACGACAAGGGGGATCCCATGCATTTATTACGGAACAGAGTTATTGATGACAGGTGAAGAAAAAAAGGGGCATGGCTCCATCAGAAAGGACTTTCCAGGCGGCTGGCCGGGTGATTCGGTAAACGCGTTTACATCTGCCGGAAGGAATAAAGCACAGAACGAAGCTTTCAATTACCTGAAAACTCTGTTAAAATGGCGTTTAAATAATAAACTGATACAATATGGAAAGCTGAAGCAATTCATTCCTGAAAATGAAATCTATGTCTATTTCAGATATACTGATGATGAATGTGTTATGGTTGCCCTCAACAACAGTAATAATGAGATGAAGGCACTTAAACCTGAAAGGTTTGATGAATGTATGAAAAATTATAAATATGCAAGAAATGTAGTTACCGGGGAGGTAATAAATTATTTAACTGTACTTACATTACCGCCAAAGTCCATTTTAATACTTGAACTGAAAAAATAAAATGAAGAAATCTACCTTATTTGTATATCTGTTTTTATCTTTTTATGGAATTGCCCAGGAGCATTTGGATATTGATGGCAAAGGATCAAAATACAGGGATCAGCGAAAAGCCAGAAATATTATTTTAATGATCGGCGACGGAATGGGCGTTGCTCAGATTTATGCTGGTTTAACAGCCAACAAAGGACATCTGAATCTGGAAAGAATAACAAATATCGGATTTTCAAAAACCTATTCTTCAAATGACTATATCACCGATTCAGGAGCCGGAGCAACCGCAATTTCAACCGGGAATAAAACTTACAATGGTGCTATCGGAGTAAACAAAGACAGTATTCCGTGTAAAACTATCCTGGAATATGCTGAGGATCATGGAAAATCAACTGCACTCATTGCTTCAAGTACCATCACCCATGCTACACCGGCAAGTTTTATTGCTCACCAAAAATCCCGGAAAAACGATGAAGAAATAGCAAAAGATTTTCTAAAAACCGATATTGATGTTTTTTTTGGCGGGGGATTAAATCATTTTAATAAACGGAATGATGCAAAAGATTTAACTGCGCAATTAATCCAAAAGGGTTATCAAATGGTTTATTCGCCTGATAGTATCAAATATGCGGATGGAAATAAAATCGCCGGTCTTCTGTATCCTGGTTCACCACCTAAATATTCGGAAGGAAGGGGCAACATGCTCATGGATGGATCGCTAAAAGCCATTGAAATATTAAGCAAAGATGATGATGGTTTTTTTATGATGATTGAAGGCTCTCAAATTGATTGGGGCGGACATGATAACGACACAAAATATATAATAGATGAAATGCTCGATTTTGACAATACCATAGGAAAAATCCTGGATTTTGCTGAAAAAGATGGTAATACATTAGTAGTTATTACTGCGGACCATGAAACCGGCGGGATGGGATTGGTTGATGGAAATATTTCCGCCGGGGATGTTAAAGCAAAATACACCGGCGGAGATCATACAGGCGTTATGGTTCCGGTGTTTTCTTTTGGACCCGGATCGGAGAATTTCAAAGGTATCTTCGAAAATACTGAATTGTTCTATAAAATGATGAAGGAATTTGGGTTTAATGTTGAATAAATTCCAACGTTTAAGCCCTGCTGCTGGTTTTAAATAAATAAAAGGAATCATGTCATTTTACTGCTAAATCAATTTATAAAATGAGCAATAATAGATTTAAGCTTAAACCCCATGAAATTAAGGAATTGATCCCCTTAATGGGTACATGCATCGCGTCTGATAAAATTACAATTGAAGGCTTGCCGGTTGGTTATATGTACCGGGAAGAACCACAGGATGAAAATGATAGTGGATGGCGTTTTATGTCCGGAACAGAATCACAGGATTATATTGACGATCCGGCAAACAGTATGATGTTTGAAGTGAATGTGATTGCAAATTACGATCCCGATATCATCCCATATCTGAATTTGCCCGTTGGAACGGAGCTGGAAAAACAACAAAAAAAAGAGAAATCTGAATAAAGGAATCATCCCAATTGCTACTTCTGTATAAATTATGCATTTTATAGAAATTCCAACTGAGCAAACTACAGCCATCACTGATGTTCTTCTTGCAATGGCGGCAACTTTATTTATAGTTCTCATCAGGGCAAAAGGCATCAAAACTGATTCAAAAAAAACGCTGATCTGGATTGCCGCATTCGGATTTCTCGCACTCGCTGCGGCATTAGGAGCCATAGCTCATGGAATTGAAATGACTAAGGAATTAAATACCTTAGTCTGGCATCCTATAAATTTATGCCTGGGTCTTACAGTTGCATTCTTTACTGCCGGAGTGATATACGATATCAATCGTTTTAATATTGCAGGTTATATACTTGTATTATTGATCATAAGCAGCTTGTTATTTTTTATTGTTACGCTGATAATCCCGGATAGTTTTTTAATTTTTATCCTGTATGAGGCGCTTGCAATGTTATTCGCCCTCGTAAGTTACCTGATACTCTCTTTTGGCGGGAAACTCAGGGGTGCCTGGCTTATGACGTTCGGAATTCTGATCTCTCTTTTAGCATCAGTCATCCAGGCTATGGGTACTTTTCAGCTCACATTGATCTGGGAATTCAACTACAACGGACTTTTTCACATTTTACAGATTCCTGGCCTTTTATTCATTTATGCTGGAATCATCAGAGAAATAAATTCCCGGAAATTCATTCTATAATGACTCAATAATCCGATTCGTTCACCGATCCTGCAGATTCAAAAAAATTTCATTTCAAATGTTGGCAGACAAATTGCATTTAATGGTATATAAACTAATTCAATAGATGCGGAATACCACGAATATAGCGCCATTATTGAGAATGAATATGAATAATGAACGGCTGTTTTGGGAATTTTTTCCAAAAATAGGAAGGATTGGCCTCTTCCGGTATGAGGATTTTTGAATTAATATAAAAAAATTCAAAATTGTTAGTTATGAAAACAATAGCTGAATTACTGACCAAACTTGTTCTGACCTCTTTATTTATTCTGCCGTCGGCATATTTGCATTCACAAAACAGTGTGATCAAAATTCAAAATGCTTACTGGCAGCTTTGGGAATTTAACATTCATAGTGGTTTTACTTCTTTTTATGGAGATATCAGCAGTTTTGATGATAACTACTACCAAAAAATGGTTCATGAAAGCGGACCGGCTGCAGGAGTAAAACTTACAAAACATTTTGGCAGACTTTTCGGGATTTCCGGTCAAATGCTCTATGGAAAACTTCAGGGTGTAAAAAACTCAACTTCTTTTGATTCGAAACTTTTGGAATATAATCTTCATTTAAAGTTCAATGTTTTTAACCTGATTAAACCTGACAATAAAGGCAAAATAGGAATTAATATACAAGCAGGATTAGGACAATTTCTTTTTAATTCTGTAAAGACAACCTACCTTGAAGGAGAAGTCGAAGAGATATCACATGGTTCACGGGTTCCGGAATTTGTATATTTTGCCGGTTGTGGATTGTTTTACAGGTATAAATCAAACTTCGGTATCACTCTTGATTTTGGAATTCGCCAATGCGAAAATGACTGGCTGGATGTAACCTTCTTAAATGGAAATTTTGATTATTATACTTATGCAAGCGTGGGTTTTAGCTATTACATGCAAAATTTTAAAATCACACCTTTAAAAAATAAAGCAAGGATCGCTTATAATGACAGGAAACTAAGAGGTCTCAGAAATTAAGATCCATTCAATTGTAATACCCTGATCATTTTTTCACTTCCATTATTATCTTCATAAGTTTAAACCATCGGATTTGAGTACTTTTACTCAAGTTTTAACTTTTTAAAGTTCCACTTATGAAAAGAAATCGAAATTATCATTTCCTGCCGGAATTGAATAAAGGATTTATAATCATCATGTACTGTATGATTATTTCAATGTCTCAAACCATCGGTCAAAATTATGTTACAACCTATGCAGGTACAGGTAATCCGGGATATATCAATGGGGATACGAGTGAGGCCAGTTTTAATAAACCTTTTGGTATTTGCATTGATACCGAAGGAAATCTGTTTATTGCCGATGCATATAACCATGTAATAAGGAAAATCGGTGTAAACGGGCAGGTGAGTACTTATGCAGGTTCAGGAATAGCTGGCTACCTTGACGGCGAAGCAAGTCAGGCAAAATTCAACCAGCCTATCAATATTTGCTTTGATCCGGAAGGTAATATGTATGTTTCCGATTTTCTGAATCAACGCATCAGAAAGATCAGCATTGATGGTATTGTCACAACTATTGCCGGTACCGGACAAGCCGGTTTGTTAGATGGACCTGCCCTGGAGGCGAAATTTAATTACCCTCGTGGTATTTGTCTTGACGACACAGATAATATTTATATTGGCGATAGTTGGAACCATCGCATTCGGAAGATTTCAACAGATGGTTTTGTAAGTACCTGGGCCGGCGGAGGTACATCAATCGGAGTTCAAAGCGTTGGAGATTATTTGGATGGAAGTGATACATCGGCAAGATTTTACACACCATGTGAGCTTTCGATTGATAATGAAAATAATATATATGTTGCAGATGCTTACAATCACAGGATTCGAATGATTGATCCGGAAAGGATCGTATCAACAGTTGCAGGAACCGGAGACTCAGGACCTGATAGCGGGGGTTTTCTTAACGGGCCGGCACTTGAATCACGGTTTAATACTCCGACTGCAGTTTTTATTGCCAATGATGGAAATATTTATGTCGGGGATGGCATTAACCAACGGGTTCGTAAAATCAGTAACGATCTAATGGTAAGTACTTTCGCAGGATCAGGTGATACTGGATTTGAAAACGGAACTGATACACTTTCGACATTCAATTTTCCCAGGGGTTGTACGATGGATTATAACCTCAATCGGCTCTATGTTGTGGATTATAATAACCATGCCATCCGGATCATCCATCTGACAACGTCAACCGGGTCAAAAGAAACACCTGAATATCTGAATGGATGTCATATTTATCCCAATCCATCAGCCGGAGAAATCAAACTATTTTTTAACTCTGAACTGTGTGACCTTTACATACAAATTTGTGACAATTCGGGAAGGGAGGTGATGAACGGAAATTTTAATAATCGAAATGAATTGATCATTAATTTAACAAATTACAATCCCGGTTGTTATTGCTTGCATGTATTTTCGGGAAACAGGTTTGTCGCAAGCAATAAATTTATCATAAATGGTAAATGATTACGGTATTTTTAACTTCTGTTAAATTAACATTTTAGCTCATAATGACTAAATATGTTGGTCGTATTGGCAGCACTGCAAGTTACATCATATCCTACATTCTTTAATAATTTTAAATCATATAATCTTTATGTTGCATGAAATACAGGCATGATAAACTTTTTTCCAAAAATTAGTCAGGGTTCTAAACATATATTTACTAATGAACCGTTATTATAATATGATTACAAATACATTAAAAAAAGACGAAAACAAATCACCATGGATTCAAATCGTCTCTAAATACAACGCACCAAGCCGTTTCAGAAGCTGGTGGCAAATAATTAATTCAGTTGTACCATTTATTTTAACGTGGATTCTAATGGTTCAAAGTTTACAGGTATCCTACTTTCTGACTTTATTACTCGCGGTTGTTGCAACAGGTTTTATGGTAAGAATATTCATAATTTTCCATGATTGCGGACACGGATCATTTTTTAAATCCAAACGCCTGAATATGATTGTTGGAATTATTACGGGATTATTTACATTTACTCCTTACCATAAATGGCATCATGATCACAAAGAACATCATGCCACTGTCGGCAACCTCGAAAAGAGGGGAGTTGGAGATGTAAAAACTCTGACTATTGAAGAGTATCTCAGCTTGTCCAAATGGCAGAAATTTTCCTATCGGGTTTACAGAAATCCAATAATTCTATTTGGAATTGCACCCATGTTCCTTTTTGCAATCCAGGCCAGGTTTACAAAAAAATATATGAGTTTTAAGGAAAAGGTTTATGTTCACCTGACTTCTGTTGCAGCAATAACAATCGTCTTCCTGATGATATGGGCAATAGGACTTAAGGCCTTTTTAATGATCCAATTACCGGTTTTTTATATGGCCACCATGGTTGGTTTATGGTTATTTTATGTTCAGCATCAGTTTGAGGATGTAACATGGACAAAAACCAATGACTGGGATTATAAAACTGTTGCATTGGAGGGAAGTTCCTATTATAAACTTCCCGTAGTATTACAATGGTTCACCGGAAATATAGGATTTCATCATATTCATCACCTGAGCCCTAAAATACCGAATTACAAATTACCAAAATGTCATAAGGAGAATGCCCTGTTTCATAGTGTAAGCACACTCAGTTTTATCAGTAGCCTTAAATCAATGAATCTCAGGCTATGGAATGAAAAAACAAATAAAATGGTTGGATTTAAAAGCATAAATAAATCAATTGTAACAACTGTAATGCAAAGGATCCTGCAAATTTTTTCCTTTTCTTCACTATTATAGCAATTTCTTATTTCCTTCCTCATAGCGCCTTCCTGATTTAAAAATATATTGCTATAATTCGATTTCTAATTTTGGAAGCCAGGATAGTCATGTTTACAATATTTTGTTGTGAATCCTTTAACAATTTTTACTTTTGCAGCCTAATTTTTTCAAACAATTAAATTGTAAAATATGATCCAAAAACTAGCTGAGCTTGTCGGGATGGCTCAAGCCAAGCAGAAAAGGAGAATTGCTGTGGCTGCAGCAGGTGATTACGATGTGCTGGAGGCTTTAAAAAATGCAGAAGACATTGGAATAATTGAACCTGTGCTTGTTGGAATACAACCCAGAATTGAGCAATATGCAAAGGAGATTGGTTATGATATCAGTAAATTTGAACTCATTGATGTCAGAGACAAGTTTGAAGCAGCAGTGGTGGCGGCAAAATTAGTACGCGATGGAAAAGCAGAGATTCTGATGAAAGGCATGGTTAGTACCGGGCAATTGTTAAAGGCAGTATTGGATAAGGAAAATGGACTCAGGAAGGGGAGTATAATCAGCCATGTTGCTATTTTTGAATCACCCTTTTATCACAAGTTGCTTGGTATAACCGATGCCGCTATGAATGTGGCTCCTACCTTTGAAGAAAAGATTGCTTTGATTAATAACGCCGTAGAGGTGTTTCATTTACTTGGTGAACCAAACCCAAAAGTTGCTGTAGTGGGTGCTGTTGAAACAGTCAATATGCGCATGGAATCAACCATGCATGCTGCTACACTGTCAATGATGAATAAACGGCAGCAGATCACCGGTTGTATCATTGATGGACCTCTGGCTCTTGACAATGCCGTGTCGAAGAAATCGTGTGCAATTAAAAATATTGAGAGCGAAGTTGCAGGAAATGCTGATATAGTGGTTGCACCGGATATCAATGGGGCCAATTTCCTTTATAAGGCATTGAATTTCCTGGGCGGAGCTTCAACGGCCGCAGTAATCATGGGTGCAAGAGTTCCTATCGTTCTTACTTCACGCGCTGATTCTGAAAGAACTAAATTTTTATCCATTGCACTCGCTGCGGCAATTGGTTGAACCTTTATTTACTTAACTTTAGTGCCATTTTATTTTCTCAATTTAACGTTGGAGTTGCCATGGATACAATCCCCCGCATTTTAGCCATAAATCCCGGTTCTACTTCAACGAAGATTGCTGTGTATGAAGGTGAGATGCCTGTCTTTCTAAAAAATATCAAACATTCACAGGAACAAATAGCCGCATTTGATAAGATCACCGATCAGTTTTCATTCCGGAAAAATCTGATTCTTCAGCAATTGAAAGAAGCTGAAATTGACCTGGATTCACTCAGGATAATAGTAGGCCGGGGTGGATTAATGAAGCCTATCGAATCGGGAATTTTTCTTGTAAATGCAAAAATGATCAAAGACCTTCGAAGTTGTATTTATGGTTCACATGCAAGCAATCTTGGCGGTTTGATTGCTGGTGACATTGCCAAATCGCTCGCTTCGGCAAAGGCTTATATTGCCAATCCGGTTGTGGTGGATGAGATGGAAGATATTGCAAGGTTTACCGGCCATCCAAAATTTAAAAGAAAGTCAATCTTTCATGCCCTGAACCAGAAAGCAGTTGCACGCCAGCATGCCAAATCCATAATGCGGGTTTATGAAGATTTAAATCTTATCGTTGTACATCTTGGAGGCGGGATTACCATTGGTGCACACCACAAGGGAAGAGTGATTGATGTAAACCAGGGGCTTGATGGTGAAGGGCCTTTCTCTCCAGAAAGGAGCGGCACATTACCTGTCGGCGATTTGGTGAGATTATGTTTCAGTGGGAAATATACCGAAAAGGAAGTTATGAATATGATTGTTGGCAAAGGTGGACTGGTTGCATATCTGAATACCAACAGCGCATACGATGCTGAAGCTCTTGCTTTTGAAGGGAATGAAACAGCAAGCCTGGTACTTCAGGCAATGGCGTACCAGGTGGCAAAGGAAATAGGAGCAATGTCCACCGTTCTCTGCGGGGAAGTAGATGGAATCCTGATAACGGGAGGTGTTGCAAACAGCAAGTGGTTTGTAAATCTCATTGCAGAAAGAGTGCACAAAATTGCACCGACACACATTTATCCGGGTGAAGACGAAATGCGGGCACTCGCTTTTAATGGCCTTCGTATTCTAAAGGGTGAAACAGAGGCTAAGGAATACAGGTGATGTGATTAATGATTTCAGAATATTTAATTCAGATTGTAATTTTGCGGATGTTTGGCGCCACGCCCCCTGTAGAAATCCTCAATAAATTTAAAATCAGCCTCAAAGTCACCGGAAGGATTCATTATCATCCCGATTCCACCTTCTTTCTTTTTATAATCGAGGATACCTAATGCAATCGGTACTTTTGCCTTAAGGGCTATATAATAAAATCCTTTTTTCCAGTGGGATGCATAATGTCGTGTTCCTTCAGGAGTTATTGTAATAAACAGCGAATCGTGCTGTTTAAATAATTTTGCAACTTCTTCAACCAAATTGGAGCTTTTCCCCCTGTCCACTGGAATTCCTCCTAATCTTATCAAAAGCCTTTTGTATGGAAAGACAAAGACTTCTTTTTTGATCAGAAATTTAACTTTAACACCCAATTGCCAATAAGCCAGCCTGCCCCATACGAAATCCCACATGCTTGTATGGGGGGCAACAATGACAACGCATTTCTTCACACCGGAAGGAATACCGCCAATGATCTTCCAACCATTAAGCTTCAGGATAAGTTTTGAAAGGAAATAGAGCATTGTTTAGAAATCTATTTCAAGCCCGAGTTGATCTTTAAACTTTTTCAACTCCGGATTTTGTTCTGACATTTTATTGAACTTCTCTTGCGGTGTATAAGGTTTCGCATCTGTGACCTTTTCCATTACTGTAATATTCAACCGAAGGCTGTAATTATTTAATTTTTCGGAAATCATTGGTATAATCTCAAGCGAACGATCCTCAATTTGTTTCTTCTGAATTTTATTGCTAACAATAAAATCAATATTATAATTTTCACCCTTAACAGGTTTCTCTGTGGTTAAAGTAATAAAAAGATTGTTGTCGGATTTGTATTTTTGAGCGACTTCTATCCATGCAATCTCAAGCTGATCCTGAAGAAATTCATTGGCAGGTTTTTCAAGAAAAGATTCCTTCGATCCGGCATCACTGCTTTCCTTTTGTGAAATATTTTTTCTAATGGAAGTTGTTTGGGGATATGATGTATTTGTTTTTTTATCAATAATTTTTTTCTGGGGCTCCTTCACATTTTCGGTGATTGAGGTGATGGGTGGTTTATACTGCATGTCACTTTTTTCTGACGGTGTTTTGTTCAGCAAATTAAATCCTGGTGAACCCTGGTTTATCGTACACATTTTTAAGAGAGCCAGTTCGAGGTGCAGGTTTTTATTGTTGCTGTTTTTATAGTCAATATCGCATTTATTGTTGATTTCGAGGGCCTGTAATAAAAAGTCGGAAGAACAAATTACAGACTGTTCATAATATTTGTCTTTAATGCTCCCTCCAACCTCGAGCAGGTGAAGTGTACCAGTGTCCTTTGAAACCAGCAGGTTCCGCAAATGAACTCCAAACCCAATAATAAAGTGCTGACCGTCGAATCCGTTATCAATGATTTCATTAATGATTAACAGTGTGTCGGTAATATTTCCCTTAACAATGGTTTCCACGAGCTTAAAATAATAGTCGTAATCGAGAACATTCAGGTTTTCGATCACATTTTTATAGGTAATGTTCCTGCCGCCGAAACTTACGATCTGATCGAAAATCGAGAGTGCATCACGCAGAGCGCCATCCGATTTTTGTCCAATAATCTGCAGGGCATCCGATTCTGCGGTTACATTTTCCTGGCCTGCAACAAAAGCAAGGTGGTTCGCGATGTCTTCAACGGTGATTCTTTTAAAATCATAAATCTGACATCGGGATAAAATAGTAGGAATAATTTTGTGCTTTTCTGTTGTGGCAAGAATAAATTTGGCATAAGCCGGTGGTTCTTCAAGGGTTTTAAGAAAAGCGTTGAAAGCAGCCTGAGAAAGCATGTGAACTTCATCTATTATGTAAACCTTGTATTTTCCAATCTGTGGCGGAATCCTTACCTGGTCCACAAGATTACGAATATCATCCACCGAATTGTTGGAAGCGGCATCCAGTTCATGAATGTTGAATGATGCCGAACGGTTAAAGGAAATACAGGATTCGCACTCGTTGCATGCTTCTATGTTTTCGGAAAGATTGCTGCAGTTGATCGTTTTTGCGAGGATGCGGGCACAAGTTGTCTTCCCAATGCCTCTTGGTCCGCAGAACAGGAAAGCCTGTGCAAGCTGGTCGTTTTTTACAGCGTTTTTTAGTGTATTGGTGATGGTATTTTGACCCACAACCGTATTAAAAGTCTGTGGCCGGTATTTGCGTGCTGAAACGATAAAGTTCTCCATCCGAACGAAGAATATATATTGATTACTTACGAGCCAAAAGTACAAACTTTTTCTCATGGATCGCCAGCCTGTTGAAGAGTATTGAAAAAAACTATGACTACTCACTCATATTCAATTTTTTGGTTGTTTTCTATGTCTTATTGAGTTTATTAAGTGTCAAAATGAAAATCATTTAAAAATCAAATCAATTTATAATACTAATAATCTGATACTTAACTTTTTGGCAATAATTTTGATCTCATTTATTACCGAAAGTAGTTATTTAAAATCCTGGATAAAATCATATAATGATATAGTAATCTGTTCTTTTTCAATTTTCTTGTAATATGAAAATATTTGTCTGATACAGAATTGCAATATAGAATAACAATCATTAGTGATTTTCTTACATTTTATCGGTATAAATTTATTATTCTGAAATGGTGAGGTCGAATTGAACAGCTTTTATAGAAATAGTTGTTTAATCCTTATTTTCCAGATGAATTTTGCAATCATTTGGACTGAATTCTATTTGTCAGAACCTTTCTTCAATCCAGCTCCTACTCATTCATATCTGAATTTTCGATCGATTATTTTGTAACAAAAAGTTTTACTCATATGAAACATTATTATTCTTTTTTTATCCTGCCTATATTAATGGCAATGACATGTATCCTGATAACTGAGACTGCGAATTCTCAGGGTTGGTATGATCCGGATTGGCAGTATCGGAGACCAATTACTGTTGCTAATCCCGGAGGAATAATGCTGACGGATTACCAGGTGCTCATAACCCTGAATAATGATTCATTAGATTTCACAAATACACAGGTTGATGGAAGTGATATCCGAATAACGGATACTGATGGGATAACACTTATTTCTTTCTGGATTGAAAATTGGAATTTCGTTACACAACAGGCAATTATCTGGACCAAAGTTCCAAGTATTCCAACAGAAGGAACCACTGTTTACCTGTATTATGGTAATTTGGCTGCAACTTCTGCTAGCAGCGCAGCAAACACATTCATCTTTGGTGCTGACTTCGAGGATGGAACAATTGGCGGATTGACCGTCAATACTGTGGATTCAGCTGTAGTTAATGTTCCACTAGCTCCTTCACAATATATGTATGGCACAAAAGTAGACGGGTGGGTCAAACAACCTAATCCGGTTTTGCCAAAACGGCCCGGGAAATGGGACGATTATGGAACGCGTGAAATTGCACCTATAATTTCTGAATCGGATGGAAAAGTAGAAGTAGGTCCGGATGGTAAGATCTCTGCATACTATATGGGCATAAGTACGGCGCCCGGTCACCCTATGGCAATTGGCATCACAAAAAGTTCGGATGGCGGGTATATGTGGGACGAACGATTAGACAACCCTGTTATTGGTCCGTCAGGAGTGCCGGGATCATGGTATCAATGGAGTGTACAACAATCTTCGGTACTCAGGAGAAGTAGCGATAGTCTCCTTATGATGATGGCAGCGGGGTGGACAAGCAGCGCTTACACCAGTGGCAGCATGGGTGTTTTCACCTCAACAGACGGGGTGAACTGGACGGATCAGGGACAGAAGCTTACATTGAGCCAATTCCATTATGATGCAAGCAATGGGATTGATCAAATGGGTGCTCCTTCTATAGTCAAGCGATCTATCGATGGCGATTATTTTCTGCTGTTCGATGCTAATAAGTCCGGCGCGTCTGGCCGGTGGCGAATATTTGCTGCGACATCATCAGATTTCACGGGAACCTGGATACCTTACAATGGTGGCTACCCGGTATTCCAGGAAACAGGTTCCGGCTGGGAAAGCTGGGGTGTGGCCAATCCCCGAATTGTAGAAATGTCGCCCAACCAATTCGTCATGACATATAGCGGGACTGCAGGAAGTAACTGGCGTATAGGCTTTGCGTCAACAACAGATTTTGCAAACTGGACTCGATATGCTCAGAATCCAGTTTTGGGACCAAGTCTTCCCTGGGATGTTACACACACCGAAACATCTTTCCTTGTCAAGACAGATATTGGATCGGTTGGCCAGCTTTATTTTCAGGGATTTGATGGCTTCGGCGCCCCGCAGGTCGGACTGGCTACTAACAGCCCGGGTGAGCCCGGAAAAGTTCTGCATGCAAATAGCCCGGCAGTTGCAGCTGGTTGGGTCGTTGGAACCACGCTGGATGCAACATCCCCGTTTATTTGGGAATTTCTGACACAAACTCCGACGGATCCGATAAATGTTAGCTCAGGATTGGAAATTGGTCTTGGAAACTGGGCTGGCGTGCCTGTGCCCATGGACAATGGTATGTGGCATGCGCACGACGGCATAAACATTCAACGTCTTGCCGGAAATTCTAGTAACCCCGGTAAATTCATCATTATGTATACAGCAACGGGAGGCAGCCCAACTTACTTCTGGAATGGGAGTGGCTGGCAAAGTGGTGCGACATGGTTTGGAGGGCCGGGGCTCTACAAGGTCAGGATTTGGGATGATGGGACAAATTACAAAGCAGACCTGATAAATACAACATCAGGGACAAGCGTCTTGCCGAATATTGCTTCAATTGCCAAAACTTCAGTAAGGCTGTTCGATCTCGGCCGGGTAATTGAAGTTTCTGAGCCATTTACTAACTACTATGCGCTTGATGCAAACTTCGATAACTGGATAGTTCGTAAATTAGCCGACAATGAACCCTCCATAAATGTTGGTGATGAAAGCCAGCTTCTCCAGTCACTGAATTTAAAGATTTACCTCGAAGGGGCTTTCAATGGAACTGATATGGATACTTATTTAACCGATTTGACCCTTTTACCATCAAACCAGCCTTACAACACAGAGCCCTGGAACTATGAAGGAACAGAAACATTGCCTGGTCCGCCTAATACGAATGTTGCGGAATGGGTATTGGTGGAGCTTCGCGATGCTTCCGATGCTGCTTCTGCCACTACAGAAACCCAGGTTGCCCGACAGGCAGCCTTGCTGCTCAATAATGGAATGGTAGTGGGGGTGGATGGAATATCAACTATTCAAATCAACACTCCTATACTTCAACAAGCTTACGTTGTTATCTGGCACAGGAACCACCTGGGAATTATGTCAGCCAATTCTTTGACAATTGATCCCGGGAGTCTTTCTACTTATGATTTCACCACGGCAGTTTCGCAGGCTTATGGAGATGGACAAAATCACCTGGGAAATCAGTTCTATGGAATGACTGCCGGGGATGCCAACGCTGACGGGATCATAAATTTATCTGATGTTGTTCAAACCTGGATACCTCAGGCTGGTTCTGCGGGTTACCTTAACGGAGATACAGATCTTGATGGGCAGGTGAACAACCCGGACAAAAATGATTGGTGGCTTAAAAATCTTAATAATGAATCTCAGGTACCTGAATAAATACTACTTATTTCCTACTTCAGAAAAGAGAGATAAGGAATAAAAAATAAAAGCATATACTGAATATATAAAAATAACAATTATGAAAACAAAATACCCTTTTTTTAAATTGACTTTGTTCAATACAATAATTATTCTTCTCACAGCAGGACTTGCGACTGCTCAGGACTGGTACGATGCGAATTGGCAGTACCGCCGGCCAGTTACAGTTCCCAATCAGAATGCCAGTGCACTTTCAAACTACCAGGTAAAGATTACTCTTAGCAGCAGCTCATTTAATTTCGCAAATTCTACCTTTGATGGAAGTGACATCCGAATAACAGATGCTGATGGGACAACGCTCATCCCTTTCTGGATAGAGAATTGGAATTTCGTTGCACAACAGGCAACTATCTGGACCAAAGTGCCGGATATTCCAACCTCAGGAACTACTGTTTACCTGTACTATGGCAATTTGGCTTCAACTTCTGCGAGCAGTGCACCAAATACATTCATTTTTGGTGCTGACTTCGAGGATGGAACGATTGGCGGATTGACCG
>JAGVPB010000093.1 GCA_020052415.1 Bacteroidales bacterium | reverse complement strand
GAATTGCTATATTATGGTAACTCTCATTTACTTATTTACAATAACGTTATTTTTTATTGACATTCAACTGTTTATATCCTTAACCTGACGGCTATGCCCCCCCCCCCCCGCAAAGTTTTCATATTTACCTTTTAGCCTTTTCGCCTCTGCTCTTGTATTATGATAAAGGTTCATTACGCCTGCAGGGACGAAACCTCTGGATATATATTAACCCAAAAAATTCAATATGATCAACATTATCATTGCCGACGACCACCCGATATTTATTGACGGGCTTAAAACCGTCCTTGAAGGGGCTGATGGAATTAAAATTACAGGAGAAGCCTATAACGGCACTCAGGTACTGGACAGGCTTAAGACCATGGCTGCCGATGTGATCCTTCTCGATATCAACATGCCCGAAATGGACGGGCTGGTAACTGCACAGCATATTATTGAAAAGTTCCCGAAAGTAAAAGTAATTATGCTCACCCAGTATGATGAGCCGGCATTTATCAGGAGATGCAAAAAGATTGGTGTTAACGGCTATCTGCTGAAAGATTGCGGAAAACAGTTATTGACCCATGCCATTCATTTGGTGCATGAAGGCGGAACGCTGCACGCAACAAAAAACGGTAGTAATAACGGCTTTGAAGTACCTGACCTTTTATTAAAGGAACAGATAACGGAGAATGAAAAAAAGATTCTGAAACTGATTGCAGAAGAAAAAAGCAATCATGAAATTGCTGAAATGCTTGGCAAATCAGAGAATACGATTAAAAAACAGCGCGAAAGACTGATGTGTAAAGCAGGGGTGAATAAAACGGCGGGTTTGATTTACTGGGCCATGAAGAACAAATTACTGGATTAGGATATTACCCGAAAAAGTAACATACATTACCCGAAAGGGTAAAAAATAATTTCATTTATGTACCCGAAAGTATGACAAAAAGTATTTTTAACCATATTACATTGGCCGCAGATTTTATTAAACCGTTTTTATATGTTCTGCTGTTTGAAAACGATAAATTTAAGCACCCTGATTTTGGATTATCAATTAATAGTCTAATTTTATTGGGAATTTAAAATATTTACAATGAAATTTTCAAAAATCACTTTCCTTTTATCTTTTGTTTTATTAGCTTTTACCTCTGGCGACACCAAAAGCGAATATATCCTACCATTACGTGCCTCTTCAATTTGCACTACAGATTTAAATCTTGACGGAAATAATGATATTGTTGTCGGGCATAAATATTCCTCACAATCAGCATGGGGTGGTTTATCAATCCTTTTAAATGAAGGCCAGGGTTTTTTGCAGTTAGCAGATTCGTTTTATTTTGATTATGGATTTCCATTTGTAAATGTAGATAAATTTGATAATAATAATTTTCCTGATATTTTTAGCATTCACATAACGACAAACCCATATACGGTTTATGCAGGTATTGTTTACAATTATGCTGAAACACAATTCGACAGTATTAAATCATTTGTTATAAATTATGATGAAATGGTGGATCATATAACAAGTGGAGATGTTAATGGAGACGGTTATAAAGATATTGTAATTGCATGCAACACTGATAAATTCTGGCGTGTTTTATACAATGATGGCGCCGGTAATTTTAATGGATCGCCGTATTATATTACTGATCTTTTTCCCAACGACCTTGCAGTAGGTGATATAGATGGTAATGGTCGTGATGATATCGCCATCGCAGGTTCGAACACTGAAATAAATTATAGCTTTGAAACAGGTTTTGAACTTTTTAATTTTTCAGGATATGAACATAGTATTGAACTGAATGATATGGATAAAGACGGTGATAATGATGTGATAACAGTTTTGGGAGCCGGTGTTACTTCATATGTGATTTACGAAAACCTTGGTTATCAGAACTTCCAGCAGCATATTATCTATACTTTTCAAAATGCTTCGGGTGGATTAAGACTCCCTGATCTGAATAACGACAGTTTACCTGAAATTACATTTATGGATGGAGTAAAATACTATATTTTATACAATAATGGAAACTATGAATTTACAGCACCTGATACAATTTCACCCATAAATTTTTCGGGTTCACAAACTTACATATGGGAAAATGTTGATAACAATAATTATAAGGATATTTTAATAATTAGAGAATATAATGCCTATGTTTCTAATCTGAAGATAATGTTCAATGACGGAAACGGAAACTTTGTCGAAGATCCAATAACTATTGTCGAAAATCCAAATAAAAAAATCAAAATACCTAACTTATATTGCTACCCTAATCCTTTTACTACTGAAACAAACATAAAAATTAATATAGAAAAAATATCTTTTGTTGAACTTTCCGTTTTTGACCTTTCAGGAAAGAAGGTTAAAAATTTAATCAATAATACCAGGGAAGGAGGTTCTGTTATAATAAAATGGTGCGGGCTTGACAATGGAGGCAACCCCTGCAAGCCCGGTCCTTACCTGCTTAGCTTAAAGGTAAACGGAAATGTCCTGCAAACCATAAAATTAATTAAGTACTAAATTTAAAATTTACTTAACATGAAAAAGTTTCCAAATTTTCTAAAATCCATGATTACGGTATTTGCAGTGCTTGTATCCGGCATTGCTTTATCACAGTTTACAAGGCAGGATGCTATCAACCTTGTTATGAACAACATTGTCGGCACCGACACTGTTAGTGTTTATGCAGCCTACGATTCACACACGCAGCAGCAGGTTGTGATTTTGTTCGACGACCGCGTTGTAAGTTGCCCCTATTCCGATAACTGGGTATTTTTTATCAACGATGACCCTATTGCTTTGTGGCATCATCCCTGCCGTTTTGTTTTCGTAAGCGGCGAAAACGGCGATTATACCATTATAAACGAAAGCTTGTATCCTACTGACCTTTATACTTCTTATGAAATTATTTCTTCCGTTCCTGATAATGACCAGTTAATTTTTCCCGATTTTATAAACGGAGGAATGCCACAAGATGAAGCCAACGACCATTTATTTGCCATACTTGTGGGACAATGCGGAGGTACAGGGAATCTTTGGCAATGGTATGACATTTCCATGATCTAATATGATGGTAATTTCGATATTACAGGCTCGCAGTTTGATAACTCGTTCGTACGCATTACAACTGCCGGCGAAAATAATAACATGGTGAATATAAGCGGTGGATGTTCATTTACGGGATCAGGTACAAATGCCATAGAAATTGATAATTATGCTGATTTTAATATTAGCAATTGTACTATCAGCGGTTATTTGGATGCAATAAATCTTTACAATTGCGGGTATGGAAGTAGCCTCCAGTTAATAAGCAATTGCGTAATAAATGATAATACATTTTCAGGTATTACCATTTACCGGTCATCAGCAGATATTTGGCATAATAATATTTATAGAAACGGTTATGGTATAAAATGTTTCGATCGCAGTATAGTCCATATCCAAGGCGACTACAACAATATAACACAGGCAATTTACGATAATGAATGGTATGAAGTATACGCCTCAAGAGGTAGCTTTCCTCAATACTTCCACTGGAATCTTGTACAGGATGACGATAACACTATGGGAGATCCTTTAGTAAAATATACAGCGCCGGGAGCAGGGCTTGATGTAAGGTACAACTGCTGGGGTAATAATTTCGACCCGTTAACCGACCTTGAACCTTCGGGTGCATATATTTGGAACCCGCCATGGATATGCCTGGGCGGTAGCGGTTCGGGTAGCGGTTCAGAAGCTGAAGCATTGTATTTAGATGCAAGGGAAAATATCGAAACTGAAAACTTTGCTGTCGCTAAAGCTGATTTTGAACAAATAGTGGATGAATATCCGGAGACCGAATACGCCAAAGCTGCAATGAAGGAGCTCTACCCTCTCGAAGAACTTACAGGAAACGACTACATCAGCCTGAAAGAGTATTACAACACTCATACTGCAATACAAAGTGTTCCCGAACTGCTTAAACTTGCCGACTTCCTCACCAACTTCTGTGAAATCAAGCTCGAAAACTGGCCTACCGCCATTGCATGGTTCGAAGATGTGATTCTTAACCCTGAAACGATGGAAGACTCGATCTTCGCCATCATTGATTTAGGTTATACCTACTTCCTAATGGAAAACGGAGGACTAAAATCATCCTATACCGGCAACCTCATCGAGCATAAACCCGTTTCGGTGGAGCAATTCGAAATTAAAAGGGATTATCTTCTTTCTTTGTTACCGGGCGACCAGTTAAGCGAAACCATGAAGCAAAGCATCAGTATACTCAAATCAGGTGAGTTACTTCAAAATGTGCCTAATCCTTTTAACGGAACTACCCAAATCTGGTATAAGCTTGATGAAGAGGCTTATGTTACGGTTAAGGTATTTGATTACACCGGCAAACTGATCAAATCCTACGATCAGGGTACGATGGATAAAGGATCATACTTTATTGAGTTCTCAGCAGACGGCCTGGCTTCGGGTATTTATTTCACCTGCCTCGAAGTAAACGGCAGGCTGAGCGACTCGAAGAAGATGACGGTGATGAAATAGGTTCGGGTTATTTTTCTTACCATTGTGCATAGAGAAGGCTCGCACAGCAGTGGTTAATAAAATTCATAATGTAAAAAATTCATCCGATGACCAGCCTGACGACAAGCAGGCTTTAGGTCATCGGATGAAATTATAACAAAAGAATCTCTTAATCAAATTCAACCTCAAGCTGATTTATTACAAGTGGATTGTATGGAGTCAATCCGGCGATAATGCTGATCAGAGGATTGTACTCCGGCGATGGAGCCGTTCCACCCTGTACAAACCCATCATGATCGAAAAATCCGGGGGCTTGCGTATTATAAAGGTACGACTGAACACTTGTACTGTCTATCCAGGGCCAAACTTCATAAATCTGTTCGGTGAACACATTCTCAATGGAATTTTCGACCAGCAGGGTATATCTGTCAGAAGAGTTCAAAGTATTAGAAGGCAATCCGACTTCAGCAACGCCAATATCGGTTGAGTTTTTTCCGGCAGCCGTGAATGCCCAGTCGAAACCGCTTTCACCATTGAAAAAGATGGCATTGGGATGTTCGGTATTTCCATAAACACTCACCAGATCACCGTTCTTTCCGACGAACATTTTCAAAGTCGAAACGGAATAAGGATTGTCAAGAGGATCTTCGAGTGGCAGCCCGTCAATGGTGACGATCATGTGATAGGTATAACCCAGTTCGCCGGTCTCGCTATAGTCAATGCGGTACATGGTCTCCATGAATTTGGGATCGGTGTTGTGGTCTATATAGTATGGGTTCATAATGGCTGCGCCTTTGATCGGATTCTTATCCCAGAAAACCTGGAGCGCTGTATTTTCAATTGCTTCCGGTCCTTCGTCGGTCATCGTCAGTTTATACTGCCAGGTATAATCTTCGAAGAATGCATTTTCGGTGATCACGACAGTTTTAAGCCTTCCGTCCGATTCGCTGGTGAATGAAAACGACATGGGCTGGCTAAGATTGTACAAGCTGATCGAAAGGATAATATCACCCACGATGCCGGCGGCATTTTCCCCTACATAAATGAAGGTGCGCAGGTGGTTGTAGATGTCGTTGCCCTGGAGGGTATCAATATTGGAGTCTTTGTAATACGAATAGGAGCTGATTGAATTCGGGATATCTACGACAAACCGTTCAGGCATAATATTTTCCTGTCCGGCGGGGGGTTCGACTTCGTTTTTTTGACACGATTGAAAAACGATTGCAGTAAACATTACTGCGAGGATCATTGTTGCTTTTACTGTTTTCATTTTATACATTTTTAATGTTAGAAATTTGAGTATTTGAAGTTAATACACGCAGAAATAGGTTTACCCTTAGTTGGGAATAATGATTTGGAGAACTTGGGTATAAAGGGTATAAGGGAAATAGGGAAAATAGGGGAACAAGGGAAATAAGGGAAATAGGGGAATAAGGGATTTAGGAGGAATATAGGGAACTAGGATGTATAGCTATGCATTGACTAAAATTTAGATTGACTAAAATGGAAATAAACCGAAATTTGTTGAATTGTAACAGTAAACATTCGATGCAACAATGAATTATTTTTAACCAATCGGTACTATGAATGAAACGACAACAATTATCTGCATGCTCAGGGGCATCAATGTCAGCGGTCAAAAGAAAGTGCCCATGACGGAACTGAAAAAGTTATTCGAAAGCCTGGGTTTCAAAAATGTCACGACTTATATTCAGAGCGGCAATGTAATTTTTACCAGTAAAATGCCTGATCATAAAATGATTTCCGGTACGATTGAAAAAAAGATCAGGGAGCAATTCGGTTTTGATGTTCCGGTAATTGTGCGATCCCAGCCAGAAATGCAAATAGCTGTTGACAACAATCCATTGATAAAGGAAAAAGATATTGACTCAGAAAAACTTCACATCACTTTTTTAGAGAGTTCGCCGGACAAGGACAAGCTGGATAAAATCCATACCTTTCATTTCGAACCGGACCGGTTTATCATCGCCGGCAGGAACGTATATTTGTACTGTCCGGATGGATATGGCAGAACCAAACTTAACAATACCTTTTTCGAAAATAAGCTGAAAGTGAGAGCTACAACAAGGAACTGGAGGACGGTGAAAGAGTTGCTTAGGATTGCTTCAGGAATGAACCTGTAAATTTCAAAAACCTCGCAAAATGACTTCGAAGGAAATTTCACATCTTCGTTTGATCAACCAGAAAATTGCAAACACTGATTTCAAAAGTGCCGGTGAAATAGTAAGCTGGATGGGAGCCATACAGGCGCAGGATTTTTCTATGGCCAAATGGGCAGCCGGTTTAAGGATTCAGGAATCCACAGCGGAAGATATTGAAGCATCCTTTGACAAAGGAGAAATTATCAGGACCCATGTGATGAGGCCAACCTGGCATTTGGTTGCGGCTGGCGATATTTACTGGATGCTGGAACTCACGGCTCCACAAATAAAAGCCGCTATGAAATCGAGGCACAAAGAGCTTGAACTTACTGAACCGCTTGTTGCAAAGTGTTTCCGTATCATTGAGAAAGCACTTATTAAGGAACATAACATGACAAGGGAAGCCCTTGTTATGGAATTCGATAAAGCAGGTTTCACAGGCAATAATAACCGTTATGCACACATTTTACTGAAAGCCGAAATCGAAGGCCTGATTTGCAGTGGGCCACTCAAAAACAACAAACCGTCTTACACCTTACTTTCCGAAAGAGTTCCTGTCAGGAAGGTTCTCAGCAAAGAGGAATCGCTGGCTGAATTGGCAATACGGTTTTTCAGGAGTCATGGTCCGGCCACATTGAAGGACTTTGTCTGGTGGTCCGGCTTACCGGTTACTGATGCACGTAAAGGACTGGACGCGGTGAAATCTGGATTGTTTTCCGAAAAAACAGGTTTGGAGGAATATTGGTTTGCAAATCCATCATCAAACCGTTCTGCAAAAAAAACCTCAATCCATTTATTACCTGCTTATGATGAATTCCTGATCGGATACAGGGACCGGAGTGCCTCATTGCCTGTGCTACATAACAAGGCAACCGTTTCCGATAATGGAATTTTCTATCCCATAATTGTCAGGAACGGGAAGGTCATTGGATTATGGAAACGAGTAGTAAAAAAAGACAAAATTGTAATCGAAATAAATTTATTCAGATCTTTAAATAAATCTGACTTAAGCCGGATTCGTCAAAAGGCAAAGGAATTCGGATATTTTTTAAAAAAAGAAACGGAAGTGAAATTTATGAATGAAAGGAATGAATAGTAAAATTAATTTTTACACATGATTGAACCCTATTACTGTGAAAGGGAAGAAGATTTTTAATTACTTTATTTTCAGTTCACCCTTAATTTTTGAAGACTATGACCATGAGATTTTTAATTGTCAATTTGAAATCCAGCTTTTGGATATTAGCGGTTGTTTCCTTTATTGCTTCAAACAGAGCTGTAACCGGCCAAACCGAATCAGATTCCTCAATCAACGCGATCAATGATTATAACCAACTACCCAATATTAAATGGGAGTTCAAAAGTGACACATCGTTTTTCGCTTCACCTGTCGTGAGTGAAACCCTGGTTTATATCGGCGGGCTTGACAGCCTTTTATACGCGATAGATATCAACAGCGGAATTGAAAAATGGAGATTTCGCACCAAAGGAGAAATCCGGTCGAATGCATGTATTGGAAGCGATACTCTTTACCTGAATGGCGGAGACGGAATTTTATATTCTTTGGATAAAATGACCGGTAATCTGATCTGGACTTTTCAAACCAAAGGAGAAAGAAAATATGATTTCGCAGATTATTTCCATTCCACACCTGTCCTCAAAAACGGCGTTCTCTATTTTGGCTCCGGGGATGGAAATTTATATGCGATTGATTCGGGTTCAGGAAAATTGATCTGGAAATTCCAAACCGGCAATATTGTTCACACCACGCCGGCTATTGATAATAACAAAATATTCTTAGGATCCTTTGATGGGTATGTATATGCTCTGAGCCTTTCAACCGGAGAACTGGTCTGGAAATTTAAAACGGTTGGCCATCATTATTTTCCGGTCGGTGAAGTGCAGGGATCTCCGGCAGTATTTAATAATCTGGTTTTCATTGGGGCAAGGGATTATAATATTTATGCACTTGATCAGAACAAGGGTTATTGTCACTGGAACAAAGCATTTACACGCGGTTGGGGATTGTGCAACAATATTCATGATTCTGTTTTATTTACCGGTTCAGCCGATGAGCGTGTACTGATGGCTGCAGATCCCGGAACAGGAAAGGAATTCTGGAAAGTTAACATGGAGTTCCTCATCTTTGGCAACAATGCTTACAGCGAAAACATGATGTATGTTGGAACAACCATCGGGAAACTTCACGGGATCAGTATAAAAACAGGAGAAAAATTGTGGAGTTTTGAAATGGAAACTTACCGGCAAAATCGCTTCAAATATTTTAAAGTTGATGACTCCTATCGTGATGACATCTATTCGATCATTCAATCGAATGAACATTTTCTGCAGGTGGAATGTGAACTCGGAGGAATATTTTCGACGCCGTATATTTCGGATGAAGTCATTATCTTTTCAAGTACGAATGGGAGATTATATTGTTTAAGTCGTTTCGATTAACCTTTCATTGAGAATATAAAACATCTTTTCTTTTAGCAACATACCAGTACCTTGATTCCATGTATGAGTAAATTTGTTATTTTTGTCTTTATAAAAAATCAGATGGAGATTCATCAAGATATACCAGAGATTATTAAGGCTACCGCAAAAAACTATCTTGCTGATGCTGAAGTAATGTTGTTCGGTTCCAGAGCACGCAATGATTCGACCGCAGAGAGCGATTTTGATATTTTAATAATTACCGGCCAACTTTTAGCAGTTAAAGAAAAAATGACTATTAAGACCGGCATCAGAAAAACATTATTACAATCAGGAATCCGATCGGACATCCTGATTCAAAGCAAGGAAGAGGTCGAAATTAAAAAACGGTTGCCTGGCCACATTATAAGAGCCATCCTCAAGGAAGCTATTCTCCTATGAATAAAGAAAAATCAGAATACATTCAACACTGGTTATTCAGTGCAAATGAAGATATTGCTGTCATTGATAATCTGAAATAAAAAAAATCGTTGAAAAAATAATTTCCCAAACCTAATCCTCACTCCACCACCATTGTATCCCCTACCACCGAGCAGGCGCTGAAATATCCCAATCCTCCATTGGAAATGTTGGTGGGAAGATTGCCACGGGCGTCTTCGAAAAGGCTGCCCTGCCACTCGGTTTCGGCAAGAAGGGCACGTAGATAAGCAGCAAAATCTTCGGTTAATGAATATTTTCTTGCAATCAGAATACTCCCGGGCGGAAATAATACTGCTTCCTTTTCCTGCGGAAAAACAATATAGCTGACATCAATCGTATTTAAGGTATAATGCAAAAGACGAGCTTCGGTAATGGTATCGGCGATTGTGGTATCGGTAAGATGCGACCAGGAAATCGTTACTTCATACATGGCAAGGTCGTCGGGATTGTAGCCGGGGGCAATCCATTCCATTTTCCGGAGGGTATCTTCCGCTGTCACTATCTGTAACGGCCAGGATGGAATTACAGGAACCAGATAAGCCTCAGCAGAATATGTCTTTTCACCGCTTTGTACTTCAAGAATGTAAACCTTGTCGATGGAAGCTCCAACAGGTTCTATGCTTAAATAGGTTCCCGGCAAGATTTCCGATTCAATAAAATTCATTGTTGTATAGCCTTCACTTATGGTGACTTCAACGCCGGAAACCGGGATGGCCTTTCCGTTCAGATCAGAAAATGGCTGGCTGAGTTTTATTATTTGTTTTTTGTATTCGTTGGTGATTAAAGCTTCCACAACGATGGTATTCAAATTTTCGGGCTGAAGGTTCCAATCTGTCTTTTCTTCGCACGAATAAAGAAGCAAGCTTAAAACAAACGGTAAGAGTAAACTGTTCTTCATCAGAGTTTGAATTTATAGGTTATCGAGGGCATTATTCCCAGCAAATAGGTTTGGGTCGTAACAATATCTTGCATTCCATAAAGGTTTGCCGGTACCACAAATTTGTCATTGTCAGTTTCTAATTTATTAAAGTTGACAGAAACCGGGTTGTGGCGGTTATAAAAATTATAAACCCCGAAAGCAAAGCTATGCTGGAATTTTCGCTCAGGCTTATTCAGGTTCCAGGTCAGAGCCACATCAAGCCGGTGATAATCGGGCAACCGGTCGTTATTTTTATCACCATACAATGGCACTGTATTTCCGTTATAATCATAAAAACCAACCGGTGTGGTAATCGCCGAACCGGTGTAATAAATCCAGTTGGCCGAAAGATTCACCTTCCGTGTAAGGTTATAGGAAATAAAGATTGAAAAGTCATGAGGCCGGTCGTAAAAGGGCGGAAAAGGTTTATTATTATTAACTCCTTCAAACTTATTGCGAACCTGTGACCATGTATAGCTCATCCAACCGCTAAGCCTTCCCTGTGTCCTTCGCAGCAGGAATTCGATGCCATAAGCCTGTGCTGTTCCGAACCTTAGCTCACCTTCGATAAGAGGATTTAAAATCAGGCTGGCATGGGGTTCATAATCAATCTGATTTTGCAGGTATTTATAATAAGCCTCGGCTGTAAATTCAATGTTAATTTTCTTAAAATACTTTACCAAACCCAGGGCTACCTGATCCGATCTCTGCGGTTTTATATTTTGTCCTGCCGGAAGCCATAATTCAAAGGAAGTAAAAGGACTGATTGAATTGGACAGCAGATTGAGGTACTGATGATAAATGCCATAGCTGGCTTTCAGGGAAAACGTGCTGTCAGCCAAATATTTCAGACTGATCCTCGGATCGATGTTTACAAATGTTTTATAGGTTCCGCTTTCTGCATAATCAAGGGTATCAATAACCTGGTAACCGGTATCGAAAACAAAAACCGTCGTCGGCCCCTGGTTCGACCAAACGGGCATCCTGATTCCTGCAGAGAAGGAAAGTCTTTGTGAAATTTTTTGCTCTCTTGTAAAATATAAAGCGGTCAAAGATGATCTGCTTTTCGCAACTACGGGAAAAATAAAGGTTGACTCCTCGATTTCCAGGTTTCCCGGATTAAAGGTATAAAAGCTCTGATTCAATCCAAATTTCATGGTGAGGCCCGGCCTGCTGAAAAATGATAAATCAAGATTAATGTTAACACTGCTGATTTCAGAGAGCCATTTCACGCCTGTACTAAGCAAATTATAATTATATGAACTCCCAAATAAAGTGAGATTTGAGAAGAGTCTCCGGTTAAAAATATGGTTCCATCGCAGAGTAGAGGCTAAATTCGTCCAGCGGATACCGCCGGTTTCATTATTGATATTGTTGGTGAGATTGTCCTTCCCATAGAACAGAGAATAGTAAAACCTGTTATTGGGATTTAGCATGAAATTGATCTTTCCGTTAAAATCATAAAGGTAAACATCGCTTTTTGGCGCGGCCTGCCTGTAAAGCCACCTGAAGTTTGAATGCCTGAACGAAGTATAAACTGAAGCTTTTTCCTTTACGATTGGGCCTTCGAGCGAGAGGCGATAGATAAGAGGATTCAGCATTCCGTTGACTTCGTAATTATTCATGTTCCCGTCTTTAGTTTGAATTTCGATCAGCGAAGAAATTCTGTTGTCCTTTTCAACCGGCATGTCAGCTTTGTAAATGCTGATGCTCTTGGCTACTTCAGGAATTATTACGGAGTAATAACCGAATAAATGCGAAGGATTGAAAACCGGAGCCTCATCTATAAGGATCAGGTTCTGATCCTTATTCCCTCCGCGGACAAAGAAAAACGAAGATCCGTCGCTGTGGGTCTTAATTCCGGGAAGGGTTTGAAGGCAACGGTTCAAACCGATTTCACCTGCAAATTCCGGAAGGAAAACCAGATTTTTTGGATTCACAATGATCCTGCTCGTCTGGCTTTTTTCAATGGATTCAAGCTTATCATTGGTAGTAACGGTTACCTCACCCAACTGTTTGGTATTAAAAACCATTTTTGTGTTGAGTGCGAGGTCTTTTTCAAGCTTGATATCCGTATTCTGAGGCTCGAAACCAATAAAAGAATAGTTGATCGTATAATCACCTTCGGGCAATGTAAGGGAATAAAAGCCATAAGCATTGCTGATCGTGCCATTGCCTGTTTGCGCAATCATGACTGTAGCGCCGGGAAGACTTTCGGAAGTTTCGTTGTCACGTATAAATCCGCTGATCGTAAATGATTTTTCAGTTGCAGCATTTGGATTCTGCTTTTTCACCACGATCTGATCACCAACCAGCTTGTAATCCAATCTGTAAGGATGAAGGATCGTATCAAGAACCTCATGAAGTGGCCTTTGCTTCAGATTTACAGTGATAATGACATCAGTGATGATCCTGCTGTTGAATGAAAAATTTATCCCTGTTTGATTTGTTATTTTTTCCAGAACCTGCTCCAGCGGCACATCCTGAACTTCGATGGTTACCGGCTTGGATAAGTTTGATTCCTGTCCTTTCGACAATGATGGAATAAGGATTAAAATTAATAAAATGAAAATAGAAAAATGAATGAGTCTTCTTCGAAAAATCACAACCCGTATCCTTGTCGTAATATCTCTAAAACACAAAGAAACAAAAGGCTTTATGAAGGTGTTGATTATTCTTGGTGGGTTTTTGTGTTTTAGTGTTTTTGTGGCGATATTGTCACTATTTGAAGTGAACCCATAACCTGAAAATAATCTTGAGCAATTCCCGATTTTTTTCATGTTTTTTGAGACGATTATTTGGTACAATCCGAACCGGAAATCAGCACTAAACCATTTTGACCCGAAATTTCAAACCCGAATGTAGCCTCAATAATTTCCATCACAATTGCTACTGGTTGATTATCGAAAGTGGCCGTCAGCCGGCAATCAAGGATTTCAGGATTCAGAACCTGTATTTTCGTTCCGTAGGTCTGTTCAATTTTATGGAATACCATTTCCAGCCGCTCATTATTGAAAATCAGCTTTTTCGTTTTCCAGGAAATGTAGTTTTCATCTTCATTTGCCTCTTTGCTCAAACTACCTTTTGTTTTATTAAAAATTCCTTTATCGCCTGCTTCAAGAAATACCTCCTGCCGCCCTGTTTTAAATGAAACTTTTCCGGTGCTGACAACAACTTCTACCGAAGACAAGCCGGGTTTTGCATTCAGGTAAAATGAGGTTCCCAGTACTTTAACCTCAGCAGAACCGGCACGAACAATAAAGGGTTTTTCCTTGTTGGGAGTCACTGAAAAGAATGCATCCCCTTCCAATTCAAGCATCCGGCTATCACCAGTGAATTTTGAAGGATATATAAGCTTCGAGCCAAGATTCAATGTCACTTCCGATCCATCCGGAAGCGTCGCCGTGATGATGGAATTTATGGCGGTCAGTTCTTCTGTAGCAGGTCGTGAAAGCATATAAAACAGCACTCCGGCAAGTACTGCAAGAATAATAAATATTGCAGCATAACGCAACAAAGGCCGGAGTGTCCTGATTTTCCCCTTTTCTTTTTCAAAGCCCAAATCCTGATTTGCGGTAAACATTTTCGCCTTAAGTATCTGCCATTCATTATCTACATTGATAGTGGAAGATTTGGCATTTATTCCGGATAAAATCCAAAGCTTTTTAAGATCAGCAAATGTTTTTTCATTCTGCTGACTTTCCTTTACCCAGCCTTCTAGTTGTGAGATTTCATCAGCCTGTGCTTCACCCGAAAGGTACTTCCCGATCAGCTCTTCAAAATCAATATGTTTGTTACCGTTGTTCATTTTAACATTAAGAATACACTTTCGTCTTCATTTACCCTTATGCGTATGTTACATTGCAGAAGTAAAATATGAAATGGAAAATGTACGATTGAATAAGCCTTTTTCCACTTAACATCTGCAATATTCCATTTGACATGAATTATCATAACTCATTATTTACCAGTATTTAAAAGGATCCACAATAGGATCATCAGTAAATCTTTCAGTTCCTCACGAAGGATTTTCAGTGCTTTTGATATGTGAACCTCCACCGTCTTAACTGATATGTTCAATTCTACAGCAATTTCGTTGTATTTCATTTCTTCGAACCGGCTCATCTCAAATACTTCCCTGCATTTTTCCGGTAGTTTTTGTATGGCGTTTTCAATTTTTATACGGGCTTCCTCACTTTCCATCATATCCAAATCATCCGACCTGAATTTTTCTTCAATTTCTACATCCAAAACAAAGCTCTGGAATTTCTTATGGTCACGGATATAGTTCAGGCTGCGGTTCCTGACCGAAGTAAATAAATAAGATTTCACCGGTTTTCCCGGTTCTATGCTATCCCTTTTGGTCCACAGGTTAATAAAAACTTCCTGGACAATTTCTTTGGCAATGTCTGGATCATGAATATAAGCTTTTGCAAAATTGCACAGGTTTTCGAATTGCTCCCTGAATAGCTGCTCAACGTATCGCTCATTGAAAATTATATTTGTATTTTCTAAAGTCAATCGAAATACAGGATTTTAATACAAAAGTAACATAAATAAAAAAACGGTCAGGCGCTATTCAGGCATGGCCAATGGTCAAACTCAGAACCCTAAACCCTGAACTTTATTACCAGCCAGCGCATTTTCAATAATGAAGTTTTATAATACCCAGTTCGGCGGAGGCTCTGCCCCGTAGCTGAAAAAAATGTTTTACTTTTATCAATACTTTTTTCCTGATTAATTTTTAATATGATAAAAATACAAAGCATAATATTTACCGTGATAGCTGGCATCCTCTCAGTTTGTGGTTTTTCGCAGGATTTTTGGGAAGGAATTACGATACCGGATTCACTCCAATATCGTTGTATGGATATGAGCACTAATGGTGACATTTATTTAGGCATGTGGGGATTTACTTATCCCGGCGGAGTTTACCGATCAATAGACAATGCGCAAACCTGGCAATATCTCGGGTTGGACGAGAAACCGATATATGCTTTAGAAGTCTGTTCAAACGGTGATATCATTGCCGGGGTTTATAATGGTATTTATAAATCCAATAATGGGGGGTTCACTTGGTACCAGGTATATTTTCCGGTTGGTAATATTACTACCCTTCTTTCTCTGTCGAATGGTTATGTTTTTGCCGGAGGCGTTGACAATTTACATGGAATAATTCGCTCAAAGGATTTTGGGGATACATGGGATACAGTGCATGTTTTTACCAATTCTGGGGAGGAAAATCTTGAAACAATGACTGTATCACCTGAAGGACATGTATGGGCGGGAACTGATAATTTTTTTGGCAATGGCAGTATCTGGTACACAATTGATCTGGGAGATACATGGATCAATTTTGAACCACCGGATATTCCGGCTCCTTATTGGACATTGGTCTATTCATTAGCATTTCATCCCCAAGGTGATTTGTTTGCAGGTTTTTTTGGCTGGGGATTATACCGGTATAATTTCACCAATCAACAATGGACTCCCCTTTATTATCCGGTTGTGACACCTGATGCAATTTTGTTTGTAGGAAATAATAAAGTTTTTGTCGGGCTGTTTTACCAACCAAATGGTTTCGATGGCATCATTTATTCGGAGGACGGAGGACAAAATTTTGAACCTTTGAATAGTGGAATGAACGGAGGGAACGGCACCTCAATCGGTTTTCTTTTTCGCCACCCTAATAACTTGATTTATGCTGAAGGTTTAGGATTTTATCGAAGCATTGAACCAGTTACTACAGGTATGAAGGAGCAAACATTAACTCAGGTACTTCAAACAATCAACTATCCGAATCCTTTTTCAAATAAAACCTTAATCCAATGGAATAATTCTACAGGTGATGAATATGTGAAACTGATGATAACGGATGCAACTGGTAAAACCATTTTTAATAAAGAAATTGAAAATACTGGTAAGTATATATTCCAAAACAAGCAATTTATAACAGGTGTATTATACTTTTCGATTGTTAATAATGATCATATTTATTCAGGAAAGATGGTATTGATAAAGTAAATTTACTGCTGATGGCAGTTTTGTTTTGACTTCCCAGTTCGGCGGAGGCTCTGCCTCAGTCGAATATATCCTTTCAGGCTCAGGCCTGAATAAGTAGTCTGTGATGTATAATAATAAGTAAATTTGATGCAATTAATTAATACAAATTGTCAACAGGTTACAAAATAAGTGAAGGACAGGCTTTGTATTTTCTTACCTTTCAAATTGTGGGATGGGTTGATCTTTTCACACGACGAATTTACAAAGATATGGTTATTGACAGCTTTCGATATTGCCAGAATAATAAAGGATTGGAGCTTTTTGCATACGTTATTATGTCGAACCATATTCATTTGTTAGCAAGAAGCGAAACCGGTGATTTAAGCGGTATTATCAGGAATTTTAAGAACTTCACAAGCAAAAAGTTTTTGGAAGTTCTGGATAATGATAGTGAAAGCAGGAGAGACTGGATAAAACTCGTGTTTGAATTCCATGGAAAGTTTAAAAACAAACAAGACCACCAGGTATGGACACATGAAAATCATGCAGAAGAAATTTACAGTCAAAAATTTATCGAACAAAAAATCGAATATATTCATAATAATCCTGTAAGAGCGGGCATTGTATCCAGACCAGAGGATTATCTGTATTCAAGCGCCAGGAATTATGCAGGCTTAGACTATGAACTGGAAGTTATCAAACTTGAATTGGAATGGAAAACAGTTTAAATCATGGAGGCATAAGCCTCCGGAGATATGACCGGCTCAGGCGGAGCCTAAGCCGAACGAGGTCAGGCGCTATTCAGGCATGGTCAATGATCAAACTCAGAACTCTGAACCCGAAACCCTGAACTTTATTACCCACCGGCACATTTTTAATGATGAAGTTTTCTGATTCCTGAACATACTGTATATTTTTATTGTTTAATTAGGACTCAATCATAGGATTGAAGCGCAATTTATAATTAATGATTCATGCTTTCACATATAATGGGGTTTGAAATTTGTTATATTTAACAAATCAATATTAAAATGGATTATGACAATAGAACATACCTGCTTTTTATACTGATCACTATTGTTATTGTTTTGCTGGTTGTCTTTTCATTTTCATATCGCTCAAAAAGACGGAGCCTTAACCTGGTAAGAAATGTTATAAATTCATTTTCGCAACCATTCTATGTGATCAATGCAAAAAATCACAGGATCGAATTTGCAAATCACGCTGCATTGTCGGACAGGCTGCCAATAAAAAACAGGTGTTCCACTCTTCACGGTAAAATTAATAAACCATGCAAAGGACAGGGTTGCAACTGCTCTCTCGAAAATCTTTATAAAACAAAAGAACAATATAAAACCGACGACCTTGAAATTGAGATCAATGGTCAGGTTGAATATTATGAGTTGCACGGATTCCCGGTTTTTAATAAGAAGGGAGAACTCATAAAAGTGATCGAATACAACAGGGATATCACACCCCGAAGAAGGGCTGAAATTGCATTAGAACAATCTGAGAAAAACTTACGTAATGCGCTTGTGGCAAAGGATAAATATTTTTCCATACTTGCACATGATGTCAGAAATCCATTTAATTTCCTTATCGGAATATCCGATTTACTCCGGACCGGCCTGGATGAAATATCGAGGGAAGAATTACAACTCACCCTTGAAAAAATTCATAAAACATCCATTCAAACACACCGGATATTCGAGAATTTATTGTTTTGGGCACAAGCTCAAACCGGTGAAATCAGGTTTGTACCCAGGAGGCTGAACATCAGGGAAATGATCGAAGAAAATGTAGATTATGTCAGAGTTTTTGCCGAATTTAAGGGAGTCGAAATAGCCACTGCTAAATTAAATGGTATTTATGCTTTTGCTGATGAGAATATGATTAAGACTGTTTTAAGGAATTTAATGATGAATGCTATAAAATTTACTGCACACGGTGGTAAAATCATGATTGATGCTGACCAAAAGGATGGCATGACCGAAGTAAGGGTTTCCGATACTGGTGTTGGTATAGCAGAGGAGAACATCAATAAGTTATTCAGTATCGAAGAAAATTTCTCAACCGTTGGCACTGCAAATGAAAGCGGTTTCGGATTAGGACTCGTTGTGAGCAAAGAATTTATCGAAATGAACAAGGGCCGGATAAGCGTTTCCAGCACACAGGGTGTTGGCAGCACCTTCAGGTTTACCTTACCAAATGCCTGACATGAAATTACCCTTAATAAAATCAAGGTTTGGTATTTATACTGCACACGGGATAAATTATACCAAAATGAAAAATATGGGAATATGAGAAATAAGGGATATATGGGCTTGCCCATTCGTATTTCCCTTATTTCCCCTATACCCTTATTCCAATTTGCAGAATGTACGGTTTTCTCCTGTTTATGGTATAAATTACCTGACACAATATTTTCAAACCGATAACCACACTTAATGCCACTTGAAAATCTTCAGTCCTGCAATAAAAAAAACTACCCCGGTGGTAATTAAGATGATAAATGCAATAGTAACTTCTTTATAACCCGCGCCCTCGATAATGATGCTCCGAATCCCATCGGCTAATATGGTAAGAGGTAATTTCTGAATAAAGGTGATACTCCAATCGGGGAAATTATGGTAACTGAAGAATACACCCGAAAGCACCATCATCGGCATAACGATGGCATTGATAAATCCGTTGCCAACTTCGGTGCTTGAGGTATGCGATGAAATAAAAACAGCTATCCCAGCAAAGGCAATATTACCCGCTATAAATAAAAGTATCAGCGAGGGTAAATTTCCCTGTATGGTTATTCCAAATACGATCCATGAGAAGAGGAGCAGCAAACCCGATTCAATAAAATTCATACCCACCCTTACAGTTATGAGTGCAATAAGAAAATAGGATTTTTTCATGGGTGTAGCCACCATCCTGCGCAGCAGCTTTTTCGATCTTTTTTCGATAATGCCATAGCTGAGTCCCCACATACACGACATCATAACGCCCATAGCGATGAGGCCCGGGACAAGGAAATCAATATACCTCGTCCCGCTCAGAGTTAACGGCTCTACATGATCATTATTCGCGATTATTTCCGGATTTTCATTACCGAACAGCTTTGACAACCTGAGGTAAGTAAGCTGTGCATCAGGATTCAAAGGGTCGAAGTGATAGCTTATTTTCCCATTTTTTTCCTCCATAACTACATTCAGGTTCCCGCGTTTCAGCAGCACCATGGCTTCATTCCAACCGGTTTGCTGAAACAGCAATATGGTATTGCCCATTTTATCGTCAGGAAGGTTTATCCTGTAAGTCAGGTTCTCATTGCCTGGTACAGTATCCCTCACGGCATGCTTATCTAAGAAATCAATGATCTTCAGGTTTGCATGCGGTTGGGAAGCTTCCAAACCTGGTTGGTTTATTACAGCCACTTTCCGGACGACATCTGATTTTCGTGTAAAGGCTACTCCAAGTCCCAGCGACATCAATATCGGAAAAGCAATACCCCAGAAAAGGATACCGGGCTCACGGATCATTTCCTTGAAATAGGAAAGAATCAACAGATATAGCTGATGGTTCGCGATCTTCCTAATCATTCAAATGCCTTCCTGTAAGTGAAATAAATAAATCATCGAGGGTTTTTTTCCTGAATTCCAGATTTTTCAATCTCAATTCCGACTTCTTTAAAAACGACATAAAAACAGGAATATCCTCTTCCCAGCTTGCAAACTCAACAATTCCTTTTTCATTTTCACCTTCCCATTTGATCCGAAAGCGGGAGTCATTCAACAATTTCTCAGTCGAAGAGCCCGGATTATCAAGAGTAAATTCAAGCACTTTTCGTTTCGATCCATCACCGTTCAGCAATTGTTCAAGCGTTCCCTGCTTAAGGATCTTACCTTTATCAATGATGATGATAAAATCGCACAGGCGTTCGGCTTCTTCCATATAATGGGTGGTAAGAATCAGCGAAGTTTCTGATTTATCCCTGAGTTTGCGTAATATCGTCCATACTTCCTGTCGTGCCGCCGGGTCAAGTCCGGTGGTAGGTTCATCCAGCAGCAAAATTTTCGGTTTATTCAGCAATGCGATTCCCAATGCCAGCTTTTGCCGCTGCCCCCCGGACAGATTTACTACCCATGACTTGATTTTATCTTCCAATCCGACAATTTGTATGATTTCTTCAACCCTCTCGCCACCCAAACCGAAAAAGCCGGCAAACAATCTCAGGGTTTCCCTTACGTTCAGCTTATCAATGAATTTCGTTTCCTGGAGAGACAAACCGATAATCTGATGGAGTTCATCTTCATTGCCTTTCCACTTTTTCCCCATGATCTGAATTTCACCTTTGTCAGGTTTCCTTATCCCTTCTATCATTTCCACGAGGGTGGTTTTGCCGGCGCCGTTTGGACCGAGCACAGCAACAAACTGTCCGCGATCCACATGCATATCAATTCCTTTCACCGCATCAACGCTTTTAAAGGATTTATAAACATCTCTTACATCAATCACAGGAAATGAATTCATGGCCGTATTTTCTTTGAACCGATTCATTAACAAAAATAATCTGAAATTGATCGTTAATTCGGAATTTTTATTTTTTCTATTTTTGGATTAGAAAAGGAATGATGAATATGGAAAAACAAAAATGTCTTGAATGCGGATTTGAGATCATCGGCAGGTCGGATAAAAAGTTTTGTTCCGATCAGTGCCGGAACACGTACAACAACAGGCTGAAGCAGGATTCAAATAACTATGTAAGAAATGTGAATGGCATTTTAAGGAAAAACCGCCGCATACTTGAGGAATATAACCCCAATGGCAAGGCGAGGGTGCATCACAACAAACTTAAAGACAAAGGCTTTAATTTCGATTATTACACCAACACTTATAAAACCAAAGCCGGGAAAACTTACTATTTCTGCTATGAATACGGCTATCTGCCGGTGGAAGACAACTATTTCGCCCTTGTGATGAAGCAGGAGTATGTGGATAATTAGTTCGAAGTTCTGAGTTCCGGGTTTGAAGTTTATCTCTTTCAGCGACAGCCTTTATTTTGTATTCATCTTTGTAAAATCTTTTCTTTCAACTTTTCCATTAGAGATAAATTTTAGAATGACCTCCTCTCTCATACGTCTTTGTAATTGTTCTCCAGTTTGTTGCAAGTTCGGAGGAGGAAGATACCTTTTATTTTCTGCTATCGGGCGAACTACTCTCGAAACTAAAGAAAAGCCGTGGTTGACTGCAAGATTTATAAGCCCATCAGAATTTTTTATAAATACCCCGTGCAAAGCTGAATCGCCAACGACAAAAATAGCATTTCCATTTTTTTTGATAACTCTCGCACATTCTTTCAATACACTATTCATATCATATGCATAACGTCTTAACATACCCATTTGACGATTATTCAAATCACTTAATTTCCCCATTGCTTTAATCGCTTCAAGAATGGTGTTTTCCAGTTGTGGATGATCTGATATCTCTGAACCTATGTTTTCAGAACGAATACCTCTAATCATTGCAATACGATAACCCATCCATACAAGGGAGAGCTTATGTCCCCGCAAATAATCAATAGCATTAAGATAGGGTGGTGAGGTAATGATCATGTCAATGCTATTAGAGTTAATGGGTAAATACCTAGCATCACCCATATGAATATCCGCAAAAGGGTTTCTTCCTACAGATTTATTGCTTTGATGAAATGGTGAGTTATTGATTACATGTTCAACCGCTTTTAGAAATTTATCAAATGGGTGTATGGGAGCTGTCTGGTAAACTTTGTGTGGCCTACTGTGAGAAACATCCCTTGCGAGTGAAACACCTGTGGACTTAGTGATAATCAGACGTGAAAAAGCACACCAAAGAAATATTCTCTCGTCTTCGGAACTTATTCGATTAATGCATGTGGACAAAGCGGTTAATTGACGACGATTTTCATTGTCAAACCAAAAATTGATAAAATGACGGGTTTCTTCGTCAGCCCCTTTAGGATAAGCCTCGTGATAATCTAATTTATCTGCGAGAATTTTTGCTCGTTCCAAAACAATGACCGCACGGTTATTCACCCTTACACGGTCAATATCTGAGCACCAAGTTCGTGCAATAAGAAATGCCAAGGGGTCGGTTTCGTAGCCTATAGCGTAATGTCCTTTTGCTCTGGCGCAGACAAGGGTTGTTCCGGATCCGGCCATTGGGTCAAGAATTCTTTTTGGCCTATCTGAATTTGGTAAACAGTCCCACACAATAGATGGAGCCATCCGTGCTGGAAAAGGATGAATTGTACGGACATGTGCTTTCTGTGCAGCGGATATCATATATATATTGCCTTCCTTTCCTTTTCTGGGAATTCACCAACAGCCACTCTTATATCATCTAATATTAAGTCTGGTCGTCTGTCAATTTCAACGGTATTTTCGCGGGCAAAGACAACTCCACGTGCCATAACTTGCATTGAACGGCAGCAATCGATCAATTCTTTTTTTGAAATAGTAATTGGTGGATTGCGATATTCAAGAGCTGTCATGACAGCAGAATATTCAATTGCCGTATCTGGTCGCTTTTCTGCACGCTCCCAAATAGTTTCCAAAATTTCTCTATATGGCCAGTTGTCCGGGGTTTCAGATTCCAGCGCATCAACCCAGCCCTTGCTTTCTTCAGGAGTTATGCAGCTTTTAAAGAGATTACGAAGGCGGCTAAGGCCTCCGACACGCCTCGAAGAAGCAATCCGAATCAACCGTGCCAAATCATCAATTTGCATCAGCGTTATTGTTTTCCCAGTGTTTTCTTTGTTAGATTTAATTTCTCGAACCGATGCAGAATCTTCCCCTGTAGAGGTTGCAAAACCATTACCAATTACCAGATGATGGTCACATTTATAATCTTGCATGTGCCTAGCGATCCCCGATACGTCTAAACGTTTAGCGGAAACTGTTTGTCCACTTTTTGCTTCAAGCCCAACCTTATAGCGTTGTAAACTCCCATCTTCTGCTGCCGCGAGATGTGCTTCAGCAGTTCCATCTGGTTTGTTTTTCTTTCCGATACGAATAACATTTGCGAAACCCATCACTTCAAATGCGGCTCGCATTTCCTCTTCTAATTTATCTTCATCATTACGCGCTTCATTAAGTGCTAAGGCAATCATTCCAGCCGTCCGGCGTGCAGATGATCTTACAAACTGTCTGAGTAATTCATCACGTCTGGCAATCACTTCGCGGATTACGCTCTCATCTAAATCCATATTATACAAATGAGCTTCCATCAAAATTTCAGACATTACGAACATTTCAAGTGGTATGCTCTTTTGGTTATCGATAAACGACTCCTGAAAAGCCGCAACAAATGGATGAGATAAGTTTATAAGTAATTTTCCTACTTGAACATCAAAAACCGCCAGTCCTTCTTTCGAGTCTAAGGCAACCATATCTGAATTTCGGATTAATCCTGCCGGCCCTTCCACACGTTCTTTTAAACTCTCTAAGAACGCAATCATCTCTGTAGCAGAAAGACCAGAAGGAAATCGCAGGTAGAATGGCGTTGCCTTATTCTCAGCAACAAGCCGTGCAAGTGATAACAGCGGTTTTCGAGTCATACTACCTGGGGCAGAGGATATGCGATCAGAAATCAGAGCTGCGGGTGATTGAGATCGGTCGTATTCGACTAAACGATTGCGGGCAAGATTAAAACCTGCGCGAAGGAAGTTTTGCACTTCTTCATAAAGTTCACCTTGCTGAAATGATTCACGTGAAGATCGAAGAGCTTCATCCAGACTATCAATATGCACTATCATTCTAAATCTAGAGAATGTTCCATGTCGAAGCAGATTCCGTTCTATTCCAAAGCCTGGGTCATCTACATTAACACGTCGTCCACGCACATAGACGAAAAATCCGGAACTCTGCTCATATTTCGGTTTGCCTGCATCGAGTTCGTTTATAAATACTTCAATAAATCCTGTTATTCGACCAAGCAAGTCTTCATGGTAGATGCCATACCTATGAACGGAATCTAAAGGCTCACTGATATCTTCCCTCTCAATCAGTTCTTGAGGACATGGCTTTGGCATCTGAATAATGTCCTTGCCTATTACCCATTTAGCCAACGGTTCATCCATTTTTGGTGGCATTATTGGATCACCATCTAGAAAAAGATGAAAGTCATTGCTCTTTGGCATGGCGGTTTTCAAAACCCATGTTAACCGACCTATTTTAATTTCCTTCCCCATTTTTTTGAGGCCTGACATTATTGCAACAGTCCACGATTCTGGGGCCTCTTCTCCAAACAAATCAAGCACTCGATAACCCTCCTTCGTTCCATTAATCCATAGCTTTAATGTATTCCTGGCTTCTTGATGCGTTAGGATTCGTAACGGTATATGAATCGTCTGCTCATCAAAAACACCGACTGAAGCTTTTTCTGCACTGCCTGTTAAGTTTGTATAGTCCATTGTTGCACCATAATAAGTATTACCTGATTTACAAATATGAGTAAGCTTTGAGGCCAATACATATGTGGATAATTTGCCAATACCGAATTTACCAATTGGTTTACGCCTCTGAGAACCAGAACTCAAACGCCTTATGCTTTCACCAATAACCCAATGTTGTTTAAGACTATCAGCATTCATACCTTCCCCATCATCAATGACCACAATTGTTGCATCCGGGTCACGTAAATCCGCAGAAAGAATGATGTTAACATTTTGAGCTCCTGCATCAAAAGAATTAGAAACAAGTTCTTCTACAGCTTTATTAGGGCTGGAATAAAGACCCTCGGAGAAAAGCTGTATAATCCTGTGACTAATCTTTACATCAATCTGGTCGGTTACGCTCCCCGCCATTTCAAATAATTCCTGAGGTTCTCCTCTATACTGAGAATTCATTGTTCACAACTCCTTTCTTCTATGTTCATTGCTTTACTCCTTCTGTTTTTCTTGAATCGGCAATATTGTCTATAACCTGCCAGTAATTCGACTATAGTGATGCGGCTAAATACCATTGTACTTCACGGTTTGTACGATAAAGTTCAAATAGCCTGACAACTACTTGTTTCCCCATAATTAGAGAGCGATATAAATAACCCTTTACATTTACAATCATCTTAAGCTAATAGTAAACCACCATGCCTACCGGGTCGTTAATACCTCTACCTCTAAATTTTTCCTGGGTTTGTATCAAAAATCCACAAATAACCATAAAAGTATCAGATTTTATTTTCAAAAGTAAGTCAATTTCTTAAAAATAATCATTAAAGTTGATTTTATTTATTGTAATAATTTCCTATTGGTATAACTTCCTTACTAGTAACATCACTTTTATCAAGAGTCTTCCTTCCAAGGCCTACACTACTAGTTGCATTCATAAAGTCAATCAGTTAATTTTTCAATTCTCAAATTTATACATTTTCCCCCTCCATTCATCCGACACCCCCAAATTAAAACTAATAGTAGGGTGAGGTCAAAAACCAATGAGGAGGCAATCCCCCATCGGTTTCAATTTAAAGCACAAACCAGCAACTTTCAAGAAAATCGTTTCTACTATTTTGGAATTCATAGCCATTGTATGGAAAGTTAGTTTTAGTATGTAAAAATCTTTTCCATCGGCAGGTGCAAAGATTAATTTTCAGCACTTTACCCAATTGCACCCGGTTACAAACGAATGTTAAACGAATACAAATGTTTATTAACCGAATCGGGTTTGGCAGCGGATATAATTTTGCCTCATCAACAAACCGTTCGGAGTTCAGAGTTTGAAGTTCGAAGTTAAAAAAAAACAAATGGCAACTTTTGAAAAATTTGAAGACATCAACGCCTGGAAAAAAAGCAGGGAATTATCGAACGAAATACATTCAATTGTTAAAAGAAAAGAATTTGGTAAAGATCAATCGTTAGTCTGGCAAATTAAAAAATCAGCGGGATCCATTATGGATAATATCGCTGAAGGATTCGAGCGCGGAGGAAATAAGGAATTTATTCAATTTCTGTCTATTGCAAAAGGTTCCAGTGCTGAACTCAGGTCTCAACTTTACAGAGCACTCGATCAGGAATTCATTTCAGACACCGAATTGAACATATTGTATAAAATGTCGTTGGAAATCAACAAAATGCTTCATGGCCTGATAGAATATTTAAAGTCATCAGATCATAAAGGATATAAATTCAAATTAATAAAATAAAGAGCTTGTTGTTCAACTTCAAACTTCGAACATCAAACTCCAAACTATAAAAAAATCATTAATTAATTTCTAAACATTACAATTATGAACGCTTTAAGAAACAGAGTACAACTCATCGGACACCTGGGAAACAATCCCGAATTAAAAACTTTTGACGGTGGAAAAACAATGGCAAAATTTTCAATTGCCACAAGTGAAACCTACAAGAAAGAAAGTGGTGAAAAAGTCACCGAAACCCAATGGCACAACATCGTAGCCTGGAACGGAACAGCTAAAATCGTTGAAAAACTTTTAAAAAAGGGCTGCGAAGCCGTTATCGAGGGTAAACTCACCTCCCGCACCTGGGACGACAAAGACGGTAAAAAGCACTACATCACCGAAGTGGTCGCCAACGAAATACTGCTGCTGAAATCGAAAGAATAGCCTGATTTTATCCAAGTCGAAAAGCCACCCCACATTGCTGTGCGGTGGCTTTTCGTTTTATACAAAATGCCAGGATATCAATTGTTCGAAAATTATCCTCTCCTTAAACTATTTTTTGATTTTTAAATATTCCTGAAGAGCATCAACATATTTTGCAAATGCATCAACACCCGTTGTCGTTACCTTGCAGGTAGTAAGAGGATAATTGTTTTTAAAGCTTTTTATTACTTCTATATAGTTGGCGTCCCTGAGCTTATTGATCTGAATGCTTAAATTCCCTGAAGTGGCACCGGTCTTTTCAAGAAGAAAATTAAATTCAGCCGATTCCACACTGATCAGCAGACTCATGATTGAAAGCCTGAGCTGGTTATGCAGCAATGGATCCAATACGCGGAACATAATTAATTTTCTTTTGATTTCAACATATAGCCAGGAATAAGATAAGCCACAATAATGGATAGGGCGATCAGCAATAACACGTTAACGGGTGCAACAAATAATGCAACCACCGAAATAATCCAACTCGCAATTCCACCAATGATGAGCGGCTTAAATTTTAAGACTCCGCCTGAAACAAATGTACCCAGTCCGTATAATGCGATGATCAATGCATAAGCCGATTCCCATGAGATTTTTCCAAATGACGCAACAATGAGGACTATAAAAAGCGTGATGCAAAATCCCCACCACAGAAACATCATCATTTTATCAAAATGCGAAATCACCTTTGCCTGCTTTCCTAACCTGATTCCTGCGATAACAGAAATGATCATCCCGCCAAACATGAGAATAGGCCAGGGCAAATAAGCATATTCATAGCCAATATTTATTCTTAGAAAGGTGTAATGGGACAGGCTGGCGATTAATACCATCCAACCCCACAGAAGAAAGAAAAAACTGTTGTCCTTGATTTTGTTCTTTGAAGTTGCAATCATTTCCTGAATGATTTTAAAACTTTCCTGTTCTGTCAAATTTGTTTCCATATTTTTTATTTTATAAATAAGCTACAAAAATAAAGTAATTTATTTTATAAACAAGAAAAAGATAAAATTTTTTTGACTTTTAATAATTTTTTTGGCAGATAGAATATTATGACGTATGTTTGCGTCATATTTTAAAATGCTATGACATATACGAAATCAGTCGCATTTGAATCAGGATTACAGGAGGTGGCAAAATTTGCTAAAGTACTGTCGCACCCGGCACGTCTGGCTATTCTTCAGCATTTATCCAAATGCTGTACCTGCAAATCGGGTGATATTGCAAGTGAATTACCTCTCAGCCGGACTACAGTATCCCAACATCTTCAGGAACTCAGAAATCTGGGATTAGTAGAATATGAAGTAACGGGAGTGCAGGTTTGCTACAAAGTCAACACTGAAATGCTCCTGATGTATAAAGGAGCTATGGATAGTTTTTTTAATGATGGATTGCACGAGCTAACATGCGGATGTAAGAAATAGTTCTGTGTTCCGGGTTCCGGGTTGTCGGTTTTTTCAAATCCTGAACTCAGAACTAAAAACACAGAACCCTGAACGATATAGTAATAATGGAAAAAACAATTTAAAATGGAAGAAAATATAAAAGTAATAGAACAAAAGGAACAGGTTCAGGAAAGTGCCTGCGCTTGTGGATCCGGCGGATGCGGATGCCACGGTCATGAACACAATCACACTCACGAACAAAATGAATTACCTGTTCGGTTCCAAATTCTAAGGCAGGGTGACAGGGTTGTTGAATTCGGTTCAGGAACCGGGAACGATTGTTTTACTGCTGCCCAGGTTATTGGACCTACCGGTAAGGTTATGGGTATTGACATTTCCGAAAAGAATATTAACACCGCCCGCGATTATATGGACCAATTGAGCATCAATAACGTGGAATTCCGGCATGGCGACATAAACAGTGTTCCCTTACCGAAAGAATATGCTGATATTGTATTATCCAATTGTGTTTTTAACCTCCAGGAAAATAAGCAAAAAGTAGCCGACGAAATGTACAGGATAGCCCGGCATAACGGATATGTTTGTGTTTCGGATTTTGTAATACTGCAGCAAATACCTGATGGATTAAGAAAAGATGGTGCTGAACTTGCCGGATGTATTGCAGGTGCTGAAAAAATCAACGATTTCATGGATTATTTCAGAAGAACCGGTTTTGTTAATGTTGAAATTGTAGAAATGAGCAAAGTTTACCTCCCTGATGATATTTTCCACAAATACCTTAGCTCTGAAGAGGTTGAAAGATACAAGGATATTTATACCGATGAAGGAATTTTTAACGTGACTTTAATTGGGGAAAAACCTTCCGAATGCTCTGCAGAAAACTGCTGCTGCAATCCGGATAAACATGCAAATTAAATTTTCAGAGTACTTTCAGTTCGAGGATTTCTGCTTTGTCGTTCATCAATAACATGATTCGCTTTAGCGGATTTTCTCTGACAATTACTTCATAGAATAATGAATCCGGTTTGTTGATTAGGATTGAATTCATGATTTCACCTTTATTTTCCGCAACTGGTTTGATATTTTCAGGAAGTAAATGAGGGGCGATATTGGTCCGGACTTCAATCAGGTTACCCTTTTTATCGTACCGGGCAATTTTTTCAGTATCATTATCATAAAATAAGACTTCATAAATCTTTCCAATTTTAGACCATTCAATATTCTTAGATGTATTAAAATGGTCACTAAATCCCCTGATAACAGTTTTTGGCAATCTAAGAGATTTACGTAGAAACAGATTTCTGATAAGTCTTTTCACTCGTAAAATTTTGTATTAAGACGGAAATTTTGGTGTTCGGTCACAAAATTAATACGTATCGGAGTAGATTTTTTTATATAAAAACACTACCCGTGCACGTGCTCTTTTGATTCTCATTTTAGCAGCACTTTCACTGATACGAAGAGAAATTCCAATCTCACTGATCGGAAGTTCATCATTATATTTCATAAGCAGGAGCGCTTTTTCTTCAGGATGGATTAAATCAAAGATTTTTAATAGCCGTTTATAATTGATCTCAGTAAGGTCTTCTTCAGTTTCATCAATAATCTCAGGAATTTCGTTACTGCTGTTCCAGTTTGGGTAATGTAATTTATTTTTAACACGTAACAAATCTATACAATAATTATAGGATACCGAATATAGCCATGAGGAAAATGATGAATTTCCTTTAAAAGAAGGTAACTTTTCAAAGGTTTTCTCGAAAATATTCTGAACCGAATCATCGGTCAATTCCTTGTTTTTCAGGAGGCCATAACATTTGTCATGGACCTTTCTATTAAATCTTTCATACAAAATCTGAAATAAATCATTTTTATTTTCATTGATAATAATAGAAACTATTTCTTCATCCTTAAGTGATTTATACTGATCAGTATTCATCCTTTAATACGAATTTTAGCAAGGGCGAAGTTAAGCATTGTTATCATACCTCAATGATTCAAATTAAAAAATCTAAAAAAAATTGTTACTTTTTTGTATTTCTTCGTCTAAATAGCATTAATTTTGAAATCGTTTTTTGAAAGCATTGATTTTTAATCTTCCGCAAGGAAAAGAAATAAATTGTAAATTCACACCTAATAATAATTAAATATTTAAAATTAATACTGGAGGTAACATCATGAAAAACAGAATTTTATTAAGCTTAATTACCGTTATTACCGTGGCATTTATGACAAGTTGTAATAAACCGCCACAAGTAGAAATTGACGCTGCAACTCTTGCTTTAAGCGAAGCAAAAGCTGCCGGAGCAGACCTATATCTGCCGGATCAATACAATGCAGTTCAGGATTCAATGAACGTTGCAATGCAGACTATCGAAGCTAAGAAATCAAAATGGTTTGCCCGTTACGGGGAAAGCGTTAAACAGCTCGAAGCCGTTAAAGTTAAAGCTGGTGAAGTAAAAGCAAATACAGAAGTACGTAAAAACGAAATCAAACTTGAAGTCGAAAATACGCTTACTGAAGTAACAGCACTTCTTGCAGAAGATAAAGAATTACTCGCAAAAGCCCCTCGCGGCAAAGAAGGTAAAGAAGTATTGGATGCAATCACAAGCGAACTTTCAGTTCTTGAAACTACTGCTACCGAAGTTAGCGGACTACTTGCAAGTGGTGATTTGCTGGCTGCCCAGAGCAAAGTAAATGCTGCAAAAGAAAAAGCCGCATCAATTAAGGCTGAACTTGAAGCAGCAATTGCTAAAAAGAAGGGTGGAAAGTAATAAGTATAGACAAATCATCGTCTGATAAAATAAAAGCCCCGGGAAGGTTCTTTCCGGGGTTTTATTTAAGGCAGAATTTGTAAAATGACAATGAAAAGAAGAACAAAGGTCACGATCATATCTTTAAGCTTTGTACTCATAGCTGCTACCGTTGTTTTTCTGTTTGTGAGAATGACGCCGGTCCCACCACTTGAAAAGATTGAAAAAGCAAGAGTCGCTATTTCTGAAGCAAAAAAAGTACGCGCCGATTCGTATGCTCCAACCCTGTTCCTTGAATCGGAAAAGCTTTATAAATCTGCAATTTCCAGGTGGAAAGCCGAAAATGCAAAGTTCATTTTAAAAAGAGATTTTTCATCCATTAATGCCATTGTTGATTTATCCGTTTCAAAGGCTAAAGAAGCAAAGAACAGTGCCCTATCACACTCCAGCGACTTGCATACTTCGCTGGGCGCTACGATCAAATCTCTTGGCCGCTCAATTGAGAAATACGATGATTTGTTTTCGAATCTTCCTTTAAGAAATAAGGTTGTTCAGGATTATGAAAAAGGTAAAATGCTGTTGAATGAAGCAAAATATGATTACAAATTAAAAAATTACCTTGTTTGCAAGAAAAAAATTGATGGCTCATCAAAGTATCTCAATGACTCTTTTACATCGGTCAAGTCTTATCTTAAAGATTATTTTACCAATTATTCCTTGTGGGCAGAATGGAATAATTCAACAATAAATAATTCTAAAAAGAATAAAACCACAGCCTTGGTTGTGGACAAATACGCTAAAAAATGTTATCTATACAAAAACGGTAAATTAAAACATACCTTTGAGGTTGAATTAGGTAAAAACTGGATAGGTGCGAAACTTTATAAAGGCGACAAAGCTACTCCTGAAGGTGTCTATTATGTAACAAAAAAACTTCATGGAAAAAAGACAAAATATTATAAAGCGCTGATGATAAACTATCCAAACGAGACGGATAAAAACAGGTTCGACCGTGAGAAAAAAAGAGGAACACTATCAAAAAAGGCTCAGATAGGAGGATTGATTGAAATCCATGGCGGCGGAGGAAAAGGAGTTAACTGGACTGACGGCTGTGTGGCCCTGAGAGATTCTGAGATGGATATCGTTTACAGGGAAACAGATGTGGGTACTACTGTTACAATAGTTGGTTCACTGATAAGATTATCTGATGTTGTGGATTTTTAATATTATTCAAATTAAAGATTAAATAAAATAATAGTACATTAAAAACGAATAAAGTGTCAGGCACAGTTTTATTTTCGGCTTTATCCAAAGAAAGATACAGTACTTCCAAGGAATTCAGGATAACTGTTAATATTGTTACAGGAACGGTTATTATGATTGCGAGCTTGCTGATTTTTTATGCCTTTGTCATTTTTGTTTTTCCTGCGGCACAGGAGGGAGGAGCAAGCCTGATGCCGGTTACCCAACCGAAATCCTCCGTAGTGGCCGGGCAGGATTCTCTTTCATCGAAAGAAATAAATGAAAAAGAAAAAAAGCTTTTCAGCCTGCAAAAGCAATTGGATAAGCAATTGCCTAAGACCCCTTACCTGATAGTTAATACAACTCAAAATAAATTTTTTCTATACTCCGGTAAAAAACTGATGAGAGAAGGAATTTGCTCGACGGGAAGCTATACTTTACTCGTAAAAGGAGAGGAGCAAAAATGGATTTTCAGGACTCCCAAAGGCATTTTTAAAATAAGGGAGAAAAAAACAGCGCCGGTTTGGAAAAAACCGGACTGGGCATTTGTTGAAGAAGGACTGCCGGTACCATCACCGAACCACCCTTCGAGATTCGAATATGGGACACTGGGTGATTATGCCCTTAGCCTGGGCGACGGATACATGATCCACGGAACACTTTATCAGCGGTTTCTTGGAATGCCGGTCACACACGGCTGCATCAGGCTTGGCGATGCCGACCTTGAAGCTGTATATAAAACCCTTAGCACCGGTGCGAAAGTTTTTATTTATTAAAATTCAATCATCATAAAAATCATAAACTTCATTTACCAATAGTTTGCAATTACTGAAAGATGAAAATTAGAATCATTATCCTGTTTGTTTTTTTCGGATTAATCATAGCCGTCCTTGGTACTTTCAGTGTTCTCTCCATCTTATCACCTATAAAAGCTATTAAAAACCTCAATCAAACTTATTATGATACTGCCTATTTAGAGGATGGCTCTGATGAATATTTCATCCTTGAAAAAGAAGAAGCTTTTCTCAAAGCAAAAACAAAAATGTTAAATTCCGATTCTGTCTGTTTGGTGATAAACCTCGCTGACAGCACAGTAACCCTTGAATTGCAGGGGGTGATGTTATTGAAATCGAGGATAGAATATATGCAGTCGAGTAAAATTTTTAAAAGGCTCAGAAGGAGCACTTACCTTGAGTATTTATCAACTCCTTTTAAAATTGAAACGGATTATTCGACCTTCCCAAAAGAAGCTTTCATCATCAAGCAGGCGCCGAAAGATACCACCGAAACTGCTCCGCCTGTCGCAAAAACAGATACCCTAAATAAAGAATCCATTTGCTTTAATCTTTATCTTGACAGGAATTTCAGGATTGATATTCGCCAGGTTGATACGCTTAAAAACGTACAATACCAGGAATACAACAAACGCTTGCATAAGGAAAAGATCAGTTATCTGATCAAATCACTTTTAAAATTTAAAGTACCGGAGTACCATCCGTGGATCAGAATTGATATTCCGGCCAATGAAGCCAAATCCATATATAAAGCGTTACCCTACCATGGCCTGGTAGCAATCAAACTTTGACAGGTCGCCAGCTACAGCTTTTTCAATTTCGAAAATTACATTTATTTCTTCTCTCACACGGGATCAAACATAAAATCATCCGGTATCGTGGATGAGTATTTGTTGTATTTTTGATTTTATAATTTGTAAATCAATAAATGATAAAATATGAAACACCTGCTTCCGGTATTTGTATTTGCAATTATAAATTTTAACGTACTAAATGCCCAGAATATAAACGGGGTAATTATTTCCGATTCGGCAAATCTTACCGTGATCAATGTTTGGGGAACTCATGAGGAACGTGGATTTGCCAGTGGCTTTCTTTTGGGCGAGCAAATCAGCGAAATGGTTACCGGTTATATGTTGCCGACTTTCGGTTCGTATATGAATGCTGCCCGTCAGATCATCATTGATGGAGAAGATATTGTTATAGATCAGGAATACATTGACGAATCAATAGCTGTAATCGAAGGAATGAACGCAGCCGGTAACAATTACGCGGACATTGACTACATTGATGGCCTGGTTTTTAATGCTTTCCTCGATATTGTGAAGTTACTCGGGATGAGCTCCGATGGTCCGGGATGTTCAAGCCTGATGAGCTGGGGAGATGCCACACTGGGAACAGATCTTGATGGAAAATCTGTTATTTCAAGGCATCTTGACTGGACACCTCATCCAACTTTAATCAATAACCAGGTGTTGGTAATCCATGTACCCTCTGAAGCAGATGAACAACCTTGGGCCATGATAGGTTTTGCAGGTCAGATGAGTGTTCTTTCCGGATTTAATCAGAACCTTGCTGTTTTTCAGCACATGATGAGCGATTTCACAGCCGCTTCTGTTCAAGGAGCCGGGTTCGAACCGGTATGGCTTACGTTACGAAAAGTTGTCGAAAAGCTGGATTATAACAATGACGGGGCTAACAATACTGCGGATGTTATGGATGCGATCAATGCAAATCCTATGGGATATGCCGACGGCTATATCATTACTGCACTGGCTCGTTCCACTGAGGGACAGGACAGCCTGATCGCTCTTGTGGCGGAGGTGGCTCCGCTGGAACCGTTACTGACATTCAGAAGCAATAGTTATCCCGACAACATTAACGGAGACAATTTGTATGCTGCAAACTATGAGATCAAAAGGAATAATCATAACCACTATTGTCCGAGGTATAATGCCGTAGTGAACTCTCTGGGAGACGGAACTGGAATAGGACAGGATGAAAACTGGCAGATCATGCGCGATTACTCAAACAGTTCAATTGGCAACATACAGTTTATGCAGTTTATTCCCGAAACAGATGTATTCAGGATTTCTGTTTATCGTGAGGGCAGCCCCGCATATATGAAACCACCGGTTGATTTTAATATTTCCGAACTGCTTTATTATTCTGTTGGATTGCCTGCACTTTCCCTAAATCCTGAAGTATATTTATACCCGAATCCTGCCAAAAATAATATTCTTTTTAAGTTTCATTTACCACGGAAAAGTGATTATTACCGAATCTATTCAATGGATGGGAATCTTGTAATCCAGGGAGAATTATCAAAAGATCTTACAATTATTGACATTTCAAAACTTGCATCGGGAATTTATTACTATAAAACTAACCATTCCGGGAGTGGCAAGTTTATCAAATATTAGTATTTTATCTGACCGTAATTAAAGAAAATCTTCTTCTTTATTGCTTTGCCTCCGGAACGATTCTGAAGGTCATTTTCGTTTCATTCCTTTTGATTACGATTTCGGTTTCAACGTCAGCCTTCAGTTCACCGAGTATATTCATAAAATCATAGATGTTATTTGTTTCTTTACCGTTCAATCCGATGATGATATCGTTTGCCAATAGTCCTGCTTTTTCTGCAGGACCTCCCGGCCTCACACCCTGTATCTGAACCCCCGGCTGATCACTTCCTGCATACGCCGGAATGGTTCCCAGTGAAACTGAGGTTGCGCCCTTACTGGCTTTTTGACTGTTTATTTTCACTTCCTTATAAGTAAGCAACTGATCGGGCTTCATAATTTCCCGGATCAGCAAAGAGGAGAACTTTGAGATGCTCAGCATACCTTCAAAATTGATAAATTCAACATCATCATTATATGTATGATAATCGTTGTGAACGCCTGTAAAGAAACTTGCCACGGGAATACCTTTCAGATAAAAGGAAGTTGCATCTGTCGGCAAATACGGATCTTCGGCCATCACCAGGTTAAAGCCCGAAACCACATTTTTCTTTTCAGCGATGGTTTTCCATTCTGCCGCAGAACCGATACCCTGTAAATCAAGTCGGTTATCTTTTAGCCTGCCAACCATATCGAAATTTAAATATGCCTTGATCTTTTCTTCAGCAACCGGCAATTTTGAGGTAAAGCTGTTGGATCCCAACAACCCCAATTCCTCAGCCGACCATAAGCAAAAAACAAGGTTGTAAGTAATTGCTGCAGGATTTTCTTTTTTCAGACCAGCAAAATACTCGGCAAGTTCAATAATTGTAACCGTACCCGAACCGTTATCATCAGCGCCATTGTGTACTTCGGATTTGTGTTCGCCCAATGACCGTGAATTAACCTCGCCAAAACCAAGATGATCGTAATGGGCGCCGACAAAAATATAGTCTGCATCAGGATTAGCGGAAGGGATTATACCGACAATATTATTATCCTGTTTAATTATACGTTCAACTTTTGCAGTTATTTTTACATTTTCACCTGTAGCAAACAGGTGTTCATTTCCTTTCTGATCGCCATCCTTTAGTTTTTCCTTCAGTGTTTCGATGGTCTGGTTATCCTTTGAAAGAATTTTATTGGCCAGCTCTTCAGATATATTCATCGAAATTATTCCAGATGTTCCGACGATTTCATGATTTTTTTCATTATGAACTTTCGGAGTAACAATCATAATGGCTTTAGCTCCGTTTTGACGGGCAAGCATTTGCTTGTAGCCACTGGCAGTGTTGCGTTCAAAAAGTTTTTCTTTTTCTTCATCCAATCCTTCCGGAATCCCATCCAGCACCATGACGATTTTGTTTTTTACATCAATCTTTTCATAAGAGTTGTATTCGTAGCTGCCTCCATCATTGATTTTCAAACCATAGCCTGCTACAACTATTTCCCCTTCAGCTTCCCCGTTGTCAGTGGATGAAAGGGGCTTAAAATCTTTGTTTAATTCATAAGCTTTACCATCCATTACAAAATGATTGGAACCAGCTTCTGATTTGATATCGGCTGTAAAATCAAAAGGCCAGAAATAATCTGCATGACCGGTTAGGGGCTGCAAACCCTGATCTTTAAAGATTTTGGTTATATAATCTGCTGTCATCTTTATCCCTTTCGAACCAGTCAGCCTGCCTTCGGTGGCATCGGAAGCGATATAGGTTAATTTTTCCTGCAATTCGGATTCGAGTATTTCCGGTTTAAACTTATAGTTCAGACTTCCGGTTGAAGTTTTCCTGATTGGTGATTTGGCTAATTGTTCCCTTGCAAAAGCATCGTTCCAGCCGGCAATAAAAAGCTGGGTTTTACCGTCTGCACAGCGGCTTGAAGTCCAAACCAGTTTTGTGCCATCAGGAGAAAAGACCGGAAGGCCGTCGAATTTGTCGGTAAAAGTAACCTGAACCGGTTCTTTTAATCCTTCTGCATCAACGAGATAAACTTCAAAATTTGTAAATCCAAGTTTATTGGAGGCAAACACAATATAATCTCCGGAAGGGTGAAAGAAGGGCGCCCAGCTTAAACTTCCAAAATCTGTAATCCGCTTCTCACCGGTTCCATCAACATTCATGGTGTAAACGTCAGCATTCATTCCGTTTTCTGAAAACCGGCGCCAGATTATTTTTTTGCCATCCGATGAAAAGAACGGGCCTCCATCATAGCCGGGTGTATGGGTCAGTTGCTTTACGTTTGAACCATCTGCATTCATGAGATAAAGTTCGCAGAAATAGGAAGGATCAATATCCAGAGTTTCTTTTTCTTTTGCTGATAAACCCGGAATAAAAGCATGTTTATTGGAACTGAAAACAATGAGTTTGCCATCGGGAGAATAAGAACCTTCAGCATCATAACCGAAATCTTTGGTAAGCTGTTTTATGTCTGAACCATCCCGTTTGCTGGTAAATATATCCATTTGAGGTTCATAGTCCCAGGAATAGCGTTTTTTCTGGCCTGAAGCCCTGAAATCAAGTTCTTCTTTTTGTTTTTTCTTTGCATCCGGGTCGAGGTGGCTGGAGGCATACATCACACGGTCGCCATTCCACTGGAAATAGGAGCAGGTTGTTTTCCCGTAACCTGGAGAAACACGGTTAATGTCACCGGTTTCAAAATCGAGGATATAAATTTGATAAAAAGGATTATCGGCTTCGCGTTCGCTCTGGAAAATAAGATATCTGCCGTCGTCAGAAAAATACCCTTCTCCCGAACGATTGCCTTCATATATAAGCTGCCGGGTATTTTTTAAAAATTCTTGTTCAATGTTGACAGTTTCCTGGGCTGTTATCCCCAATCCCATCAACACAGCCATCAACAGAATTGCATTTTTTCTCATTCCTATTTTTTTTATTGCCATCATAACACTCAGATCGTTGAAAAGTTTGTTTTAAATTTATAAAATGAAGGGCAAAATTAAACTTATTCAGTAATTCAGAATAACAAGTGGAAAAGAATACAGGACATTTCAGTAATTTTAACATTTTTATTTAAATATCGTTTATACACTTAATTCTCACGTTGATTAAATGGATGTTGAACTATTAGCACGGATTCAATTCGCTTTCACCATAGGGTTTCATTATATTTATCCCCCTTTGAGCATTGGTCTGGGGCTGATTATGGTAGTAATGGAAGGTAGTTTCCTGCGAACCGGAAATAAGATTTATGAAACCATGACCCGTTTCTGGACAAAGATATTTGCATTGATATTTGGAATCGGAGTGGCAACCGGCATTGTCATGGAATTTGAATTCGGAACCAACTGGGCAACCTATTCAAAATATGTCGGCGATGTTTTTGGTAGCGCATTGGCGGCAGAAGGTATATTTGCCTTTGCTCTCGAAAGCGGATTTCTGGGAGTTTTGTTATTTGGCTGGAACCGGGTAACTCCCAAAGTACATTTTATTGCAACTTTAGGAGTATGGCTTGGTAGTATGTTTTCAGCAATTTGGATCGTGGTGGCAAATAGCTGGCAGCAAACTCCTTCAGGCTATCATATTGTTGGCGAGGGATCAAATGCCAGAGCGGAGATCACCGATTTCTGGGCAATGGTTTTCAACCCGTCAAGTGTGGACAGGATTCTGCATGTTTGGATAGGCGCTTTAATCGCCGGAGCTTTCCTTGTGATGAGTGTTCATGCATTTTATATCCTGAAAGACAGGTATGTCGAATTATCGGAAAAAGCATTTAAAATTGCGCTGGTTGCAGGAGCCGTTTTTTCAATAAGCCAGCTGATTACAGGTCACATGTCTTCCAATGGAGTTTCCGAAAACCAACCTGCCAAATTAGCCGCTTTTGAAGGGCATTTCAACACTCAGCAATCCGCAGATATGTACATTTTTGGTTGGGTGGATAAGGAAAAGCAAGCGGTTTATGGCCCTAAGATTCCCGGTGGGCTTAGTTACCTTGTTCACTGGGATTTCGATGAACCCATTACCGGACTCAATGATTTTCCAAAAGATGAACAGCCCTCAGCAGTAAATGCTGTTTTCCAGTTCTATCATCTGATGATAGCGCTGGGATTGTTTTTTATCGCACTTACTTTGTTTGCATCCTTCCTTTGGTGGAGGGGAAAGTTGTTTAGTTTCAGATGGCTGATGTGGATATTTGTTTTTTCCGTAATTCTTCCGCAATTGGCTAATGAGTTCGGATGGTTTGCAGCCGAAATGGGACGTCAGCCGTGGGTCGTTTATGGACTGTTAAGAACCTCCGATGCACTTTCTGCAAATGTTAATGCAAAACAGGTTTTATTCTCACTGATCATGTTCACACTTATTTATATTCTGCTGTTTTTACTCTTCATCTATTTGCTCGACCGGAAAATTAAGGCAGGTCCGTATGATGAATCAAAGATGGAAGACCGTCCGTTCCAGAGAAGCATTGTTCAAACGCAAAAAGAGATATGATCATGGCAACTTTACTTGGAATGGATTATCCTACCTGGTGGTTTCTTGTAGTTGGAGCTTTGTTTTCCGGCTATGCCATACTCGATGGTTTTGACCTTGGCGCCGGAGCATGGCACGTGTTTTTGAAGGATGAAAAAGGCCGGAGGATTGCATTGAATGCTGTGGGGCCGGTCTGGGACGGCAATGAAGTGTGGCTCGTGATCGGTGGCGGAGCCATGTTTGCAGGCTTTCCGGTATTATATGCTTCCCTGTTCTCAGGGATGTACATTCCCTTTATGCTTTTTCTCGCTTTTCTGATCTTCAGGGCGATATCAATCGAGTTCAGGAGTAAGGAAGAAATGAAATGGTGGCGAATCCTGTGGGATACTTCTTATTGCATTTCAAGCGCAATGCTTGCTTTGCTATTAGGAGTTGTTTTGGGAAATGTACTTAATGGAATAGCCATCGGGCCGGGATATGAATTTACAGGCCACTGGTTTGAATTTCTGAATCCTTTTGCCATTTTGGTTGGGATCACTACACTGGCCTTGTTCATGATGCACGGCGCCATTTACCTTGCAATGAAGACCGAAGGGAAACTGTTTGCTGAAGTCACTGTATTGCTGCGCGAAGCAATTATTTTTTTCGTTGTGTGCTATGTTATTGTCACTATCTATACCCTGGTTTTCATTCCTCACCTGTCCGACAGCCTGCAAAAAAATCCGGAGCTGTTTATTGTTCCTTTACTGGCTTTCCTGAGTATTGCAAATGTTCCAAGACTTGTATCCAAAGGCAGGTATCTGATGGCATTTATTTTTTCATCCCTTACGGTAAGTTTGCTGTTGATCCTTGTGGCGATCGAACTATACCCGGTTTTGGTAATCAGCACCATTGACCAGCAATATAACATTACAATTTACAATGCCGCTTCATCCGATAAGGCGCTTGGGATAATGCTGATCATCAGCGCCATCGGTGCACCGCTGGTGATCACTTACACCGTTTTCGTTTACCGAACCTTTTGGGGTAAGGTGAAGATGGATGAAACGAGCTATTGAGACGGCAGGAGGGATATAAGGAAATAAGGGTTATAAGTTTGGAATGACGGAACCTTGGAAAATGGAATATTGAAATGATAAATTGATGGGGACCATACCGTATGCCCCAAACTCCATGTTGTTTTAAAGTCAATAATTCTGCCAATACCAAAACCAAATCAGACGAAGATTGTTGTAAGATGTTGTCTCCCGTAAAAGAAAATGTAATGGGAATTTGTTATCGGGAAACAAGGCAAAGAATTATTACTTTTATACTATCAATTTACCGGTGAAATATGGTTGAATGATGGGCATTGTTCACCGGGCCATCATAAGTTGATGACAAATCACATAAAATCATTCGGAGAGTATCATTCGAGTATTGATACTATTAATGTGAAATCGAAATGGAGGCGCATGCTTGCTTTTCTGGGCCCTGCCTACCTTGTAAGCGTCGGATACATGGATCCGGGCAACTGGGCAACCGATATTGCGGCCGGGAGCAAATTCGGTTATGCATTGATCTGGGTGATCGTTTTATCGAACTTCACTGCCATCCTGTTGCAGAGCCACAGCGCCCGGCTGGGACTGGTGACAGGAAAAGACATAGCTCAGTTCAGCCGTTCTTATTATCCGCGTTTCCTGAATTTTATCTACTGGATTTTAGCTGAGATAGCCATTGCTGCCACCGACCTCGCCGAAGTTCTGGGAATGGCCATTGGATTGAAACTGCTCTTTGGACTTAATATGCTCATTGGCGTATCACTTTCTTTGTTTGATACTTTCCTCATCATGTTTCTTGTAAGGCGCGGCATGCGTATGCTCGAAGCCATCATCATCGGTCTGGTAAGCATCATCGGCATTTCGTTCGTGATTGAACTTTTCCTGTCAAAACCTGTCATGTCAGAAATTTTCACAGGTTTTTTACCAACTTTACCCGGACCCGGCGCCCTTTACATTGCCATCGGTATCATCGGCGCTACAGTGATGCCACATAACCTATATCTGCATTCGTCCATCGTTCAAACCCGGAAATATTCAACCGACAAAAAAGGCATTAAACATGCCATCCGCTTTAATTTTCTCGACACTTCCATCGCCCTTAACCTTGCACTCTTTGTGAATGCCGCGATTCTTATCCTTGCAGCATCGGCCTTTTTCAAAACGGGGCACACCGAAATAGAAGATATTATGGATGCTCACAGCATGCTGGAACCTGTTCTTGGAACCATCCTTGCGCCGGTGCTTTTTGCCGTTGCCCTCATTGCATCGGGTCAGAGTTCTACTCTTACCGGCACCATCACGGGTCAGATCATAATGGAGGGATACCTTAATCTTCGTATCGAGCCCTGGCTGCGGCGGTTGATCACACGCTCGCTGGCGGTAATACCTGCATTTATTACAATATGGATTGCCGGCGAAAGCATGTCGGGAGCGCTGTTAATCCTGAGCCAGGTAATCCTTAGCCTGCAACTCGGATTTGCCATAGTGCCGCTCGTCCATTGGGTTTCATCCAAGCATATCATGGGCGATTTCCGCATTAATATTCCCGCAAGGTTTGTTTCCTGGCTGGCAGTAGGTGTTATCGTGGCTCTGAATGTAAGGCTGGTTATTGATACTATGAAAGGATTTCTCGAAACAACAAGTCATCCGGTAGTTGTTTACTTATTGATTTTAGTCCCGGTAGCTGGTGCTTTTTTACTACTTTTATACACCATTGTAGAACCTATGATAAAGTTCAGAATTCCTGTAAAACTGGCTCCGGCTCACCATGTACCGCGCGAGATAAAATTTGAGCAACCTATTGCCTTTAAACGGATCGCCGTTACCCTCGATTTTTCCGAATCCGATAACAATGCCATTAACTTTGCCCTGTCGCAGGGAGGTAAGGATGCCGAATATTTCCTGATACATGTTGTGGAATCGGCAGGAGCGAGAATGATGACTTCGGAGATTTCGGACAGGGAAACCTCGGATGACAGGAATTTCCTTGCACGGTATTCGGAGCAGCTTGTTGCCGGCAATTATAAATCATCCACGATCATTGATTTCGGGCTGGCGCGTAATGTGATCCCTGAAGTTGTAAAACGTGTCGAAGCAGACCTGCTCGTGATGTCGTCGCACAGGAAAGGAAAACTGCACCGCTTTTTCAAAGGACGGACAATATCAACCGTTCAGAAAAGGATTAATATCCCGATGATCATCCTGAAGTAGATAAATCCTGTTTTATTTGTTTACCACCCTGCCATATTTGTTTCCATATATTCTGCACTCATTTTCGACACTTCTGCCTGGCTCACTTGTTTTAAACTCCTGTATCCTCAACAGAAAGGCTCATGCTACAATTTAATCATGCAAACAGCGCAACGAAAAACCGAATGTCTTGAAATAGTCGTTTCTATAGGCTTGCCCGTTATTGTAGAAGAGATACCTGTACCATGTCCAGGTAGCAGATGACTCTGATGATGACCAGAATTGTCCGTATAAAGTAAGATTTTCGAAATCTCATTCCATTGATAAAGTCCGCCATAAATGTCGCAGTTAGCTGTACTATTGCAGTAACAATACTTTTCAATAATGCTGTCGTTTGCCATTTCAGTTGTGCCCGTTATCATAGTGCCAATGTTCAGGTTTTCCGCCATCCAGCATTGGGTTCCTATTTGAACAGTATTATAATATTGACCATCACGGTCATCTAATATTTCTGTACCACAAATAGAAATATTACCTTCCGGCAATTGAACAACTTTACCAAAGTTGGGTGACCAGGTATCATCTTTGTCAAGGTTATTTACCTGGGTATCTAAAATTAAATCACTCTGATAATTACTTGTTTTTCCAGCATCCAAACTCCAATCCTTATTTTCATCATAAGCATTTATGCTTCCACTTGCATTGCAATCCCCGCCAATCATCCCAAACATCCCACTTCCAATATCTTTTTGTCCATCAAGGAAAGCCTTTGCAAGCTGGTAAGTAAAGTCCCAGGCATAAATTCCACCGCTTTCACTAAGCGGTCCGGAGGACATTAAGGCAAGATGGTTACGGTGCCAAACGATGACATAAAGATTGCTTGTAATTGTTCCATCATAACCAATCATATTGCTGCCATCGATTCCAACGATACTACAATTTTAACAATTTGAAAATTTGTGTATTTTTGCAGTTGAACTTTAAATTTACACAAAATGTATCTCAAGCGGGTTATTGAGGATGAAGTAATTGCCATGGCAAAACAATATCCGGTTATTATCATTACTGGTCCAAGGCAGTCGGGTAAGACAACTTTATCAAAGTATCTTTTTAATGAATTGCCTTACTATAGTTTTGAAAATCCGGATACGCGGTTATTTGCAACAACCGACCCGAGGGCATTTCTGAACAGTAACAGAGAAGGAGCAATTCTCGATGAGATTCAGTACGTTCCTGAACTGATATCTTACTTACAGCAAGTTGTTGATGACAGAAGAAATGAGGTGAAATTTATCCTCACCGGTAGCAATCAATTTATGTTGCTCGATAAAGTAACACAGTCTTTGGCTGGAAGGACAGCCATACTGAAACTCCTCCCTTTGGGGTTATCGGAAATTGGCGAAGAGAAGTCTTTACCGACCAATGATTTGATTCTTAAAGGGTTTTACCCCGGAATTTATGCCCACAATCTTACTCCTTATAAAGCATACCGCAATTATTACGAAACATATCTTGAAAGGGATTTACGCAAATTAATACAAATTAAAGATCTCGGTTTATTTCAAAAATTTGTAAGAATATGTGCCGGCAGGATTGGCAACCTTATCAATGCTTCCGCCATTGCAAATGAAACGGGTATTTCAGTCGGAACTGTTAAATCCTGGATGGCAATACTCGAAGCATCTTTTATTATTTTCTTTTTGCATCCCTATTATGAAAATATTGGAAAGAGATATATTAAATCGCCAAAAATCTACTTTTACGATGTAGGATTGGTTGCTTTTCTTTTGGGCATTGAGGATATATTACAGATCGACAGAGATCCTCTCAGAGGGGCCTTGTTTGAAAACATGATAGTTTCAGAGCTGATTAAAATTCGCTTCAACAAAGGACTTGACAGCAACATTTATTTTTATCATGACAGTCACCATAACGAAATTGATATTATTATAAAGCATGGAAACCGGTTACAGCCGGTTGAAATTAAATCAGCACAAACATTTCATTCCGAATTTTTAAAACAGTTTAAACATTTTAATAAAACCTATCCTGATAAAACAATTAATCCGGTTTTAATATACGATGGTGAGATGCAGCAAAAAGTGCAGGACGTGGAAATTATCAATTTCCGGAATATTGAAACGAATGCAAATATATCCAAGTCACAATTAAACTGATAATCAAACTATGATCCAGCCAGCTATTCAAATGTGTGAAAAGGTGAATGTACAGTATAATCTTCGACCATTAGTGTTAATATTTTATCCAAACCCTCGATTGTTATCACAGACTTAACATATATGCAACCCTTGTAAATTTAATGGTGTCTGAATGATGTTTATTCCCTCAGCTTGATTAATTTTGCCTGAAATAATTTCATCGTAAAATTAAATTTATATAATAAGATTCTTTTTTATGAAAACCTCTAAAAGCTTGTTATTCGTATTAGCCGGTGTGATCATTGGCATCAATGCCTGGTCGCAAAAAGGCAGCACTCAGCCGCCCGACTACTCTTCATACCCTTACTGGATCGAAATGATGCAGGATCATTCGGTCAATTTTTTCGAAGTTCAGAAAGCATTCAATGCTTACTGGGAAAACCGTGAAATCACCAAAGGCAACGGTTGGAAACCCTTCAAACGATGGGAATGGTGGCAGGGACAACACATCAACCCGGATGGGACCCGTCAGGAACCGGATCATATTTACAAGGAATATTTGAAATATATGGCTTCGCATCCAGATGTAATAAAATCAGAAGCCGACTGGACTAACCTGGGTCCGTTTGCCGTACCCTCAAAAGGCTATGAGGGACTTGGCAGAATAAACGCCATTGCATTTCACCCCACCAATCCCGATATTCTGTTTATTGGTGCACCGGCAGGCGGTTGCTGGAAATTCGACGCTTCTTCAGGTCAATGGACAAGCGCAACGGATGACCTGCCGACACTGGGCGTTTCATCAATTATTGTCAACTGGAGCGATCCTGACAACATTCTTATCGGCACCGGCGACCGCGACGCCGGCGATGCTGCAGGAATGGGTGTTTTCCGGAGTACGGATGGCGGTCTGACATGGGAAATCTGGAATAGCGGCATGGGAAATACTACTGTTGGCAGGCTTTTACAGCATCCTGCAAATGCAGGCATTATCTATGCTGCCTCCGGTTCAGGAATATATAAAACTACCAATAGCGGGGCAAACTGGACACAGATAAAAACCGGGGGATTTAAAGATATCGTTTTCAAACCGGGTAATACAGATGTACTGTATGCAGGCGGAAACGGCAATTTTTTCCGGTCCCAGGACGCCGGAACAACCTGGCAACAAATTACAAATGGCATTCCCGGAGGAAGCAGATCGGTTATTGCAGTTACTCCCGATGACCCTGAATATGTGTATTGCCTGTTATCCAACGGAGATTCTTACAAAGGAATTTACCGTTCCACTAACGGAGGCACTTCTTTCACCGAAATGTCAACCACCCCCAATATCATGAGCTGGGGATGCAATGGAGGAGATGGCGGCCAGGCCTGGTATGACCTCGATGTACTTGCTGATCCGGAAGATAAAGATATTGTTTATGCAGGAGGAGTCAATTGCTTTAAGTCAGTTGATGGCGGGATTACCTGGGATATCAGCTCACACTGGTGGGGCGATTGCGGAGTTCCCGCGGTTCATGCTGATCTGCATGTTCTTGAATACAATCCGATCAATAATAGAATCTATGCAGGAAATGACGGTGGTATTTATTACACTGCAAACGACGGCACTTCCTGGCCCGAAATTACAAGCGGACTTCCCATCAGCCAGGTTTACAGAATCGGACAGGCTAAAACCGACATCAACAAAGTGATCAACGGTTACCAGGATAACGGGACATCAACTTATATGGGAACGCCATACTGGCAAACCACCAATGGCGGGGATGGTATGGAATGCGCCTTTGACCATGAGACTCCATCATATTCCTATTCCACCATTTATTACGGCGATATTTACAGACATTTCAATAACAGCGGCGGAGTACATGTTGCCGGAAACGGAGTCCACGGGATGACCGAAAGCGGTGGGTGGATCACTCCGTTCTGCCTCCATGAAGGCGATGCCGATATCATGTTTGGAGGATATAAAAATGTTTGGAGAGCCGAAGGTATAAAAACCAATACCTTCACATGGAAAAAGCTTACGACTGAAGGCTCCTCGGATATTTATGTAGTTGAACATTCACCGGCAAATTATGACCTGTTTTATTATTCCCGCAGCGGTCAGCTTTACCGAAGCGACAACGTAATGAGCGAATCGCCCGAGTGGATTACCCTCACCTCCTATCTTCCGGGATCAGGAGATGTACATGAGGTTGAAGCCCATCCTTTTGATGAAAATATTGTGGTTATAACACGCGGAACTAAAGTTTACCAATCGGATAACAAAGGCTATGCCTGGACCGATATTTCAGGAACCCTGCCTGCAATCAATATGAATTCGATCGCTTTTTATCTGAACAGCATTGATGGAATGTATGTGGGATCCGATGCAGGAGTTTATTACAGGGATGCTTCTATGAGCGACTGGGTGATGTACAGCGCCGGACTTCCGGTTGACGCTTCTATAAATGAAGTTGAGATTTACCATAATCCGGCCAATCCGGCTGAAGATGTGATCAGGGCTGGCACTTACGGACGCGGATTATGGTCATCGCCGATGTGGCACAATATTCCTGTTGCCGGTTTTGAAGCCAGCGAAACCGAAGTCACAGTGGGCTGCGGAATTGACTTCTCCGATCTTTCTACCGGCGTTCCAACCTCATGGAGCTGGACTTTCGAAGGCGGTACCCCTGCAACTTCTTCTCTGAAAAATCCTGAAGATGTGGTTTATATGACTGAAGGTGTTTTCGACGTTTCGCTCACTGTTAACAATTCGGAAGGAACGGACACAGAAACCATCGAAGGGTATATCATTGTTAGCGCCAGCGCAGGACCGATCGTTAATTTTACGGTAAGCGATTCCATTACCTGCTCGGGAGTCAGCATTCAGTTTACCGATCTGAGCGCCAACTGCCCGACCGGGTGGACCTGGGTTTTCGATCCCTCCACCATCAGTTTTACTAACGGAACCAATCAGACTTCGCAGAATCCAGAGGTGATCTTCAATGCTTCGGGGAACTATACGGTTTCGCTTACGGTTTCCAATGCTGCAGGCAGCAACACCCTCACAAAAGACGACTACATCCATATCGGAGGCATCAGCCTTCCGTTCTCGGATGATTTTGAATCCGGAAATCTTGAAGCCAAGAGTTGGACCATTGAAAATCCCGATTTTGATATTACCTGGGATGTGGCAACAATAAACGGTAATCTTCCTGGAGACAAGGCAGCGAGGTTGAATTTCTATGATTATGTTGTCCCGCCCGGACCACGTGACAGGCTGATTACACCGGTTCTCAGTTTTGGAGGGCTCAACCAGGTTTATATGGCTTTTAAACATGCCTATGCCAAACGGCATACCTCCGTTACGGATTCTCTCATCGTTTATATCTCAAACGACTGTGGCGAAAACTGGACCCGCTTATTCGAAGCAGGTGAAGACGGTACAGGCATTTTTGCAACCCACGAACTGATGACCACTCCTTTTGTTCCTCAAACTGAAGAAGACTGGTGCGGTTACGGTTGGGGAGCCGATTGCATTTTCCTTGATCTCTCAGCATGGGCAGGACAGGAGAATATCCAGGTTGCTTTTGAAACCTATAACTATTTCGGTAATAACCTTTATATTGATAATGTTTCGATCGGATTGCTGACGGATATTCAGATAGATTATTCGAAATCTGAAATCATGATCTTTCCGAATCCTGCAGAAGGAATGGTCAATATTTACATTCCGGAAAACCATGCAAATGTTACAGTCACGGTTTTTGCCGCGGATGGAACGCTGGTGTATCAGTCGCAGACAGGAACAGGATTGCATACGGCTGATCTGAGCGCCTGCAGAAAAGGAATATATTTCGTTCGGGTGCAGAGTGAACAGGTGAATGAGGTAAGGAAACTTATCCTGAAATAACCAACAAGCATAACAACATAAAAAACCGGTTGCCAGATAAAGGTTGCCGGTTTTTTTATACGAACTTTCCCCCGCTGGCGCGGGATTATGGGGGTGGATTTTCACCATCACCCTTTTTATCCGCACCTTCAAATCTGCATTTGACTGAAATTGATTCTCCACCTGGCTCAATCAATCTCAACAAATTTCCATTTATTTCAACCAATTTCCTATTTCTTCGCAAACCTCCCCGTCCCAGCCACGTTCCCCTCGATCTTCACCACCGCAAAGTATAGCCCCTTTGCCCATTCCCGAATATCAATCCTTGTCTCCTGTTGTCCCTTCCATATCTTTTCGTTGTGAACCTGTCGGCCGTAAATGTCGAAGCAATCAAGCATCATGTCCATGTGATATTCAGTGTTTTGGAAAGCGATGTTGATGTCAGTGGAAGCGGGGTTGGGATAGGTTTTAATAATTTCTTCATTTGATGTTATGTTTTCTTTAGTGTAAGTGAAGAGTGAATCCTTCGAATATTTCCGGAGAAAAATATCGCTGTTCGTTTCATTTGTTTTAGCCCCGCCGGCTATATAAAAAGCATTATCAATTTCAAGTATTTTTCTTCCACCCTGAGAAAGGTAAGTATTGTCGGTGTAAAGATTAAGAAGAGAACCCGATGTGTCGCAAATCATAATGAAAAATTCAGGCCATTGTGAATTAGGTATATCATGTGCACCTGTTGAAATGATTTTATCACCCGATAAAAGGATTGACTTGTTGGAAAATGAAAAATCCTGATAGGGATCGAGTATCCATAATATTGAACCAGAAGTATCCGACTTAGCCAACTGGTGCAATCCTATGTAGTAGTTACCAATATTGTCCGAAATGAAATCGCCGAAGTAACCAGATAAGGAATCATAACTAACAGTAGAGTGAGGGTAACAAAATGAATTGAATCTGCTAATGAATGTGCCTCCATAGTAATCCAGATCTACCCTCAAGGTTAAAAATCCGTCATCAAGAATTAAATCCTGCACAATTATTGAAAGTGAATAATTCAGATTACAGAAGTTGTTGCCCAGGGTATCCGTAATCATTGTGAAAGCGTCCGGAGGCTGAGAGTATATATTATCCATTTGCCCTGAGAGTAAAAAATATCCTTCTTCATTTTGTTTGATATGAGTAAGTCGCTTCGGAAATTCAGGCTGGGCATTCCATTCTTTACTCCAAATAGTTTCTCCGTCACTATTGATTTTTAATAATTTAGCCATGTAAGAAGACGAACCCGCTACGTAATAAAAACCAGTTTGTGATTCTATTACCTCGTAACCAAAAGAACTCTTTTCCTTCTGCCATAAGGTATTTCCTTCGAGGTCGGTCTTGATCAAAACCAAACCATTTGCAGAATTTCCACAGATCAACAATGAGTTGTCGGAGGTAAGGATCATATCCCAGGCCGCATCCGTGTTGGAGAAATCGAATATTTTTTCAAAAATTTGCTGGCTGAAACAGCTCAATGAAAGCGATGACATTAATAATGAAGTAAAAATCAGTTTTTTCATTTATCAAAAATCATGATTTGTCCATAGCTGTATATCGGCGTTTAATTGTTGATTTGAAGCCAAAAGTAAATTAAAAAAAATCAGAAGTCAAATTTTTTTTTTTGAATATAAATCTTCTTATTTCGTAGTTCAACCAAACTTTTTTACCTTTGTTAATTGTCTTAGTGAAGCATCATTAAAATCCTTTAAAAATGAAATCGTTCGTTTTTACTTTTGTATCCGTATTTTTATTCTCTCTCGTCAGCCAGGTTAACCAGGCTCAGACCGTAAAAAAATATAAGGGGATTTCCGAATACAGCACAAAAACCAGCTTTAAGGAAATCGAAGCCTGGGATAAAGCCCATCCGGTTACTACCTTCAAGCCTAAGGTTCCGAATAAGGAACCGTTCATTTACCCGGAATTCCCGCTTACAGGTAAGCCTGTACTTTACATGGATAAAAGTGTATGGACCGGATCGCAGGCAAGCTCTGCAAAAGATCCGTCTCCGCTTCCCGACAAGGATTTCCAGGCTCTGACCGACAATAACACTTCCATTCCTCCGGATGTGAACGGCGCCCCGGGACCGGATCACCTGATGGTAACACTGAACACGGAGATCAGGGTCATGGATAAAGACGGCAGCATTATTTCAACCGTGAGTACCGGAAGTTTCTGGCATTCTGTTCCCGGAGCCGGCGGAGTGTTTGATCCGAAAATCAATTACGATCCTTATGAAAACCGCTGGATATTCATCATGCCCAGCGAATCAAACCCCGCTTTGTCGAAACTGATGGTCGGGGTTTCGGAGAACTCGGATCCCACTGGAAACTGGTTCCTTTACGTATTCGACGGCGACCCGGATGATACGCATTGGTTCGATTACCCCAATGTCGGATTTAATAAAAACTGGATCGTGGTTTCGGGCAATATGTTCGGCGGCAGTTTCGGATATTCGGCACTTTATGTTTTTGAAAAAGGTGACTTCTATGATCATTTGCCGGTAGTTGATTATACACGCTTCCAGATTTATGACGGGTTCACACTGATACCTGCCGTAACTTTCGACACAGATGAAGAAGATATTTACATTGTAAATAACGCCGGCGGTAATGTTGGCGGATTTGGCTATCTGGGTTTGAGAAAGGTGACGGGCGGATTGGGAAATGAAACGGTGGAAGATATCGGCGTCATTGAAATTGCCGATCCCTGGGGCAACGGTTCTTATGCCAACGGAGGTAATTTTGCGCCACAGCTTGGATCGGACGAAAAAATCAATACCGTGGATGCAAGGATGGAAAATATGGTTTACCGTCATGGAAAATTGTGGTGCACCCATCATATTTATCTTCCGGCTGATGATCCTACAAGGTGTTCTGTTCAGTGGTTTGAACTGGCATTGGATGGTACAATACTTCAAAGGGGAAGGGTTGATGATGCCAATGGAAACCGGTGTTATGCTTTTGCAACCATCGCCGTTAATGCAAATGAAGATATCATGGTCGGGTATGCAAGCTTTTCACCGGAACAATACGCCAGCGGAAGTTACTCATTCAGATACGCAACAGATCCATCGAATATATTGCGCGACAGTTACCAATTCGTTGACGGGCTTGCGCCGTATTTCAAGACTTATGGAGCCGACCGCAACCGGTGGGGCGATTACACGGCAACCATGATAGATCCGGTGGATGACCTTGATTTCTGGACCATTCAACAATATGCCGAAGTGCCCGCTTCACAGGACGAGTGGGGAACCTGGTGGGCGATGGTGAATATAGATGCCATGCCCGAAGCTGCGTTCGAATCAAATATAACTTCCGTACCTACAGGCAGCGGAGTCAACTTTACCGACCTGTCAAAATATGAACCTACTCAATGGAAGTGGATTTTTGAAGGCGGGACTCCTCATATTTCAGGCGATCAAAATCCACAGAACATCATTTATACTTATTCCGGATTATATAATGTTACCCTTATTGCCACCAACTATCTCGGATCGGACACGCTGATCATGCAGGATTTTATCAATGCCAATACAACCATATTGCCCGAAGTGGCTTATTCTGCCGGCAATACTTTACCGTGCACCGGCGATACCGTGAAGTTCACTGATGCTACAGTATATAACCCGATTGAATGGCAATGGAGCTTTTATCCTGATTCAGTCACTTTTGTGAACGGAACTACCATGAACTCACAGAATCCCGAAGTTGTACTCGGTATTCCCATGCCTTATAACGTAACGCTTACTGCGACAAACCTAAACGGAAGCAGTACCCTTACCAAAAATGCAATGATAAATCCGGGCGGCCTTTTCTTACCTTTTGATGAAGATTTTGAAACACTTCTACTGGAAAACAAGAGTTGGTCAACTGAAAATCCTGACAGCAGTAAAACCTGGGAAATCGTTGCGGTGGAAGGTAATGACCCGGGGAGCAATGCGGCTTATATCAATATTAAAAACTATATCGGACTTGCACAGCGCGACAGGCTGATCTCTCCGCTGATCAACCTGACCGATTATAAAGAAGCCAGTCTTGAGTTTCAGTATGCTTATGCACAGCGTTTTCCTCAATACACAGATTCCCTGATCGTGTACGTTAACTTTGATTGCGGATCGCAATGGGTTCGTTTACTTCAGCTTGGGCAGGACAGTCTTGGAAATTTTGCAACGACAGATCCTACTTCAAATAATTTCATTCCTCAATCGGAAGCCGACTGGTGCGGCGCCGAAGGTAATCCTGTTTGTCCCGCTATTGATTTAACTCCCTGGAAGGGTTACCCTGATCTCCGTGTGGTATTTGAATCCTACAACGGTTTCGGGAATAATATTTTTATTGACAATGTAAAAATTGAAGGTACGCTTAGCGGAACAAGTGAAGTACCTCCGGTTTTGGACAATATTACCATCTTTCCAAATCCAACTAATGGTTCATTTACTGTAATCCTGAGTAATATTACAGGGTCTGTTGAAATAAAAATATCAGACCTTACAGGCCGTGAGGTTTATAAGTCTGTTCTTTCATCCTCTGGCGGAAGTCCTGCTTTATTCGACATTTCGGATAAAGGAAAAGGTATTTATCTGGTTCAAATAAGTAATGGTGATAAGGTATGGATTGAGAAACTGATTGTAAAATAACAAGGACAAAAAGGTGTAGCGCACATCGGTCACTTAAACCATTGTTCGGCTACGGCTCTGCCTAAGTCGAATATATCCTGCCAGGCTACAGCCTGATAAAACAGTCCATTCCAGACAAAATGAAACTATTTATATCAGTTCCCAATAAATTCGAATAATTGTCAACAGGTTACAAAATAAGCGATAGGAGGTGTAGGTCAGTCCGGAAGATTATTAATATTCAAATGCGAGGAATTATACAGAATTAGACTTTGTTATGGATGTAATAAAACTTGATTTGTTGTTGAAAACAGTATAGTATAAGAGGCATAAGCCTCCGGAGATATGTTCGACTTAGGCAGAGCCTAAGCCGAACATGGGTTATCAACAAAAAGAAAAAAGTAACCAAAAAAGAAAAAGTCAACATAACAATAACATAAACAAAAAACGGTCAACGTTGTTCAGGCAAGGTCAAACTGAAACCTGAAACTTGAAACCCGAAACTTGAAACCTTGAACTAAAAAACATGTCTTTCTGCGTGATACGACGACCTTACCAGCGGACTGCTTTCCACATACCGGAATCCTTTTTCGAGTCCTGCCCTTCGGTATTTTTCAAACAATTCCGGTGAGGTAAATTCTTTAATTGCAAGATGGTGTTTTGTAGGCTGAAGGTATTGTCCAATGGTCAGAACTTCACAACCCACAGAGCGCAAATCATCCATGGTTTCTAAAACTTCTTCTTCCGCTTCACCCAGTCCGGTCATGATCCCGGATTTCGACCTTATTCCGGACTCAGCTACAAAACGTATCACTTCAAGGCTCAGATCGTACTTTGCCTTGCTCCTGATGATCGGTGTAATTCTTCTTACAGTTTCAAGGTTGTGCGAAATAACTTCCGGCCTGGCTCCAATAATTTTCAGGATCAAATCCTTTTTCCCGTCAAAATCAGGTATCAGGGTTTCGATCGTTGTGTCTGGATTCAGTTCTTTCACTTTAGCAATTGTCAAGGCCCAGATTGCTGCACCGCCATCCTCCATGTCGTCCCTGTCAACGGATGTGATCACCACATGTTTAACACCCATCAATCTGACGGATTCCGCTACCCTCTGAGGTTCATTCCAGTCGGCAGTCAGAGGTCTTCCGGTTTTTACATTGCAGAATTTACAGGAGCGGGTGCAGATATCGCCAAGGATCATCAGGGTCGCGGTTCCCCTTGCCCAGCATTCGGCCATATTCGGGCAATGACCGCTGGAGCAGATCGTATGAAGCTTGTTTTTTTCTACAATATCCCTTACTCCGAGGTATCTTTTACCAATCGGAACCCGGGTTTTAAGCCACTCAGGCTTTTTTATTTTTATTTCTCCCATTTTCTTTTTAATCCGGCAAAATTATTAATTTTCAGTCCCAGCGAACTTAAAAACGGATTGTGTTGTCAATTAAATAAACAAGTTATATTTGTTCAGGTTTTACGAATGTTAAACTAAAACTTAGAAAAATGAAAAAAATTTTACTGCTCCTGACCCTCTCCCTTGCCTTTAGTCTTGCCTGGTCGCAGGGAGAAAACATTGCAGAGAGGCCGGCTCAACCTTCAATGGTAAAAACGGCAAACCTGGTCGGTGATTTCACCATCACCGATTCGGATGGAAATACGTGGAATCTTTATGAACAGCTTGCCCTGGGTAAGACAATCTTTCTGGATCTGTTTTACACTACCTGACCGTCATGTATAGCGTATGCTCCATTAATTGAAGAAGTGTACGTTAACTGGGGCGCCGGTCAGGAAGATGTCCTGATGTGGGGCCTGTCACCTACCGACAATAATGCTCAGATCAATGCTTATAAAGCTCAATATGGAATTACCAATCCTTGTGCGGGAACGCAGGGGGGAGGGCCAGCAGCCATAAACACTGTAATTGCCGGCCAGCCTTTTATTGGTTATCCTACTTATGTAGTTATCTGCCCCGACAACACAATGAGCTTTGATGTTTGCTGGCCTCCGGGTTCGGCTTCGTGTTTCGATCCTTATTTTCAGGATTGCATTGACAATACCCTGGTAGCCAATTTCGGTTCAGATTTGACGGAGATTTGCGAAACCGGAGAGGTTCAGTTTATGGATAACTCCACTGGAATTATTACCGGTTGGAACTGGACATTTGTTGGCGGTGATCCGGCGACCTCGACTGAACAAAATCCGACAGTCCTGTATAATTCTTTTGGAGTTTATGATGTCGAACTTACGGTTTCGAGTGGTTCCGGCACCAATACGATGCTGATTGAAGACTATATCACAGTGAATGCCTTACCTCCAACCACACTTGAGCCTTTTGCCGACGTTTGCCTTACCTGGCCGGCATTTGAACTCACCGGCGGATTGCCGGAAGGCGGTACTTATACAGGACCTGGAATTACGGAAGGCTGGTTTGATCCGGGTACAGCCGGTATTGGCACTCATACCATTTACTATTCCTACACGGGTTTCAACGGTTGTGAAAAATCAGCCCAACAGGATATCTATGTGGATCCGTGCACTGGAATACAAAAGTTTGGTGTAAGTAACATGATGCTTTATCCAAATCCCTCTTCGGGTAATTTTATTATTAAAGCGAACTTTACCGGGAAATATTCCATTGCAATTGTTGACCTTCTTGGAAATGATGTTTATTCATTTGAAGGATTGGCCGGCGGAACAATTGTAAAATCAGTTGATTTGAGTGAATATTCAGGTGGAATTTATTTTGTGAGGGTGAAAAACGGTAATGAATTTTGCATACAGAAACTCAAATTAATTAAACAATAAAAAACCATAAATAAAATGACCCGGGTAATCTCAGTCCGGGTTGTTTATCATTTTATTGTTTTTATACAACTGATAAACCAGGCCGTCAACCAATCCGATTTTAGGTACGAGGATTGATTTTGCATAAGTTATCTTCATCACAAATAGAAATATTTTAGCTGCCGGCACAATTACATCAGCACGGTCGGGACGGAGGCCAAGTTTGTTTATCCGGTCTTCAAGAGTAAAACTCTTTAAATACTTATAAGCATATTTCAGTTTTTCGAAAGTCAGAACCAGATGGAACGGATCGCCGTAAAGTTTGTTTATTTTATTAATATTTCCACCTGATCCAACGATATTTATTTCACCAAAATATGCCTTGTATTTATTAAGCCATTTTTCAAGCTTATCCCATTCCTTTTCATCCACCTTTTCGTTCAGAATACGTAAAGCTCCGATATTAAAAGACTTTACACCTAAAACTTCATCGCTGTTCATAATGGAAATGTCGGTGCTGCCTCCGCCGACATCAACATATAAAGTCAGGTTCGACGGATGTTCAAATCCAATGATATTGGTCTGCCGAATGATATTGGCTTCCTCTATCCCGTCAATCATCCTCACTTTAAATCCTGACTCCTTTTTAATCCTTTCGATAACCTCTGATCCGTTCTCAGCTTCTCTGATAGCTGCCGTTGAACACGCATCGTAAGAGACAGGCTTATATACTTCAATGAGAAGTCTGAAGGCTTTCATGGTTTTGATCAGGTTATCCGCTTTTTCTTGGCTTATTCTATTGATGGTATAAACATCCTCACCAAGACGGGTCGGGATGCGTACAAGAGTAGCTTTTTCGACAATGATTTTTTTCCCGGGTTCATAAACATTTGCAAATAAAAGCCGGGCTGCATTGGATCCTATGTCTATGGCTGCAAAGAGCATTATGGTTAACTGTTAAATTGGTTGAATCGGTGGATTCGTGAAATTCGTGGAATTCGTGGACTGAATTGGTTGAATCGGGTGAATTGGTTGAATCGGTGGATTCGTGGAATTCGTGTAATTCGTGGACTGAATTGGTTGAATCGGGTGAGGTGAAGGAATTGTGCTTTTAATGGTGTTCATGTAATTAAGACGTTTCAGATTATTTTGTTTTTGAAGTACTTATAAATTTCAAACTGGGACCTGACCGGATTTTTCGAATCGGTTTTGCGATATTCATTAATAAAGCCCGAACCGCTGATCCTTGCCTTGCAATTATCGTTTAGCTGAATCTGGAGCAGGTCCCACAATTCCTTCCTTAATTCTTTATCGGCCACCGGTACTGTTACCTCAATGCGGTTATCAAGATTCCGGGGCATCCAATCGGAAGACCCGATATAGTATTGGTGGTCGTTGTCGTTGCAAAATACAAAAATCCTTGAGTGTTCAAGAAAGCGATCCACAATGCTGATCACCTCAATATTTTCGCTTACTCCATCCATCCCTGGTATCAGGACGCATATACCTCTGACGATCAGTTTTAATTTCACACCTGCCTGGCTTGCCTCATAAAGCTTTAAAGCCATCTTCCTGTCAACAATGCTGTTAACCTTTACGATTGCCCAGGCATCCTTACCCTGCTTAGCATTCCTGATTTCGGTATCAATCAAATTTATAAAAAACTTTCGGGTGTAAAATGGGGATACAATAAGATTATTGAATTCAGGATTGTACAACCGTGTTTCAAATAAACGGAACACCATATCCACTTCTGTCGAGATTTCCTGCCGGGCAGTAAGCAAACTTTCATCAGCATAAATATTTGCAGTAGATTCGTTAAAATTCCCTGTGCTTATGTTGGCATAAAAAACATCCTGATCAGCCTCACTGCGTTTAATGCAAATCAGTTTACAATGAACTTTATATCCTGGAATGGTAGGAACAATCTTTACCCCTTCATCATGAAGTTTCCCGGCAAGGGTGATATTTGCCTCTTCATCGAATCGAGCCTGGATTTCGAGAAATACCGTTACTTTTTTGCCGTTTCTCGCTGCATTCACCAGAGCGTTCACTGCATTTGAATATTTGGCAGCACGGTAAAAAGTCATTTTAATTTCAGTCACATCCGGATCTATGGAAGCCTCGCGGAGCAAATCAAGAATGTACTGGAAGGACTGGTAAGGGAAATGCAGCAAAAGATCCCTTTCCTTCAGTATTTTAATGATGCTTGTATTTGCCGGAATATTTTTATTGGCGAGTGGTGGAAAAGCCGGATAAAATAATTTTTCCGCGCCTATTTTTGGAAATGCCATAAAATCCTTGAAGTTATGATAGCGTCCACCGCCCCTCATGCTGTCCTCACCTGAAATTTTAAGCTTACGGGTTATTTTTTTTAAAAAATTCTCAGGTATTTTCTCATCATAAACAAACCTTACGGGCACTCCCTTTTTCCTTTGTTTGATACCAAGACTCATCTTTTCAAGAAAACTTTTCGAAATATCTTCATCTAAATCGAGTTCAGCATCTCTTGTAATTTTTATGGTGTAAGCGTTAAAAGTATCATAGCCAAAAATAGAAAATATGTCACCGAGGCAGTATCTGATCACATCGTCAAGTAAAATGATGAAATGATGATCGTTTTTTGACGGCAGAATAAGAAATCGTGAAAGTGATTTCTGGGGAACTTTTATCAGGGCATAATTCACATTTTGACCCTCCGATGAGCTTTTTAATTCTACAGCAAGATAGATTGAGCCGTCTTTGATGGAGGTTATTTTCTGAAAATCCTGAAGCATCATCGGATAAAGGTATTGCCTGAGCTCCTCACGGTAAAATTGCTTAACGAATTTACCCTGTTCTGCATCCAGCTCCTTTTCGTTGATAATGTGGATGCCTTCACCGGCAAGTTCCGAAACGATCGTAAAGTAGGTTTCGGTAAATACCCTTTCCTGCTGAACCACAATTTCTTTTATCTGACTCAGGATTAATTTCGGATCTTCTTTTAAATCTTCCCGTTCCAGCTTTATCATACGGTTCAGCGAGCCAACTCTTACTCTGAAGAACTCGTCCCTGTTATTCGAAAAAATGCCGAGAAACTTTATCCTTTCAGCCAAAGGAGTCGCCGGATCAATAGCTTCCTGTAAAACCCTGCCGTTAAAATGCAGCCAGCTGATCTCCCTGTTAATAATATAATCTGAAGTCGTGTGATTAAAATCGGATTCCAACATTCAACCGTAAAGTTAATTTTTATTTCCCTTTTTCCTCGCCTTTATGATCTTTGGTGAGACCACAAATTTAGTCCTTTTTTCTGCATTCAGTACATTTTCCCATTGTTCAGTTTCAAACTCAATACACACAATTCCCGAGGTTGGCAGCCAGTCAATTTTCTTATCAAGAAAAAAATTGGCGAAGGAGGTAAAGGTAGGATTGTGGCCAACCATCATTAAGGACTCAACATCTTTGGAAAGGTCATAAAAGTAATTCATCAGGGTTTGTAAATCACTATTGTAAACTGAGCTTGATAGCTGAATGTTTCTAATAGGATAAGAGAGCCCTTTGGCAATGATCATGGCGGTGTCCTTTGCCCTCACTGCATCCGAAGAAATGATTAAATCCACGGTCACCTTTTTCTCAACAAGGTATTCAATCACCTTTTTCGTCCGCTTTTTGCCTTTTTCAGTTATAGGTCTCTCATGGTCATCCAGGGCAATTTGGTCCCAGGCGGACTTGGCATGTCGTACAATATACAGGGTTTTCATATTTAATTTTAATAAAGTTCCGGGAAGTTAATTTTATCTTCCACCACGAAAGCATACGGATATTCTGCTTCAATTTCCTTTAGAATCCCGGAGGCTTCAACCTTTGTGCGGTAATCCCCGATCCTTATTTTATAGTATGGTTCCTGGAAAATCAAATAACATGGAATATCAGGATGAGTTTGAACAAACTGCGATTTGGCTTCAATAGCCATCCGTTTTGAATTATTACCCGATTCGAAGAAAATATTGATCCTCCAGCCTTTAATGCAGGGATCTATTTTATTCAACTCAATGTGTTTTTGCACCAGGCTGTCAATCCTTGCATCCTGAATTATTTTTACATTTCCGCCATTATCCTGTCCTTTCAGCCATTGGATCGCGACAAATAAAAACAATAAAAGAAATACCTTACTCATAGCAATGTTGTTATCCTACTCTAACGTATTCTTTTGCATGAATATTCAAAACAGGTATGGGAGAATGATTCACCATTTGCTGGGCATAGGCTCCCAAAAAGAGGTTGGCTGTAGTCATTTCCTGTTCTGTCATTATTACGATTAAATCAGCTCCGATTTTGTTTGCATACTCGATTGTAGCATTTGTAATATTTTCAGCATCCACCGATTCGTTAATGAAAGGAACATTTTCTTCCTCAAGATATTTTTTTACCTGGGCTGTATAATTATCTACCTTTTGCCTTACGGCTTTAATGGTTGTATTTTGCAGGGAAACCACATGTATTTCAGAATTAAAATATTTGGCAATGATGGTTGAAAAGGGAAGTTTCTGCCTTGTTTCGAGAGTACTGTCAATGGGCAGGACAATCTTTTTAATGTCTTTTTTAAAATTATAATCGCTGCGAATAGTAATGACCGGACATGGAGAATAAGTAACTATCCTGTAAGCATTACTTCCAATCCAGAATTCTTCGAATCCTGTCACTCCGTGAGCGCCGGCTACAACCAGCATGGCATCGCTGTATTTAGCCTGATTGGCTACTTCGATATGTACTTTACCCTTCCTGATTTTATAGGTGATCTCACCCTCTTTTAACATTGGACTGTACTTCGCAACTATTTCATCAAAACTGATGGTAATTTCCTTTCTGCTGCCGATCATCAGGTCAGGGTAAACGGATTCGTCACTTTTGGTGTTATCTACCCATACCAGTATGATGTTGGATTTAATACGGTTCGCCAGATTAATTGCATATTCCAATGCGTGCAGCGAAGAGCGGGAAAAATCAATTGCTACAATAATGTGCTTCATGGCCCTGATCTTTTAAATTGATGCGCTAAATTACAAAATATTTTAATATTGTATTTTGCAGGAAATTTGATTGAACTAATGCTCTGAAACAGTAACCCGCCTTCCTTAAAATTCTTACATTTGCCCGGTATTTATATTTTGGATTAAATGAACGAAAATCTGGATGCAAGCGGGAAATTCCTTACTAAAACTGAACTGGAAATCGAAAAAGTCCTCAGGCCGGTTAGCTTTGATGATTTTGCAGGCCAGAAGAACGTGGTGGATAACCTGAAGGTATTCGTAGAAGCCGCCAAACTGCGCGGCGAATCTCTCGATCATGTTCTGCTGCATGGCCCGCCGGGACTGGGAAAAACAACTTTATCACACATCATAGCTAATGAGCTCGGAGTAAATATAAAGATTTCTTCCGGTCCGGTACTCGATAAACCCGGTGACCTTGCCGGCCTGCTCACCAATCTGGAGGAAAACGATGTTCTCTTTATTGATGAGATCCATCGTTTAAGCCCTGTGGTTGAGGAATATCTTTACAGTGCAATGGAGGATTACCGCATTGATATCATGATCGAAACCGGGCCAAATGCAAGAAGCGTTCAGATCAGCCTTAGTCCTTTTACGCTTATCGGAGCGACAACCCGCTCAGGGCTTTTAACTGCGCCCCTGCGCTCGCGCTTCGGGATCAATTCGCGTTTATCTTATTATGATTCTGTAACGCTGAACCACATTGTAAAACGTTCTGCAAAAATCCTCAAGGTGCAACTCAGTGATGATGCTGCTGCCGAAATAGCCCGCCGCAGCCGGGGTACACCGAGGATTGCCAACCTGTTGCTGAGGCGTATCAGGGATTTTGCACAGATAAAGGGAAATGGTAAAATAGATATGGAAATCTCTCTGTACGGCCTTTCTGCGCTGAATGTTGACAAAAACGGCCTGGATGAAATGGATACAAAAATCCTTACTACCATGATTGATAAATTCAAAGGCGGGCCGGTTGGGATTACGACTATTGCCACAGCAGTTGCCGAAGACCCGGGAACCATTGAAGAAGTGTATGAGCCTTTCCTCATACAGGAGGGTTACCTCATGCGAACACCCCGTGGCCGCGAGGTTACCGAACTGGCATATAAGCATCTTGGAAAAACCAGAAACACTGATCAGGCAAAGCTTTTTTAATCAGGGTATTTCAAAAAGAATTTTACTTCATGCAGGATAAATTAGAGTATATTTAGAAGTATAAGTATGGGAAATAAGGGATATAAAGGGTATAAGGGTTTGACTGTCAGTATTTCCCCTATATCCGATAGACCCAATACTCCAACTTGCCGTAGGTATGGTTTTTCATATTTAGAGAATAATACTGTTAACTAAATCCATTGATGGATTCCGGAAACAAACAATCTTTATCTGAGTTGATTAAATCCGAAGCTTTAAGACTTGGATTTTATTCCTGCGGCATTTCAAAAGCTGATTACCTTGAAAATGATGCTGATAAGCTCAGGAATTGGCTGGATTACAGCCAGTACGCCCGAATGGAATATATGGCCAATCATTTCGAAAAGCGAACCGATCCGCGCAAGCTTATGGAAGGCGCAAAATCAGTCATTTCGGTTCTTTTAAATTATTTTCCACAGGCCAGCACAAATGCAAGTGAAACCTATAAAATAGCCAGGTATGCCTATGGAACCGATTACCATTTTGTATTGAAAAGAAAGTTAAAGCAACTTATTGCCATTATAAGAAAAGAGGCTGGGGATGTAAACGCTCGTGCTTTCACTGACTCTGCACCTGTTCTAGATCGCGCCTGGGCTGTCCGCGGCGGTTTGGGATGGATAGGTAAAAATACCTGCCTGATCACCAAGGAACAGGGGTCATACTTTTTTATCGGTGAGATTATTTGTGATCTGGAGCTTGAGTATAATAATTATTTAGAACCTGATCATTGCGGGGGATGTACTCGCTGCCTTGATTCGTGTCCCACCGGTGCATTGAAGCCAAATCAGCTCGATGCAAATCTGTGCATATCATACTGGACAATCGAAAATAAAAGTGATGAAATACCGGAAAGTTTTGCTGGAAAGTTTCAGGATAATATTTTTGGTTGTGATATATGCCAGGATGTTTGTCCATGGAACCGGCTTTCGGAGCCACACAATGAACCTGAATTCAGTTTGTCGGAAGGATTACAAAAGATGAAAAAAAACGATTGGGAGGAATTGAATCCTGATCAATATCAAAAGCTATTCAGGAATTCTCCCATAAAAAGAGCCGGGTATAATGGACTGAACCGCAACATTATGTTCGTATCTGCGCGAAAAAAAGGAAAAGTAGAAAATCCCTGACTCAGGATAATGGAATTAAATTGCCGTCAAGCCGGTATTTTAAAATTACTGTCCAATTGATCTTTCTTTACTGCCAAACTGTCGAAGATTCATTTTGGTTCGATATTGGTTTTGCCTGAAATAAATTCATATTTATATGTTAAGTTTTATTTCAACTGAAGATGATCTGCATTTGGAAACCAGAATTCCAATACCTGATCAATATGCCCTGGACGCTTATTCAGGAATCATTGTTAATGCTGCAAAATCAGTTAGTAAAAGTGTAGTCCATATCAAAGTAAAAAAGAAGCAGGTTCCGGGAACAAAACCTCCCAATCCCCAAAATCCTTATGCAACAGGTTCAGGTTTTATTATTTCTTCCGACGGCTATGTTGTTACCAATAATCATGTAATCAGCAATGCAGAGGAAATCCTGGTTGCCTTACCTGACGGATCGGAACACGAGGCTAAAGTCATTGGACAGGATCCGGCGACGGACCTTGCCGTAGTGAAAATTTATGCCGACAGTTATAAATCGGTTGTCTTTGGAAACTCCGACCGGCTGCAGGTTGGCCAAATCGCTATAGCCCTCGGTAATCCTTATGGATTCCAGTACTCAGTAACGGCAGGAGTGGTGAGTGCTTTGGGGAGGACTTTGAGAACCGAATCGGGGCGATTGATTGATGATGTGATTCAAACCGATGCTGCATTAAATCCGGGAAATTCGGGTGGTCCGCTGGTGAATTCAGCCGGTGAGGTAATCGGTGTGAACACAGCAATTATTCTTCCTGCGCAGGGTCTTTGCTTTGCGGTTTCTTCCAATCTTACACAGCTTATAACAGGTAAGTTGATCATCGAAGGTAAGGTGCGAAGAGGCTATCTTGGCATCGTCGGACAGATAGTGAAGCTTACCACCAGGATTGTCCAGTACAATAAACTTGAAAAACATACGGGGGTTTATGTTGTTGAGGTGGATCATAACAAAGGAATCCACAATTCAGATTTGTTTCCGGGCGATATTATCGTCGGTTTCAATAGCAACAGCATCGGTTCAATTGATGACCTGCACCGGCTGATGGATGAGAGTGTAATTGGACGCATGATAAATCTAAGCGTACTTCGAAGCGGTAAGGCTCATGAAATTAGTGTTACACCTGCTGAGTTGAAGTAAGAGTTAATCCGGATTTCAGAAATATTTATGCAAAATTTCGGAATGTAATCCAAAAATTCAAGTAAATTTTCGGAATGGGATCCAAAAATTAACAAAAATGAAATTGTAAGAAAAGCTGTTATTTTGCAGTCTTAATCAGTGTAACATATACAGGGAAGTGATCGGAGTATCCGTTCATATAAACGCCTCCGGCAAACGTCCTGAGCGGATAACCGGCATACGCGCCTTCCTCCTGTTTCAGGAAACTTTTATTGAAAACCTTGGCATTATAAAATTTGAATGTGGCTTTATCTTCACCTAAGAGCCCCTGTGAAACAATAACCTGGTCAAAAAGATTCCAGGTGTCCCTGTAAGCAAGGGACCCAATTCCGTCCTTGTACATTTTATACATGGGATTGAATAAATCACCTTCGAGCAATTGATCGGTCTTTCCTTTTGTCCTGAGATGGTCTTTAACGCTCGGATTTACAGGATCGTCATTAAGGTCGCCCATTACCAGAATTTTGGCATTTTTATCAATGGCAAAAAGGGAATCCACAATGTGACGAGTGAGATCGGCGGCAGCATTTCTTTTGGGGCGGCTTGCTTTTTCGCCTCCGCTTCGTGAAGGCCAGTGGTTGACAATAACGTGAACCATTTCTCCATCCAGCAATCCGGAAACCACCAGTTGATCTCTTGTTCTGAAACTTGTATCAGCCATGTTAAGCCAGTGCGAATTGCTGTTGGTAACTTTAAAATATTTTGGTTGATACAGAAGCGCTACATCCACACCTCTCCAGTCAGGAGAATCGTAATGAACAATTTGATAATTCCTGTCTTTGATCTGGGGATCTTTAACCAGGTCTTCGAGAACTCCCTTGTTTTCAATCTCCGATACACCTAACAATGCTATGCCATCAGGTGAAGTTTCCTTGGCAATTTTGGAAATCACGAATGCCATATTATTAAGTTTTTCATGGTATCTTTTCGATGTCCACTTGTTCCTGCCTTCAGGTGTAAACTCCTCACTGTTCCTTAATTCAATGTTATTGATGGTATCGAAAAGATTTTCAAGGTTATAAAATCCCACTATTGCAACCTTATATTTGGTTTCCTGTTGTGCAGTCGTCCGGTTGGAATATCCTGTAAACAGGATACAGATCAGCAAAGAATAATAAATTGTTTTTTTCATTTTACCTGAATTTGGAGCATTCTCAACTATAATAATTAATGCTGCGAAAATAATACAAAAGTTTTGAAAACACCAAGTTGCCGGCAGTGTTCATAACTATATACTTTACCCTGGTAATTTAGAACCATTAAAACATTGTTCTTTCAGGTTTTTAATTATTTTTGCTCCCCCTTCAAAATGTGAGGATTAAAATTATGGTTAGAAATATATTTTTTACACTTCTTTGTGCTTCTTCGATAGTAATTACAAGCGCCCAGGAGAGTGACACACTGAAGATGAAGTCTGATAAATCAGATATGCCGCAGCTAACTGTTTTTGCTGAAGATCTGGAGAGTGATGAACAGGCACAGGAAATTTCCGGATTGCTGCAATCATCGCGGGATATTTTTGTTTCAACGGCTGGTTTTACTTTTGGGCAAACCAGGTATAAAATCAGGGGATATGAATCGGACAATACAAGCATATTGATGAATGGTGTTCCTCTGAATGACCTGGAAACAGGTGGTGCTTATTGGTCCAGTTGGGGAGGCCTTAACGATGTAACCCGGAATCAGGAAATCGGAACTGGAATCGGATTCTCAAAATATGGCTTCGGTGAAGTTGGTGGAGTAACCAATATCGTTGCCCGTGCTTCGACTTTCAGTAAACAGATTAAAGTTACCTATTCGCTTACAAACCGGAATTACCGCAATCGTTTGATGTTTCTTTACTCAACAGGCCTGATGGAAAACGGCTGGGCAGTCACTGCATCCGGCTCGCGGAGATGGGCACAGGAAGGTTATGTGGAAGGTACTTTTTACGATGCATATAGTTATTTTCTGTCAGTAGAGAAAAAAATCAGCAAAAAGCACAGCATCGGCCTGATCGGTTACGGCTCTCCCAATAAACATGGCAGAAACGGTGCTGGTGTTCAGGAAGCAAATGACTATGCAGGTACTAATTATTATAATCCTTACTGGGGTTATCAGAATGGTGAAAAAAGAAATGCCAGTGTGTCGAATTACCACCAGCCAATGCTGGTTTTGACCCATTACTTTGACATCAATGACAAGACAACCCTGACTTCATCCGTATTTTATTCTTTCGGCAAGGGTAGTTCTACTCGCCTTGACTGGTACAACGTTGCTGATCCCCGACCGGATTATTACAGAAATCTTCCGAGTGATGAGCGGGATTTTAACGGTTATACCGCCGAAGAAAGAAAATATCTTTGGGAAAATGATGAAAGTTTCAGGCAACTGGATTTTGACAAATTTTATTTTGTTAACAGTAAAAGTCTATATACTATTTATAACGTTGATGGTGCTCAGGGTCAAAACACCACAGGTATGCTTTCGCAGTATGTGATCGAAGACAGAAGAAATGATAAAAGCCAGATCGGTGCAAATTTCAATTACCAAAAAAAGATCAACGATCATATTTCACTGAGCAGCGGTTTAAATTTGAACTGGTATAAGAATTTTCAGTATAAATTAGTTGATGATTTACTGGGTGGAGATTTTTATCATAACTGGGATAAGTTTGCCGAACGCGATTACGCACAAAATGCGGATGAAATTCAGAATGACCTGAATCACCCGAATCAGGTGATTAAAGAAGGGGATAAATTCGGCTATGATTATACAGCCAATATCAATAGTTATGATTTCTTTTTACAGGCAAATTTCAAGTATAAAAAGATTGACTTTTTTACTTCAGGCACAATTTCTTACACTGAATTCTGGAGAACGGGCCACATGCGAAATGGCAAATTCCCGAATGATTCGTACGGTGATTCGGAAAAGCAGTCCTTTGAAAATTTCGGGTTAAAAGCCGGTGGAACTTATAAGATCACAGGCCGTCATTTGATTGATGCGAATCTTATGTATTTAACACGCGCTCCTTATTTCAGAGCAACCTATATTTCTCCCAGAACCCGAAATGAAGTTGTAAATGGACTGGACAGCGAAAAAATCCTGTCGGGGGATTTAAGTTATTTATACCGGTCGCCTTACGTACAAGCCAGGGCTACCGTTTATTATACGAGATTTACTGATCAGATTTATTCACGTAGTTTTTATCATGAAGTCCTGCAATCGTTTGGTAACTTCCAGATGACCGGAATTGATAAAATACACTGGGGCACTGAACTTGGAATTGAGGGTAAGGTCACCCAGAACTTCACTTTATACGGGGTTCTTGGAATGGGACAATACTACTATGATTCAAATCCAATGGCAACGATTTCAGTGGATAATACTGCTGAGGTACTGGATAACAGGCAAATTTTTATGAAAGGATATTTCGATGGCGGATTTCCGCAAACAGCGGCATCGGCAGGCATTAAGTACTTTTCATCCCATTATATTTTTGGGGGTATTAGTATTAATTATTACGATAATGTTTATCTGGATATTAATCCTGACCGCCGAAGCGCTGAAGGAGTAGCAAATTATGATCCTGAGTATCCCGATCGTACAGATCTCCTTGAGCAGGAAAAAGAGGACCCGGGATTTACCCTCGATGCCAATATCGGTAAATCATGGAGAATTAAAAACAAAAATATTTCATTGAATTTCAGCGTGAATAATATTCTTGACACGCAGGATTTAGCTATTGGCGGGTATGAACAATGGCGCTACGATCCTTTCGACCTGGATCAATTTCCACCCTATCGTTTTTATTTATACGGACGTCAGTATTTTCTTAATATAAATTTCAGATTCTAACGATTAGCAATAATACTTTAAAACATTTGCAGAATGAAACAACCGATAATAATAAGATTTGTACTTTTAATTGCAACAACAGTAGTCCTTTTAAACAGTTGTGTGGATGATACTCCTGATACACCACCCTCAACATCCATACCTTTCGATTCAACCAAAGTTTTAACCATCGGACAGATCAAGCAAATGCTGGTTGACAGTGGCGGGATTTATACATTTACCGATATTTACTCAGTCTTTGGGGTTGTCGTTATGGATGAAAATTCAGGTAACATTTATGAAAGTTCTTTTATCCAGGATGCTACAGGGGGAATTCAGTTGAATTTTATTTATACCAGCGGAATGTATCTTGGCGATTCTGTCAGGATATTATTAAAAGGTGGTACTGTTGAATTGTATCATGGCCTGTATGAAATCAAAAATCTCAAACCCGCTGACAATGTTTACAAGATAAAAACAGGTTTGTTTTATGAACCCAGAACAGTTTCTATAGAGGAATTAAATACTAATATTGATGCTTATCAGTCAACATTAATTAAATTGGATAGCGTACAATTTTCCGACAGCGAAATGGGTAAAACGTACGCCGATTCTGCAAATCTTGTTGATGAGAACCACACCCTTGAAGATTGTGACGGATTTCAAACCATAATCAGGAGCAGTGGTTATGCGAGCTTTGCCAATACTGAACTTCCCAGCGGAAAAGGTTCTCTCATTGCAATTGCAAGTGTTTATGATGCTGAAACGCAACTCTTAATACGTCAGACTTATGAGGTACAGCTTACCGGACTTCGTTGCGACGGAGGTACAGGTAATATCCTTTTCTTTGAAGGATTTGACGACGGTTATGGCGCTTGGGAAAATATCAGTGTTGTTGGGGATCAGGTTTGGGAATACAGTTCAAGCTATGGAAATCCCGAACCCGGAGTTACCATCAGCGGTTACGACGGCTCTTATAATGCAAATGACGACTGGCTGATTTCTCCTTCGATCAATCTGTCAGGTCTTCCCACAGCCTTTATTTCAATAGAAACAGCAAGAAATTATAACGGAAATGCCCTTCAGGTTAAAGTTTCCACTGATTATAATGGTTCGGGCGATCCTTCAACAGGAACCTGGGCCGACCTTCAGATTACTCTGTCGCCCGGAAACAATAACTGGGAATGGATTCCTTCGGGAAAAGCGGATATATCAGCATATATCGGATCGAATGTTCACATAGCTTTCCGGTACACTTCAACGAACTCTGCATGTGCTACATGGGAATTGGATAACATAAAAATTTCGGAAAATTAATTTGAAAATAACGCAGTAGAATACAGGACAATAATTTAAAATATACTATTATGAAAACTTTTTACACAATCTTAGCTGCTATGTTTTTGACAGCCGGATTATTTGCACAGACCGAAGTTACCATTTACGAAATTCAGGGTCAAACTTCAGCATCTCCTTATGTGAACCAGATTGTAATAACTCATGGCATCGTAACTGCAATTTCATTTAACGGATTTTATATTCAGGATGGCGATGGTGCATGGAACGGTGTGTTTGTTTACAATAATACCTATTCACCATCAATGGGTGATGATGTTACACTTACTGCTAAAGTTCAGGAATATTATGAAATGACCGAATTAAGCAATGTAACGGCCTTCACTGTTCAATCATCGGGAAATCCTCTTCCGGTGCCTGTAGTTATTACCGCCCTCGAAGCTCAAAGTGAAAGCTACGAAAGCGTTCTCTCTAAAGTCGAAAATGTAACTGTAACCGAATTACCCGACCAGTATGGCATCTGGACTGCCAAGGATCAGAACAACGATGACCTGAGGGTGGACGACGATGTCTATTTATACACCCCAACCATGAACGAAGAACTTACACTGATCGGAATTATGACTTACTCATTCGATGAACATAAACTGAACCCGAGGTCTATTGACGATATCATCGGTGGCTCAGCCGGACAGGAAGTTTCGATCTACGACATCCAGGGACAGGGCGCTGCTTCACCTTATGACGGACAGGTAATTTCTACATCAGGAATTGTAACAGGTGTAGCATTTAATGGTTATGCGATTCAGGATGGATCCGGAGCATGGAACGGATTATTCGTATTCGATAGCGACAATATTCCGGTAATTGGTGACGAAGTAAAGGTAACCGGCGAGGTTCAGGAGTATTACGACATGACTGAATTGGGTTATATTTCGTCTTTTAGTGTTGAATCACAAGGAAATCAGTTACCAGCGGTTGTCACAATCACAGCCTTACAATCCAACATGGAAGATTACGAAAGTGTTCTTGTCCAGGTTCAGAATGTGGAGGTCACTGAATTACCTGATCAATATGGCGTTTGGCGCGGGATTGACGGTCAGAGTGCCGATATTGTAATGGATGATGACATGTATGCCTATACTCCGACTATTGGCGATCATCTTAACATTACCGGTGTAATGCTTTACGGCTTTGGGGAGTACAAGCTGAATCCAAGAATGGCTGATGATATTACTCCTTTCATCGGGATAAATGAGAACAAAGTTAAAGTGCAGATTACGGTTTACCCGAATCCTGCAACAGATGCTATTACAATCACGGCCAAAGAAAAAATATCTTCTTATGAAATTTATGACGCATCTGGAGCACTTGTCATTCAAAGAAGCGGGTTGCAGGTTAGTTCTGTAGCACAGGATGTAACGAATCTTACAAAAGGCATTTACCTGGTAAAGGTGGAATTTGCTGATTTTTCATTTAACTCACAAAAAATTTCGATCCAATAAACTCAGGAATTTTTATTCCACTGATAAATTTGCCTTAGGAAATAAATAAGAAGATTCACAGGAAACTCAAAATTCAGGGGAACAATAAACTGGATTTTGAGTTTTTTATTTTGTGGGGAATTGTACTAATCAAAGTAGTATTCCGGTAAATTTGATCGTTAGTAACTAATGGCAAAAGAAAAATTCACCGCAGGCGATTTCCATATCCTTGGAATTGAAAATATCAGCCTGATCAGGGAATTCGGCAGGGCGGGAAAGAAATTCCTCAGGTCAGGAAAGTTTTCAAAACCGGAGATCATTGAAATTTTTCAGCAATTAGCTGACCATCCTGAAAATTATTTATCGGGAGATGAGGATTTCAGGCCGCTTGCAATATTGATACTTGAAGAAAAACTTAAACCCAAACCGAAAAAGAAGCCCCGTAAAATCAGTGGTGAAATTCATACCTTAAGAGATAAACCGCCATATTATAAAGTCTTCGGACGTGAACAGATCGAAGAAGAGGCAATCATTCAAATGGATACTGCAATGCGGCTGCCCATAACCGTTTCCGGCGCACTGATGCCCGATGCTCATGTAGGTTATGGGCTGCCTATTGGCGGTGTGCTGGCCACAAAAAGCAATGTGGTTATACCTTATGCTGTCGGAGTGGATATTGCCTGCCGGATGTGTATGACGGTTTATAATATTCCTGAAAGGCAATTCAAAAAAGAACAGGAAAAGTTTAAAAAAGCTCTGATTGACAATACCATATTTGGTGTTGGCGGTGAAACCAAAGATCATCATGATACAGGACTTTTTGATAAAAAAGACTGGAATGAAACGGAAGTGATCAGGGATTTAAAGAACCTGGCTTACCGTCAGCATGGTACTTCAGGAGCAGGCAATCATTTTGTGGAATGGGGAATTCTTGAAGTAACGAGTCAGGATGATTTACCTGAACTGCCAAAAGGAAAGTATATTGCCCTGTTGTCGCATTCCGGTTCCAGAGGATTTGGAGCGCATATAGCCGAAACTTATTCAAAGATAGCGCGTGAAAAAATAGCATTGCCCGATATTGCAAGGCATCTGGCATGGCTCGACCTTGGTTCGGAAGAAGGAATGGAATATTGGATCGCAATGAACCTTGCCGGCGAGTATGCTTCCGGCAACCATCATGTCATTCATAATAAAATTGCAAAAGCATTAAGCCTTGAACCCTTAAAAATGATTGAGAACCATCACAATTTTGCCTGGAAAGAAAAGCTGCAGGATGGCTCTCCGGTTATCATTCACCGGAAAGGAGCTACGCCGGCAGGAACAAATAATACAGGCATCATTCCCGGCTCGATGACACAACCGGGTTATATTGTCCGGGGCAAGGCCGATAAAGCAAGTTTAAATTCCGCTTCACATGGGGCAGGCAGGTTGCTGTCGCGGAAAAAGGCGTTAAAAACAATTACTTCATCTGATCTCCGGGCGATGACTGAAAATGCTGGCATCGAGCTTATTGGCGGCGATGTGGACGAAGCGCCAACAGTGTATAAAAACATTGACAGGGTTTTGTCTTACCAAAAGAACCTGGTTGAAATCCTGGCAAAATTCACTCCAGTAATCGTACGTATGGCGGGTAGGGAGAAGTGGCAGAGGTAATGTATAGAAATTATGCGAGGCTGTCTCAAAAGTTAATATAAAAGAGGCTGTCTCAAAAGTCATTTTTTACCTCAATGGTCATGTTGAGCCTGTCGAAACATGATTGATTTACAGAATGATACACATT
>JAGVPB010000033.1 GCA_020052415.1 Bacteroidales bacterium | reverse complement strand
GTATTTTTCTGAATATAATACGTATGTAATAAATTGTTCCATAAAAAACCCGGGGATTACCCGGGGATTTTTGTAGCGAGGGAGGGAGTTGAACCCTCGGCCTTCGGGTTATGAATCCGACGCTCTTACCACCTGAGCTACCTCGCCAAAATTTGGTGTGCAAAAGTATAAACTTATTTCTGAAATATTGAAGTTAGAGATTTTTTTTAAAAGTATTTTTTAATTTCCTTTCAATATTTTTGCATATCAACAAAGCAATTCAATGAAAAAATTATCAATTCTCTGCCTGCTATTCCTTTTAATCTGTAATGCAGCATTTTCACAGGAGAACGCATACAAAACGAGAAACCGCTTCGAAATTGAAAAGAATCAGCATTCCTTTGATATTGAGTTTAATTATTTCGGATATGCTTATGCACATAAATTCTCTGACAGGCTCATCCTGGGTTTTAGTATGCATACGGGTTTTGGCCTGCAATTCTTTTTGAATACTCCAAAATATCTTGAATATTCCGGAATTTGTTATGAGGGCGACTGTCCAAAATATTGGCGACCAACTGAATATTATGAAACAAGAAAATCTTTCTTTACGCCAACTATACAAATATTAAAGTTCCAGTTATTTTACAGGAAATTTTTAAAACCTAATTTTTACTTAGACATTGGCGCATATTACAGTCTTGGAAATTTACCTACGCACCGTGAAGATCAGGAATGGATTCCTTCAAATTCAAATATCGGTATTAATCTTTCAGCATTTTATGGATTCGAAAGGGTAAAATTCGGGCACCGCATCCAGTTTGGCAATATTCACATTGACTATGGTCATGGCATGAAAACAGACATCACTTCATTATTATTGACATTGCTTGTTTTGCAGTTTGGATTTAACAAATGATTATTTTCTGAATAATGAAAAAAGCAAATTTTTATCACAAACTCCTTTACATCCTTTCATTTTGCATTTTACCAAACTGCAATGGCTTTGCACAAAACTGCGACAACAACACTGACCTGTCCGGCAAACCCATCAATCTGAAGCGGCATATCAATGAATTAGCATACCAGTTTCCGTTCATGATCGAGTACGGGTATTACCACAACTTTAACAATATCATTGAGCCGGGATTTGTCATAAAGCTTGGAATTGGCGTCATAAGTGATGAAGACTACTTTGGCGATCCTAAACTTGAACTTATTACCAGTGAAATAAACTTAAGAAATGCATTTTCGCGACGGAAAGATGATCATTTCATCGACTACGATATCGGGTTAGCTTTTTTATACGGGGGACAATTTGACGATGGGTTCAATGGGCTCGACAATTTATTTTATGGCCTTAATTTTCAAAGCAATTTCCGCATCTATAAAATCCTTAAAATCGGACTCGATGCCAAACTTGGGAGCGTAAATTTAGCTGTGGATGAGGAATCATTGATGATATTATGGTATCCCTATGTGCTATTTTCCTTTTAATTCGTTGTTGCATGAAAAAATTATCAATCCTCTTCATCCTGCTTCTATTCATTTGCAGAACAACACCTGCCCAGGATTCCATAACGGATATTCCGGTCAAGCCACAAAACTTGAAGCGGCATATCAATGAGTTAGCCTACCAATTCCCCTTCATGATCGAGTACGGTTATTATCATAATTTCAATAATATAATTGAACCCGGATTTGCCATTAAACTTGGTATTGGCGGTATGATTGATGATGACTATGGTATTCCTGCATTTGAATTTATAACGGGGGAAATTAATTTAAGAAATGCCTTTTCGCGCCGAAAAGATAATCATTTATTGGATTATGATATCGGGGTTGCATGTGCTTATATGCCTGAATTTTATCATCAAATATTCTTTGGTCTTAATCTTCAGAGCAACATTCGTATCTATAGATTCATTAAACTCGGACTTGATATGAAACTTGGGAATTTAGAAATTGAAAGGGACAGAGATCTTTTAATGTTATTCTGGTATCCTTATTTATTATTATCATTCTGATCATTTCATCATGGAAAAATTATTCATCCTCTGCATCCTGTTGTTTTTATTCTTAAAAATATCACTCTGCCAGGGGATTTCCACCCTGAACGATTCGAAGGAAAAAATAAAAAAAGAGAAAAAGAATTTCTACGAGATTCATTACCATTTTGCTGTTTTCCCGGGATTTTCCTACATGCACAAATTTAATAAGGTCATTGTGGGCGCTGGATTCCAGAGAGGATTTGGCTGGCTTTTGGGAAGTGGCGGCGGGTTAACAGAAGGATTGAAAATATTTTTGAAAACAAGAAATGTTTTTTCGAAACGCAAAACAGGAAACTGGATAGATTATGACATCGGCTTTTTTTATTCAAAGATCATTTTGGAGGACGATGCCGACTTCTATGGTTTTAATACAACATTGCTTTTTGTTCCAATTAATTTCATTAAAATCGGTATAGATGCAAGAATCGGCAGGTATATTTGGGACCGAGGCGTTTTTATGGATTATGGATTATCGCCGGAATTAATAATATCATTTTAACAATCCGGTTTATTTATTGACAATTTATATCGGACAGTGAACCTTTCGACATTCATCTTTGTCTCCTTAAAAGGTTTGGAACAAGACAATGAATAATTTCAACTCCTGTTTAAAGTTCAAATTCTTTTTATAAATTTGCACGGTTTATAACGCTCGGTTCAATGAATATTAACAAAAATTTTTATATATCATGAAAAGACTCTTACTTGGATTATTACTGTTTTCAATGGTTTCGGTCATGTTTGCCGCCCATGTTGAATTGCAGGATGCAAAAGCAATTGCATTGAATGCATATTATCAGAAACTGAACACTTACCATCAACCTGTAGATTTCAGCGATCTGGTAATTTCGGATTTTTATGTCATCAATCAGGACGGTGAAAACGTAATCTATGCTTTTAATTTCACCGGCTATGGTTTTATTTTAATTGCCTCGGAAGATGCCATAGAACCTGTACTCGGTTATACGTTTGACCATCAATATTCTTTGGACAATCAGCCTGAGAATTTCAGGGGTTTGATTTGGGAATATGGTGAACATATCCAATACCTGAGAAATAACAGCATTTCAGCTTCCTCTGAAATCATCCAGCAATGGAATGATCTGATTAATTTCAAACCGGAATCATTCTCATCAAAAGATGGCAGCAAGGATATTGAACCCTTATTAACCTGCACCTGGAATCAGGACTGGCCATATAATTATTATTGCCCTCTCGATCCTGCCGGACCCGGCGGAAGGGTTTATGTAGGCTGTGTGGCTACAGCCATGTCGCAGATCATGCTTTACTGGAGATATCCCCACCAGGGAAGCGGCTCTCACAGTTATTATCAATATCCATACGGAACACAATCCGCTAATTTTGGAGAAACTACCTACGATTGGGATGGAATGGTTGATAATTCTGATTCTTATGTAAATCTCCCGATGGCATTAATTGGTTACCATGCAGCGGTTTCCGTTGATATGGATTTCAGCCCGGATGGTTCAGGAGCGTATAGTGATGATGTTCCCTATGCATTAAAAACTTATTTCCTTTATGCAAACGGAGTTTCCTTTAAAAACCGCTCCAATTATCCATTGGCAACCTGGAAAACAATGGTTCAAACAGAACTGAATGCCAAACGGCCGGTTTATTATTCCGGGCAATCACCGGATGGCGGCCATGCATGGGTTGTTGATGGTTTTCACCTTTCGGATGATACTTACCACATGAATTTTGGCTGGAGTGGTCAGGAAAACGGCTGGTACCTGATTACAAGTGCCGGTGGATTTACATCAAGCCAGGGAATGGTTCATAATATCGAACCGGCAGATGCCGCCTATCCTTACGGTTGCACACCCGATCACGAACTGACGAATTTGGTGGGTTCATTTGAAGACGGGAGCGGCCCTCAGGAAAATTATGGACAAAATGTGAACTGCAGCTGGCTTATCAATCCTCAAACTCCCCAGGATTCCATTACGAAGATTAAGCTCAATTTTGTTGTTCTCGACACCGAAACGGAAGACATCATTACCATTTATGACGGTGGCACAACTTCCGACCCGTTGATAGGAACATACTCTGGAACTACCACACCGACCACAGATATTTATTCCACCGGAAATAAAATGCTGGTGGTTTTTGATGGCGACGGCGATGCAACAATGGGCACAGGATACAGGGTTCAATACACCTCATTCCAGCCAACCTGGTGCTCCGGATTAACCACACTTACAGGACCTTCCGGCTCATTAGATGACGGCAGCGGCGACTGGTACTATAAGAACCTGTCGAACTGCATCTGGAAAATCACTCCTGCATGGGCTTCGGACCTCACCCTCACTTTTACATCTTTTAATACCGAGGAAGGTGTTGACCTGCTGAAAATTTACGATCAAAGCAATAACCAGCTTCTGGCAACTTATTCCGGCGAATATACCACGGTGATGCCGGATCCTGTTACAGTTGCAAGCGGTAAGATTTTTATGACCTTTCAAACCGACGGTGTTATCAACAAACCGGGATGGACTGCCGATTGGGAGATTGGAAATACAGGTACTAAAGAAGAAAATGCAGGCTTCGATGCACTGAGTGTCTATCCGAACCCGGCTCAGAACCTGCTGAATATTTCATTCAGGCTGGATGAAAGTCAATCCTTCAATATCAGGTTGGTTTCCGTGACCGGAAATGTGGTTTACACGCAGAAAACAAATGACTTTTCAGGATACTACGTCAACACCATTGACCTTTCGGACATTGCCAAAGGTGTGTATTTCCTGAACATGTCGAATGAAAATGGTACAGTGAATAAAAAGGTTGTTATAAAATAATCATTGATTTTATTCATTAAAAGAGCCTCCGGTTAATTTCGGGGGCTTTTTTGTTTTATTATAACTATTTACCCCTTGAAATAGTTGAAAACAAAAGATTCCTCATTTCGCTTCGCTCCATTCGGAATGACGTTTTGGTTTGTTTTTAGGGAGAAGAGGCTGTCTCAAAAGTCGGGAACATGGGTCACATTGAGCCCGTCGAAATGTGTATTAGGTTGAAAATCAATCATACTTCGACAGGCTCAGTATGACTGTGGAACCCGAAAATGACTTTTGAGACAGCCTCTTCTCCTACACCCGTCAAAAGCGAAATGTCATTCCGAACAAATTGAGGAATCTGTTTTATTTGTATGACATAAAATCACCATTCGAAATAACAGGCAGGGATTAAACTTTGGGCATTAGCAAAAGAAGGGAGCCATATTTCATTACAAAATCCATTTTTAAAATTCAATTTTTGACCCTTCTTTACTACAATTCTTTTTTGCCCGTTAGGGCATACATCTCCATAGAAGTCAATTAACGAAATAGGATTTTTTCCCCGTTAGGGGATAAACACTCTCCTGAATTCGTAACTGACCCATTTTAAACAACTATTATCTGCATCGCTGAATAATTACGGTTAATAAATAATCAATTCCGTATCACATATTATTTATAATTTTAGGCGGTCATAAAAACGAAGAAACATGAAAAAATTTATGCTCCTTCGTT